>NZ_JABMCE010000081.1 GCF_013359865.1 Curtobacterium pusillum
GACCACGCCGGGACGGGGGCCGCCGGCCGCGGGTCCGTCCCGACCAGCCGCGCGGCCACGAGCACGGTGCGACCACCGACCCGGGGGAGGAGCGCGGGCGCGACGTACCGCGCGACGGCCTCGACCGCGCCGCCCCAGAGCGCGAAGACCAGCGGCGTCCAAGGCGTGACGCCGACCGAGCCCGATCCGCCCACGACGCCCGTGCCGGTCGCCCGGTAGGCGATCACGCCCGTCCCGAGCACGAACACGACGACTCCGCCGAGGAGCCAGACCAGCGGCGTCACGACCCAGTCGAGCGTCGTGCGCGCCCGGTCGTTCCGGCGGACGGCGAGCGCGAGGCCCGCGGCGAACGCCGTCACGAGGACGAACAGCACCACGAGCCACACCCATGCCCCGGTGCCGCCGAACGCCGACGTCGTCGACCCGCCTGAGCCGAGGTCGGAGGTCCCGATGCCGCCGAGGAACCCGAACGCGGTGAACGCCATCGCGAGGTTGCCGACGAGGAGCGGGATCGCCGCGCCCCACTCGGGCCGCGCGATGAGCGCGACGACGATCGTCACCAGGACGAGCACGACGACGAGGACGCCGAGCTGCGATGCGGCGATGCGCGCGGTGCCGAGCGCGCGGGCGAGGGTGACGTTCCCGCGCGCCAGGCCGGACGGGCGCGCGAGCAGCACCGACAGGGTCCCGATCACGAAGGAGCCGAGCACGCTGCCGAGCCCGACCGCGTGCACGGGGTCGATCGACACGCCGGGGACGTCCGGGAAACGGATCGCGAGCACGAGGCCGGTGAGCGTCGTGACGGCGGCCAGTACGACCCCGGACAGCACCGCGGTCACGACGAGCTGCACGAGCCCGAGCTCGCGGGTGCGGATCCGGCGGGTGAGCACGACGGCGATCACGACCTGCGCCGCGAGCACGACGGCCGGCACGACGCCGAGCACCGCCGAGCCGGACACGCCGAAGAGCGCCGCGGAACCGGACAGGTGCAGTCGGCCGAGGTCGGCGAGGGCGACCAGCTGCGCGGGCGTGCCGAGCAGCACGCTCACACCGGACAGCAGGTCCTGCACGTCCGGAGCGGCCCCGCCGAGCCCGCTCCCGGACAGCGGACCCGTCGACCCGGTCGACCCGGTCGACGATCCCGAACCGCCAGCGGCGGCGACGGCGACCGTCAGCAGCAGCGAGAGCCCCGCGACGACGTACGCCGCGACCCAACCGCCGATCGCGGCGATGACGGCCGCGAGCCAGTCGCGGCCGGGGATGCTCCGGAGCAGGCGACCGAACGGGACGGTGGTCGGGACCGGCGGGACGGGCGGGACGGGCGGGACGGGCGGGACGGGCGGTTGATCGCTCACGGCGGTCGGATCCTCTCTCGTCGAGAGGGCGGTGCCGGCCCCGTGCCGTACCCGCGTGTCCCCCCGACACGATGGGTGCAGCATACCGAAACCCGCCGATCCGCCGTGAATCGGCTGTCGGCACGCTGGTAACTTCGGCACCGTACCCGGCGCTCGAGCCGGGCGGAACGGAGACCACACCACCCCATGGCTGCACCCCGCACCGAACAGACCCGCTACTCGTTCGTCGTCGCCTCCAACCGCCTGCCGGTGGACCGGGTCGTCGACGAGGACGGCAACGAGGGGTGGCGGCACTCGCCCGGCGGCCTGGTCACCGCACTCGAGCCGGTGATGCGCGCGAACGACGGCGCCTGGGTCGGGTGGGTCGGCCAGCCCGACGTCGAGGTCGCCCCGTTCGACAACGAGGGCATCCACATCGTCCCCGTCCCGCTCAGCGCCGACGACGTCGAGGAGTACTACGAGGGCTTCAGCAACGACACCCTCTGGCCGCTGTACCACGACGTCATCGAGCACCCGAGCTACCACCGCGACTGGTGGAACGCGTACAAGCGCGTGAACGAGCGGTTCGCCGAGCAGATCGCCGAGATCGTCGAGCAGGACGGCATCGTCTGGGTGCAGGACTACCAGCTGCAGCTCGTCCCGGCACTGCTGCGGGAGCGCCGCCCCGACCTCACCATCGGGTTCTTCAACCACATCCCGTTCCCGCCGGTCGGCATCTACGCGCAGCTGCCCTGGCGCGCGCAGATCCTCGACGGCCTGCTCGGCGCCGACGTCATCGGCTTCCAGCGGCACGACGACGCGAGCGACTTCCTCCGCGCCGTCCGCCACATCAAGGGCTACACGACGAAGGGCTCGACGATCGACGTCCCCGTCGACGACCCGGCGGCGCCGCGCAGCCGCAAGGGGATCACTGTCCGACACGTCGAGGCGCGCCACTTCCCGATCTCGATCGACGCCGCGGGCTTCGAGGAGATCGCGCACCGGCCCGAGGTCCAGGAGCGCGCGCGCGAGATCCGCGAGAGCCTCGGCAACCCGAAGACCGTGCTCCTCGGCGTCGACCGGCTCGACTACACGAAGGGCATCCGGCACCGCATCAAGGCCTTCGGGGAGCTCGTCGAGGACGGTCGCGTCGCGGTCGAGGACGCCACGCTCGTCCAGGTCGCGAGCCCCAGCCGTGAGCGCGTCGACACGTACGCGATGCTCCGCGACGAGATCGAGCTGACGGTCGGCCGGATCAACGGCGACCTCGGCGTGATCGGGCACCAGCCGATCGCCTACCTCCACCACGGGTACCCGCGGGAGGAGATGGTGGCGCTGTACCTCGCCGCCGACATCATGCTCGTCACGGCCCTGCGCGACGGCATGAACCTCGTCGCGAAGGAGTACGTCGCGGCCCGGTTCGACAACGACGGCGTCCTCATCCTGTCCGAGTTCGCCGGTGCCGCCGACGAGCTGAAGCAGGCCGTCATCGTCAACCCGCACGACATCGGGGCGCTCAAGGACTCGATCCAGCGGGCGATCGAGATGCCCCGTCGCGAGCGGTCGACGCGCATGCGCGCGCTCCGCAAGCGCGTCCGCGACAACGACGTCGCACGATGGTCGCGCTCGTTCCTGGAGGCGCTCGACCGGCACGCGCCGCGGAACGCGCAGATCGACCCGTCCGCAGCGGACCCGGAGGACAGGCACCGCGACGCGCAGACCGACAACATGTCGATCTTCGACCAGGACGCGCAGACCGCGCGTGCGGCAGAGGACACCCGGGAGGCGCGTGATGCCTGAGACGACGACCGACGAGACCGCCCTCGGCTCGGCCCTCGAGACGCTCGCGGCTGCGCCGCGACTCCTGGTCGCCCTCGACTTCGACGGCACGCTCGCGCCCTTCGCCGACGATCCGTCGCAGGTCGGCGCGCTGCCCGGGTCCTGGGCGGCCGTGCTCACGCTCCAGCGCGCCCGTGACACCGAGATCGTCCTCGTGTCCGGACGCCCGCTCGACGGCCTCGCCGCGGTGACGCACGCGCCGGACGAGATGGCGCTGGTGGGGTCGCACGGCGTCGAGTGGCGCGTCGACGGCCATGCCGAAGCGGCGCTGAGTGACGAGGAGCGAGCGCGTGTCGTCCGGCTCGGCGCCGTGCTGCAGGACGTCGTCGACCGGTTCCCCGGCGTGCGGCTCGAGCACAAGCCCGCCGGTCTCGGCGTACACACGCGCGGTGTCGAGGCGTCCGTGGCCCGGGCGGCCGACGCGGAAGCGAGCCGGGTCGCGCACGAGACCGACCCCGAGGTGCTCGAACGCGGCGGCAAGGACATCCTCGAGTTCGCCGTGCGTCACGTCACGAAGGGCGACGCGATCGCCCGGTTGCGCGACCTGCGCGGCGCGGACGCGGTCTTCTTCGCCGGCGACGACGTCACCGACGAGGACGCGTTCCGGGTGCTCGGCGACGGGGACGTCGGCGTGAAGGTGGGGGAGGGCGACACTCTGGCCGCCTTCCGGGTCGCCGACCCGGCGGCCCTGACCGGCGTCCTGAAGCAGCTCGCCCGCCTGCGCGCGGTGCGCTGACCGAGCCGCACCGCCCCTCCCGTTCGGATGCGTACGCATGTTGTTGTCGGGTGGTATCCCAACGGGGCCTAGACTCGCTCCATGCCTGATATCGACGTCAAGCCGCGCAGCCGGGTCGTCACCGACGGGATCGAAGCAACCACCTCGCGTGGCATGCTGCGTGCCGTCGGGATGGGGGACGAGGACTGGGAGAAGCCGCAGATCGGCATCGCCTCCTCCTGGAACGAGATCACCCCGTGCAACCTCTCCCTCGACCGCCTCGCGCAGGGGGCGAAGGAGGGGGTCCACTCCGGCGGCGGGTACCCGCTCCAGTTCGGCACGATCTCCGTCTCCGACGGCATCTCGATGGGCCACGAGGGCATGCACTTCTCCCTCGTCTCGCGTGAGGTCATCGCCGACAGCGTCGAGACCGTCGTGAACGCCGAGCGCCTGGACGGCACCGTCCTGCTCGCCGGCTGCGACAAGTCCCTGCCCGGCATGCTCATGGCCGCCGCGCGCCTCGACCTCGCGAGCGTGTTCCTCTACGCGGGCTCGGTCATGCCCGGCTACGTGAAGCAGGCCGACGGCTCCTTCAAGGAGGTCACGATCATCGACTCCTTCGAGGGGGTCGGTGCGTGCAAGGCCGGCACGATGAGCGAGGCCGAGCTCAAGGAGATCGAGTGCGCGATCGTCCCGGGCGAGGGTGCCTGCGGCGGGATGTACACGGCGAACACGATGGCGTCCGTGGCCGAGGCCCTCGGCATGTCGCTCCCCGGGTCGGCCGCGCCGCCCAGTGCCGACCGTCGCCGTGACTACTACGCGCACCGCTCCGGCGAGGCCGTGGTCAACATGCTGCGCAAGGGCATCACCGCGCGCCAGATCCTGACGAAGGAGGCGTTCGAGAACGCCATCGCCGTCGCCATGGCGCTCGGGGGCTCCACGAACGTCGTCCTCCACCTCCTCGCGATCGCGCACGAGGCCGAGGTGGAGCTCTCCCTCGACGACTTCAACCGCATCGGCTCGAAGGTCCCGCACATCGCGGACATGAAGCCGTTCGGCAAGTACGTCATGAACGACGTCGACAAGAACGGCGGCATCCCCGTCGTCATGAAGGCGCTCCTCGACGCCGGGCTGCTGCACGGCGACGTCATGACCGTGACCGGCAAGACCATGGCCGAGAACCTCGCGGAGATCGACCCGCCGGCGCTCGACGGCAAGGTGTTCCGTCCGCTCGACGAGCCGATCCACGCCACCGGTGGCCTGACCATCCTGCAGGGCTCGTTCGCGCCCGAGGGTGCCGTCGTGAAGACCGCGGGCTTCGACGCGTCCGTGTTCGAGGGGCCCGCCCGCGTGTTCGACCGGGAGCGTGCCGCGATGGACGCCCTCACCGAGGGGCAGATCCAGAAGGGCGACGTGGTGGTCATCCGCTACGAGGGCCCCAAGGGCGGACCGGGCATGCGCGAGATGCTCGCCATCACCGCCGCCATCAAGGGCGCGGGCCTCGGCAAGGATGTACTACTGTTGACGGACGGACGATTCTCAGGCGGCACAACCGGCCTGTGCATCGGCCACATCGCACCGGAAGCGGTGGACGCAGGTCCAGTCGCATTCGTGCGCGATGGCGACCGCATCCGTGTCGACATCGCGGCTCGCTCGCTCGACCTACTGGTCGACCCTGCCGAGCTGGAAGCCCGCCGAGAAGGCTGGGCCCCGCTGCCCCCGCGCTACACCCGCGGAGTCCTCGCGAAGTTCGCGAAGCTCGTCCAGTCCGCCGCCAAGGGCGCGGTGACCGGCTAGCGTCGACACACGCATCATCGCCATCTCTCCAGGCAAGGAACACCTCATGCCCACGGAAGCCACTCCGCTGTCCGCGGCCGCCGGTGCACGCCGGACGCCGGAGATCCTGACCGGCTCGGGAGCCGTCCTCCGGACGCTCGAGAACCTCGGGATCACCGACGTCTTCGGCCTGCCGGGCGGCGCCATCATCCCGTTCTACGACGAGCTCATGGCGTCCACGACGATCCGCCACGTCCTCGTCCGTCACGAGCAGGGCGCCGGCCACGCCGCCGAGGGGTACGCCTCGGCGTCCGGCAAGGTCGGCGTCGCCATCGCGACGTCCGGTCCGGGCGCGACGAACCTCGTCACCGCGATCGCCGACGCCTACATGGACTCGGTCCCGTTCATCGCGATCACCGGGCAGGTGTTCTCGACCCTGATGGGGACCGACGCCTTCCAGGAAGCCGACATCGTCGGCATCACGATGCCCATCACGAAGCACTCGTTCCTCGTGACCAAGCCCGAGGACATCCCGGCGACGCTCGCCGCCGCGTACCAGATCGCGACCACGGGCCGTCCGGGGCCGGTGCTCGTCGACATCACCAAGGACGCCCAGCAGATGTCGGCGCCGTACGTGTGGCCGCCGCGGATCGACCTGCCCGGCTACCGCCCCGTGACGAAGGCGCACGGCAAGCAGATCGCCGCGGCCGCGCAGCTCCTCGCCGACTCGCAGCGTCCGGTGCTCTACGTCGGCGGCGGCGTGATCCGTGCCGAGGCGACGGCCGAGCTCCTGCGCTTCGCCGAGGCCACGGGCGCCCCGGTCGTCACGACCCTGATGGCCCGCGGAGCGTTCCCGGACTCGCACCCGCAGCACCTCGGCATGCCCGGCATGCACGGCACGGTGCCCGCGGTGCTCGGTCTGCAGGACAGCGACCTCATCATCGCGCTCGGCGCCCGGTTCGACGACCGTGTCACGGGCAAGGCGGACGAGTTCGCCCCGGACGCCAAGGTCGTGCACGTCGACATCGACCCCGCCGAGATCTCCAAGATCCGCTTCGCCGACGTCCCGATCGTGGGCGATGCGCGCGAGGTGCTCGCGGACCTGCTCGAGGCGTGGAACGGCGTTCCGGTCGGCGAACGCGCGTCGACCGCCGACTGGTGGGCGAAGCTCGAGCAGCTGCGTGCCGACTTCCCGCTCGGGTTCGCCGAACCGACCGACGGGCTCCTCGCGCCGCAGGCGATCATCCGCCGCATCGGCGAGCTCACCGGGCCCGAGGCCGTCTACGCCTCCGGTGTCGGACAGCACCAGATGTGGTCCGCGCAGTTCATCAAGTACGAGCGTCCGCACGCCTGGCTCAACTCCGGAGGCGCCGGCACCATGGGCTACTCCGTGCCCGCCGCGATGGGCGCGAAGGTCGCCGAACCGGACCGTGTGGTCTGGGCGATCGACGGCGACGGCTGCTTCCAGATGACGAACCAGGAACTCGCGACCTGCGTCATCAACGACATCCCGATCAAGGTCGCGATCATCAACAACTCGTCGCTCGGCATGGTGCGGCAGTGGCAGACGCTGTTCTACGACGGCCGCCACTCGTTCACCGACCTCGAGACGGGTCACCAGTCACGCCGCGTGCCCGACTTCGTGAAGCTCGCCGATGCCTACGGCGCCCTCGGCATCCGCGTCGAGAAGCCGGAGGAGGTCGACGCCGCGATCCGCCTCGCCCTCGAGACGAACGACCGTCCCGTGGTGATCGACTTCGTCGTGAGCCGCGACTCGATGGTCTGGCCGATGGTCCCGCAGGGCGTCGGCAACTCCTCGATCGAGTACGCCCGCGACCACGCGCCCAGCTGGGACGTCGAGGACGCCGACCTGACGGGAGACCCCGCATGAGCCACGTCCTGTCCCTCCTCGTCGAGGACAAGCCGGGCCTGCTGACGCGCGTCGCCGGACTGTTCGCCCGACGCGGCTTCAACATCGAGTCCCTCGCCGTGGGCAACACCGAGGTCGAGGGCCTGAGCCGGATCACGGTCGTCGTCGACGTCGAGGACCTCCCGCTGGAACAGGTGACGAAGCAGCTCAACAAGCTCGTGAACGTCATCAAGATCGTCGAGCTGGACTTCTCGCAGTCCGTCCAGCGCGAGCACATGCTCGTCAAGGTGCGTGTCGACAACCAGACGCGCTCGGCGGTGCTCGAAGCAGTGAACCTGTTCCGGGCCCAGGTCGTCGACGTGGCGACCGATTCGCTCGTCGTCGAGGTGACCGGCGATCCCGGCAAGATCCAGGCGATCCTCCGCGTGCTCGAGCCCTACGGGATCAAGGAGCTCGCCCGTGCGGGACTCCTCGGCATGGGCCGCGGGCCCAAGAGCATCACCGACCGCGTGCGCTGAGCGCACACCGCTTCCGGACAGGAGGCGCGGCTCGCCACCGGCACCGCGCCTCCCGTCCGCACACCAAGACCACCAGAACCAAGGAGACACACCCTCGTGACTGACATCGTGTACGACGCCGACGCCGACCTGACGCTCATCCAGGGCAAGAAGGTCGCCGTCATCGGGTACGGCTCGCAGGGCCACGCCCACGCCCTCAACCTCCGCGACTCGGGCGTCGAGGTCAAGATCGGCCTGCAGGAGGGCTCGAAGAGCCGCCAGAAGGCCGAGGAGGCCGGCTTCGAGGTCCTCACCCCGGCCGACGCCACGGCCTGGGCGGACGTCGTCGTCATCCTCGCGCCGGACCAGGTCCAGCGCATCGTCTACGCCGACGACATCAAGCCGAACCTCAAGCCGGGCGCCACGCTCGTCTTCGGCCACGGCTTCAACATCCGCTACGGCTACATCGAGGCGCCCGAGGGCGTCGACGTGTCGCTCGTCGCGCCGAAGGGCCCGGGGCACACCGTGCGTCGCGAGTACGAGGCCGGCCGTGGCGTCCCCGTGATCGTCGCCGTCGAGGTCGACGCCTCCGGTTCCGCATGGGACCTCGCATGGTCGTACTCGAAGGCCATCGGCGGCCTCCGCTCCGGCGGCATCAAGACGACCTTCACCGAGGAGACCGAGACCGACCTGTTCGGCGAGCAGGCCGTGCTCTGCGGCGGCACCTCGCAGCTCATCCAGTACGGCTTCGAGACCCTGGTCGAGGCGGGCTACCAGCCGCAGATCGCCTACTTCGAGGTGCTGCACGAGCTCAAGCTCATCGTCGACCTCATCTGGGAGGGCGGCCTCACCAAGCAGCGCTGGTCGATCTCCGACACGGCCGAGTTCGGCGACTACGTCTCGGGCCCCCGCGTGATCTCGCCCGAGGTCAAGGAGAACATGAAGGCCGTCCTCGCAGACATCCAGGACGGCACCTTCGCGAAGCGCTTCATCGAGGACCAGGACGCCGGCGCTCCCGAGTTCAAGGCGCTCCGCGCGAAGGGCGAGGGGCACCCGATCGAGGCCACGGGTCGCGAGCTGCGTGCGCTCTTCGCCTGGAAGTCGAACGACGCCGACTACGTGGACGGTTCCGCCGCGCGGTAGTCTTCCGGCACCACTCGATGACGAGGCGGCGGTGCACCCGCACCGCCGCCTCGCGATGTGACCCGAACGTTATGCAGCAGCTCTCCTCCCGCCCCGACGCCGTGGATCGGCGTCCCCGTGGCGTGCGCGCCCTCGTTGCGCGACAGTCGTCGTCCGCTCGGGTCGTGCTCCGTCGAGAACCCGACGATCGGCATGGGAGGATCGTCGAATGGCGGTGACGAAGCGAGCGGTCCACATCGGCGCCGGCAAGATCGGGCGCGGGTTCGTGGGTCAGTTCCTGGTCGCGAGCGGCTACGAGCTCACCTTCGTGGACGTCGACGACCGCGTCGTCTCGGCCCTCAACGAGGCCGGGCGCTTCGTGGTGCACGAGGTCGGCGAGATGCCGGTCGAGCACCTCGTCTACGGGTTCCGGGCGCTGAGCAGCAAGACCGACCGCGAGCAGGTCATCCAGGCGATCGCCGAGGCCGACGTCGTCACGACCGCGGTCGGCGCCCGCACCCTGCCGCTGGTCGCACCCGTGATCGCCGAGGGGCTCGCGGCCCGCCCGCTCGAGCGCGGCGACGTCACGATCGTGGCGTGCGAGAACGCCTTCAACGCGACCGACTCCCTGCACGCCAGCATCCGTCGCGCCCCGATCCTCGAGGACCGCGACATCGCTGCCGTCTTCGCGAACTGCGCCATCGACCGCATCGTGCCGGATCAGTCCGGTGTGCTCGGGCAGTCCGGCGGCCTCGACGTCGTGCTCGAGCCGTTCTACGAGTGGGTCATCGAGCGCACGCCGTTCGCCGGCTCGGGCGCCGAACCGCCCGCGATCGACGGGGTGACGTGGGTCGACGACCTGCAGCCGTTCGTCGAACGGAAGCTCTACACGGTGAACACCGCCCACGCGACGGCCGCGTACCACGGCTACGTCCGGGGCATCCGCCTCATCAGGGAGGCGCTCGAGGACCAGGCCGTCCGGGCCGAGGTCGACGGCGTCCTCGCGGAGACCACCGCGCTCCTCATCGCGAAGCACGGGTTCGACCCGGAGGAGCACGCGCGCTACGTCGCCGCGAACCTGTCCCGCATCGCGAACCCGCACCTGCCGGACACGACGGTCCGCGTCGGACGCAACCCGCTCCGGAAGCTCGGCCGTCGCGAGCGCTTCGTCGGTCCGGCCTCGCAGCTCGCCGAGCGCGGGCTCCCCGTCGACCACCTGCTCGGCGCCGTCCGGGTCGCCCTCGACTTCGACGACGAGAACGACCCCGAGTCGATCGAGCTGCACGCCCTGCTGCGCTCCGGCGCCACGGCCCACGCTCTCACCGAGATCCTCACCGGCCTCATGGAGAGCCACCCGCTGTTCCCCGCGGTGCGCGACGTCGTGGCCGAGGTGCTCGAGACGCAGCCGGCCGACGCCTGACGCCCCGGTGCACAGCGCACGCATGGTCGAGCGGAGCGGCCGTCCCTCGTAGAATCGAGGCATGACCACGGCAGCATCCCCGCCCGACGGCTCGGTCGACCACGACGACGACGCCCTCAGCTGGGGCGACGCCGACGACGCGACCCACGTCGACGCGGCGAACAACCCCGTCACGGTCAAGGACCGCGGGACCCGTGACCCCGAGGCGCCGGAGACCTCCGGCGCGCTGATCGGGTTCGGCGTGTTCGGCGGGCTCTACCTGCTCTACACCGTGGCGTGGCTGCTGACGGCGTCGACCTCGTACGTGTCGAACGTGGACACCGTGCTGACGGTCTTCGTCGAGGTACTGCGCTTCCTGTCGATCGTCGCGCCGGCGCTCTGGTTCACCGTCGTGCTCTGGGCCGGTCGCGGCCGTCGTACCCGTACCCGGCTGCTCTGGATGCTGCTCGGTGCCGCCGTCCTGTTCCCGTGGCCGTTCCTCATGACCAGGAGCTTCGGGTGACCGCCGCGTCGCCGGCCGTCCGCCGTTCCTCCGGCACGCTCGTCGGCCGGATCGTGGTGTGGGTCGTGTTCGCCGCGCTGTTCGCGTACATGACCGTGCAGAGCGTCGGCAACCTCGTCACGGTCTCGCAGTCCGTGCGCGCGTTCAACGAGTTCCTCGGGTCGACCTCCGGCGGTGGTTCGCTCGCGCGGAGCACGCCGTGGGTGTGGCTCGTCCTCGACATCGCGATCGGACCGATCGCCTTCGTCGTCGCCCTGTGGGTCAGCCGGCGCGCCCGGCTCGCGGTGACCGTCGGCGTCTTCGTGCTCGCCTTCGCTGCGGCGGGCGCGCTGTGGCTCGACCTGCAGCTGTTCGTGCCGCGACTGCTCGACTTCTGACACGGCCCGCGGTCGTAACCACCTGCTCACGTCGATACGATGGTGGGATACCGCCCGTCTCGTGTGAGGAAACTGCAGCTGTGCCGAAGCCGGTCGTCCTGATCGCCGAAGAACTCTCGCCCGCCACAGTCGACGCCCTCGGGCCCGACTTCGAGATCCGGAACGTGGACGGCACCGACCGTCCCGCACTCCTGGCCTCCCTCGCCGATGCGCACGCCATCCTCGTGCGCTCCGCCACCAAGGTCGACGCCGAGGCGATCGCCGCGGCGCCGAACCTCAGGGTCGTCGCCCGCGCCGGTGTCGGCCTCGACAACGTCGACATCAAGGCCGCCACCTCCGCCGGGGTGATGGTCGTGAACGCGCCGACGTCGAACATCATCTCCGCGGCCGAGCTCACGGTCGGCCACATCCTGTCGCTCGCACGCCACATCCCGGCCGCGCACGCCTCGCTCGCCGCCGGCACGTGGAAGCGCTCCGCGTACACGGGCGTGGAGCTGTACGAGAAGACCGTCGGCATCATCGGCCTCGGCCGGATCGGTGCCCTCATCACGCAGCGGCTGCAGGCGTTCGGCGTCCAGGTGATCGCGTACGACCCGTACGTCACCACGGCCCGCGCCCAGCAGCTCGGTGTGGAACTCGTCTCGCTCGAGGACCTCCTCAAGCGCTCGGACTTCATCACCATCCACATGCCGAAGACCCCCGAGACGGTGGGCATGATCTCGGACGACCAGTTCGCGCTCATGAAGCCGACCGCGTTCGTCGTGAACGTCGCCCGCGGCGGCCTGATCGACGAGGACGCGCTGCACCGTGCGCTCACCTCGAACACGATCGCCGGCGCCGGACTCGACGTCTTCGTGTCGGAGCCGCCGAAGGACTCCCCGCTCGTCTCCCTGCCGAACGTCGTCGTGACGCCGCACCTCGGCGCCTCGACCGACGAAGCACAGGAGAAGGCGGGCGTCTCGGTCGCCAAGTCGGTGCGTCTCGCGCTCGGCGGCGAACTCGTCCCCGACGCGGTCAACGTCGCCGGTGGCGTCATCGACCCGTACGTGCGTCCGGGCATCCCGCTCGTCGAGAAGCTCGGACAGGTCTTCACGGGCCTCGCCACCTCGCCCGTCACCAGCATCGACGTCGAGGTGCACGGCGAGCTCGCCGACTACGACGTCAGCGTGCTCAAGCTCGCGGCGCTCAAGGGCGTGTTCACCGATGTCGTCAGCGACCAGGTGTCGTACGTCAACGCCCCGCTCATCGCCGAGCAGCGCGGGGTCACCGTGCGGCTCATCACCGACTCGGACAGCCCGGAGTACCGCAACGTGCTCACGATCCGCGGCGCGCAGTCCGAGGGGCCGGCGATCAGCGTCTCCGGGACGCTCACCGGCCCGAAGCAGATCGCCAAGCTCGTCGAGATCAACGGCCACGACGTCGAGGTCGCTCTCGCCGAGCACCACGTCGTGATGGTCTACACCGACCGCCCGGGCATCGTCGCCGTCTACGGCAAGGAGTTCGGCGAGGCCGGGATCAACATCGCGGCGATGCAGATCTCGCGCGAGGCCGCCGGCGGCCAGGCGCTCAGCGTGCTCACCGTCGACTCGCCCGTCCCGGCGGAGATCCTCGAGCACGTCCGGTCCACGATCGACGCGGCGTCGCTCCGCGAGATCGACATCACGCTGTAGGGGAGTGGCGGACATGACGCAGACGCTCAAGCTGGCCGTGATCCGCGGCGACGGCATCGGTCCCGAGGTCGTCGACGAGGCGCTGAAGGTGCTGCACGCGGTCCTCCCGGACGACCTCGTCGTCGAGGAGACCCCGTTCTCCCTCGGTGCCGCGCGGTTCATCGAGACCGGCGACATCCTCACCGAGGACGACATGTCCGCCATCGCCACCCACGACGCGATCCTGCTCGGCGCGGTCGGCGGCGACCCCCGCGACCCGCGGCTCGCCGGCGGCATCATCGAGCGGGGGCTGCTGCTCAAGCTCCGGTTCGCGTTCGACCACTACGTGAACCTCCGGCCGACGCGGGTCTACGACGCCGTCGGGACGCCCCTCGCCGAACCGGGCGATGTCGACTTCGTCGTCGTGCGCGAGGGGACCGAGGGACCGTACGTCGGCAACGGCGGCGCGATCCGTACCGGGACCCCGCAGGAGATCGCCACCGAGGTCTCGCTGAACACCGCGTTCGGTGTGGAGCGGGTCGTCCGGTACGCGTTCGAACTGGCGAACCGGCGAGCGCGCAAGCACCTGACGCTCGTGCACAAGAGCAACGTGCTGGTGCACGCCGGAGCCCTGTGGCAGCGCACCGTCGCGGCCGTCGGGCAGGAGTTCCCCGACGTCACCGTGGACTACCAGCACGTCGACGCCGTCACCATCCACATGGTGAAGGAACCTGCTAGGTTCGACGTCATCGTCACCGACAACCTCTTCGGCGACATCATCACCGACCTGGCCGGCGCGATCAGCGGCGGCATCGGTCTGGCGGCCTCGGGCAACATCAACCCGGACGGCACCTTCCCCAGCATGTTCGAGCCGGTCCACGGCTCCGCGCCGGACATCGCGGGTCAGCAGAAGGCCGATCCCACGGCCGCCATCCTGTCCGTCGCACTGCTGCTCGACCACATCGGTCGCAGCGACCTCGCGACGGCGGTCACGCGGGCGGTCGAGCAGGACCTGGCTGACCGGGGCACCTCGCAGCGTCGCACGGCCGAGATCGGCGACGCCATCGCCGCCGCGGCCACGGCACGCACCACCACCGCCTGACAGGAGTCTCCCCAGATGAGCACCGACACCGCCTTCGGACTCGAGTTCGCCACCACCCCCTCGCCGGAACGACGCGCCGCGGCCGAGCGCGAGGAGATCCTCGCCGACCCGGGCTTCGGCAAGCACTTCACCGACCACATGGCGTCGGTGCAGTGGACGCTGGACGCCGGCTGGCACGACGCCTCGATCCACCCGTACGGCCCGCTGAGCCTCGACCCGAGCGCGAGCGTCCTGCACTACGCGCAGGAGATCTTCGAGGGCCTGAAGGCGTACCGGCACGCGGACGGGTCGGTCTGGACCTTCCGACCGGACGCGAACGCGCGTCGGTTCCAGCGGTCGGCCCGTCGTCTCGCGCTGCCGGAGCTCCCGGTGGAGACCTTCGTCGAGTCGATCCGCCAGCTCGTGCGGGCCGACGTCGACTGGGTGCCCTCCGCGCCGGAGACGAGCCTGTACCTGCGGCCGTTCATGATCGCCACCGAGGGCTTCCTGGGGGTGCGTGCGGCACAGGCGGTGGCGTACCACTGCATCGCGAGCCCTGCCGGGGCGTACTTCACGTCGGGGCCGAAGCCGGTGTCGATCTGGCTCTCGAGCAACTACGCGCGCGCCGGCAAGGGCGGTACCGGTGCGGCGAAGACCGGCGGCAACTACGCGTCGTCGCTCCTGCCGCAACAGGAGGCGTACGAGCACGGCTGCCAGCAGGTGATGTTCCTCGACTCGGTCGAAGGCAAGTACCTCGAGGAGCTCGGCGGCATGAACGTCGTGCTGGTGAAGTCCGACGGCACCCTCGTCACACCGGACTCCGACTCCATCCTCGAGGGGATCACGCGTGACTCGATCCTGCAGCTCGCGGAGGACCGCGGACTCCGTGTCGAGCGCCGCCGCGTGACCCTCGACGAGTGGCGCGACGGCGTGGCCGACGGCTCGATCACAGAGGCCTTCGCGTGTGGGACCGCCGCCGTGGTGACCCCGATCGCGGAACTCCGCGGCGAGGGCTTCACCATCGGTTCGCCCACCGTGGGCGCCGGCGAACTGACGATGTCCCTGCGCGACGAGCTCACGGACATCCAGTACGGGCGTCGTCCCGACCCGCACGGCTGGATGACGCGGCTGGCCGACCCGGCCTGAGCTCACACCTGGCGTCGGTAGGCTCCAACGGTGAAGATCGCACGGTTCAGCAGCAAGGGCGAAGACCCCCGGTACGGCATCCTCGACGAGCGCGACCTCGTCGTGCTGGCTGGGGACCCGATGTACCAGGGGTTCGAGACCACGGGGGAGCGGGTGCCGCTCGCGGACGCCAAGCTCCTGGCACCGGTCATCCCCCGCTCGAAGGTCATCGGCGTCGGGCTCAACTACGCGGAGCACGCCTCGGAGATGGACGAGCGCTCCGGTGACGATCCGGTGGTGTTCCTCAAGCCGAACACCGCGGTGATCGGCCCGGAGGACCCGATCCGGCTCCCCGCCGGCGTCGGCCGAGTGGACCACGAGGGCGAACTCGCCATCGTGATCGGTTCCCTCGCGAAGAACGTCACCCGTGAGGACTTCGCGAGCGTCATCCTCGGCTACACGATCGCCAACGACGTGACCGCCCGTGATCTGCAGGCCCGTGACGGCCAGTGGACCAGGTCGAAGGGCTTCGACACGTTCTGCCCGCTCGGCCCGGCGATCGAGACCGAGATCGACCCCTCGGACATCCGCATCGAGACACGCGTGGACGGCGACCTGCGTCAGGTGGGATCGACGAGCGAGATGGTGCACGACATCCCGTCGCTCATCGAGTTCGTCTCGTCGATCTGGACGCTCCTCCCCGGTGACGTCATCCTCACGGGCACCCCTGCCGGCGTCGGCGAGATCCGCGACGGCGAGGTCGTCGAGGTGACCATCGAAGGCATCGGCACCCTGAAGAACCCGGTCATCGCCCGGCACTGACCCGTCACGCCGAACGGCCCGCTCCCCGCCGTGGGAGCGGGCCGTTCCGCGTACCGGGGCGTGCCCGGGAGCGCGACACGCCCGGGCTGCGGCCCGGTTGGCGGGGCCCCCGAGGCGTGTGTAGAGTAATCACTCGTTGCCGCTGAGGCGGAGAACGGAACGGCCGAGACGGTCGCCGGAGCGAGAGCCCCGGGGATGCAGTCCGGACGGGGTCCCGCTCAGGCAACGAACCCCGATGAAGCTCCACTCTCGTAGTGGTGTCTTCGGGTGAGACGAATGCCTCTCTGGCGAAGCTCGTGTGACGAGTGGAGTGGGGAGTGCGTCTGGTCCTTGAGAACTCAACAGCGTGCACATTGTCAATGCCAATTTATTGACCCCGTGACCTTCACTTGTGGAGGTTCGGAGACAATTCCTTTTGGATTGAAGATTGTCCAGTGGACAGTCAACGGTCAGAATCAACTCGCTGACATCTTCGGGTGTTGGTTGTATTTTTTTTACGGAGAGTTTGATCCTGGCTCAGGACGAACGCTGGCGGCGTGCTTAACACATGCAAGTCGAACGATGATGCCCAGCTTGCTGGGTGGATTAGTGGCGAACGGGTGAGTAACACGTGAGTAACCTGCCCCTGAC
>NZ_JABMCE010000082.1 GCF_013359865.1 Curtobacterium pusillum
ACCCCGCCCGCGGCCGCGACCCCACCCGCGGGCCGTGCCCCGCCCGGGTCAGTCGGCGTCGGGGGCGAGCCAGATCGCGGACGCGGCGGCCGCCGGCAGGTCGACGAGGGACTCCTCGCCGTCGGCCGACCGCCGTGACACCGCGATCACGCCCGCGTAGTCCCGCACCCGCTCCACCCGCAGGTGCGTCCCGAGACCGACCCCGAGCTCGTCGAAGTACCGCAGCAGTGAGGGGTCGTCGTCGGACACCCGGTCGACGGTGCCGCAGGCTCCGGGTTCGATCGCCCCGAGCAGGGTGCCGGGGGAGTCCGGCACCGTACCGTCCGCGCGGGGGATCGGGTCGCCGTGCGGGTCGTGCGTCGGGTGTCCGAGGTCCTCGTCGACCCGGTCGAGGAACGTCTCCGACACGGAGTGCTCGAGCGCCTCGGCCTCGGTGTGGACCTCGTCCCACGAGTACCCGAGCCGCTCGACCAGGAACGTCTCGATGAGCCGGTGCCGCCGGACCATCGCCACGGCGACCTGCTGCCCGAGGGGGGTGAGCACGACGCCGTAGTACGGGGTGTGCTCGATGAGGCCGTCGCGGTCGAGCTTCCGGAGGTTGCCCGACACCGTCGACGCGGAGACCTTCAGCGTCGCCGCGATGTCCCTCGTCGCCAGACCGGGCCCGCCGCGCTCGCTCGCCTTCCAGACGAGCTTCACGTAGTCCTCCGCCATGGTCGACAGGGAGGGCAGGCGCATACCGCCAATCGTACGGCTGCCCTGGTACAAACAGGACGTGGAACAACCCCGCCGCCGCCGCTGGCCAGTCCCGCCGTCCCTGCTGGTCGCCCTCGCACCGATGGTGGTGTTCGCAGCGATCAGTGCGTGGCGCTCCCGACCGAGCGACGACTACCCGACGCTCGGGCAGACGGTCGACAGCGTCGTCCGGTCGCTCGTCCTCCCGGAGGGCATCGCCGCCGTGGCGCTCTGCCTCGTCGTGACGGGACTCGGGTGGTGGCGGATCGCGACGATCGACGCGACGAGGACGCGGCTGAGCTGGACGTGGCTCGCCCCTGCGCTGATCGTCGTGATCTGCCTCGTCCGACTGCCGCTCGTCGACTGGTCGGCGCTGCCCGGTCACTACTTCCTCCTCCTGGGCGTCGGCGTGCTGTTCGTCGGGTCCTTCGAGGAGCTGATGGCCCGCGGCGTCCTGCTCGTCGGGCTGCGGCGACGGCTGCCGGAGTTCGGCGTGTGGATCGTCTCGTGCGTGCTGTTCGGGCTGCTGCACCTGCTCAACGCGCTCGCGGGTGCGGGCCTCGGGGCGACGCTGGTCCAGGTGGTGTTCGCCGCCTCGTTCGGTTCGACGCTGTACCTGGGCCGCCGACTGTCCGGGAACCTGCTCCTGCCGGTGCTGCTGCACGCGTTCTGGGACTTCGGCTCGATCGCGCTCTCGGCGACGGCGGACGTCCACGACCCGGCGAAGCTCGTGCTCGTCGGGGGCGTCGGGCTGCTCTCGTTCGGGGTGCTCGCGCTCGGCATCGTCGCCGGCGGGGTGGTCGCGTGGCGGGACGGCCGGCCGCGCCGCCTGCGGCGCCGGTGGCGGACGGTACCGCCCATGGGGGCGTACGCGGTGCGGGAGGACGAGCCGCGCCTCCCGGCCGTCACGTGGTGACCACCGTCGGTCCCGTTCGCTCCCGCGGGACGGGGGTCACCCCGAGCCGCACATCGGCACGGCTGGGGTGACTTCCCGACAGCGCGTCGCTGCTCAGCCCGTGGCGCCGCCGATGATGGCCGGACGCTCGGTCGGGTCGTGTTCCTCGACGAACGTGACCGCCTGGGCGCGGAGCTGATCGACCCCCTCGGTGTCGAACCGCAGCGACCCCGTCCAGATCGCGCCGGCCTCGACGAACCGGTACGCCTGCTGCGTGTCCACGATCACGTGGTCGTCCGGGGTGCCGGCGAACGCCGTGGCGTCGATGCTGACCCAGCGGGGAGCATCGCACTCGATCTCCCACTGGACGGTCCCGCTCGTGTGGTCGGCGACCATCGTGGTCGTGTTGCAGCCGGGCGCCTGGGGGTCGCGCGGCTCGGCTGCGGAGGCCGAGGCGGGGAGGGCGCCCGAGGCGATGCCGAAGATCGCGGTGCCGACGGCGGCGAGGGTGAGGATCCGCTTCATCGTGGAACTCCAATCTGATGTATCAGGAGTTCTGAGTCTGGACCGCTCGCAGGCCGAGCGCAACCCCGGGCGGCAACACTGCCGCCACGGATCGAGCGCGTCGCTACAGCTCGACCTCGAACGGTTCGGTGCGGACGAGTTCGTGCACGCCCGAGATGACCTCGCTCGGGCGGAACGGGTACCTGTCGATCTCGGCCTGGTCGCTGATGCCGGTCATCACGAGCACGGTGTGGAGCCCCGCCTCGATGCCGGCCTGCACGTCGGTGTCCATCCGGTCGCCGATCATGCCGGTGTTCTCGGAGTGCGCCCCGATCCGGTTCATCGCCGACCGGAACATCATCGGGTTGGGCTTGCCGACGACGTACGGCTGCTTGCCGGTGGCCTTCTCGATCATCGCCGCGATCGCCCCCGTGGCGGGGAGGACGCCCTCGGCGCTCGGGCCGGTGGCGTCGGGGTTCGTGACGATGAAGCGGGCGCCGTCGCGGATGAGGCGGACGGCCTTGGTGATCGCCTCGAACGAGTAGTTCCTGGTCTCGCCGACGACGACGTAGTCGGGCGCCGTCTCGGTCATGATGAAGCCGGCCTCGTGCAGGGCGGTGGTCATGCCGGCCTCGCCGATGACGAACGCCGAGCCGCCGGGCATCTGCGACTTGCAGAAGTCCGCGGTCGCGAGCGCCGACGTCCAGATCCGCTCCTCGGGCACCTCGAGCCCCGACCAGCGGAGGCGGGCGCTCAGGTCGCGGGGCGTGAAGATCGAGTTGTTCGTGAGGACGAGGAACTCGGTGCCCTCGTCGAGCCACTGCTGGATGAGCTCGGGGGCTCCGGGGAGGGCCTGGTTCTCATGGACGAGCACGCCGTCCATGTCGGTCAGCCAGCACTCGACCTCGTCGCGGGTTGCCATGGTCCTCACCCTACTGGGCGCGTGTGACGGCCCGGCTCGGGGTCGCCTCGGAAAGGGCCGGGAGGAACGGATCGGCTCTTGTGCCCAGCGTGCGGAGCCGAGATGGTCGAGACACCGAATGCCGGTCGGCTTTGCCCTAGGCTTTTCAGGACACGTACCGAATCAAGGAGAAGCACCGTGCTCGTCGAACCCGGAACGCCGACCGCCGCACCCCGAGCCGCCCCGGCGTCGGACCGCGTGGACCCGGCACCGCGACGACGCCGCGGCCGCCCGAACGTGCTCACCCGCGAGCAGGTCATCGACGCCGCCACGGTCATCGCGAACGAGGACGGCCTCGACCGGCTCTCGTTCCGGGCCCTCGGCGTCCGGCTGGGGGTCGCGCCGATGACCGTGCACCGGACGATCGGCGGCCTGGACGACCTGCACGCGGAACTCGTGCGGCGCACCGTCGACGAGTTCACCGCCACGTTCGTCTGGCCGTCGGAGTGGCGCGACGTCGTGCGGGTGTTCGCCACGACGTTCCGGGACCTCATGCGGACGCACCCGCTCGTGCTCGAGTCGCACAGTCGCCGCGGCGCCCTCGTGTCCACCGAGTCCGACGCCGTCGTGGCGAAGGTCGTCGGCGCGCTCCGCTCCGCCGGGCTGCCCGATGCCGAGGCGATGTACGCGTTCTTCGTCGTGTACGACTTCGTGGTCGGACACACGAGCGTGCAGGTCGGCCGCGGCTCGTCCGAGGCGGGGCGGCCGGAACGGCACGCGCTCGTGGGCGAGCTCCTCGGGTCGCACTCGTACGACGACCGCTTCGCCCTCGGGATCGACATCCTCGTCGCCGGGATCGAGGCCCGCGTCCGCTGACCCCGGGCGCGCCCTACGCTTGGGACGTGACCGCAGCGCCCGAACCGTCCCACGAGCGGACGACGAACGGGGTCGGTCCGCACCCCGAGCCGTGGCCGGACGACCCCCGGCTCGACCCGGAGCTCCTCGTTGCGGGCGACACCCGCAACGTGGTCGACCGTTTCCGGTACTGGTCGATGGAGGCGATCGTCGCCGACCTCGACACCCGACGGCACGCGTTCGACGTGGCGATCGAGAACTGGCAGCACGACCTCAACATCGGGTCGATCGTGCGCAGCGCCAACGCGTTCCTCGCCGGCACCGTCCACATCATCGGGCGCCGCCGGTGGAACAAGCGCGGGGCGATGGTGACCGATCGGTACCAGCACGTGCGGTACCACACCGACGTCGCGGCCTTCCTCGCCTCGATGCACGACGAGGGTCGCCCGGTGATCGCGATCGACAACACCCCCGGGGCTTCGCACATCGAGACGGCCGCGATCCCCGAGCGGTGCGTGTTCCTGTTCGGGCAGGAGGGTCCGGGGCTCACCGACGAGGCCGTCGCCGGCGCGGACGGGCACCTCGAGATCGCCCAGTTCGGATCGACGCGGAGCATCAACGCCTCGGCGGCGGCGGCGATCGTCATGCACAGCTGGGTCGTGCAGCACGCCGACCTCGGCTGAGGGCCACCGTCGGGTACCGCCTGCGTGAGGCCACCCCGGCGGTGAGCCGTCAGGGCGCTGTCAGCGTGCCGCCGTCGTCCTCCGGGCGACCAGCCGCGGTTCCACGAGGACCTCGGTGGCGGCGAGCCCCGGGTCGGCGATCCGGGCGAGCAGTCGTTCGCCGGCCCCGCGCCCGATCTCGACACTCCGGTCGTCGATGCTCGTGAGCCCGACGTACCGTGTCGCCGCGAGCGGGGTGTCGTCGTAGCCCATGACCGAGACGTCCTCGGGGACGCGCAGCCCGCGCGCAGCGAGCTCGGACAGTGCGCCGAGCGCCATCACGTCGTTCGCCGCGAACACCGCGGTGACGTCGGGGTGGTCGTCGAGCAGCTGCGCCACCGCCCGGGAGCCGGCGTCCTCGGTCGCCTCGCCGGGCAGGATCGTCACCGCCACGTCCGCCGCAGCGCCGACCGCCGCTTCGAACCCCGAGCGCCGCTCGGCCGACGCCGCGGAGGACGCCCCGATGAACCCGAGCCGCACGTGCCCGAGCCCGAGCAGGTGCTCCGCGGCCATCCCGCCTCCGGCACGGTCGTCGTTCGCGACGGTGTCGGCGCGGGGGATCGACAACCGTCCGCCGGCGATGACGAGCGGCGTGGACGCCGGGATCGCCAGGTCGGTGTCGGGCTCGCCGGCGATGACGAGACCCTCGACGCGCATCGAGAGGAAACCCTCCACCGGGGAGGCGTCGAGCCCCGTGTTCAGGAACCGGTCGGCGACGACGAGACGGTGGCCCTGGTCCTGCAGCGCTTCGCGCAGGCCCGTCAGCAGGTCGACGAACCACTGGTTCCTGAAGTCGTCGAGCACGACGCCGATCGTCCGGGAGCGGGTGCCGGCCAGCGAGACCGCCGCCGTCGAGGGGCGGTAGTCGAGCTCCTGGATCGCCTTGAGCACCGCTTCGCGCCGCTGCTGGCTCACCCGGGGGGAGCGCTGCAGCACGAGCGAGACGAGGGACTTCGAGACCCCGGCGCGCGCGGCGACGTCGTAGATGGTCGCGGGTTTGCCGGCTCCCATGATCTGCATCGACCTCCGTGGCTCTCCCGTCGATGGTAGCGGGGGCCGTGACAGGCGTGCGGTTCGGCCTGGAGGCTCGGCGCGGCTCCGTCCCGCCGCTCGCCTCCCATGGTCAGTCGCGTGCGCGGCCGAGCGGCTGCCTCGCCAGGCCCCCGCCGAGGAACTCCGCGTCCTCCGGCGGCAACTCGTCGCGCTCCTCCGCGTCGAGCACCGCCGACGCGTCGTCCACCGGCCGGAACCCGATCCGTTCGCCGGCCGTGAAGTCCGCCGGAGCGCCCGTGTTCCGCGAGACCGCCCACACCACGTGGTGTCCCGGTTCGGTCAGCTCGACCGTCGCCTGCACGAGCCGGGCCAGGTCGTCCGGCGAGGTCCACATGAGCAGCGCCCGCGCCGAGTTCGGCCGGTCGCCGAACGCTCCGATCCGGGCGGACACGATCGACATCTCGAACCGGTCGGCGAACAGGCTGCCGAGGAGCTCCATCGCGGCCTTCGTCACGCCGTAGTACGAGTCGGGGCGGGGAATCCGGTCGCCGGGGACGCTGCCCGGGGCGTCGGGTCGCTCGGGTACCCGGCCGACGGCGTGGATGGAGCTCGCCTGCACGACGCGGAGGACGCCGTTCGCGGCGGCCGCCTCGAGCACGTTCTTCGTCCCGGTGACGTTCGCGTCGAGCAGCGCGTCCCACTCGTCCTCCGTGGGGATCCCGGCCAGGTGCACGATCGTGTCGACGCCCGGCAGTGCCGTCTCGAGCGCCGAGCGGTCGTTCACCGACCCGGGGACGAAGCGTTCGCGATCCCCGACCGGTGGCTCGGGTGGGCGTTCGTCGAGCAGGACGAGGTCGTGTCCGGCGGCCAGGAGTCTCGGACGTAGTGCGGTCCCGATCCGTCCCGTGGCCCCGGTGATGAGCAGCGTCGCCATGGCCCGGACGCTACCCGCGGTCCGCGTCTACCCGATCAGGCTCGGCCGCAGGTCGCGCAGGGTCCGCGAGCGGGTCTGCCGTGCCGTGACCACGAACGCCACGAGCAGCGAACCGAGCAGCCAGCACGCGAGCACCCCCGCGTCCGACCACGCCGTCCCGAGGTTCCCGCCGTACATGGTCTGCCGGATCGCGTCGACCGAGTACGTCATCGGCAGCGCGAAGTGCAGCGCCGCCAACGGCCCGGGAAGCGTCTGCCACGGGAACGTCCCACCGGCGGTGACGAGCTGCACGAGCATGAGCACCAGGCCGAGGAACTGCCCCACGGAGCCGAGCAGCACGTTGAGCGCCATGATGATCGCCGCGAACGTGGCGGATGCCAGCACCATGATCCCGATCGTGGCTCCGGCGTGCACGACGTTCAGGTCGAGGGCGAACCGGACGATGAAGAACAGCGCGACCATCTGCACGACCCCGAGCAGCACGGGCGTGAGCCACCCGCCGAGCACCACCTGCAGCGGCTTCCGCACCGCGGTGATCGCCCGCTTCGAGATCGGCTTCAGGATGAGGAACAGCGCGTACATGCCGATCCAGGCCGCGAGCGAGATGAAGAACGGCGCGAGGCCGGCGCCGTAGTTCGACGCGGAGGCGACGTCGTCCGTGCCGACCTTCACGGGGTCGGAGATGACCGATGCCTGGTCGTTGCGCTCGGAGGCGGTGGACGCGGGGATCTTGGTGCGTCCCTCGTCGAGCTTGTCGGCGAGCTCGGACGAGCCGCTCTGCAGCTTGGTCAGACCCGATGCGAGTGACTTCGCACCGTCGTCGGCCGATGCCGCACCGGTGGCGAGCTGCGACGCCCCCGACGACAGCGAGGGTGCCGCCGCGGCGAGCTGCGACGTCCCGGCAGCGACCTGCGACGACCCCGACGCCAGCTGCGACGCGCCGTCCGCCGCCGTGGCGATCCCCGAGGCGAGCTGGGGCGACTTCGCGGCCAGCTGCTGGGTCCCTGCGGCGACCTGCGCCGATCCGTCACGGAGCTGGTCGACGGAGGACTTGGTCGCGTCGTACGTGGTCTTCGCGTTCGCACCCGCGGTGTTCACGTCGGTGACGGCCTTCGCGATGGCCGCGGTCTGCTCCTCGCTGAGCGTGACGCCTTCCGGCAGGTTCGCCTCGATCTGTGCGATGACCGTCTCCGCGTCGACGGGCTGCAGGCCGTCGACGTCGCTGCTGAACGAGTCGACCGTGTCGGCCAGCTTCTTGTTGCCCGCGGCGACCTTCTGCGCGCCCTCGTTGAGCTGCGCGGTCTGCGCGGGCAGTGACGCCGTCTGCTGCTTCGCTGACTGCAGGCCGGACGACAGCGATGCCGCTCCCGAGGCGAGCTTCTGCGCTCCGTCGTTCAGCTTCGTCATCTGCGCCGGCAGGTCCTTCGTCCCGGCCGCGAGCTGAGCCGCACCGGACGACAGCTTGCCCGTGCCGTCCGCGAGCGTCGTTGCGCCGTTCGCGGCGTCGGCAGCGCCCGAGGCGAGCTGCCCCGCCCCGTCGACCGCGTCGCCGAGGCTGTCCCGCACGTCGGCGAGTCCGACGAGCAGCGTCTTCGCGGCCTGCTTCCCGACGCGCTCCGCCACGGCGGTGCGCATGGTCTTGCCGGCCTGTTCGGCGATCGTGGACGCCAGGTACGAGTTCGTGTCCGCCGTCGTCATGACGAGCTTCGCCCGTTTGGGGTCGTCGGACTGCGCGGACACCAGGGACTCCGAGAAGTCGTGCGGGATGGTCACGACGAAGTCGTACGTGCCGTTGCGCACGCCGGAGCGCGCATCCGCCGCGGAGGTCTTCGTCCACTTGAAGTCGGCGCCGTCGATGGCCTCCTTCGTGACGTCCTTGCCGTAGTCGACGTGGTCGCCGTCGAGGGTGGCGCCGGCGTCCTGGTCCACGATGGCCGCGGGGACCTGGTCGAGCTTCGCGTAGGGGTCGCGGTTGGCCCAGAGGTAGGCACCGCCGTAGAGCAGCGGCACGACCATGAGCGCGATGAACGCGAGTCGAGCGAGCGGGGTCGCGGTGAGTCGCGCCAGTTCGGCGCGGACGAGCGAGGTGGTGGTCACGCGGTCGCCTCCGTGGGCAGGGTGTCGGTGTCGGTGGGGACGTCTCCGTCGGGTCGGTCCACGTCCTCGGGGTCCTCGGTCTGGACGGTGTCGAGCGGCTCGATGGTGTCGAGCAGGCGCTCGATGGTCGTGGCGGCGGCCTTGGAGGTCACCAGCACGACGGTCACGCCGCGACGGGCGACGTCGCGGACGACCGCGAACCACCCCTCCACGGCGCCCCCGTGTCGCTCGGGCGAGGTGATCACGAGTCCCGTCACGCCGTCGCGCAGCAGGGCGAGCTCGACGAGCAGCCGGATCCGGACGTCCGTGGGTACCCGTTGCACGTGGGTGTCGGCGTAGTCCCGTAGTCCGAGCTCGTCGAGCACGGTGTCGACGTGCTCGCGGGAGGGGCGCTGCCCCGCGAACGCGAGTTCCTCGCGCACGATCCGCTTGACGCTCATCACCGGGAAGGGCTCCGCGACGCCGGGGGTGTCGACGAGGGCGAACGCCTTCCGTACGGCTGCGGCGTCCTCGTGCCCGTCGAGCAGGAGCCGACCGCTGTCGGGCTGCATGCGGCCGCCGGCGACGAGGGACGCGAGCACGGGCGCCTGCTCGGTCTCGACGGCGACGATCCCGGGACGTCCGGGCGCGGCGACGGCGGAGACGACGGGCAGCGCGGCACCGGGCTCGTCGCCGATGCCGACGTGGTCGAGTTCGAGGGTCATGCTCGGTCCTTACTGGGGGAGGCCTTCGTGGGGGATGTCGGGGCGACGGGCTCGGAGAGCATCGCGGTGCGCCAGTCGATGCCTGCCATGCCGAGGGCCGAGAGCACCACCATGCGCCGGCCGTCCTCGTCGGACGTTCCGGACCGGGTGGCTTCGTCGAGCACGGCGATGCAGGCGCCCTCGACGAGTCGGCCGAGCGTGGCGGGGTCGACGTCGTCGCGCATGGCGCCCTCGGCGATCCCGAGCGCGCAGGCTTCCCGGACCTGGGCGCGCAGGGGGGCGAAGACCTCGGCGACCGACTCGCTGAACGGGCTGCGGATCGCGACCCGGGCCATCGACCGGACGTGCGAGACCTCCGCCCAGAGCGTCACCGCGATGGCGGCGAGCCGGGCCGCCGGCGGCAGGGCCCCGAGGTCGGACGTGGTCGGCATCGCGGCCGCGACGCGAGCGGCTCCGGCGGTCACGACCTCTCGAACGAGGTCGTCCCGGGACGGGAAGTGTCCGTAGACCGCACGTCGCGACAGCCCGGCGGCGGTCGCGATGGTCTCGAGCGACGCGTCCGGGTCGCGCTGGAGGACGGTCCTCGCGGCCTCGATCAGCGCTGCGCGGTTCTCCGTCGCGTCACGGCGGGGTGCGCGTCCGGAGTGGTCGGTGGTGGTCACGGGCCCATCGTAATAACCTGCACAGCAGTGTGCAAGTTATGGATGCTGTACCCCCGAACAGGGGCCAGTCCCCCAAAGAGCGGACTGTGCGACCTGAGAGCGAACGCATAACTTCACAGCAATTCCATGCGAACCACGGACGGAGCCCAGAGGTGCGCCTTTTGAACCGTGCAACACCGAACAACGACCCGAACCCGGACCCGCACCGCATCGCGCGCGTCCTCACCGCCGGCCTCGCCGCCGCGGCCCTGGCGTGCGGCGGCCTGGCCGTCGGAGGAGCGGCCTCGGCAGCTCCGTCCGGTCGGTCCGCCGCCGACCTCAAGCTCTCGCAGCCGCTGCGTGACGCGAAGCCCTCGAAGACGATCGCCGCCTTCGTACGGACCACCGGTCAGGGCGCGCTCGAGGTCGACGCGCAGGCGAAGGGCGGCGACCTCGCGGGGCCGAAGACGCAGTCCTCGGCCGCCAAGCAGCGCGTCAAGGCCATCGGCTCGACGGTCGACGCCGTGCGCACCGCCGTCAAGCAGTCCGACGCCGACGCCACGGAGCTCTACTCGACCGAGTACACCGTCCCGGGGGTCGCCGTCGTGGCCGACGTCGCGGCGCTCCGGAAGGTCGCGGCCCGTGCGGACGTCGAGAGCATCATCCCGCTGACGCCGAAGAAGATCGTCGACCCGACGGTGAACGCCGACTCCGCCGCCGCACCGTCCGGCGTCGACCCGAGCCTGACGACGCCCGGCGCGGACGGCGTCACGCCGAAGAACGCGGCGAGCGACGTCTACACCCGTTCGCTCGACGCCTGGCAGCAGACCGGCCACACCGGCAAGGGTGTCAACGTCGCCGTGCTCGACACCGGCCTCGACTACACCCAGGCCGACTTCGGCGGCCCGGGCACCACGGCCGCCTACCAGGCCGCGCTCGCGAACACGGGAGCCCCGACCGCCGGTTCCTACGACGGCGAGAAGTTCCTCGGTGGCTACGACTTCGCCGGGCCCACGTACAACGCGGACTCGACGAGCCCGGCCTACGACCCGACCCCGAAGCCGGACGAGAACCCGATCGACGGCACGGGCGGCGACCACGGCACGCACGTGTCGGGCACGATCGCCGGCTACGGCCTCGACGCCGACAAGACGACCTTCGACGGCGACTACACGAAGCTGACGACGCAGCAGGTGCAGGACATGTGGATCGGTCCCGGCACCGCGCCCGAGGCCGGCCTCTACGCGCTCAAGGTCTTCGGTGACGGCGGCGGCTCGACCGACCTGACCGGTGCCGCCCTCGACTGGGTGGGCCAGGCGCTGACCGAGGGCAAGGACATCAACGTCCTCAACCTGTCGCTCGGTTCGGACTACGGCGCGCCGGACGACCCCGACAACGCCAAGATCGACGCGCTCACCGCACGCGGCGTCCTGCCGGTGATCGCCTCGGGCAACGCCGACGACTTCACGGACATCGGCGGTTCGCCGGGCAACGCCGAGGGTGCCCTCACGGTCGCCGCGAGCGCCACCGGCCAGTCGCTGTACGACGGTGTCGAGGCGACCGCCCCGGCGGACGTCACGAAGACGTACCGCGCGCAGTACTCGCAGAACTACACGGGCACGCTGCCGGTCGAGGGTGACGTCGTCGTCCCGAGCACGGACGTCGACGGCTGCGCCGCGTTCAGTGCCGACGAGGCAGCGAAGATCGCGGGCAAGGTCGTCTGGCTGCAGTGGACCGATGCCGCACTCGAGTGCGGGTCCGCTGTCCGGTTCGACAACGTCCAGGCCGCCGGCGGCGTCGGTGTCCTGCTGGCGGGGACGATCAACACGTTCGACTCCGGCATCGCGGGGAACCAGGCCATCCCGGGAGCCGAGCTGACCAAGGACAGCGTGTCGAGCCTCCAGGCAGCCGCCCAGGCCGGGACCCTGCACGTGCGGTTCGCCGACGAGCTCAAGGGCTTCGAACTCGCCACCGACCCGGAGACCGTGAACACGCTCGCCTCGTTCACCAGCCGCGGCGTGCACGGATCGTTCGACGACATCGTCAAGCCGGACATCGCGGGCCCCGGGGTCAACGTGATCTCCGCGGCCAACGGCACCGGCGACGGCCGACTCTCCATGAGCGGTACGTCGATGGCGACGCCGGACGTGGCGGGCATCGCCGCGCTGACCTTCCAGTCGCACCCGACGTGGACGGCACCACAGGTGAAGGCCGCGCTGATGAACACGGCGACGCACGACGTCAAGGACGGCGACGGGAACGCGACCCTGCTCCGCCAGGGCACCGGCCGCGTCGACGCCCTCCAGGCGGTCACCGCCGGCACCACCGTGCGCAGCATCGAGAACGACCAGCTCGTCACGGCCTCGTACGGGGTCGTCGAGGTCGCCTCGAGGACCAGCCAGCGGCGCACCCTGCAGATCGAGAACACCGACGGCCGTGCGCACACCTACGACGTGGCGTACCAGGCGCAGGTCTCGCAGCCGGGCGTGGCCTTCGCCCTCAGCACGAAGCGCGTGACCGTCCGTGCGCACGGCACGGCGACCGTCACGCTGACGTTCTCGATCGCGGACCCGACGAAGCTCCGCCGCGTGATCGACCCCACCCAGGAGTCGGTGCAGCAGGGCTACCAGCGGGAGTTCGTCGCAGCGGCCTCCGGACTCGTGACGTTCACGCCGACCGACAAGACGCTCAACCCGCTCCGGCTCGGCGCCTACGTCGCGCCGAAGCCGGTCAGCGCCGTGCACGGCTCGAACGTCACCTTCACCGGGTCGCAGCGCACGGCGGACCTCGCGCTGACGGGACGCACCGTCGACCAGGGCGACGTGACGACGGGCTACCACGCCTCCGTCGCACCGTTCGTGCTCGGTGGGACGGACGGCCGGGAGTCGTTCCCGGCCGGTTCGGCGAAGCAGTCCCTGCAGGCGGCGGACATCCGTGCCTACGGCGCGAACTACGACGCGGCGTCCGGCGCCCTCGCGTTCGGCGTGCAGACCGACGGGCCGGACGCCGACCCCGGCGCGGTGACCAACGTCGAGGTGCTCATCGACACCGACCGGGACGGCACGCCGGACTACCTCGTGTACGACGCCAAGTCCGCTGCGGTCGACGCGACGTTCGCCACGACGGTGGACCTCGCGACGGGTGAGACCGTGGACGCGCAGCCGCTCAACGGCGGGGCCCCCGGGCAGGACGTGAACACGTTCGACAGCACGGTCAAGGTCCTCACCGTGGACGCGGCGACGATCGGCGCCACCAAGGCGTTCACCTACTCGGTCCTGACCGAGTCGGCGTACGCCCCGGCACTGGCCACGAGCGGCTCGTACGTCGTCGACGAGACGGCGGACGCCACGTACGACCCGTCCGCGCCGGCGCTCACCTTCGCGCAGGGGAAGTCGACCGGCGTCCTGTTCGCCGACCGCGGCTCGCTCCAGGTCACCCGCGGCACCGGTGTCGCGAGCGCCCGGGTCCTGCTGCTGCACCTCGGCAACGCCGTCGGTGACCAGGCCCAGGCGGTCACCGCGACGACCGTCGCCCCGACGCTGTCGCTCGTCAAGGGCAGTTCGGTGAGCGTCACCGGCACCACCAAGGTCGGCAAGCGGCTCACCGCTCACCACGGCACGTGGAACGCGAACGGTGTGACGTACACCTACCAGTGGTACCGCGACGGCTCGGCCGTGAGGGGTGCCACGAAGTCGACCTACACGCTGGGCTCGTCCGACGCCGGACAGCGCCTGCAGGTGAAGGTCGTCGCGAAGGCGAAGGGGTTCCAGGACGGTTCGGCGACCTCGAAGCCGACCGCGAAGGTCTCCCGCCGCTAGCCGCACCGTCGATCCACTCCGGGCCCCGCCACCACCGCGTGACGGGGCCCGGAGTGCGTCAAGAGGACATGTAGTTAGACAAACTAGTTATCCGGTGGGAGGCTGGCCGCATGCAGACGCAGAGCACCCTGAAGCAGCTCCGGGCCGACCCGTTCGAGTGGCGTCGCCGTGGGCTCACCCCGCCGGAGGTCATCCAGTCGATGATCGAGCAGCGCCTCGCCGAACCGGGCCACTCACAGCCCGTCGGCGACCCGTCCTACCAGGACTTCTTCCGGAGCTGACCCGGACCCGCCGTCGCGATTCGGGACGCGACGGCGTACACACTGGAGGCGCGGTGCCAGCTGGCACCGCGCCTCCAGTCCGTCGTGACGAGTGGTCTCGACCTACTTGCCGATCTTGTCGTCGGCGGCCTTCTCCGCCTTGTCGATCTGGTCGCCGTGACCGCCGCCCGTCGCCTTGTCGGCGGCGCCGGCCGCCTTGCCGAGACCGGCGTCCGTGGCCTTCTCGCCCTTGTCGCTGTCCGCGAAGTCCTTCGCCTTGTCGCCGAGGTCGCTCATGTGCTGCTCCTTCTCTGCTGTGGATCCGACGTGTCCGACGCTGCGCCGCGCTCGGTGCGTGCCCTCCCAGGTCCACGCGGTCCGCTGCGTCCGCCGTCTCCACGGTCGGGTAGCGGTGGAGTGGCCGTCCGATAGACTCGGGTGGACCACCGACCGACTGGTCGTGTGAGGTCCTCCGCCAACGTGAGGAGAACCAGATGCCCGCTGCAGTGATCATCGGAGCCCAGTGGGGCGACGAGGGCAAGGGGAAGGCCACCGACCTCCTCGGGTCCCGCATCGACTACGTCGTCAAGTTCAACGGCGGCAACAACGCCGGGCACACGGTCGTCGTCGGCGGCGAGAAGTACGCGCTGCACCTGCTCCCCTCCGGCATCCTCACGCCCGGTGTCACGCCGATCATCGGCAACGGCGTCGTCGTCGACCTCGAGGTCCTCTTCCAGGAGCTCGACGCGCTGCGGGCCCGCGGCGTCGACACCTCCAAGCTGCTCGTGTCGGCGAACGCCCACGTCATCACGCACTACCACCGCACCATCGACAAGGTGACCGAGCGGTTCCTCGGGAAGCGTCAGATCGGCACCACCGGCCGTGGCATCGGCCCGACCTACGCCGACAAGATCAACCGCGTCGGGATCCGCATCCAGGACATCTTCGACGAGAACATCCTGCGGCAGAAGGTCGAGGCGGCCCTCGACCAGAAGAACCACCTGCTCGTGAAGGTCTTCAACCGCCGCGCGATCGACGCCGACGAGGTCGTCGAGTCGCTGCTGTCCTTCGCCGACCGACTGCGCCCGATGGTGGCCGACACCGCGCTCGAGATCCACCGCGCCCTCGAGCGTGGCGAGACCGTCCTGTTCGAGGCCGGCCAGGCCACCATGCTCGACGTCGACCACGGCACCTACCCGTTCGTGACGTCCTCGTCCGCGACGGCCGGCGGGGCGGCGACCGGTTCGGGCATCGGCCCGGGCAAGCTCGAGCGCATCATCGGCATCGTCAAGGCGTACACGACCCGCGTCGGTGCCGGTCCGTTCCCGACCGAGCTGTTCGACGAGTCGGGGGAGTTCCTGCGCGCGAACGGCTTCGAGTTCGGCACCACCACCGGCCGCCCCCGCCGCTGCGGCTGGTACGACGCGCCGATCGCCCGGTACACGGCACGCGTGAACGGCGTGACGGACTTCGTGCTGACGAAGCTCGACGTCCTCACCGGCCTGGAGACGATCCCCGTCTGCGTCGCGTACGAGGTCGACGGGGCGCGCGTGGACGAGGTCCCCGTGAACCAGTCGGACTTCCACCACGCGAAGCCGATCTACGAGGAGTTCCCCGGCTGGACCGAGGACATCACGGGCGCCCGCTCGTTCGAGGACCTGCCCGAGAACGCGCAGGCGTACGTGCTCGCGGTCGAGGCGATGTCCGGTGCCCGGATCTCCGCGATCGGCGTCGGCCCCGGTCGTGACGCGATCGTGGTCCGGCACGACCTGCTCGGCGCTTCCTGAGCATGCGGATCCTGTTCGTCTGCAGCGGGAACCTCTGCCGCTCGGCGCTCGGCGCGCAGGTGCTCGTCGCTCGGCTCGGCCCGGACGCCTCCGCGTTCGAGGTCGAGTCGGCCGGCACCATCGCGCAGGACGACACTCCGATGGACGACGCTGCCGCGGCCCAGTCCTCGCGGCTCGGCGGCGATCCCTCGTCGCACCGGTCCCGGTACCTGACCGCTTCGATCGCCGGTGCCGCCGACCTCGTGCTCGCCGCGGAACGCTCGCACCGTGCGGCCGTCGTGTCGCTCGCACCCCGGGCGGCGAAGCGGGCCTTCACGATCAAGCAGTTCGCCCGTGTGCTCGAGGGGCTCGAGCCGGGGGATCTCTCCGGCGTCGGGACAGCGGAGGAACTCGTGGAGCGGGTCGCTCGACTCCGCGGTACGGTCCCGCCGCCCGCGGACCCGGCGGACGACGACATCGACGACCCCTACCGGCGGTCGGAGGCGACGCACGTGCGCGTGGCCGATGAGATCGACGCGGCGCTCGTGGTCATCGCGGACGCGCTGCGCGCCGTGCGCTGAGCGGCGCAGCGCGTCAGCCGCGCGCGAGCACGTGCCGGTCGCGACTCGCCGCCATGCCCGCGACGAGCTGGACCACGAGGAGCGCCAGCAGCACCGCGATCGGCACCGTCCAGCCTCCGGTCGCGGTGTGCAGCAGCCCGATGCCGAGCGGCCCGAGCCCGGCGAGCAGGTACCCGGTGCCCTGCGCCATGGTCGACACGTGCGCCGTGTGCCGGGCGTCGGGTGACCGCCACACGATGTAGCTCAACGACAGGCTGATCGCGCCCCCCTGCCCGAGCCCGAGCAGGGTCATCCACGCCCAGGCGCCTGCGGCCGGTGCCACGAGCAGCCCGCCGAACCCGGCCGCGCAGAGCACCACCACGACCACGACCGGCAGCCACGTGGGACGGAGGCGCCGAGCGATCGCGGGCCCCGTGACGCCCGTGACGATGCCGGGCAGGCTCGAGTACGCCAGCATGAGCCCGGCCTCGTGTGCGGAGACCCCGGCGTCCTGCAGGACGGTCGGCACCCAGGTGAGGAACGCGTAGTACGACAGGCTCTGCAGCCCCATGAACCCGGTGACGGCGATCGCGACCGGGTCCCGGAACAGCCGCGCGAAGGTCGGCTCGTCGGCGGCTTCCGGCAGGGCGTCCGCCACAGTGCTCGATCCCCGGACGTGCCCCGGGTTCCGGAGCGCCCGCGGCAGCCACACCACGGCGGCGACGACCGCTGGGACCGCCCAGAACGCCAACGCCGGACGCCACGACCCGAACGCCGCCATGAGCGGGACGACCGCGGCGGACGCGATCGCGGCGCTGAGGAACAGAGCCGTCGAGTAGAGCCCCATCATGAGTCCCACGCGGTGCGCGAAGTCGCTCTTGATCGCCGCGGGCATCAGCACGTTCGCGACGGCGATCGCGGCGCCCGCGAGCACCGTGCCGCCGTAGAGCGCCCACCCGTGCGGCTCGAGGCGGAGCGCGATGCCGAGCGCGAGCACCGCCATGGTCAGCCCGAGCAGTCGGTGCAGCCCGATCCGACGCGTGAGCACCGGGGTGAGGAACGCGAATGCCCCGAACGCGAAGACCGGGATCGTCGTGAGCAGGCTCGCTGCCGACGGGGAGAGGTGCAGCGATCGCTCGATCGCGCCGAGCACCGGCCCGACCGACGCCACGCCCATCCGCAGGTTCAGCGCGACGAGCATGAGGCCTGCGCCGACGTACCAGGCGGCGAGGAGTCCACGCCGTCGATCGGCGGTCGGAAGGGGGACGGCAGCGGTGGTCATGGACCGATCACACCACCGCTGCACCCTGACGCGGAACACGTAGACTGCCGCTCGATGTCGGATTCCAGCCAGATCGCGCTGGAGGAGTTCCCCGAGCGCACCGAGGCCGCCTTCTGGTTCGCGCACGCCGAGACCGTTCCGCCGCACACCCATGCCCTCGGTCAGTTCATCCATGCGGCGAGCGGCGTCCTCTCGCTCATCACCGACGACGGCACCTGGATCGCACCGCCGAACCGAGTCACCTGGGTGCCGGCCGGCGCTGAGCACCGGCACCGCGCCCACGGGGTGACCGACATGCGTGTCGTGTACCTGTCCCCGGATGCCGCCGCGCGCCTCCCGTCCGGCCCTGCCGTCCTGGCCGTCTCGTCGCTCGCACGGGAGGCGCTGCTCGCGTTGACGACGCCCGGCTCACGCTCCGAGGTGGCCAGGTCGCACCTCCGGGCCGTCGTCGTGGACGAGGTCGCGTCCGCGCCGGAACAGCCGTTGCACCTGCCGGAGCCGCGCGACCCGCGCCTCCGGCAGGCCGCGCGGATCGTCGAGGAGGACCTCGCCGAGCCGAGGTCGCTCGGGGAACTCGCGGTCGGCATCGGAGTCGGCGAGCGGACGCTCACGCGCCTGTTCCGTCACGAGACCGGGATGGGGTACCGGCAGTGGCGGTTGCAGCTTCGGGTGCACCGCGCACTCGTACTGCTCGCGAGCGGCCGGACCGTGACGGACGTCGCCGCCGCGTGCGGGTGGGCGACCACGAGTCAGTTCATCGATCAGTTCACGCCGCTGGCCGGGATGACGCCCGGGGCGTACCGACGGGCGGCCCTGACCGTCCGTGTGTGACCGGGGGAATGGACGGCGAACGAGTACCCCGATCGGTCCTCTGTACCCCGGAAATGCGTCGCATGACCCCGGAAATCCGGGCTTCTTCGATGGGGCCCATAGACAGAACCCGTGAATCGGCGCCGATCGGTGGCAGCCACCCCACTCGTTCTCGTAGCGTTCTGGTGTCAGCAGATGTACCCCGGATCGCGAAGAAGGAGAGCGACATGAGCACCATCGTCACCACCGACAACCGAGCTGAGGTCACCCTCGACACCGACACGGTCGACACGATCGCGGTCCTCGAGGCGCAGGCCGAGACGCACTCCCGTCCGGAGCGGGCCAAGCTGGCCTGGACGCAGGAGGACGACGGGGAGTGGGTCGCCAACTACGGCGGCCACTTCGGCGGCTCGATCGACAAGCGTGACGGTCGCTACGTCGCTTCCGACACGTTCGGACTCGTCGTGGGTGACTTCGATTCGCTCGAGCAGGCGCAGGCCAAGCTCGCGGACCAGCTGCACGTGATGCTGCCGTCCGTCATCCACCCGGTCGGCTAGTCCTCCCGCTCGCACCCGCACCACTGCACGCCCGTACCACCGCAAGGAGCATGACCGTGAGCACGACCGTCGCCCGCCGCGAACAGGCCGAGGTGACCCTGGACACCGCAACGATCGCGGCCATCACCGAGATCGAGGCCCAGGTCGTCGCTCCCGGTCCTGCCGCGCATCCCCGGATCAGCTGGTCCCGTCCCGACACCGGGCTGTGGGCCGCGAACTACGGCGGCTACTACGGCGGCACCGTGGACCGGCAGGGCAGCCACTACTTCGTGTCGGACACGTTCGGGCAGTACGTCGGTGACTTCCGGTCCCTCGAAGAGGCGCAGCAGCGGCTCGCCGAGCGGCTCCAGGTCGTCCTGCCCGACGTCCTGCGCACCGTCTGACACGGCACTCGCGGCACCATCCAGAACACCCCGTCGCTCGCGGCGGGGTGTTCCGCTCCGGTCAGCGGGGCCAGGTGGCGACGACGGCGACCGCGTTGAAGAGCACGTGGGCGAGGATCGCTCCGCCGATGCGTCCGGTCATCGCGACGAGCGTGCCGGTGAGCAGGCCGAGCAGGAACGTGGTGACGAACACCTGGACGCCGCCGAGCGGCGTCGTGCCCGCCCCGAGGAGCAGGTGCAGGAACGCGAACAGGAGCGCGGTCAGGAGCACCGCCAGGAACCGGGTGCGCGGGGTGAGCTCGGCGGCGAGACGCTGCTGGAAGAGACCGCGGAAGACGATCTCCTCGAGGAACGGACTGACCAGCACGATGCCGATCGCCGAAACGATGAGCAGCCCCACGTCGGGCGTCCCGAGCGTTGGTGCGGGGGCCAACCCGGTGCTGCCGGTGAACGCGATCGACAGGACGACGTCGACCGCCCGGCAGACGACGACGATGCCGATCGCGAAGACGACCGCGCCGAGGTCCAGGCGCAGCCTGGAGAGCATCACCGATCGTTCGGCGTGCCGGAGCACCCAGCCCGCGCCCACGACGAGGGGGAGCCAGACCGCCAGGTCTGCCGCCAGCACCTGCAGGACGGGTGACGGGATGCCCCCAGAGCGGGTGATCCCGGAGACGACCCGGGCGAGCACCACGGCAGCACCGAGGGCGACGAGCAGCACGACGAGGTCGCGCTGCCGGGTGGAATCGGGCTCGCTGGTGATCTGGGCCGACTCGGAGCTCATGGGCCCACCGTAGAGGACGCGAGGCGTTCATCGGCTGCTACAGCCGAGTAGCGCTCAGACCTGTGGCAGTATTTGAATGCCGTGCGCTGGGAAAACCCCGGTGCTCCTGTGATGGGACCACAGGGAACGGATCGGATCGGGGAAGGCAGGCGCGTGGAGCTACGCGACTACATCACGGTGCTGCGCAAGGGATGGGTACTCATCCTCGTGCTGGCACTGGTCGGGGTGGCAGCCGCTGCGGGCTTCTCGCTGATCAAGAAGCCGGTGTACTCCGCCTCGGCGCAGGTGTTCGTGTCGACGGAGACGTCGGGCAGCGCGAGCGACCTGGCGCAGGGCAACACCTTCACCCAGCAGCGCGTCCTGACGTACTCGAACCTGGTGTCCACGCCGATCGTGCTGCTGCCGGTCATCTCCTCGCTCAAGCTCGACATGACCGCCGAACAGCTGGCACCGATGGTGACCGCCACGGCACCGACGAGCACGACGCTCATCTCGATCACCGTCGAAGACACCGACCCCGTACAGGCGGCTGACATCGCCAACGCGACCTCGCAGAGCCTGACCAACGTCGTGCAGGACATCGAGGCGACGGACGCGAACGGCACCAGCACGGTGAAGCTCACCCGTGTCAAGCAGGCGCAGGTCCCGAGCACGCCGGTGAGTCCGAACGTCCCGGTCAACGTGGCACTCGGCCTGCTCGTCGGGCTTGCACTCGGCGTCGGCATCGCGGTCCTCCGCGAGACGCTCGACAACCGGGTGCGCACGGAACTCGACGTCGAGAAGATCAGCGACAAGCCGGTGGTCGGCGGCATCGCGTTCGACAACAAGGCGTCGGAGCGGCCCCTCATCGTGCAGGTCGACCCGCGCAGCCCGCGCGCCGAGTCGTTCCGCACGCTGCGCACCAACCTGCAGTTCCTCGACCTGGGGACGGGGTCGCGGACGTTCGTCATGACCTCGTCGGTGCAGTCCGAGGGCAAGAGCACCACGGTCGCGAACCTGGCGATCGCCCTCGACAGCGCCGGCTTCCGCGTCATCCTGATCGACGCCGACCTGCGCCGTCCGCGCGTGGCCGAGTACATGGACGTCGACGGGAGTGCCGGTCTGACCGACGTGCTCATCGGCCGCGCCACGCTCGAGGACGTCGCGCACCCGTGGGGACGCGGCAACATGGTCGTCCTGCCGTCCGGTGCGATCCCGCCGAACCCGTCGGAGCTCCTGGGTTCGCGTGCGATGCAGGACCTGATCACGCTGCTCGAGCAGCAGTTCGACTACGTCCTGTTCGACGCGCCGCCGCTGCTTCCCGTGACGGATGCTGCGATCCTGGCGAAGAAGGCGTCCGGCGCCATCCTGGCCGTCGCGGCGGGCAAGACGCACAAGGGTCAGCTCGCTGCAGCGGTGGCGTCCCTCGAGAACGTCGGCGCAACCATCGCCGGCTTCGTCATCACGATGATGCCCGTCAGGGGCCCCGGTGCGTACGGCTACGGCCGCTACGGGTACGGCTACGGCTACGGAACCGGCGATGACGAGGCTGCTACGGCTGCCGTGCGTGCACCCAAACGAACCGGCAAGAAGGCCGGCGTCCTCCGTCGAGCAGAGCGCTGAGGGGGCTGGGGGACATGAACAGTCGCCGAGGAACCCGAAACCTCGGCCGCGCGCTACCTCGTACGACCCTGATCTGGGTCGCCGTCGCAGTCGTAGCCCTGGTCGTCATCGACGTCGTGCTGGTCGCTCTCGCGCTCGGCCGGACGGATCCGCAGCAGCACGGGTCAGCCGGTCCGATCCCCACCTTCACCAGTACCCCTGACACGACCGAAACCCCGTCGTCGAGCGAGTCGCCCTCAGCGGCGCCGTCGGCCAGCGCCGACCCCGCATCAGCAACCGCATCGGGTCGCCGTCTCCTGTCGGCAGTGAGCAGCCTGGAGGCATGGCGCGCTTCCGGTGGGACGTGTGGCGGTGAGCGGCCGGTGCTGGAGCACACCGTGGACGGCGGGGCAACGTGGGTCCCGACCACGCTCGGAACGGATGTCGGTTCCGTGATGGCGATCCGTGCCTCCAGTACGGCCCTGTCGATCATGGTGGGGACCGGCCCGGACTGCGCAACCACCCTGCACACCACCACCGACGGTGGTGCGTCGTGGTCACCGGCCGATGACGGCGCCGCCGGCGCCGGGATCGACGCCGAGGGCGTCGTCCTGGCGTCGAGCACCATCCAACCGCCGTGCGCGGACCCGATCGAGGCGTTCCAGGGTGAGCGCACCACGGTCGTGATCTGTGACGGCCAGCTTGAGTGGCGGGCCGGCTCCGCCTCGTGGGTCGACGTCCCGCTCGGAGGCGTCCGCTCGCTCGCCGTCGACGGCGACCACTACGTGTTGGCACGTGTCGGAGCCTCTCGGTGCGCCGGCGTGCAGATCGAGAAGATGCCGGCGATCGGCGTGACCGCTGCCACGCAGACGGACATCATCGGATGCGCAGACGGCCTGGACGATGTCACCAACGTCTCGATCGCCCGGGCTGGGGACGACCTGTGGTTGTGGGCCGGCGACGACGTGAAGGTGTCAGCGGACGGTGGCGCCACATGGTGACGTGGCGGCGAGCATGACGGCCGCCTCCACCCGCACGACGCCGGCCATGGGCTCTGCCCAGGACTGGAGCCGCTCGTACTCGCATCGGGTGCTGTTCACCGACCTGCTCGCCTTGGTCTGGGTCGTGTTCGGCGTGCAGATCGCATGGCTCGGCCTGGAGTCGAACCTCGCCACGAACACCGCGGACGTACGGCTCAGCTACTTCGCCATTTCGGTCGTGGTCATCCTGGTGTGGATGGGGGCGCTGGCCCTCTACGACACCCGGGGCGACCGTGTGATCGGTGTCGGGAGCACGGAGTACCGCCTCGTCGCGGACTCGAGCGTGCGCGTTTTCGGGCTGCTGGCGATCGCAGCGTTCTTGCTGCACGTTGATCTCGCGCGCGGCTACGTGCTCATCGCTTTCCCGATCGGCATCCTGGTCCTGCTGCTCTCCCGCTGGATGTGGCGGCAGTGGCTCGTGGCCCAGCGCAAGCAAGGCGCCTACTCCGCCAAGGTCCTGCTCGTCGGGTCGGTACCGAGCGTCCTGCACCTCGCCCGCGAACTCGCGCGGTCGCCCGAGGCCGGCTACCAGGTCGTGGGAGCTGCGGTGTCGACCGCGCACCGGGGGCGTCTGCCGGGCTCGGCGGTGGAGAGCTACGGCGGTTTCGACGACCTGACCGCAGCGCTCGACGAGACCGGCGCGGACACCGTGGTCATCACGAGTTCCGACGACCTGCCGCCCAACCGCGTCCGGGAGCTGAGCTGGTCGCTCGAACCTGGGCGTCAGCACCTGGTCGTGGCGCCGAGCCTCACCGACATCGGTGGCCCCCGCATCCACACCCGCCCGGTCCAGGGCCTTCCGCTCATCCACGTCGAGACCCCGACCTACTCGGGCCGCAAGCTCTACACGAAGCGGATCTTCGACCTGATCGGGTCCAGCCTGCTCATCATCGTGCTGTCGCCCGTGCTGCTGGTCCTCTCCGTACTGGTGAAGACCACGTCACCGGGCCCGGTCTTCTTCCGCCAGGAGCGCGTCGGCTTGAACGGCAACTCGTTCCACATGCTGAAGTTCCGCTCGATGGTCGTGGACGCCGAAGCCCGCCTGCAGGAGCTCAGCCAGCTCGACCGTGCTGAGGGCAACGACGTCCTCTTCAAGATGCGCAACGACCCACGCGTCACCAAGGTCGGTGCCTTCATGCGCCGCTACAGCCTCGACGAGGTGCCGCAGCTGTTCAACGTGCTGCTCGGCAGCATGTCCCTCGTCGGCCCCCGTCCGCCGCTCGCGCGTGAGGTCGCGCAGTACGACACCCATGTCCACCGTCGCTTCCTGGTCAAGCCCGGAATGACCGGGCTGTGGCAGGTCAGCGGGCGTTCTGACCTGTCGTGGGAGGACTCAGTGAGGCTGGACCTGTTCTACGTGGAGAACTGGTCAATGCTAGGAGATTTTATTATCTGCTGGAGAACGTTGCGAGCTGTGACTCAAACCGAAGGAGCATACTAATGGTCGTTCCCGAACGAGCTCGCGTCATTCCTCTCGCTGAGGCGCCAGGTGGTGGGTCGGTGTGGGAAGGGTCGGTCACTCGTGCACTCATATGGTCGATGGTGGAACTGGCAGTCGTACGGAACCCTTGGCAGGTAAGTTCCCGGATCCGTTGCTCGGCCATCCGCCTTTTCGGTGGCAAGGTCGGCCGCGGGGTTACAATTCGCCCGAGCGTGCGGATAAAAGCTCCGTGGCGGCTCAGCATTGGAAACAACAGTTGGATTGGGGAGGGGGTGTGGATCCACAATCAAGACTTCGTTTGCATCGGGTCCGACTGCGTGATATCTCAGGAAACGATGATCACGACGGGTAGTCACGCGCTGCGTAGAGACATGGCGCTTATCACGTCGCCAGTTGAAATACACGATGGCGCATGGGTCTCGACCCGGTCTCTGATATTAGGGGGGTCAACCATTCCCCGATCCGCAGTAATCATGCCGATGTCGGTCGTCCGACGTGAACCTATTCCGGAAGCCACTATTTGGGGCGGCAACCCTCTTGCACAGAGGGGGCCTCGGTTCGACATTGAACGAGCTGGGAACCGAGATGACTGAGGCCCGAGAGAAGCGGTACGCAATGAACATTGCCTTGCTTATGCCAGCTTACAACCCCGGCAGTTACCTTGAAGCTGCGCTCAATTCTGCCGTTGCACAGTTGACGGTTGTGGACCGAATCATTGTGCAGGATGCTGGCTCATCCGACGGGTCACGGGAGGTATACGCGCGAGCAGACGAGCGGGTGCAGGTTGCGATCGAGGCGGATGGGGGACAAGCCGACGCCCTCAACAAAGCGCTCGCTCGTACTGACGCAGACTGGGTTGGATGGCTTAATGCCGACGATGTTCTGTACGAGGCTTCGTTAGCGCGAATTCGTGAAGCAATCCTAAGAAATCCCGACGCCAATGTGATTGTTGGAGGCTGGGCAACGATCGATGATCGAGGGTCGGAGATTCAGCGCCGGAAGGCCCACCAGCCGACCGTCCACAGTCTCCTTCGGGGCCTGTCGATGCCTTTCAGTGGATCACTTTTCATCCGAGCGGATCACCTGCGCCGCATCGGTGCGTTTAGGGCTCAGTTTCACTATTGCATGGACTACGACCTTTACGTCCGCTTGTGGGACGATGTTGAGACACGAACGGTCACAGTCGATGGCGTGCTGGGTGCGCTGCGCATAGTCCCCGGGACGAAAACTTCCGAGCATCCTTGGCGCTTCGTGAAAGAGGCAATGCGGATCAGGAAAGCTCACGCGAGCGGCATTTGGCGCGGGCTCGAGGCAGTGCTTGGGGTCTTCATTCACTCAGTGCTTGTAGCGTCGACTCGGGTTCGCGGATCAGATATATACCGGCAGGCAAGAACTCGGCTGCTCTCCGTGAGGGGGTACGTGGAGCGATGAGGCTCACACTTCTATTGGTTGGAGCCCTTCCGTCATCGAGAGTCAAGAATCGGTTGCTCTCTCTTCACAGAGGGATTGACGTGTCGAAGTATGCACGTGTAGCGCCGATCATTCTCAGTGGTATTCGAGAAATGCGTCTTGACGCCGGGGTGACGATCGGCCCGTTCAATGTACTTCGCAACTTGAAAAGGGTGGAAATGGGGTCGAACTCGTCGGTTGGCCAGTGGAACTGGATCTCGGCCGCGCCAGAGCTTTCGACAGGCGTAGGCAGTGCGACGCTTTCGCTCGGTAGAGAATCGGCATTGACGTCTCGGCATTATATCGACGCTAGCGGCGGAGTAGTGATCGGTAAGTACTCGACGATCGCGGGGGTAAGGACAACTTTTATCACTCATGGGATTGCCTGGGGTACCGCGGAACAGCGCGCACGGCCCATCTCCGTCGGTGACTATTGCCTAATCGGGTCGAACTGCTCAATTGTCCCAGGCGCCGTGGTCCCGGACCGTACCGTCGTTGGCATGGGTACGACTGTGGATCGGATGGACCAGTCTGGCCTCGTACTGGGGTCACGCGGAACCGTCGTCAAAGCTGATCTTTCTGGTCGTTACTTTTCGAGGCTTATCGGCTATATCTCGGCCGTAAGTTCGGAGCGAGGCGATTCCAATGATTAGGCACGTACTCGCGTTGAGCAGCCTAGACAACCGCTACGGCGGGCCTTCAACTGTAGCGAGGAGCCAGTTTGAGGCGCAGCTCGGTGCGGGCGCTGCAGTGGAGTTGTGGACGGGGTGGGTCGGACCAAAGGCGCGCGTTATCGACGGTCTGCGGACTTTTCCGACTCGGATGTTGAGCACCAACTTTGCACTACTCTTCGCCCCACGGTTCGTGCTTACGGCTATTCTGACGATCCGAAGTGTTTCGCATCACCATGTCCATTTGGCTCGCGACACGGTTACGATGCCTATAGCATTGGTGTTGGCCCTGCTTCGTTTGTCGTATACGGTTCAACCTCACGGTATGCTCGCGCCGTCAACCTCGTCTTTTCGCCGTCTCTTCGACAAATTCGTGACAAGATTGGTGCTGGCTCGGGCGAAGGAAGTATACTTTCTCAACTCGGCGGAGGCGGCGGCACTTCAGAATCTCGGGGCGCGGGCGTCACAGTTGCACCGGCTTGGTAACGGTGTGGCATGTATTGACCGCCCGAGCGTTCGACATCCGTCAAGTGGCCTGCCGGTGCGCGTACTCTTTGCGGCGCGGCTCCATCCGCGCAAACGAGTCGGTGTCTTCTTGGAGGCCGCTGCCGACTTGATTCGCGGCACTTCCGGCGATGATTGGCGATTCATGGTAGTCGGACCGGACGAAGGTGATCTAAAGCTTGTACTCCGTTCAATTGAGTCTGAATCGTCCGCTGGTTGTCTTTCCTATGGCGGCGCATTGGAGCATTCGCAGCTGCTGAAACTCATGAGACAGACAGACATTTTTGTTCTCTGCAGTGAAGACGAGCCCTTTGGGCTTGCGGCGTTAGAGGCGATGGCAGCAGGAAGCGCAACCGTCGTCACCGAGGGTACTGGGCTCACTGAATACCAAACTGTGGAGAAATCCATCGCCACGTTCGATGGATCTGCATCTGGTCTCGCGGCGGCAATCGTGAACGTTAGGCGGGAAATCGGAACTTACTCGCGTGCAGCGCTCAAGCAGGCTAGTAGCCCGGAATTGAACATTAATGAAATAGCGTCAAGTCTTCTGCGCAGATGGGGCGGATTGTGATTAGCGAAGGAGTCGGGGCTAGATCGGGGTCATACGTCGGCGCGGCCGCTGTCGGTGTGTCAGCTGCCTTCTTCGTCCCCGTAGGCGGGCAGTTGTATCTCGTCGAGGTGATCTCGTTAGCCGTCGTCTTCCTGGTGATCGCGTCGCGCGGCTACCATCCTGGCTGGCGTGGAAAGACCGTACTATTCTTGGGTCTCATTTGGGCGGTAGCCTTCTCGATATCCTCCTATGTTCACGAATCTGCTTCAGTGGATTGGCGTCCAGGAATAGCCGCGATTCTATTTCTGCCCGCGGTTGTTCTCTGTATCCGCATCGTTGGTGTGACTCGATCCCATTATCGCTGGCTATTTAGCGCCTATCTGCTCGGGTCGCTCGTTGCGGCGTCCGTCCAGCCTGCCGAACTCTTCGCGGAGTCGCGCTGGAAGTTTGGGTACGGACTTCCGGCTACCCTGCTCTTGGTCCTTCTCGCTTCAAGATCGCGCGGCGCTGCCGTGAGGTGGTTGAGCATGTTGGGCGCAGTTGTCTTGAATGTCGCCTTCGACTACCGGTCCCTCGCCTTAATCGTGACTTTCGTGTTAGCGATTGATTTTGTCCGTGTGGTGTTTAAACCAAAGCTTCATTCGTTCCCCGCCCGTGCGACGTTCGCCGTTGCTGCATCGGGCGGGCTGATTCTGATTGGGGCGATAGTCGCCCGCGTTTACAGTCGGCTCGCTCAGGAAGGGGTCCTAGGGCCTAGCGCCGCGCTGCGGCTACAGCTGCAGGGCGGCGGAGCTGTATGGACCATGCTTCTCGGCGGACGGAATGAAGGCTTTTACTCAGTTCCGGCGGTGCTTGAGCACCCATTCGCGGGCTACGGCGCGAGTAAACCCCTACCTCTGCTTATTCAAACTACCGCTCAGCGCTCACTGCAGGCGTTGGGGCTTGGCCAATTGAGCGACTTCGGCCATGCGAATGGTCAGATTCCGACTCACTCGTTCCTGATGGACGCGTGGGTCACGTCAGGCCTATTAGGGGGACTGTTCTGGCTGTTTGTGTTGTTCCTTACGGTAGCGGCGCTGTTTGCCGTAGTGCGGAACTATGGCGAAAACGGGTGGGTGTTCCCGGGGATGCTGTTTACTCTCCAGGCGTGGAACATCCTTTTCAGCCCGTTTGGTGGGTCTTCGCGAATACTGGCAGCGATAACGCTGGCAATGGCGCTCTATGAATTAAGTCGGGTATACGGCGGCGGGGCACGTCAGGGGTCTCTTAGTACGAACCGATCAACGCCGGGTCAGCCAGGCCCGCTTGCGGCACGCGTGCGAGCATCCGCTCGTAGCGACCTATTTGCTCCTGTAGTGAGGCCGGAAGGAGCGGCAGTTGCGGTCGGTAAAGCCTAGGGTTGCTTTGGTGGGAATCGGCAATTTCGAGAGCGGCTTCCAATCTGGTCGGCCGCGAGCCGTGTACCGCGCCGCAGAGCAGGTTGCGGAGGTCGTCCCAATCTCTTTGCCGGCTCCCTCCGTGATCGCGCGCGGCTACGGCCGCGTGCTGAATGTGGGTAGCACAACAAGACGGCTTCCCGATCGGGATCTCCGCCTTCTGCGTGCCTATTCTTCAATACAGGCGAGGAAGATTAATGAAATCCGTCCCGACGTGGTTATATCCACAACCACGCTGAGCTTCTTGGAACCGTTGTCGGTTCCGTCTGCGAGCTGGGCGGATGCCCCGTTCAATCTTATGATTGGACAGCCGGAATATCCGGTGTTGTTTGCGGGGTCGCGCCGACTGATCCGTCAGCAGTGCGCGCTTGAGGCGCGTCTACTGTCGAACTGCACGATTGCTGCCTTCCCCACATCTGCTGGGTGCTCGGCTGCGAACGAACTCGCACCTCGTTCCAGGGTGGAGGTCCTCCCGTTCGGGCAAAACGTGAGTCAAGCTGCGATTGCCGCTGCTCGAGAGGCTCGTCAGCGCGCGCGGAGAGACCCGGGCAACGCATTATTCATCGGTCTGGATTGGGTGCGAAAGGGAGGGCCGCTGGCGCTCCGGGTGGTCGAAGTACTGAATTCGCGCGGTTTCAAGATGGGGCTTACGGTGATCGGTAGGTGTCCACCAGCGGTCGCCGCGCATCCTTTGGTGACCTTCGTAGGTGAGTTGGACCTTGAGCGCGCGGCGGATTTTGCTATTTATTGTCACTGTATAGCGAGTGCCTCATTCTTCCTTTTTCCAAGCAGGGCCGACAACTTCGGCGCCGTGGTGTCAGAAATGGCTGCGATGGGCGTCCCGGTGCTTGCTGATCCGAGAACCGGAGCGTCGGAGTACGTAGAGAAGGGTCATTTTGGACTAGTTGCGCCTGGTCATGTTACGACCGACGAGGTCGCTTTGGAGGATTGGTTCGTCAGCGCTGGACAAGCACTCTTAGACGACGACGAAATGCGCCTAGGAATGAGCGACAGGGGAATTACGGCGAGCATGGAAGTATTGAACTATGGAGCGTCTCTAAGGCGGCTGCTGAAGATGCTGATTGAGTGAAGGCGCTCAGTTGAAGTCACAATTTGTCTCGGTCCTATTTGGCCGAGGACTTGCCAGTGTAGTGCAGGCGATCTCGATGATCTTGGTCGCTCGGTCTTTATCAGTCACGCAATTCGGGCTGGTTGGAATCGTCATCTCGGTCGGTACGATCGCGTCGTTGATTGGTGATCTCGGACTTACCACCTATATTGCTCGAGCACGCGCGATCCGCGACGAGGCAGCGGTGCGGGCCGGACTCCTCCTCAATCGGTGGAGCGCCGCGATAGGTGGTGCGCTGCTCATTTCGGTGGTAATCGTGGGTGCGCTGAATGGTGGTTGGCCCTGGTGGCCATTGCCGTTGCTGGCCGGCTTTATGGTGGAAAAGGCTGTCGACACGGCGTCCTCGGTGCTGATCGCGGACGGTAGGAATATCACAGCAAATCTCGCGCTGCTTGGGCGACGCGTCGTGGTTCTCATGTGCGTCGTGGCGGGGAGCGTCATCGCTTTCGATGCCGCTTGGACGTTCTCAGTTGGTTACCTTTTCTCGGCGATCGTTTCTCTCATATATGTTGCAATCTCCCTATTGGGCTCTCCGGACGCATATGCCGGGTCGCGTTCCACAACTGTCCGGATCGTTGCCCGCGAAACGCTCCCTTACTTCTTTAGCAATCTTACCGCGGGCGTGCGACTTTTAGACACCGCTATCATCGCGTCGATCGCTTCTCCGCACGCGGCCGGCTTGTACGCTGCTGCCAGTCGGGTCACTAGCCCTGCGTATCTCATTCCGCAAACACTGACCACGGTGATTATGCCCCACGCTGCTCGAGCAACCGGGAAAGCTGTACGCGCGATGGGCAACCGGCTCCTTCTAGCCACCGTGGGCCTCTCTATCGTCTTAGCCGCGCTGTCTCCTCTCGTGATCTGGTTCGCAGACTTGATTCTTGGCGATCAATACGCCGGGGCGGCGTTGCCCCTGCTCTTGCTATTGATTGGGTTGCCGTGGGTTGCGGCATCTTCTCCGTTCGGTTCACTGCTTCAGAGTCGTGGTCAGGCGCGATTTGTAGCGGTGAACGGCGTCGTGTTCGCTGTGGGTGTTGTCGCCGCACTGATCGTTGCTTCGCTGCTGTGGGGTGCAGCTGGAGCAGCCGCAGCGGTGGGGGCCCTATATGCGGGTAAGACAATCGTCCTCGACCTCAAACTGAGGCGTACGGGTGTCGGTCGGGGTGGTGATTGATGAGTAGGTTGCTTTTAGGTTTCCCTATTTGTTATTGCGTCGCACGCCGAGTCCGCATTGCTAGTTGAAGGGACTGAACTCAGATGAGCGTATCGAGCACGAGCTACAGGAATCGGGTACTCATCCTTGGGCTTAACTTCGCGCCTGAAAGTACTGGGATAGCACCTTATACGACAGGCCTCGCCGAGGAGCTTGCTAAGCGGGGCATGGAGGTGAGGGCAATCACGGGATTCCCGCACTACCCGCAATGGCGTTTCTCGTCGCCGAAGCCGCCACTCTGGCGGGAGTCCTTTGAGTCTGGCGTGAGGGTTGTTCGTCGAAGGCACCTCTTGCCCAAGAGACCGGACGGTCTATGGCGAGCACTCTCTGAAATATCATTTGGCCTTTCCTCTGTTTTTGCTCGTTTCGGTAAGCCGGACGTTGTCGTGCTGGTGTCGCCAGCGTTGATCTCGAGCGCAATTGGTCTCTTGAAGGTGCGCCTGCTCACGCGGCGTCCCACCGCCGTTTGGGTACAGGACTTATATACGCTTGGGCTGCGTGAGCTCGGCGAAGGGAGAGTGGGAATTGCCGAACGCGCCATCGGCGCGCTCGAGCGGTGGTGCTTGCGGAGCGCCGACGCCGTGATTGTCATTCACGACCGGTTCCGCGCCACGGTAGTTGAGGAGCTCGGAGTGGCGCCGGAGAAGGTCATGGTCGTGCGCAACTGGTCGCACTTGGAAGAGGCAGAACCGGTGGATCGATCTACTGCTCGAGCTGAGCTCGGTTGGGCCGAAACGGATTTCATCGTCTTGCACGCGGGGAACATGGGTGTGAAGCAGGGACTTGAGAACGTCGTGGAGGCAGCCAGACTGGCCACGGCGAGCGGCAGTAGCCTGCGGTTCGTCTTGCTCGGGGACGGAAACCAGCGTGAGCACCTCTCGGTGCTTGCAGCAGAGGTACCGTCGCTAACAATGATTGGGTCTCTCCCCGACGGTGAGTTCCGGAAGGCACTGGCCTCAGCTGACGCGCTGCTGGTCAACGAACGCAGCGGAGTGGGTGGTATGGCGGTCCCGAGCAAGCTGACGTCCTACTTCAGCACAGGTCTCCCGGTTATTGCCGCGACGGACTCGGGAAGCGTGACGGAGAGCGAAGTACTACTCGCTGCCGCTGGGCCTGTTGTTCCCGCAGGGGATCCCCAGGCCTTGGTGGACGCTGCGCTGGCGTTGGCGCAGAACCCGATTGCAGCGCGTGCCATGGGAGCAAGCGGTAGCCAGTTCCGGTCGACGCGTCTCACCGCTCGCTCTTCATTCGATAGATTTACTCAGCTGCTGAGGGGTTTGGCCACCGGCCGAGGTCCCTCCTCCACCACAGAATCGGGGACTGATTGACCAAGCGCGCGCTCATAACGGGCATCACGGGACAAGATGGGTCATACCTGGCCGAGTTGCTTCTTCGCAAGGGCTACGAGGTCCACGGGCTGATCCGCCGAGCTTCGACCTTCAACACCTCACGGATCGACCACCTGTACGTCGATCCGCACAACCCGGATGCCAAGCTCTTCCTGCACTACGGGGACCTCGGCGACGGTGCGCGGCTCGTCAGTCTGCTCGGCGAGCTGAAGCCGGACGAGGTCTACAACCTGGCGGCGCAGTCGCACGTGCGTGTGTCGTTCGACGAGCCTGAGCACACCGGGGACGTCACGGGTGTCGGCTCGATGCGCATGCTTGAGGCCGTCCGCATGTCGGGCATCCACACGCGCTTCTACCAGGCGTCGTCCTCAGAGATGTTCGGTGCGACGCCGCCGCCCCAGAACGAGGAGACGCCGTTCTGGCCGAGGTCTCCGTACGGGGCAGCGAAGGTCTACAGCTACTGGGTGACCCGGAACTACCGTGAGGCCTACGGGATGTTCGCGGTGAACGGCATCCTGTTCAACCACGAGTCGCCGCGGCGGGGTGAGACTTTCGTGACGCGCAAGATCACCCGTGCCGTTGCGCGCATCAAGGCCGGCCTTGAAGACCACGTCTACCTCGGCAACCTCGACTCCGTGCGCGACTGGGGTTACGCGGCCGAATACGTCGAGGGCATGTGGCGGATGCTGCAGGCCGACGAGCCGGACGACTTCGTCCTGGCGACCGGCGGCGACTTCACCGTCAAGGACTTTCTGTCGACTGCGTTCTCGCACGCGGGCCTGAACTGGGAAGACCACGTCCGGTTCGATGAGCGCTACCTGCGGCCGAGCGAGGTGGATGCCCTCGTGGGTGATGCTTCGAAGGCCAAGGAGAAGCTCGGCTGGGAAGCAACTGTCGATACAGCAGAACTCGCGCGGATCATGGTCGACGCTGACATCGAGGCGCTCGAGCACGAAGGGCGCCCCTGGATCGACACCGTCCGTCTCGAGAGCTGGGGTTCCTGATGACCACGACCGATTTCACTCCGGGTCCGATCGATCGGGCCGAGCGGGTCTACGTTGCTGGCCACCGAGGACTCGTCGGCTCTGCCGTGTGGCGAAAGCTTGAATCCGAGGGCTTCGAGGACATCGTGGGGCGGACCTCGTCCGAGCTGGACCTGAAGAATCGTGCCGCGGTGTTCGAGTTCTTCGCCGAGCAGAAGCCCAAGCACGTCGTGCTCGCCGCCGCGAAGGTCGGCGGCATCATGGCGAACAACACCTACCCGCACGACTTCCTCAGCGAGAACCTGCAGATCCAGGTCAACGTGATGGACGCTGCCGTCGAGCACGGGGTCGAGCGTCTCGTTTTCCTCGGCTCGTCGTGCATCTACCCGAAGCTGGCCGAGCAACCGATTCACGAGGACGCTCTGCTCACGGGCCACCTCGAACCGACGAACGACGCGTACGCGATCGCGAAGATCGCCGGCATCCTCCAGGTGCAGGCCGTTCGTCGCCAGTTCGGACGCCCGTGGATCTCTGCGATGCCAACGAACCTCTACGGCCCCGGCGACAACTTCTCGCCGACGGGTTCGCACGTGCTGCCCGCACTCATCCGCCGGTACGACGAGGCGGTGCAGTCCGGCGCGGAGCGGGTGGAGAACTGGGGAACCGGAAGCCCCCGCCGGGAGTTCTTGCACGTCGACGACATGGCCGCGGCGGTCTTCCACCTGATGGAGCACTACGACGGGCCGGAGCAAGTCAACGTCGGCACCGGTTCGGACGTGACCATCAAGGAGATCGCCGAGACCATTGCGAAGATCGTCGGGTTCGAGGGCGAGACGGTCTGGGACACCACGAAGCCGGACGGGACACCGCAGAAGCTGCTCGACGTGTCGAAGCTGGCAGGCGAGGGGTGGACGTCGCAGATCGGCCTCGAAGAGGGCCTGCGGAGCACCATCGACTGGTATCGCGAACACGCGGACACCATCCGCCAGTAAGGGCGATCGGACATGAGGAACCATAGGATTGCCTCATGTCCGACCTGCCCGAGTCGCGACGCACTGCAGCACGCCGGGGGGCTCGTCCTCGGCTCGTCTTGTGGATCGTCCTTGCCCTCGTCCTGATCCTGATCCTCGCCGTCGCATGGGTGGGGGTGCGCGCGTTGCTTGCGAGGGGACACCTCGAACGTGCTGTCGGTGACGTGGACACGCTGCGGGCGCAGCTGACCGATGGTGACTCTGCCGCAGCGAAGAACACGGCTAAGCGGCTGGAAGACGAAGCGGGCGCGGCCAGGGCGTTGACGGGCGATCCGGTCTGGGGCGCGGCGCAGTACACGCCATTCTTCGGGGCCAACCTGCGCGCAGTGCGCCAGGTATCCGTGGTCGTCGACGACGTCGCACGCAACGCGGTGAGCCCCGTCGCAGGGGTCGTCGGGAAGTTGGACTCGGACTCCTTCGCCCCGAAGAACGGCAAGATCGACCTGCAGCCGATCGAGGACGCGCAGCCGGCGGTCGCAAAGGCGACGAGAACGCTCACGAAGGCGGATCGCGATGCCGATGCGATCGACACGAACAGGACGCTCTCGCCGGTCACTACCGCCGTCGCGGAACTGCGGAACGCGTTGCAGACGGCGTCGGCCCAGGCTGACGGGGCGAACCGCATCGTGCAGCTGGCACCGGCCATGCTCGGTCACGACGGTGACCGGAACTACCTGCTGTTGTTCCAGAACAACGCCGAGTTGCGCGCAGGCGGGGGTATCCCTGGATCTGTGGCGCTCCTCCAGGCCCATGACGGGTCCCTTGCCCTGCAGAACCAAGCCGCTGGCTCATCCTTCGGGCCGTACGACCAGCCGGTCCTGCCGCTTTCGGCCGACACGACCGGGCTGTACGGCAAGATCACCGGCGAGTACATGCAGGACGTCACGCTCACGCCGCGGTTCGACGTGTCAGCGAAGCTGGCACAGGCGATGTGGAAGCAGAAGTTCGGTCAGCAGGTCGACGGCGTGCTCGCGATGGACCCGGTGACGCTCAGCTACATCCTGAAAGCGACCGGACCGGTCCAGCTGCCGACCGGCGACACCCTGACGTCCGACAACGCGGTGAAGCTGCTGCTCAGCGACGTCTACGCGAAGTATCCGGACCCGACGATGCAGGACGCGTTCTTCGCAGCGGCGGCGAGCTCGGTCTTCGAGAAGGTCTCCACCGGCGGTTTCGACACGAAGAAGTTCATCGCCGCGCTCGCCCTGGGCTCCGACGAGGGGCGGCTGCGCCTGTGGAGCGCGACGAAGGGTGAGCAGAGCCGGATCAGTGGCACGGCGGTGGCGGGCGAGCTCCCGACCGTCTCGAAGGCGGCGCGGCAGTTCGGCGTGTACCTCAACGACGGCACCGGCTCCAAGATGGACTACTACCTCGACAAGACCGTGTCCGTCGGCAGCTCCGTCTGCCGCAAGGACGGCAGACCGACGTCCGTCGTCGAGGTGACCTTGAAGAACAGCGCCCCGGCCGACGCCGCGACCAGCCTGCCCGAGTACGTCACCGGAGGCGGCGCCTTCGGCACGGAGCCGGGCAAGATCAAGACGCTCATCGCCGTGTACGCGCCGGAGAACGCGATCTACCTCGGTGCGACCCAGGACGGCAAGGAGGCCGCGCTGCAGACCGCGACCGATGGTGGGCATCCCGTCGCGCAGCTCCAGACGATGCTCGCTCCGGGGCAGAGCGTGACGTTCCGTGTGGTGTTCCTCGGCCAGGCGAAGTACGCCAAGGCCGCAGTACAGGCGATGTCGACGCCCGGCGTCGATCAGGCCGAGACAGAGCCGCTCTCGTTCGAGTGCTCCAACCCGACACACGCAGGCTGACGGCAGCTGGCCCCCGGTTTTGACCAGCCGCGGGGTGCCGATGGGCGGCGAACCATACGACACCGAGCCATGCCAGAGCGCGAGCCGCGATCGTGTTCCTCCAGAAAACGCGGCTGGCAGGCCCCCAGAACGAGGCGCAGTTGGTTCAGACCTTGCTGCGGTGACAGGTGAGCCGCAGGGTGTCCGGCTTGCTGCCATCCTGCATGCTCACCCCGTCTGGCCAGGGGTTCCCGAGCTCCGGAGTGCGCCCGTTGGGCAGTGAGCACCTGGTTCCGGCCATCCGTTCCGCGCACTCGCACTCCGAAGTTCACCGGATTGTTGCGTTGAGCATGGCAACAGGCTGAGAAGTTCCGATAGATTGAGTGAACTTCGTCAATCGCGCCCGCTATGACCAGGCCGGGGGAGGGGATGAGGCGAAGAAGCGGACTCTGGACGTCAGGGTCTGAAGGATCAGATCAGTAGGGGAACCACTCCATGAAGAAGCTCATCGCTGCGATCGTGCTGGCTGGCGCCGCGCTGCTCGCGACGCCGGCCGCTGCCAACGCCGCCGGTTACACGCCCGACTCGAACGTCTCCGTCTCCGGCAGCTTCACCGCCGGCGGCACCGCTGTCGTGAACTTCAGCGAGGGCGCGTTCCAGGACAACGAGACCGTCAACGTCCAGGTGACGGGTGCCGGTGCGGTCACGCTCGGCGCGCTGCCGACCACGACCGTCTCGAAGGCCTACACCGCCTCGTCGGACGGCTCGCTCGCCGTGACCGTCACCTTCCCGCAGGGCGCCTCGGGCACCTACAGCCTCACCGCCACCGGTGCGACCTCGGGTGTCGTGGGCTACGCGTCCTTCACCGTCGCGCCGGCTGACGCCACCGCGGTCTCGACCGCCAACGGCTCCGGCACGGACGGCACCCTCGCCTTCACCGGTTCGACCGTCTCCGCGCTCGCTCTCTGGGTGGCCGGCGGCGCTGTCGTCCTCGGTGGTGGCCTGCTGCTGGTCCGCGGTTCGGTCCGTCGCCAGCGCGAGACCGTCTGAGTCATCACGCACTGACGGAAGCCCCCGGAGCCATCGGCTCCGGGGGCTTCGTCGTGCTCGGAGCGTGCTTCGCTCCGGGGCGCCTTCGGCCCGTGACGGACGTCGTCAGGCGACCTGCAGCATCACGAAGACGACGCCGACGGTGAGCAGTGGGCCGACTACCCAGATCCACCACGGATACGCCTGGGCTCGGCGGAACGGCCGGGGCGCGGCGTAGAGGTCCGGGTCGTACGAGTACGACGAGCGAACGCGGGTCGGGTACACGTCGATCGTGGTGCGGGACTGGGTCATGTTTCGCACGCTACGGAGCGGGGCCGCCGGAGCGAAAGTTCCTCAACATGGTCCTGCGGTGACCCGCAACACCCCTGCGTGATCCCTCAGCGGCTGCGGTGTCGCGCAGCCCACCCGAGCGCCACGACGCCGATGAACGCGCCGATCACGGCCCCACTCGTGTTCGCCAGCACGTCGTCGAACGACGCGAACCGCGTCGGCAGGAACAGTGCCTGCCCGGTCTCGATCGCGCAGCTCACGACGAAACCCGCGAGCGCGCCGACCCACCACCGTCGAGCGCCGAGACGCAGCACCACGAGCAGCCCCAGCGGCAGGAAGAAGACGACGTTCGCCGTGAACTCGAGCGCGCCGTACCCGAACCAGGCCGGCACACCCAGGCGGTGTGCCACGTCGAGCGCACCGACGATCCCCGGGTGCACGCCCGCGTCGACGGGAGAACCGGTGAACCCCACGAGCAGCACACCGACGCCGTAGACGACGAGCACCCACGTGGCGACCCGACGCGTCACGGGAGTGGCCGGGGCCGTCCGTGAGCGCCGCACGCCGAGCGCCAGCCATCCGAGCAGGAGGCCGACCGCCGATGCCATCGTGATCGCGACCCAGGTCGTCCCGGGGGTCGGGCTCCGCAGGGCGGCCACACCCGCCAGTACCGCGGTGCCGACGGCGGCCCAGCCCGTGGCGCGGCGCCCGGATGTCGGGACGGCTGCGGCGACGAGCGCGGGCAGCAGGGCGGTCACCGCCGTCACAGCCATCGCGCTGACGAATCCATCCTCGACGGAGAGGAGGCCGTGTCCGGCTCCGCGGAGCACCGTCACGACGGCGCGGAACGCGTCCACCGCCGCGCTCGCTCCCCAGGGCAGTGACGCCAGGGCGATCACGACGGCGAGCCCGACGGTCAGCACGCCCCGCGCCAGCGTGATCCGTGCCGGAGGAGTCATCCGGCTGACGTTACCGTGCCCCGACTGCATGACAGATCGCTCTGCGGGGCGTTGGGCGGACAAGCCTGTACCCCGGAATGGGGCTTCGTCCTGGTCGGTCTCGAACGCGCCCTGCCACTAGCGTGAGAATGCCTCGTCGCGACAGCACGTCCGGGGCCTCATTGCCGCTGCCCTGACCCGACAGGACCCTTCTTCGTGTTCGCATCCGCGAGCGCTCGTCACCGAGCGCGCCCGAAACTCGCCCGCCGTCTCGCCGTCCTCGGCGCGGCCCTCGTCCTCGGCGGGGTGTCCGTCGGCATCACCACGGGCGCGGCGAACGCGATCGACGCGAACAACGTCTCCGGCTACGCAGCCGAGACGTTCACGAAGGCGACGGTCAGCGGCGTGCAGGCCCCGGCCGTGCCGAACAACGGCGCGATGGTGATGACGAACTCCGCGTGCCTCACGGCGGCGTCCGGCACGGGGACGGCGAGCGGGACCACGATCCCCGGCTGCGCCACCACGGCGACGGACGCGGCGGGCAGTGGAGCGCTGCGCCTGACCGGCGCGAAGGGCGACCAGGAGGGTGGCATCGGCGCGACGGGCGCCATCCCCACGGGCCAGGGCCTCGACGTCACGTTCAACTCGTACCAGTACGGCGGATCCCAGGCGGACGGCATCGTCTTCTACCTGGCGACGACCGACCCGTACTCCCCGGAGGTACCGACGGCGATCGGGGCGAAGGGCGGGTCGCTCGGTTACTCGGCCTCGAAGTACAACAGCACCGTGGTGAACACGAATGGCCTGGCGAACGGCTACCTCGGCTTCGGGCTGGACGCCTTCGGCAACTTCCACACCACCGACTACCAGGGGACGGGGTGCACGACCACCTCGAGCGAGCGCGTCGTCGTCCGCGGGCCCGGCAGCGGGACGAGCGGCTACTGCCTGCAGCCGACCACGTCGAACACGGCGACCGGCCTGACGAACTCCAACCTCAGCGCCGGCACGACCACCTCGACCCGGGCAGCCGCGAAGGTCCCCGTCGAGATCGTCGTCAACACCGGCTCCTCGGACATCCAGTCGTCCGGGTTCTCGAGCGCGCTCACGCAGCAGACCGTGCCCGCGAAGTCCTGGGCGCTCATCTTCAAGCCCCTCGGTACGAACCAGACCACGAAGATGATCACCGGGGCGCTGCCGAAGCTCACGGACAACAGCTACGGCGCCTCGTCCGACTGGTACGACCCGACCACCGGGCTGCCCTACAAGCTGACGTACGGCTGGGTGGCCTCGACCGGCGGGTCGACGGACGTCCACGAGATCAACCAGTTCACCGCGACCTCGGCGAACGGCCGCACGCCGGTCCTCGCCGGCACCGCTGACGTCTCCGACGCGAAGCCGCAGCAGGGCGCGTCCGGCACCTACACCGTGCACCCGACGACCACGACCGCCGGCGGCGCGGAGCTCGGCAAGGTCCGGATCAGCACCACGTTCGAGAACGGCGTGACGCCGAAGGCCGGCACCTTCACCGCTGGCGCGTACTCCTGCACGACGACTGGCCAGAAGGTCGTCTGCACCACCCCGGCCGCGTTGAACGTCGCCGCGGGCAGCGCCCTGCCCGACCTCGCCATCCCGTACACCAGCACGGCGGCGATCGGCACCACGGTGAACGCGACCGCGACCATCGCGTCGACCGACGCGCTCACGACGGCTCCGGCCTCGGCCGCGCTCGTCGTGCAGAAGGTCCCGACCACGACCACCGCGAGCGCCAGCAGCACCCAGGTCACCGCGGGCGACACGACCACCATCACCGCGAACGTCGTCGACGGCGCCGGCAACAAGGTCCCGTCCGGCTCGGTCACGTTCAGCGAGGGCACTACGGTCCTCTGCGCCGACGTCCCCGTGGCGAACGGCAGCGCGTCCTGCGCGGACGCGGTGAGCACGAAGGGTGACCACCCCGTCACCGTGACGTACAACGGCGACGCCACCTACGCGGGTTCGGCGAGCTCCCAGACGATCACCGCCACCGCCAAGTCCACCGCGTTCACCATCCAGGCGAGCCCGGCGCAGATCCAGTACGGCCAGACGTCCACCGTCACCGTCTCGGGCCTGCCCGCAACGGCGACGGGGAACGTGACCATCACCCAGAAGGACGACTCCGGCCAGACGTCCCCGTTCTGCACGGTGCCGGCCTCGGCCGCGAAGAACCCGGGCTGCACGACGCCCACGAACTTCCCCGCGGGCGGGCACACCTTCACCGCCTCGTACGCGGGTGACGAGACGAACGCCGCCTCTACATCGCAGAACGTCGCGCTCGTCCAGGTGACGAAGATCAGCACCGCGCCGGAGGTGACCGTCGACGGCGGCTCCACCGCCACGCGCACCTACGGGTCGTCCGCTCCCATCGCGACCACGGGCCTCCCGTCTGACGCCACCGGCACCGTCACGTACTCGATCGACGGCACGGAGCTGGACACGGTACCCGTCGGCACCGGGCTCTCGACGCCCGCCGACCTCGCCACCGGTTCGCACGCCGTCACCGTCTACTACTCGGGTGACGCCACGCACTCCGCGTCCACCTCGACGTCCGCAGCGACGCTGACCGTCGAGAAGGCGACGACCCCGATCACGGCGAGCGCGTCCGCGGCGGCCCCGGTCCACGGCGACACCGTCACCTTCACCACCGGAGGACTCCCCGCGGGCGCCTCGGGCACGGTGACCTTCACGGACGGCACGACGGTCCTGTGCACCGCGACCATCGTGAACCAGACCGCGTCCTGCGCTCCGGCGACCCCGCTCGGCACCGGGACGCACGCCGTCACCGCCAGCTGGGACGGCGACTCGGACCACCAGGCCGTCACGAGCACCCCGGTGACCGTCACGGTCTCCAAGGCGACCTCGGCGATCGGCGCGACCGTGCAGGACGCCCGGACCGCCAGCGTTGCCTACGGAACCGCCGCGACGTTCCGTGCCACGGGCCTCCCGTCCGACGCCGACCCGACGTCGGCCGTGACCTTCGTCGACGCGGGCGAGAAGACGGTCGCCACGGCGACCGCCGGTGACCCGACCTACACGACGTCGAAGGACCAGCCGGTGGGCGACCTCGTCCTCACGGCGAAGTGGGCCGGCGACGCTGACCACACCGGCAGCACGGCCCTCGCGGTCACGCTGCACGTGACGAAGGCGACGCTCACGATCACCCAGACGGTGGACGACTCCGCACAGGACACCATCACGCACGGCCAGACCGCGGCACTCGCGACGGTCGGTCTGCCGAAGGGCGCCACCGGCACCGTGACGTACACGGGCGTCGACCGCAACGGCAAGTCGGTCGAGCTCGGCACGGGCGACGCGTCGAAGTCGGGCGCTCCCGTCACCACCGACGAGAAGCTCGGTGCGGGTGACTACACGATCACGGCCGTCTGGTCGGGCGACGACCGGTACGAGTCAGCGACCGCGGCGACCGTCGACCTCGTCGTGACCCGGGCGAAGCCGGACCTCGCCGGCACCGTCGACGGCTCCTCCGACCACGCGACGACCTCGTACGGCACCTCGGTCCCCGTCGACGTCAGCGGCATCCCCGCTGACGCCACCGGCACCGTGGACTTCTCCATCACGACGGCCGACGGCACCGCGGTGTTCTGCATCGTGACCCTGCCGGCGACCTCGTGCACCACGCCCGAGCAGCTGCCCGCGGGCACGTACGACGTCACCGCGACCTACAGCGGCGACGACGACAACGCCCCGAACACCACGAAGAGCGCCGTCCCACTGACGATCGAGAAGGCCGTCGCGCCGATCACCCTCTCCGCGTCGGACGACGACCCGACGTACGGTGCGCCGATCACGCTGACCGCCGGTGGGCTCCCCGCCGACGCCCGTGGCACGGTCGAGTTCCGCGACGCCGACGGCACCCTGCAGTGCACCGGCACGATCTCGGACGGCACCGCGACGTGCGACACCGAGCAGCCCCTCGCAGCCGGCACGCACGAGGTCACCGCGACGTGGACGGGTGACGCGAACCACGCGTCGGTCACCAGCGACGCCGTGGCGGTCACGGTCGCGAAGGCGACGGTCACGATCGACGCGGCCATCGACGGGCACCTGGCCCTCACCGTCGAGTACGGAACCGGCGCGACGGTCACGGCCACGCGCCTGCCGGCGGACGCCGACGGCGACTCGGTCGTCACGTTCACGGACGGGGCAGGCACGATCATCGGCACCGCGACGGCGGCGAAGCCGACGCTCGCGATCCCGACCGACCAGCCCGTCGGCGACCTGGACATCACCGCGACCTGGGAGGGTGACGCGAACCACGAGCCCGCCACGGCGGACGTCGTCACGCTCACGGTCGCGAAGGCCACGGTCGCGTTGACCGAGACCGTCGACCAGACCTCCGAGACGACGATCACCCACGGCGACACCGCGACGCTCGAGGTCGATGGGATCCCGAAGGGCGCCACCGGCACCGTGACCTACACGGCCGTCGACGCGAACGGTGTGACCACCGAACTCGGGACGGGTGACGCTGCCGACACGGGAGCGCCGGTCACGACCTCGAAGAAGCTGCGCACCGGTGCCTACACGATCACCGCGGTCTACTCGGGTGACGACAGCCACCTGACGGCCACCGCGCCGGAGGTCCGGCTGTTCGTCGCGAAGGCGACGCCGCAGCTGGCCATCGGCACCGCCGCTCCGTCGACCTCGTACGGCACCAGCACGACCGTCACGGTCGGCGGGCTGCCCGAGGACGGCCAGGGCACGGTGACGGTCACCGCGAAGCAGGGCGACACCACAGTCGAGGTCTGCACGTTCAACCTGCCGGCCACGACCTGCGCCACGCCGGTCGACCTGCACGCCGGCGAGTACGAGCTCACCGCGACGTACTCCGGTGACGCCGACCACGAGGTCGACACCACCGCGGAGACGACCACCCTCACGGTCACCAAGGCGGCGACCTCGGTCTCCGTCGGCGACGGCTCGGGGACCGAAACGTCGCTCGGCGGTACGTACGGCGACCCGGTGACCCTGCCGGTCAGCGGCCTGCCGACCGACGCCACGGGTACGGTCGAGTTCCAGGACGAGGACGGCGACACGGTCTGCGCCGTGACGCTCCCCGCGACCTCGTGCGCCACGCCCATCGACCTGCCCGTCGGGTCGCACACGGTGACGCCGGTCTACCCCGGCGACGCCGACCACGCCGGCTCGACGGGTGACCCGGTGACGGTCGTCATCGCGAAGGCCCCGACCGCACTCACGGTCGCCGCCGGCGCATCGCACCGGTGGGGCTCCTCCACCGAGCTGACCATCGGCGGTCTGCCGGAGGGCGCCACGGGCAGCGTCGTGCTCAGCGTCAACGGCGCGGAGATCTGCACGATCGCGCTGCCGACCAGCTCGTGCACCACCGACGTGATCGAGCCCGGCACCGTCACGGTCAGCGCGACCTGGGGCGGCGACGCCTCCTACGAGGGGTCGTCCGCCACCACCGAGGCCACGGTCTCGGCGATCCACACCGTGAACCCGACGCACGTGCAGTCCCCGTCGCGGACCTCGGGGCAGCTCGTGTGGCCCGCGATCCAGGGAGCGGTGTCGTACCAGACCACGATCGCGACCGACCAGGGCCTGTCGAAGGGCGTCCGCACCGTCACCGTGCACGCTCCGTCGACGACCAGCGAGCTCGACGGGCTCACGGCCGGCACGACGTACTGGTACCGCGTCGCGACGGTCTCGGCCTCGGGCACCGTGCTCTCCACGCACGACGCGGTCCTGGTCACCGCTGCGGCCGCAGCAGCTGCCACGACGCCGACCAGCGACCCGAGCGCTCCGACTGCAGCAGCACCGGCCCCGCAGGGGACCCTGCAGGTCGGCCAGCTGGCCTTCACCGGGCCGACCGTGGCCGTCGGCATGATCGGCTTCGGCGCACTCCTGCTGATGCTTGCCGGCGCGTTGCTGCTCCTCGCCCGTCGCCTCCGCGACGAGCAGGGTCCGGTCGGGCCGCTCCGCAAGGGGTAGGGACACGCACTGGACTGGAGGCTCGATCACGTGAGCAGATCTGCTCACGTGATCCGGGCCTCCAGTCCATCGGGCTGTCCCTCGGGGCGGCGGCGCCGCCCTACGCAACCCGCTCGATGAGCTGGGGTCCGTCGTTCTTCACACTGTTCACAGCACGGGACACCTCGTACTGCTCCAGCCCCGCGGCGACCGTGAGTGACTCGCGGTCGAGCAGCGCCAGCAGGTCGTCCGCGCCGAGGCCGCCGTCGAGCCAGTCGTCGTAGCCGTCGGGCGTCAGGAACGCCGGCATCCGGTCGTGCACCTCGCCCGGGGCGACGTGGGCGTCCCGCGTGATGATCGCGAGCGACAGCCGCCACTTGTCCGGGTCACCCTCGGGCTTGGTCGGGTCGGGCCAGGCGCTCACGACACCGGCCATCGCCAGGGCACCGCCGGGTTCGTGGACGAAGTGCGGCTCCTTGCCGTCCTCGCGCACCACCCACTCGTAGTACCCCTGCGCCGGCACGATGCACCGGTTCGTCGCGAAGGCGCGCTTGAACATGCCGCTCGTCGCCACGGACTCGATGCGAGCGTTGATCGGCTTCGGGCGCTGCTTCTGGAAGTCCTTCGACCAGGACGGCACGAAGCCCCAGCTGATCCGGGGGAGTTCCCGCTGCCCGTGCCGCTGCCGTACCGCGAACACCTCGTCCGTCGGAGCCACGTTCCAGCTCGGCACGAGGCCGGTGCCGACCACGCCGGTGTCCTCGTCGACGTGCTCGGTCCGGTCGGCGAGTTCACCGATGAGTTCCGGCAGCAGATCGGCCGTGGTGTCGGAGACGACGAACCTTCCACACATGCAGCCCAGTGTGCCCGTCGCCACCGACACCGGTTCACTCCCCGGGCAGCCTGATCTTCGACCCCAGGGGATCACGTCGCCGGCTCGCGCGGGGAGCGGCCGCGTCCTCGGGAGGCGGTGGGGCCGCGAGGGCAGCGAGCCGGGCCCGCTCGGTCCTGCCGAGCAGGCGCACCATGCCCGGCAGGGCGAAGACGTACATGATCGTCGACGCCGTCGACACGAAGTGCCACCCGCCCACGATGAGCGCGGTGACCCCCAGCAGTGCGACGCCGAGCGTGAGCGGACCGAACCGCGTCATCCGTCGGATCAGGGCGCGCTGGACGAGGGGGACGTCGGTCAGGACCGCCTCCCGGTCCACGCTCTCGACCGGTCGCGGCCGGGCGCTGAAGTACGGCTGAACCGGCTCCCGGGCGGCGAGTCGTTCGTCAGGGCGCACCGGCCGGCCGTTGATGGTCGCGGCCGGATCAGGGGAGGTCGCCTTCGGGAAGCAGGCGAAGACGAGGAGCCCTGCGGCGCCCGCAACCAGGACGACGGCCAGGGTGGGGCGGACCGCGGTGTCGCCGGCCCACCGGAACACGACCTGCAGCACGACGAGACCGATGAGCACGAGGGTCGCGGCGGCTGCCGAGATCCAGGCGGCGCGGCGGAAGCGTCCACGGTCGATCGCGTCGTCGAAGCGCGTCCGGAACACCTGCCACCCGAGCTTGAACACGAGGTTCCTTCTACTCGGCGCGGGCTGCGACCCACCCCGGACACGCCCGACGGTCTGCCCGGCGCCCGGCCTTGCTGCCCGCTGTTCCGGGGCGTTCCAGCACTCGTACAGGAACGCACGATGCGGTCGGACCATGAGTCTCGACATCGTCTACACCGCAGCCGCCCACGCCACCGGCGGAGGCCGTGACGGTCACGTGCGCAGCGAGGACGACCGCCTCGACCTCGACACGCGACCGCCGAAGGAGATGGGCGGCAGCGGTGAGGGCACGAACCCGGAGCAGCTGTTCGCCGCCGGCTACGCCGCGTGCTTCCTCGGTGCGCTGCACGCCGCCGGCAAGGAGCTCGACGTCGACACGACCGACGCGGAGGTCTCGGCCGAGGTCGGCATCGGCGGTAACGGGCAGGGCGGCTTCGGCCTCGCGGTCGAGCTCGACGTGTACGCCCCCTCCGCTCCTCCGGAGCAGCGCCGTCGGCTCGCCGAGCGCGCGCACGAGATCTGCCCCTACTCGAACGCCACCCGCGGCAACATCACGGTCGCGCTGGCCATCGTCGACTAGCGTTCCGGCGTGGTCACCGAGGAGTCGCGCTGCCCCTGCCTGAGCGGCAACCCCTACGGCGCGTGCTGCGGACCCCTGCACGCCGGGGCCGTGGCACCGACCGCCGAGCGGCTCATGCGGTCACGGTTCAGCGCGTTCGCGCTCGGCCTGCCCGAGTACCTGCTGCTCACGTGGCACCCCCGGACGCGGCCGGGCACGCTCGAACTGGACGCGGACCAGCGCTGGACGCGGTTGGACATCGTCTCGACGCGCTCTGGAGGCCCGTTCGACTCCCGGGGCACGGTCGCGTTCCGAGCATGGTGGCGTTCCGACAGCGAGCGCGGAACGCTCGAGGAGACGAGCGAGTTCGTGCGCGAGAACGGGCGCTGGTACTACGTGGACGGCGTGGTCAGCTGAGCGGCCGCTCGCCGATCGGACGTTCGTCGCCGATTGTCGGTGGCAGGCCCACGGAGGCGCGCATCGCCCGGCGCACGTCGGCCTCGGCCGGCAGGAGCTCGTCCTGGTCGCCGGTGAGGAAGAAACGGATCTGCCCGAGCGCCTGCTCGGCAAGCATGTCGAGGCCGTTCAACACCCGGCCACCGGCAGCCGCCCACCGGGTCGACGCCGCGGTCGGCCACGGCTCGTACGCGACGTCGAACAGCACGGCGTCCGGGCCGGACGGCACGAGCTCGAGGTCGTCGGCCGCGCCACCGGGCAGGGTCGAGACGACGAACCCGTGGTGCGTGCCCGGGAGTTCGGACAGGGGGAGCACCTCGAGCGAGACCCCGAGCCGGACGGCCAGGTCGACGAGCGCGCCGGCCTTCGCGGTGTCGCGGAGGAACAGCCGCACCAGGGTCGCCCCGAGTCGGACGGCCGCGGTCAGTGCGCTCGTCGCGGTCGCTCCGCCACCCAGGATCGTCGCCTCGCCGGGCAGGTGCCCGAGCGCCTCGACCGGTCGCACGAGCCCTTCGACGTCGGTGTTCGCGCCGTACCGCAGGACGGTGTCGCCCGAGGTCCGGAACGCGATCGTGTTCGCGACCCCGAGCTCGTCGACGAGCGGGGTCGTCCGGTCGAGCATGGGCAGCACCTCGCGCTTGAGCGGCATGGTGAGGCTCAGCCCGCGCCATTCCGGACCCAGCCCCGCGACGAACGCGTCCAGACCGCCGGACGCGACCTCGTGCCTCCCGTACGTGAACGGCACCCCGAGCACGTCGTAGGCCGCTGCGTGCAACGTGGGGGAGAGCGAGTGCGCGATGGGTGAGCCGAGCACCGCGAGGCGGGTGCGGCCGGGGTCGGTGTACGCCACGGTGAGTCAGCCTATCCAGGCGTTCTCCGTACCCGTTCCTTAGGTTAGGCTTACCTACGTGATCCGTACTCCTCACCGTCTCCGCCGAGTGGTCGCCGCAGTAGGCGCCGTCGTCGCAGCGTCCCTCGTCCTCGCCGGTTGCGCCTCCGGTTCCGGTTCGTCGTCCTCCTCCTCGTCCTTCTCAGGGTCATCGGACGGCGCGTTCCCGGTGTCGATCACGACCGCCCTCGGCACCACGAAGATCGACTCGCAGCCGAAGCGTGTCGTCGCCCTCGGCTGGGGCGACGCCGAGACGGCGCTCGAACTCGGTGTGCAGCCCGTCGGCGCGAGCGACTGGCTCGCCTTCGGCGGTGACGGCGTCGGACCGTGGCTGAAGGGTGCCTACACGAAGTCGCCGAAGATCATCCAGACGCTCGAGCCGAGCTACGAGGACATCCTCAAGCTCAAGCCCGACGTGATCCTCGACGTGAAGTCCTCGGGCGACAAGGACCGCTACGCCAAGCTGTCCGCGATCGCGCCGACCGTGGCGATCCCGAAGGGCGGGGAGAACTACCTCGCCTCGACGTCGCAGCAGGTCGACATGATCGCGAAGGCGCTCGGCAAGGAGTCCGAGGGCAAGAAGCTGCTGTCCGGCCTCGACGACGCCTACGCTTCCGCACGCAAGGCCCACCCCGAGTTCACGGGCAAGTCCGCCGTCGTCGGTGCGTACACGTCCGACGGGTTCGGTGCCTACGCCTCCACGGACAGCCGCTCCACGTTCATGCGGAACCTCGGCTTCACGATCCCGAAGGCCATCGACGAGCAGGCGGGCAAGGCGTTCTCGGTGCACCTGTCGGACGAGAACCTCGACCTGCTGAACGCCGACCTGACGCTGATCCTGCCGATCTACGTCGATGCGTCGAAGGCCGAGTCGGACCCGCTGTTCCAGAAGGTCCCGTCGGTCGAGGCCGGGCACGCGATCGTGTTCGACGACCCTGACGTCTCGTCGGCGTTCTCGATGGGCACGACGGCCGCGATCGAGTGGGCGCTGAAGAAGCTGCCCGACGAGTTCGCCGCGAAGCTCGGCTGACGCCGGGCGCCGGGCGCCGGGCCGTCTCCCGCGAAAGCGACAGGGTGCCGCCGGAGTTCGGCGGCACCCTGTCGCTTTCGCGTGCGGGACGGGGCGCGTGTGCGGCAGCCTGTCGCTTTCGCGTGACCGTGCGGGACGGGACTCGCCGCCGCGGTCAGGCGCCGAACGTCGACCCGAGGAACGCGAAGAGCAGGGCGATCAGCGGGAACGACCCCTGCACGAACGCCGAGTTGAGGTAGCGGCGGCCCGTCCCGGCGAGGATCACCGCGGCGCCGAGCATCGACGCCGTCGAGAACACGACGAGCGTCCACCCGCTCGCACCGTTGCCCGCCGCCACCAGCACGACACCGAGCACCGCACCGATCGCCAGGAACAGGTTGTAGAAGCCCTGGTTGAACGCGAGCGACCGGGTCGCCTGCACCTCGGTCTCCGACGACAACCCGAAGATCCGACGCACCCTGGGGCTCGTCCAGGCGACAGACTCGAGGAAGAAGATGTAGACGTGCACGAGGCCCGCGAGGACCGCGAACACGCTCGAGATCACGAGCAGGACCGACATGGCCTCCATTCTCGCAGTTCCGACGGTGCTCAGGTCCCGCCCAGGTTCGGCAGGCGTAACCGACACCTGCCGAGCAGCCGCGGCCGTTAGGCTCGGAGCATGAGCGACGACGACACCAGGCCCGAGTACGACCCGGCGGCCGTCGCCGAGCTGGGCAGCATCCGGCAGAGCATCGACAACATCGACGCCGCCGTGATCCACATGCTCGCCGAGCGCTTCAAGTACACGCAGCGGGTCGGTTACCTCAAGGCGGCCGCGGGGATGCCGCCCGCAGACCCGGGACGCGAGCAGATCCAGGTCGCCCGGCTGCGGTCGCTCGCCGCCGAGTCGCACCTCGACCCCGCCTTCGCCGAGAAGTTCCTCAACTTCATCGTCGCCGAGGTCATCCACCACCACGAGCAGATTGCCGGCGGCGACGAGTGAGCGGCACGCTCCCGACGCTGCTCGTCGGCTCGTACACGGCCACCGGTGGCGGGAACGCGACGGGGATCTCGATGATCGCGGGCGGCGCGGCTGACGCGTCGGCGGACGTCCGGACCGTCGCCGTCATCGACGACCCGTCGTTCCTCGCGGTCTCCGGCGACCGGGTGTACGCGGTCTCCGAGACCGTCGACGGGAGCGTCTCCGCGTTCCGCCGCGCCGGCTCGGCGCTCGAGCACCTCTGGGACGCGCCCTCCGGCGGGGACGCCCCCTGCCACGTGCAGGTCGACCCGTCCGGCACGCTCGTCGTCACCAACTACGTCTCCGGAACCGTCACCGCGGTCTCGCTCGCGGCCGCCGAGTCGCACTCCGCCTCGGTGCTCGCCAGCGACGGCGTCGTGGGGACGCACGGCAGCGACGACCGCGTGAACGTGCCCGACTCAGCCGTCGTCACCGAGGTCCTGCCCGACGTCAGCGGACCGGTGCAGGACCGGCAGGAGGGTCCGCACGCACACCAGTCGATCGCGACGCCGGACGGCACCGTGCTCGTCGCCGACCTGGGCGGTGATGCGCTGCACGAGTTCCGGATCACCGGTGCCCCGGCCATCGAACGGGTCCGCGTGCACCACCTCGCCCCGGGTGTCGGTCCGAGGCACCTGGCGTGGTACGACGGGGACCTCATCGTGGCGGGCGAGTTGGACGGGCGCGTGCACCGGCTTCGCCGTGACGAGTCCGGGTCGCTCGTGGTCGTCGCCTCAGCGGCGACCTTCGACGGTGAGGTCGGCGGATCGCTCCTCAGCCACGTCGAGGTCGACGAAGCCGGGCGGGTGTACGTCGCGGTGCGTGGCCGGGACCTCGTCGTCGTGCTCGACGCGTCCGACGGCGGGCTCACGCTCGTCGGCTCGGCGTCGTCCGGTGGCGTGTGGCCGCGGCACTTCGCGCGGGTGCCCGGGTTCGTCCTGGTCGCCAACCAGCTGTCCGATGCGATCGCCGTGCTCCCCGTCGGCGACGACGGCGTGCCCGGCGAGGCGGTCGCGCAGATCCCGGTCGGCACGCCGACCTGCGTCGTCCCGGTCTGAGCACCGGTCGTCGTCCTGGAGGCGCGGCTCCTGTCACCGGGATCGGTCCGACCGAGCGCATGGACGCGTCCGACCCCCTCGTCCCCGGCCCGCCACCGCTCGGCGAGCACCTGCGGCGTCGCCGAGAACGGGCCCGGTGATCAGGGCTCGATGAGGTTCTCGAACGGGCGCCCCTCGGCCAGCGCGGCCACCTGGCGACGCATGAGCTCGATCGAGCGCGGCACGCTGAGGTCGGTGTTCCCGCCGACGTGCGGCGTGAGGACCGTGTTCGGCGTCGTCCAGAGCGGGTGTCCCGCGGGGAGCGGCTCGGGGTCGGTGACGTCCAGCGCTGCCGAGAGTCGACCGGACCGCAGCTCGGCGACCAGGGCGTCGGTGTCGACGACCTTGCCGCGGGAGACGTTCACCACGAGGGCGCCGTCAGGCAGGGCACCGAGCAGGTCGGCGTCCACCAGCCGCTCGGTCTCGTCCGTCAGGGGTGTGATCAGCACGAGCGCGTCGGTGTGGGCGGCCAGCGCCGGCAGCTCGTCGAACGCGTGCACCTGCCGGCCGTCCTGCTCCCGGGCGGTCCGTGCGACGACGGTCACCTCGGTGCGGAACGCCTCGAACCGCGTGGCGATCGCCGAGCCGATCGCCCCGTAGCCGACCACCGTCACGCGGCGGTCGGCCAGGGAACGGGTCGTCCGGGCGTCCCAGACACCGTTCGCACGGTCGGCCTGGAACGCCCCGAGCTCCCGGAGCGACGTGAGCGCGAGCCCGACGGCGAGTTCTGCGGTCTCGTCGTCGTGGATGCCGCGGCCGTTCGCGAGCTGCGCGTGCCCGGGCACGTGCGGGACGGCGTGCTCGTACCCGGCGCTCGGCAGCTGCAGGAGCCGCAGGTTCGGCAGGTCGTGCACGTACTGCCAGCGGTGCCGTCCAGCGAAGTAGAACGGCAGGAGCGTGACGGCGACGTCGGCGCCGCGCGGGTACGGCCCCTCGACGTCCCACACGTCCAGCTCGACGCCGTCCGGCACGGGGCCGAACCGGTCGACGAGCTCCGCGAACGGCAGCGTGACGATCGGCATCCTGCGGGCCCCGCGGGTCAGGCGTCGGTGCGCGGCGAGAACGTGCCGTCGGAGTCGAGCGGACCGCGGCCGACGTAGCCCTCGGTGACGTCCTCGACGATGACGTCGCCGAAGCGGCTGGGCAGCGTCGCGCGGTGCGTACCGCGGAGTTCGTCGAGGGTCGCTTCGAACGCGCCCTGCACCTCGAGCGACCCGCTCGTGGCGTCCGTGACGCCGATGCGGAGCACCGGGAAGCCACGGCCGTCGCAGAGGCCCTGGAAGCGGACGTCGTCCTCGCGCCGGACGGTCACGATGACGCGGCCGGTCGACTCCGAGAACAGAGCGGTGGCCGTGTCGATGCCGTCGCGGGCCTCGACCTCGTCGAGCACGACGCGGGCGCCGATGCCGAACCGCAGCACCGACTCGGCGAGGGACTGGCCGAGGCCGCCGTCCGCGAGGTCGTGGGCGCTGGTGAGCAGCTGCTCGTTCGCCGCGGCGTGCAGGAGGTCCGCGAGGGCCTTCTCACGCTCGAGGTCGACCGCCGGCGGACGACCGCCGAGGTGGCCGTGCACGGTGCCGGCCCAGGCCGAACCGTCCAGCTCGAGCGAGGTGGTGCCGAGCAGGTAGATGTTGTGTCCGTCGTCCTGCCAGCCGGAGGGCACGCGCAGCGCGACGTCGTCGATCACACCGAGGACACCGACGACCGGGGTCGGGTGGATCGGGGTGGTGCCGGTCTGGTTGTAGAACGACACGTTCCCGCCGGTGACCGGGATGCCGAGTTCCATGCAGCCGTCCGCGAGGCCCTCGACGGCCTCGGAGAACTGCCACATGACCTCGGGGTTCTCCGGGGAGCCGAAGTTCAGGCAGTCGGTCACGGCGGCCGGGACGGCACCGGTGACGGCGACGTTGCGGTACGCCTCGGCGAGGGCGAGGCGCGCGCCCTGCTTCGGGTCGAGGTAGCAGTAGCGGCCGTTCGCGTCGGTCGCGATCGTCACGCCGAGCCCGGACTCCTCGTCGACGCGGATCATGCCGCCGTCGTCGGGGAAGGAGAGTGCGGTGTTGCCGAGCACGTAGGTGTCGTACTGGTTCGTCACCCAGTTCTTCGACGCCAGGTTCGGGGAGCCGAGCAGGCTGAGGAACTGCGCCTTGAGCGCGGGGCCGTCGGTCGGGCGCTCGAGGGAGGCGGCGGAGTCGGCCTGCAGCGCGTCGATCCAGGTGGGGTAGGCGACCGGACGGTCGTACACCGGGCCGTCGACGGCGACGGTCCGCGGGTCGACGTTGACGATCTCCTGGCCCTGCCAGTCGATGACGAGACGGCCGGTGCCGGTGACCTCGCCGAGGACGCTGGTCTCGACCTCCCACTTGCGCACGACCGCGAGGAACTCGTCGAGCTTCTCGGGGCGGACGACCGCCATCATCCGCTCCTGGCTCTCCGACATGAGGATCTCCTCGGCGGTGAGCGTGGGGTCGCGCAGCAGGACGTCGTCGAGCGAGATGTGCATCCCGCCGTCACCGTTCGAGGCGAGCTCCGAGGTGGCGCAGGAGATGCCGGCGGCCCCGAGGTCCTGGATGCCCTCGACCAGTTCCTTCTGGAACAGCTCGAGGCAGCACTCGATGAGGACCTTCTCGGCGAACGGGTCGCCGACCTGGACCGCCGGACGCTTGGTCGGGCCGCCCTCGGTGAAGGTGTCCGAAGCGAGGATCGACGCGCCGCCGATGCCGTCGCCACCCGTGCGGGCGCCGAACAGCACGACCTTGTTGCCGGCGCCGGAGGCGTTCGCGAGGTGGAGGTCCTCGTGCCGGAGGACACCGACCGCGAGGGCGTTGACCAGCGGGTTGCCCTGGTACACCGGGTCGAAGTAGGTCTCGCCGCCGATGTTCGGCAGGCCGAGGCAGTTGCCGTAGAACGAGATGCCGCCGACGACGCCGTGCACGACGCGCGCCGTGTCCTCGTGGTCGATCTCGCCGAAGCGGAGCTGGTCCATCACGGCGACCGGCCGTGCACCCATCGAGATGATGTCGCGGACGATGCCGCCGACACCCGTCGCAGCGCCCTGGTACGGCTCGACGTAGGACGGGTGGTTGTGCGACTCGACCTTGAAGGTCACCGCCCAGCCGTTGCCGACGTCGATGACGCCGGCGTTCTCGCCCATGCCGACCATCAGGTTCTTCGTCATCTCCGGCGTGACCTTCTTGCCGAACTGACGGAGGTAATTCTTCGACGACTTGTACGAGCAGTGCTCGGACCACATCACGGAGTACATCGCCAGTTCGCCCGAGGTGGGGCGGCGGCCGAGGATCTCGCGGATCTTCGCGTACTCGTCCGCCTTCAGCCCGAGCGCCTCGTACGGCTGCTCCTTGTCGGGCGTGGCAGCGGCGTCCTGCACGGTGTCGGGCTTCGGGCGCACGAAAGTCGTCACGGTGTTGTCGTTCCCTGTCACTGGAGTCGCGGTCACTTGACGAGCGTCGACTCGATCACGGAGGTGAAGAAGGTGAGGCCGTCCGTTCCGGAGGCCATGGCGGCGGCGGTGTCCGGGCCGAAGCCGGGCTCCGTCGCGTGCTCGGGGTGCGGCATGAGGCCGACGACGTTGCCGCGCTCGTTCGAGACGCCGGCGATGTCGTCGATCGACCCGTTCGGGTTCACGCCGACGTAGCGGAACACGACCTGGCCGTTGTCCTCGATGCGCTTGATCTCGTCGGCGTCGGCCACGAAGCGGCCGTCGGCGTTCTTCAGCGGGATGGTGATCTCCTGCTGCGCGGTGAAACCCGAGGTCCATGCGGTCGAGGTGGTCTCGACGCGGAGCTTCTGGTCGCGTCGGATGAACTGCTGGTGGGCGTTGCGGGTGTGGGCCCCGGGGACCAGGCGGGCCTCGGCCAGCATCTGGAAGCCGTTGCAGATGCCGAGTACGGGCATGCCCTTGCCGGCAGCGTCGATGACCTCGGCCATGATCGGGGCCTTCGCGGCGATGGCACCGGCACGGAGGTAGTCGCCGTAGGAGAACCCGCCGGGGAGCACGATCGCGTCGACGCCCTGCAGGTCGTGGTCGCCGTGCCAGAGGGCGACGGGTTCGGCGCCGGCGAGGCGGACCGCGCGCTGGGCGTCGCGGTCGTCGAGCGAGCCCGGGAAGGTGATGACGCCGATCCGCATCGAGGTCACTCGTCCCCGACCGTCACGGACACGACGTCCTCGATCACGGCGTTGGAGAACACGTCGGACGCGATCTCGCGGACCTCCGCGAGCTTCGCGTCGTCGATCGGTCCGTCGACGGTCACCTCGAAGCGCTTGCCGATCCGGACGTTGGTCAGGTCGGCCTTGCCGAGACGGGCGAGCGCGTTGCCCACCGCCTTGCCCTGGGGGTCGAGGATCTCGGCCTTCGGCATGACCTCGACGACGATCGTTGGCACGTGTTCACTCCAGCACTTCAGGGGATGGGTGGGACACCACCAGTCTACGGGGCGTGCGCGCCACGCCGGAGCACGTTGCGAGTCACTCCTCCAACGCGTATATTCCAATTCGAATAGACGGTTTGGAACACCATACAGGAGGCACGGATGGCGTCGCTCACGCCCCTCGCGTTCGCCGCGCTCGGGCTCCTCAACGAGGCCCCCATGCACCCGTACGAGATGTTCCAGACGATGCTGCAGCGTCGCGAGGACGAGAACGTCAAGGTCCGCCCCGGCACGCTCTACCACCAGATCGGGCGGCTGGTGGACCTCGGGTTCGCAGAGGCGCTCGGCACGGCGCGTGAGGGCAACCGGCCGGAACGCACGACCTACGCGATCACCGACCACGGGCGCACCGAGCTCCAGGCCGGGCTCCGTCGGATGATCGCGGAGCCGGCGGACGAGTACCCGGAGTTCCAGCTCGCCGTCTCGCACGTCGACAACCTGAGCGCCGCGGACGCCGTCACCGCCCTGCGGACGCGCGCGGAAGCGCTCCGCGACCAGCGTGCCGAGTACGACGAGGCCGCCACGGGCCTCCAGGCCAAGCATCTGGCCGAGCGCTTCTGGCTGGACGTGTCGTACGTCCGTGCCATGCTCCAGGCGCAGATCGAGTGGCTCTCCACCACGGCCGACCGCATCGCGAGCGGCGACATCCCCTGGGACGGCCCGGCCGTCCCCGAAGACACAGACATCCCCACGAACAGCAAGGAACCCACTCGATGACCATCGTCACGCGCCCGCGGACGACCGAGAAGAAGCCGTGGCCCGCCCTCTGGGCACTCGTCGTCGGCTTCTTCATGATCCTCGTCGACTCGACCATCGTGTCGGTCGCCACCCCCACCATCGCCCAGAAGCTCGACGCGGACATCAACTCGGTCATCTGGGTGACGAGTGCCTACCTGCTCGCGTACGCCGTCCCGCTGCTCATCACCGGTCGACTCGGCGACCGCTTCGGCCCGAAGATGCTGTACCAGGCCGGTCTCGTGGTCTTCACGCTCTCGAGCCTCTGGTGCGGTCTCGCCGGGTCGATCGAGATCCTCATCGTCGCCCGCGTCGTGCAGGGTCTCGGCGCCGCGATGATGACCCCGCAGACCATGGCGGTCATCACCCGCATCTTCCCGCCGCAGAACCGCGGAGCCGCCATGGGACTCTGGGGCGCGGTGGCCGGTGTCGCCTCCCTCGTGGGCCCGATCGTCGGTGGCCTGCTCGTCGACGGCTTCGGCTGGGAGTGGATCTTCTTCGTCAACGTCCCGGTCGGCGTGGTCGCCTTCGTGCTCGCGCAGCGCTTCGTCCCGACGTTCGAGCGGCACGGACACCGGTTCGACTCCCTCGGCATCGTGCTGAGTGCCGTCGGCATGTTCCTGCTCGTGTTCGGCATCCAGGAGGGCGAGACCTACGACTGGGGCGTCATCACCGGCGTGATCTCGGTGTGGTCGCTCATCATCGCGGGTCTCGTGGTGCTCGCCGCGTTCGTCGTCTGGCAGGGCGTGCAGAAGGGCGAGCCGCTGCTCCCGCTCGGACTCTTCAAGGACCGCAACTTCACGCTCGCGAACATCGCGATCACCGCGGTCGGCGTCGCGATCTCCTCGTTCGCCCTGCCCATCATGCTGTGGGCGCAGGACGTGCTCACGTTCAGCCCGACGCAGTCCGCGCTGCTGCTCGTCCCGCAGGCCATCCTCTCCGCCGGACTCGCGCCGCTGGTCGGCAAGAACCTGCACCGCTGGAACGCCCGCTGGGTCGCCGCGTTCGGACTCGCCTGCTTCTCCGGCGCGCTCTTCTGGTTCGGGTCGCTGCTGTCGTCCGGTGCAGACTGGGGCTGGGTGCTGCTCCCGTCCACGCTCCTGGGCCTCGCCAACGCGTGCATGTGGGGACCACTGTCCGTCTCCGCGACGCGCAACCTGCCGCCGAAGCTCGCCGGTGCCGGTTCGGGCGTGTACAACACCACCCGGCAGATCGGTGCGGTCCTCGGCTCCGCCGGGATCGCGGCTCTGATCGAGGCGCGCATCACGGCGAACTTCCCCGCGTCCACCGGTGGCACGAGCGCCGGCGGTGCGGAGCAGCAGGTCGGCGCGCTCCCGGGTTTCCTGCAGCAGCCGTTCGCCACCGCCATGGGGCAGTCCCTCGTGCTGCCGGCCGTGGTGCTGGTCATCGCGATCGTCGCGGCCCTGTTCCTGGCGAAGCCGAAGCAGACCGTCGCCTGGCAGCAGACGGGGTCCGTCGCGACCCAGCCCGCCACCCACGACGAAGAGCTGGCGGCTGCCGACCACCACGGCAAGCACGCGGGTGCGTAGCCCGCAGGGACTCACCCGCGGCGCTGCAGGTGCGCCCGGGTGAGCTCCTCCATCTCCTCGTCGCTGAGCGCGTCGACCGTGCGGGCCTCCCGCCGGTCGGTGCGCTGCCACCGGATGAACAGGGAGATGAGCACGGGGACGTCCGCCACCTCGGCGATGAACCAGAGCAGGTCGCCAGCCAGGTGCTGATCGCGCAGGGGCGACGGGAACCACGGTTGCCCGACCGCCTGGACGAGCGATCCGTCGAGCACGTGGTTCGACACCCGGAGCACGATGCCCGGGATCGCGTCCGCCAAGAGCTCGACGAAGGCGAGCAGGAACTCGACCGTGACGAACGTCGAGGACCGCAGGACCCCGGGCTCGGACAGGGGCGTCAGCAGGGTGAACCCGAGCATCGGCACGAGCACGGTGATGACCGTCGCGCAGACCGGTGACTCGCGGATCGTCGCCGAGAGCGGGGTGAGCAGGACGCAGAACAGCGCGAGGGCGATCAGTGGCGACACGATCGCGTTGCCGAGGAACCGTGCCGGGCGCGACGCGAGCAGGGCGGAGGCGGTCCGCGCGAGGCGAGCCGGGCCTCCAGTCCGGAGCAGCGAGACCGGCGCGGCGAACGCGGCGAAGGTGGGGACCGCGAAGAACAGCAGGGCCAACCGCAGCACGAAGGCCCACCGCAGGTCGCGGTCGTGCACGCCGACGATGCCGAACTGCAGGATCCCGAACAGGACGAGCGCACCGAGGAACGCGAGGCTGCGCCACCACGGCCACCGGCTGCCGCGTCGGGCGGCCCCGACCACCCACCAGCCGTAGGTGACGGCCGCGACGACGATGAGGGCCGTGGCCAGCGGGTCGAACTGCCAGGTGCTCCAGAACTCGGGTGTCGACGGCGTGGGGTGCCTCCTGCGGGTCGTGCTGCCGAGGACAATCCTCCGCCCGCTCCCCGGTTCGCAGGGGGCGTGAGCGGTGAGAACCGGTTCAGATCCGGGAGGCGCCGGTGGCGGGTGAGGGGCTGCCGGGCTGGTGTACAGTGGTTGCGTTGTCTTGATCTCTGCAAAAGAAAGGCTCAGCATGGACGTCGACGCCGACCTGCTCCGCGCCTCCGGACTCCGGGTCACGACACCGCGGCTCGCCGTCCTCCGGGCGACGGAGACGATGCCGCACGCGACCGCCGACGACATCGTCACGGCACTCGCCGCGGAACTCCCGACGACGAGCCACCAGGCCGTCTACGGCGTCCTCGCCGCGCTGACCGGCGTCGGACTGGTCCGGCGCATCGAGCCCGCCGGCAGTCCCGCGCGCTACGAGCGGCGGACCGGCGACAACCACCACCACATCGTCTGCACGATGTGCGGCGCGATCGAGGACGTCGACTGCGCCGTCGGGCACGCGCCCTGCCTCACCCCGTCCGAGACGCACGGCTTCGCGGTGACCACCGCCGAGGTCACCTACTGGGGCATCTGCGAACGGTGTGCCGCGGCCGAGCGCGACGACGCGGAGCCCCTCCCGGCGTGATCGCCGACGCGATGCGCCCCCACGAGCAACCCGAGCATCCCTGACCGAACCAACCGTTCCACCTGAGGAGGAACCGTGTCCGACCAGCACACGCCCACCACCACGACCAACAGCGGCGCACCCGTCTCGAGCGACCAGCACTCGATGGGTGTCGGCGCCGACGGCCCCCTCGCCCTCCACGACCACTACCTCGTCGAGAAGCTCGCCCAGTTCAACCGCGAGCGGGTGCCGGAGCGCGTCGTGCACGCCAAGGGCGGCGGCGCCTTCGGTACCTTCACCGTGACGCAGGACATCAGCCGGTACACCCGTGCCGCCTTCCTGCAGCCGGGCCAGACCACCGAGATGCTCGCCCGCTTCTCCTCCGTCGCCGGCGAGCAGGGGTCCCCGGACACCTGGCGCGACCCCCGCGGCTTCGCGCTGAAGTTCTACACGACCGAGGGCAACTACGACCTCGTCGGCAACAACACCCCGGTGTTCTTCCTCCGCGACGGCATCAAGTTCCCGGACTTCATCCGCTCGCAGAAGCGCCTGCCGGGCTCGCACCTCCGCGACCACGACATGCAGTGGGACTTCTGGACGCTCTCGCCCGAGTCGGCGCACCAGGTGACGTGGCTGATGGGCGACCGTGGCCTCCCCGCGAGCTGGCGGAACATGGACGGCTTCGGCTCCCACACGTACCAGTGGATCAACGCCGAGGGCGAGCGCTTCTGGGTGAAGTACCACTTCCTCACCGAGCAGGGCCACAAGACCCTCACGCAGGAGGACGCCGACCGCATCGCCGGCGAGGACGCGGACTTCCACATCCGCGACCTGCACGAGGCCATCGAGCGCGGCGACCACCCGCGATGGACCCTCAAGGTGCAGGTCATGCCCTACGCCGACGCCGAGAGCTACCGCTTCAACCCCTTCGACCTCACGAAGGTCTGGCCGCACGCCGACTACCCCCTCATCGAGGTGGGCACGATGGAGCTCAACCGCAACCCAGAGAACTACTTCGCGCAGATCGAGCAGGCGACGTTCGCCCCCTCGAACTTCGTTCCCGGCATCGCGGCGAGCCCGGACAAGATGCTCCTCGCGCGCATCTTCAGCTACGCGGACGCCCACCGCTACCGCGTCGGCACGAACCACGCGCAGCTGCCGGTGAACGCCCCGAAGAACGAGGTCCACTCGTACTCGAAGGACGGGGCGATGCGCTTCGACTTCCAGAAGTCCGAGGTCCCCGTGTACGCGCCGAACTCCCTCGGCGGCGCGCACGCCGACCACGGCGCGACCGACGACACCCCGGGCTGGGAGTCCGACGGCGCCCTGCAGCGCTCCGCCGCGACCCTCCACCCCGAGGACGACGACTTCGGCCAGGCCGGCACGCTCTACCGCGAGGTCCTCGACGCCGCCGCCCGCGAGCGCCTGGTCGGCAACATCGCCGGGCACGTCTCGAAGGTGACGCGCGATGACCTGCGCGAGCGCGTGTTCGCGTACTGGACGAACGTCGACGCCGACCTGGGCGCGCGCGTGCGCGCCGCGGTCGCGCCGAGCGCGCCGGGATCCAACGAGGACCCGGAGAAGGTCGCGGTCGAGGCGTAAGCCCCGATCTCCACGGACGGGAGGCGCGGTGCGGGTCCGACCCGCACCGCGCCTCCCGTCCGTCTGAAGCGGCTCTAGACCTGCTGGCCGTTCAGCCAGATCGGGCCGGCCGGCCAGTCCTCGAGGCGTTCCGCCACCGGGAGCACCATCCAGCCGCCCTGGTCCGTCATCGGGAGGCCGGCGCCCTCCGCGGTGAACGCGGTGTAGTCGGCGACGGCGTCGTCGAAGACGTGCCACCCGAGGTTTGCGTAGAACGGCACGCGGTTCTCGCCCGCACCGAGGAAGCCGTACGGCACCCCGAGCCCCTCGAGCACGGCGTGCGCGCGCTCCATGAGGTCGCGGCCCTTGCCCGTTCCCTGCAGCCGGGGTGACACCGCGACCAATCCCGTGTCCCCGACCAGGACGTCCCGCCCGCCGACGGTGATGAACATCCGGCGGATGCCGACGTGCGCGAGGACGACGCCGCCCGCGTCACGTGCAAGCACGCGCCGTTCGGGTTGCATGCCCGCCCAGCTGCGGCCGCCCACGTACCAGTGCGACCAGTCGGGGAAGGCCCGCCCCAGGAGCGCTGCGATCGCCTCGTGGTCGGGAAGCGACAGCGTGCTCTCCTCGACCACCTCCCACCGGATGTCGTCAGTCACGCGTCCATCCTGCCGGGTTCCGGCCTCCGCGGTTGCATCGGTCCACTGAACGGTAATACGTTAACGGCGGCACCGGGGTGGTGCCACAAGGAATGGGGAGATCGATGTCGATCAAGAACGTCGTGCTCGGTGCTGTTGTGCTCGGGACCGTGGTGGCCGGAGGGGTCGCGGTCGATACCGCGAGCGCGCCGGAGGCGAAGGCTGCCGCCTGTTGGGGGCAGATCACCCTCACGCAGGGCAAGAACTACACCGGGTGCGGTCGAGCACAGCACTTCAACCGCTTCAAGAACGGCACGTACGCGTGGGGCAACATCGTCGGCTCGAACGCCTGGTCGCGGCAGAAGCTCTGTTACGCGAACGTGGCTCAGTACGGAATGGTCAGGGCCTGACCTGTGCCCGTTGGTCGGCCAGTTCGGACAGTCCTGGTGTCCGTCTTGGTCGGGGCGCTTCTCACGGCGTGCTCGGCCGAGCCAGAGGGCCAAGGTCTCGCTCACGAGTCGTTTGCATCAGCGGGCCCCTGGGCTGAGGAGTTCGCCGCGTCCTCCGAGCACGCGAGCGAGTTCGAGACAGCGATCCTACGGGACGGAGTCATCACTCCAGCCGAGCTCGAGGAAGCCCAGAGCCGCAAGCGCCGGTGCATGCTCGATGCGGGGATCATCTGGGACATCTTCGACGATGGAACGTCGCAAGCCGAAGCGGCTGACGGTGGTGCGCTGGGGCCGACCGACGAGGTCCATGCGGTCTTGGACAGGTGTGCTCGACGCTTCGACCGAAGCGTCACCTATCTGTTCAACGAGATCCGGCGCAACCCGGAGAGGCAGGACGAGGCAAAGATCACCGTGACGTGTCTTCGCAACGCGGGCGTCGTCGGCCCGGAGTACGACGAGCTGCGCTGGCGCGCGGACGATGAGGAAGGAACCTATCCGTTCGACGTGTACGACGCTCGAGTTGAGGAGTGTCGGCTGGATCCACTCGGGCTCTGGCGGTCGCCGTGATGCGGCCCCCATCAGGGACACTCGTCGGGCTCGGGGCGATGTTCGTCGCCGCGGGGACCGCGGTGGTGTTGGTGGTGACGCTGCCCGTCGAAGCGCCGCAAGCGCTGCGGACGGCGACGCCTGCCACCACCGTTCGCGTGACCGAACGGTCGGACGCGGATGAGCGGCAGGTGCAGCTCGCCCTCGACACCGGAGCGCCGCGGGCCGTCGTGACCAGTCGGACCGGCACGGTGACCTCGTCCGCCTGCTCGACGGGAGCGACGCTCCGGAGCGGGGACGTCGTCGCTCGGGTCGACGGCGCTCCGGTCATCACGCTCGCGTCCGACGTCCCGCTGTGGCGCGACCTCGCCCTGAACGACGCGGGCGACGACGTCCGAGGCCTGCAGCGCGCACTCAACGCCGGCGGTGCCGGACTCAGCGTGGACGGTGTGCTCGGGAAGGCCACCCTGCACGCGGCGCGGCGGTTCCTCGTGGATCGCGGCGTACACCGGGACGAACTCCCGGACGCCGTCGTCCCGCGCGCGCCCTTCGGCTGGGTTCCCGCGGTCGAGAACACCGTCCGGACCTGTACCGCGGTCGTGGGAGCTCCGGTGGGACCGGACGGCGTGCTCGTGGAGCTCCCCGCCGAGTTGCGCGGCGCACGCATCGACTCGGTGCCGGTCGACCCCGTGCCCGGTGAGCGGCAGCTGCGAATCGGGCGCACCATGGCTGCGGTCGACGCGAGCGGTGTGGTGTCGTCGAGCGAAGCCCTCGCCGCAGTCGCCGCGCTCCCGGAGTACGCCGCGACCGTCGCATCGGCCGACGGTGTGCCGACGCTGCCGGTGACCTGGTCGCTGCGCCGGCCCCGCACGGTGCAGGTGGTCCCGCCGACTGCGTTGTTCGCGATCGAGGGCAACCGCGCCTGTGTCCAGCCGACGAGGGGCGACCCGATCGACGTCGAGGTCCTCGGGTCCGAGCTCGGTCAGTCCTTCGTCCGCGCGCCAGACGGTCGGACGCTCGACCGACTGCGCGCTGTACCCGATCGGACCCGCTCGTGTCGGTGACGCTCGAGGGTGTGGGGCACGGGTGGTCGACCGGATCGGAGCTGTTCCACGGGGTCGATCGCACCTTCGACGAGGGCACCGTCACCGCGCTCGTCGGACCGAGTGGATCGGGCAAGTCGACGCTCCTGGCGATCCTCGCGGGCATGCTCCGTCCGAGGCACGGAACGGTCCGGCGGCCGGACCACTGCCGCCCGCTGTGGGTGTTCCAGAACCCGTACGGCGTCGCACGCCGACGCGTGCTGGACCACGTCGCGATGCCGTTCCTCGCTCGCGGTGCCGACCGCCGGAGCGCCGACGTCCGGTCGTTCGAGGTGCTCGAGCGGTTCGGGCTCGGGCATCGAGCACACGCGCGCTTCGCCGAGCTCTCCGGCGGCGAAGCACAACGGCTCATGCTCGCGCGGGCGATCGCGAGCGCGCCGGACCTCATGCTCGTCGACGAGCCGACCGCGCAGCTCGACCGTTCGACGGCGGACGAGGTCAACCGGGCGATCGGGGCGTTGGCGGAGTCCGGGGTGGTGGTCGTCGTCGCGACGCACGACGAGGACACCCGGGCCGCGTGCGATGCCGTCCTCGACCTCGGGCGGTACCGGTGAGCACACGGGCGCCCGGGTGTCGGATGCGATCGAGTGAGGTCGTTCGCGAGGCGTGGCGGGACATCGCGTCGGGCGCGGCGTGGGCGGCCACGGCCGCGGTCGTCCTCGCCGTGCTCCTCGCCGGGATCGTGGGGCTCCGTGCGATGGGCGTCGTGGCGGACGTTCGTGCGGCGACCCGCTACGTGGCGAGCGGAGCCGCGACGACCGTGCAGCGCGCCGAGGGGCGGATCGACGGGCGGGTGTGCGACGCGCTCGGGGGTTCGGAAGGCGTCATCGCGTCCGGAGCGCTCCGCCGACTGGAACAGGGCGCGGTGCCCGCTGCGCTGCCGCGGTCGGCGGTCCCGACGTACGAGGTGACGGTCGGTGTGCTCGGCGTTCTCGGTGTGCCGGAGTCCGCCGGCTCGGTCGGGGTCGTCCTCTCACCAGCCGTGCACGATGCCCTGGGGCTCGGTCCCGGCGACGACCTCGCGATGACCTCCGGTTCCACCGTCACGGTGACCGGGGTGTACGCGTACCCGGACGATGGGCGCGATCCGGACCTCGAGTACGCGCTCCTCGCCCCGACCGCGGACGACGGCGAGCCGTTCGATGCGTGCTGGGTGACGGTGTGGCCGCTGCGCGACGACACGGTGCCGATGCTCCGTCGGGCGGTCCTGCCGGCGACCGGTGCGGAGGGGGAGGACCGGCCGACCGTGGGGCAGCTGAACCCGCGGCTCGGGGAGACGTTCGTCCGCTCGGGGGACGTACCGGCGGTCGTGCCCATGGCCGTGGCCGGCGCGACAGGTACCGCTGTGGGGGCCGCCGCCGTGATGCGTCGGCGCCTGTCGCTCGCGTCGGACCTGCACGTGGGAGTGCCCAGGAGCGCGCAGGTGGCCGGGATCGTCCTGCAGCACCTCGTGTGGGCCTCGGCGGCGGCGCTCGCCGCGGTGGCGACTGCGACGATCATCGTGCGTGGGCTGCCGGCGGACGACGCGGTGCCGATCGTGACCGCGGCAGTCGCAGTAGCCGTTGTCGGGGTCGTCGGGACGCTGGTCGGTGGAGCGCTCGCCGCGACGTCCGTCCGCGAACGGTCGCTGCACCGCTACTTCCGTGCCCGCTGACCATGACCGGCACCGCGGGCAGCGCCGTCAGCCGCGGTCGGGCGCGGTCACCTCGATGCGGTTCGCCCACGGGTCCTCGAACGCGACCGTCCGCCCGTCGTCGGCCGTCTGCACGCCCGTGTCGTGCATCCGCGCGATGAGCGCGCCGAGGTCGTCCGCGCCGGGCACCTCGATCCGGACGAGCCCCAGGCCGAGGGCGAGCCGGCGGCGCCCGGCCCCACGGGAGTTCCACGTGTTCATGGCCATGTGGTGGTGGTACCCGCCCGCGCTGACGAACAGTGCCTCGCCCCAGCCGGCGGTGGTGGCGAAACCGAGCTTGTCGACGTAGAACTCCTTCGCTCCGGCCACGTCGCCGACGGACAGGTGCACGTGCCCGACGCGCCCCGGACGCGCACCGGCGCCGTCGAGCGCGTCCTGTGTCAGGTGCTCCCGCAGGAACTCGTTCGGGTCGAGGGCGATCGTCGCCATGTCGACCATGCCGTGCGTCCAGGACCACTCGGTCCGGTCGCGGTCCCAGTACAGCTCGACGCCGTTGCCCTCGGGATCGGTGAAGTAGAAGGCGTTGCTGACGAGGTGGTCGGCGCTGCCGGTGAACGTCTGCGGGTACTTCGTCGCGACGGAGTAGAGCGCAGCGGCGAGGTCGGCCTTCGTGTCGAAGAGGATCGCGGTGTGGAACAGCCCGGCCTCGTGGGCGCCGGCGTGCCGCATCGACGGTGCGTGTTCGAGGACCACGATGGGCGTCGTGCCGCGCCCGAGCACGGCGACGCCGCCCTCGTTCGACAGGAGGGAGAGCCCCACGCCCTCGCGGTAGTAGCCGATCATCCGGTCGAGGTCCGCGACCCGGAGCGTCACGGCGCCCATCCCGGTGTCGGCGGCGAGGAGGTCCATCGTGTTCACGGGTCCAGTGTGCGCCGATCTAGGTGACACGTCAACTAAATGCTGGGGGTGATCGCGCCCGCACCCTGTGCCATGGCATCGCACTCGGTGTCCTGTCGGCGGAGCCGTGCAGACGGGGGCCAAGATGGAGGGATGCCACGCACACGACGACCGCCGGACCGGCCCCGAGGCCGTCGGGGCGGCCGACCGGACGGCGGCGGCGACTTTCCGGCCGGCATGGGCATCGAGCAGATGCGCGACCGGATGTCGTCCTACATCTACGGCAACATCACGGTGCTCGCAGCGGCGATCGCGGTCGACCCGGACGCGATCCACCACGGGTCGGCGGTCTGGGCGGTCCTCGGGACCGCCGTGCTCACGTACCTCGCGCACGTGCTCTCGCACCTCGTCGCGCACGGCTTCGGCGACGACGACTCCGCGTCGGACGATGCCCGCCGTGAGTCGGTCCTGACCATCGTGCGCAACGCGAACCCGATCGCGACGTCCGGCCTGATCCCCGCCGTGCTGTACGCGGTGGCGTGGATCGGTTGGCTCCCCGCGCCCTGGGCGCAGACCGCGGCGCTCGTGATCCTCGTCGTCCGCATCGGCATGGTCGGCGTGTTCATGCAGCGGTTCAGCGGGAAGCGCCCCACGTTCCTCGGCCTCTGGGGCGGCATCGTGCTCGCCGCGGTCGCCTTCGTCCTCGGATTCGTGAAGGTGGTGCTGACGCATTGAGCGAGCAGACCGTCCCGGCGCACAGCGCGGAGCCCCGGAAGCGTGCGGGGTGGAAGTTCCTCCGCGACCTCGTCATCATCGTCGTCGCGGCGCTGCTGGCGTCGTTCCTGGTGAAGACGTACCTCGTCCGGTCGTTCTACATCCCCTCGGCGTCGATGGAGAACACGCTCCTCATCGGTGACCGGGTGCTCGTCAACGAGCTCGTGCCCGGCGTCGTGCCGGTGCAGCGCGGGGACGTCGTCGTGTTCCAGGACCCGGGCGGCTGGCTCGGCACGGGGCAGGGGGACGACCTCATCAAGCGGGTGATCGGGCTGCCCGGCGACACCGTCTCGTGCTGCGACGCGCGGGGGCGGCTGTCGGTGAACGGGCATGCGGTCGACGAGTCGTACGTGGTCCTCCAGCCGGGCTCCGACCGGGTCTCGCTGCAGGACTTCTCCGTCACGGTGCCGAAGGGTCAGCTTTGGGTGATGGGCGACAACCGGTACGACTCAGCCGACTCCCGGGCACACGGGACGGTGCCGGTGTCGGACGTCGTCGGGCGCGCGTTCGTCACGACGTGGCCGGTGTCGCGGTGGACGGTCCTGTCACGGTACGGCGACGTGTGGGATCGGGTGCCGGACCCGTCCTGACCGGGTCGCCGTCGTCAGCAGCCCGTCGTCGTCAGGGTGACGCTGGCGACCGCGTCGTTCGTGACGGTCGTCTTCTGCGGGCAGAGCTCGCCCGCGCGGATCGTGACCTCGCCGAGGGGGACTCCTGCGAAGTCCGCGGTGCCGCCGGGGAACACCCGCTGGTGCTCGGAGAGCTTGCCGGTGGAAGCGGTGAACACCTTCACCTCGTACGCATGGTCGGCGGCGTTCGGAGAGACCGTGACGGAGACCTGGCCGGTGGAGTCGTGGGCGCCGCAGCCGGCGAGCGTCAGGACCGCGGCGGCGCCGAGGACGAACACGGGGACGACACGACGGAACACGTCGACAAGGCTACGCCGACCGTGACCGCACGCCGACCGTGACCGCACGCCGACCGCAACCGCGACCTCACGCCGACCCGAGCAGCCAGCCGTTGTCCGCCGCGATCCGGAGCGCTTCCGTGGCGTTCCGCGCCGCCGTCTTCCCGATCGCCGACGACAGGTGGTTCCGCACCGTGCCCTCGGACAGGTGCAGCGCGCCGGCCACCCCGGCCACGGTCGGCGCCGTGCGGAACGCGATGAGCACGTCGGTCTCCCGCGGGGTGAGCGGCGACGGTCCGGCGGCGAGCGACTCGGCGGCGAGCACGGGGTCCACGACGCGGAAGCCACCGGCGACTCGGCGGACGGCGTCGGCGAGCTGTTCGGCGGGGGTGTCCTTCACGACGAAGCCAGCGGCCCCGGCCTCGAGCGCACGGCGGAGGTACCCGGGCCGTCCGAACGTGGTCACGATGAGCGATCGGCAGGTCGGGAGTTCCCGGGCGAGCATCGCCGCGGCGGTGAGGCCGTCGGCGCCGGGCATCTCGACGTCGAGCAGGGCGACCGTGGCGTCGGAGGAACGGGCGGCGTCGAGCACCTCGTCACCGCGGGCGACCTGTGCAACCACGTCGATGTCCCGTTCGAGCGACAGCAGCGAGGCGAGGGCTCCGCGGACGAGCGCCTGGTCGTCGGCGAGCAGGACCCTGATCGTCTCGGTCATCGTCCGCCCCGCTCGACCCGGAGCAGGAACCCGCCGAGGTCGCTCGTGCCGGTGGTCAGGGCCGCCCCGACGGCGTCCGCCCGCTCTCGCAGGCCGCGCAGCCCGTTGCCTCCGGTGACGGTGAACGACTCGGCACCGGAGGGCACCGAACCGACCGGCCCCGTCCCGTCGTCGTCGATCGTCAGCGCGGTCCGCGTGAGCGACACCCGCACCCGGGCGGCGGAGGAGTGCCGGACGACGTTCGTGACGCCCTCGCGCAGGACCCACGCGAACAGGCTGCGCACGTCGTCGGCCGCAGCGTTCCCGTCCGGCGGGAGGACGGCATCGATCCCCGCGGCCGAGTGCGCCGCCCGGGCCGAGACGAGTTCGGCGTCGAGGTCGGCCTCCCGGTAGCCGCTGACGGCGTGCCGGAGTCCCTGCAGGGCCTCGCGGGAGAGCCGTTCGACGTCGTGCATCTCCGCCTTCGCCCGGGCGGGGTCGATCTCCACCAGGCGGGCGGCGAGTTCGGACTTCATGGCCACGATGGTGAGCGAGTGGCCGAGGACGTCGTGCAGGTCACGCGAGAACCGTGCGCGTTCCTCGACGACGGCGAGCCGGGTGATCTCGTCCTGCGCGACGCCGAGGCGCTGCTCGGCCTCGCGCTGTCGCCCGAAGAACAGCATGGAAGCGCCGACGGACACCGTGACGACGGGGGCGAACAGGATGCCACTGTCCACCGAGGCATCCCACCCCCGCGTCGCCGCCACGAGGAACTGCGCTCCGATGATCGCGAGGACGATCACGCCGGAGACCCAGAACCGCTGCGCGACGAACCCGGACAGGGCGGCGACGAGCAGCCACGTCCAGACCGCCAGAGGGCCCACGACGAGCAGGAGCAGCCCCGCGAGCACGCCGACGCCGACGACCACGACGACCCGGCCGCGGAGGCTCCGACGCCACATCGCCTCCGGCGCGAACAGGTACACGGCGTAGAAGGCGCACAGCGCGACGGAGGACCAGACGTGGTCCCGGAGGTCGCGGCCGTCGCTCCACACGGCGACGAACTCGAGCACCTGCCAGAGCAGCGCGAACACCGCTCCGCCGTACCAGCGCCGCCGACCGACGCGGATGTCCTCGTCGCTCGCGCCCGGCGCGACTGCCCACGGGAACGAGCGCGGGGCCGGTCGGGCAGTTCTGGCCGGTTGGGACGGCCGGGAGGCGCGGGGCGCGCCGTCCGCGCCCCGCGCCTCGGCCGTTCCGGTCGCCTCGGACATCGGTCCCAGCGTAGGGCCGTCGGTCACTGTCGTGCGGCGTCGCGGCGGTAGCGCCACACGATCACCGTGGCGAGGACGATCGCCCAGGCCGCCAGCACCATCGCGGGCTCGATCATGCCCGACGATCCGGTCGCGCCGGCTCCGGTCTGCCCGATGCGGTTCAGCCAGTAGGAGGGCAGCAGGTGCGCGACGCTCCCCATCCAGTCCGGCATGACCGAGAGCGGGACCCACAGGCCCCCGAGGATCGCCAAGCCCATGAACACCACCATGAAGAGTGGTTGTGCGAAGGACGGCTTGGCGAACTGCCCGATGAGGATCGCGATGAGCGCGAACGGGATCACCCCGCACCAGATACCGAACCCGGCCGCGATCCAGTGCGCCGGGTCGAGCGAGGCGTGCAGCCCGACGGTCGCGACCAGCACCGTGATGATGATCGACACCGCGGCGAAGGCCATCGCCGCGATCACCTTCGACACCATGAACCCCCAGCCGGACAGCGGTGTGACGCGGAGCTGCCGGTTCCAGCCGATCGACCGCTCGTTGACGATCGCGAACGCCTGGCTGAGCGCGGCCATCATCGCGCCGTAGGACGCCATCTGCAGAGTCGTCACCACGAGGTACTGCAGGTGCGTCGTCGGGTCCAGCTGCGACCCGAACGCCGAGCCGAACACGAGCAGCATGATCACCGGCACGGCGAAGGTGAACACCATCGCCCGGACGTTGCGGAGCTGCCGCTTCGTCTCGAGGTACACGTACCGGAACGGGAGACGTCCGGCCGTGGAACGAGCGGTGGCGGAGCGGGATGCGGCGACGGCGGTCATGCGAGGACTCCTCCGGAGACGGGTTCGGCAGTGCCGGGTTCGGCGGTGAGCGCCAGGAAGGCGTCGTCCATGGTCGAGGCGACCACCTGGATGTCGTGCGCCTGCGGGAACGCGGCGAGGAGGGCCCGGAGCGTCTCGTCGCTGCGGTCCGAGCGGAGCGTGACGGCGTCGTGCCGCGCCTCCAGGCCCACCACGCCCGGAAGACCGCGCAACGCGACGTGTTCGGCGGGGCCGACCCCGGAGAACCGGATCGCGCGCGTCGCGGTGATCGCCTTGATCTCGGCGGGTGTGCCGTCGGCGACCACGCGGCCGGAGCGCATGATGACGATGCGGTCGGCGAAGGTGTCGGCCTCGTCGAGGTAGTGCGTCGCGAAGACCACGGTGCGGCCCGCGTCGGTGAACTCGCGCATCGAGGACCAGAACGTGTGCCTGGCCTCGACGTCCATCGCGGCCGTCGGCTCGTCGAGGACGAGGAGGTCCGGGTCGGAGACCACGGCGACCGCGAAGCGCGCCCGCTGGAGCTGCCCGCCGGACAGCTTGTTGACCCGTCGACCGGCGATCTCCGTGCACCGGGCGCGGCGGAGGGCCTCGTCGACCGGCATCGGTCGACGGTGTGCGGCGGCGACCAGCGCGACCGCTTCGCGCACGGTCATGTCGGGCAGCAGCGCCCCGCCCTGCAGCATCGCGCCGACCCGGCCGGCGACGACGGCGACGCGTGGGTCCTCCCCGAACAGCAGCGCCTCGCCGGTGGTCGGGGTGGAGAGGCCGAGCGCGAGGTCGACCGTGGTGGTCTTGCCCGCGCCGTTCGGGCCGAGGAGGGCGACGACCTCGCCCGGACGGATCGTCAGGTCGACGCCGTCGACCGCGGCCACGGCGCCGAAGCGCTTGCGGAGGCCGCGGAGCTGGATGACCGGTGTGTTCATGGCTCCAGCCTCGCGTGGTGCCGGGCGCCCCACCTCTGCCGGACGTCACGACCGCACCGTGACATCTGTCACGATCGAGGACGGCGGCCCGTGCGGACCCATGGGGCGGTGTCGCTAGGCGCCGAGACGGTCGATCAGCTCGCGGTAGCGCTCGGCCGTCCGCGACACGATCGACTCCGGGAGCACCGGGGGCGTGCCCTGCCGGTCCCAGTGCGCACTGAGCCAGTCCCGCACGATCTGCTTGTCGAAGCTCTCGGTGCGGTTGCCCGATCGGGCGTCCCAGTAGCGGCTGGAATCGCTCGTCAGTACTTCGTCCGCGATCCGGATCCGCCCCGACGCGTCACGTCCGAACTCGAACTTCGTGTCCGCGATGATCACACCCCGCTCGAGTGCGATCGCCGCCGCCTCGGAGTACACGCGCAGCGACAGGTCGCGCAGCGCGCTTGCCGCATCCGACCCCACCAGCGAGACGGTCTGCTCGAACGAGATGTTCTCGTCGTGCTCGCCCTGGGGGGCCTTGTACGCCGGCGTGTAGATCGGCTCCGGGAGCCGATCGCCGTTCGACAGCCCCTCGGGGAGCTGCACGCCGCACACGCTGCCGGTCTCCTGGTACTCCGCCCAACCGCTGCCCACGAGGTACCCGCGGACGACGCACTCGACGGGGAACATCTCGAGCGGCATGACGTGCATCGAACGCGCTGCCACCGAGGAGGGCACCGGTGTCCCACCGGCGGACGGCGCGACGAGGTGGTTCGGCACGTCGGCCAGCTGCGCGAACCAGAACCGGGACAGGCGCGTGAGGAGCTCGCCCTTGCCCGGGATCGGCGGTTCGAGTGCGAAGTCGTAGGCACTCACGCGGTCGGACGCGACGAGCAGGAGTTCGGAGGCGCTGGCGATGTCGGCGGTGCCCTCCGGCACGTAGAGCTCGCGGACCTTGCCGGAGGAGACGTGCGTCCAGCCGGGCAGCGACGGCGCGGCGGTCACCGGACGACCTTCGCGGCGATGTCGGTGCGGAACTGCGCACCCTCGAGCGTGATGTCCCCGACGCCGGCGTACGCCCGGTCGCGGGCTTCGGAGAACGAGGAACCGGTGGCGACGACGCTCAGCACGCGGCCGCCCGTCGCGACGAGGTCGCCGTCGAGCACCCCGGTGGCCGCGTGGGCCACCGAGACGCCTTCGCGTGCGTTCGCCCGGTCGATGCCGGTGATGGGCCGTCCGGTCCTCGGGTTCTCCGGGTAGCCCTCGCTCGCGAGCACGACCGTCACCGCGGCGTCCGGGCGGAACGTTGGCTCCGGAGCGGACGCGAGCTGCCCGGTGGCGGCGGCGAGCATCAGGCTGCTCAGCGGGGTCGCGAGGCGGGGGAGGACGACCTGGGTCTCCGGGTCGCCGAAGCGGGCGTTGAACTCGATGACCCGCACGCCCTGCTCCGTGACGATGAGGCCGCAGTAGAGCAGGCCGACGAACGGCGTGCCCTCGTGCTCGAGTCGGCGGACGGTCGGCAGGGCGACGAGGTCGGTGACCTCTTCCACGAAGGCCCGCTCGGAGGGCCAGCGGTCGGCGAGCCACGGCAGCGGCGAGTAGGCGCCCATGCCGCCCGTGTTCGGCCCGGCGTCGCCGTCCCCGAGGCGCTTGTAGTCCTGCGCGGGACTGAGCGGGCGGACGTCGTGCCCGTCGCTCAGGAAGAACAGCGAGACCTCTTCTCCGTCGAGGAACTCCTCGACCACGACGTGCCCGTGCTGGAGCCAGTACGTCGCGTGGTCGATCGCCGCCTGACGGTCCTCGGTCACGAGGACGCCCTTGCCGGCGGCGAGCCCGTCCGCCTTCACCACGTAGGGGGCACCGAGCTCGTCGATCGCGGCGACGGCCTCGTCCACCGTGCCCGCGTACACCGGACGCCCGGTGGGCACGTCGGCCTCGGACATGATCCGCTTCGCGAACGCCTTCGATCCTTCGAGCTGCGCGGCCGCCTTGCTCGGGCCGAACACCGGGATGCCCCGCGTGCGGACCGGATCGGCGACCCCGGCGATGAGCGGCGCCTCGGGGCCGACGACGACGAGCTCGACGTCGTTCTCGAGCGCGTACTCCGCGACGAGGGCGCCGTTCGTGGGGTCGAGGGAGACGGTCTCGACGTCCGCGGCGATGCCGGCGTTGCCGGGCGCTGCCGTGATGACGTGACCGGCCTGCTCAGCCAGCAGGGCCGTGATGATCGCGTGCTCGCGGGCACCGGAACCGAGGACGAGGATTCGCACCCGATCACCCTACCGAGCCGCACTCGCCGCTCGCGATGCGGCGGCTAGCCTGTGGACATGCCACCGAGGAGGATCGAGGACGCGGAGGGGCGGGCTGCTCTCGTCGCCGTGCAGCAGGGGACGACGGCCCGGCCCGCACTCGCGACGGCCGTCCGCTGGTCGCTGCAGCGCCTCGCCGAGGACGTCCCCGGCAACAGCGTCGAGGTGCGGGTCCCGCCGTTCGCGGCCGTCCAGGCCGTACCCGGCCCGCGGCACACCCGTGGGACGCCGCCGAACGTGGTCGAGACGGACGCGTCGACGTGGCTGGCGCTCGCCACCGGTGAGCTGCGCTGGGACGAAGCGGTCGCGCAGTCGCGGATCAGCGCGTCCGGTTCACGTGCGGACCTGACGGCGTTCCTGCCGGTGCGACTGAGCGTCTGAGTCGCCACGCATCCGTCCCGTGCGACGCAGCGAATTAGGTAGCGCCTACTGATGTGACGTCACCGACCCGGCGAATACCGTGGGAGAAGTCGCCGGGATTCGGACCCGACCCGAACGGGTCCGAACCCGGCGACAGGACAAAGGTACGCGAAATTCGTGATGGGGTGTCAACCGGTCCGGCGAGTCGTGCTGCATTCGGCAACGAAGCAGCGCCGTCGAACGGCTACAGCAGCTCGCCGAGTTCCGTCCGCGCATGCAGGTCCCACTTGGTGAACACGCGCGACAGGTGGGCGTCGATCGTCCGCACGCTCAGTCCGAGCGTCTCCGCGATCCGACGGTTGCTGAGGCCCTGCGCCGCGAGCGTGGCGACCTCGTACTCGCGGTTCGTCAGCCGCGGCTTCACCCGGCCGGCCGAGACCGCCATGCCGTGGCTCGCCAGCACGCCCTGCGCGGCGATGATGCGGGTGCGGTCGTCGGCACGCACCGCATCGGCGTACTCGACGATCGCGCCGGCGAGCGGCCCGTCCACGCGGGCGGCCGCGTCGCGCATCCGTTCGAGCGACGCCGTGGTGTCCCGACCGTTCGCCATGTCGGTCGCGTAGTGCAGGGTCTGCGCGTACATGACGTGCGTCCACGAGCCGCTCGCCGTCCCGCGCTCGATGATCTCGTCCGCGTGTCGCAGCCCGGCCGGGTTGCCCAGCACGGCCTCGGTCCACGAGATCGTCACCGCGATCTGCTCGCCGAGGATCCGCATCGCCCGCAGCGGCGTCGACCGGGCGCGTTCGAGCGCTGCCGAGGCCTCCTCGGGGCGACCCGCGTAGGCGTAGGACATCGCGAGTCGTGCCCAGGGGTACGCGGCGAACCCGCCGTGGTCGGCGACGTCGTAGCGCTCGCACGCAGCCGAGAACGCGGCGATGGCATCGTCCCAGCGGCGCTGCGCGATGGCGAGGTTGCCCTCGCCGATGAGTTCGAGGGTGAAGTCGTACTTCAGGTACGGGCTCGACCGGCGCACGGGCACCTCGGTGATGAGGTCGGCGATGTCGCCGCGCCACACCTGCAGCTGGTGCATCACCGAGACGATCTCGCCCACGCTCCAGGGGGCGTCCTCGAGGTGCTCGACCGCGGTCGCGAGGCAGGCCTTCCCGAAGGCAGCGGCGTCGTCGAGCCGCCCGGCGGTCGCGAGCGCCATGACCGCGCAGGGAGCGAGGCAGAGGAACGTGAGCGGGACCGTGGCGGCCTGCACGATGCCGGAGCGCTCGAGTTCGGCGTGGACCTCGTCGAAGCGCCCGCCCCACCCGAGGTGCGCCAGCCGGAGCAGCCGGAGCCGCTCGGACGCAGCGCCGGACACGAACGGCGCGGCCACCTCCGTGAGCGCGACCGCCGCCAGGGTGTCGTCGTCGTGGAACTGCCGGATGTTCGCGAGGGTCTCGCACGCCTCGAGCACCACGTCGTCGTCGACCTCGTCCGGGGCCGACCGGACGACGGCCCAGGCGGCCTCGGCGTCGGTGCGGCCCGCCTCACGCCCTGTGCTGTACGAGTGCGCCAGGGACCGCAGGCAGTGCGCGGCGACCCGATCGGTCGGGCTGAGCGTCGTGCGCAGGGCCGCGGAGGTGAGGGCGATCCCGCTCTCGTGCTCCTGCAGCCGGACCGCGACCTTCGCGGCGTCGAGCAACTGTTCGACCGGCGGCAGCACGCCGCACTCGAGGGACCACAGCGCGGCGCGGAGCCGGGCGGCCGGCGGAGCACCCTCGGGACGGTCGGTCCGGAAGGCGTTCGCGCGGGCGAACAGCGCCGTGCGTCGGACGACGGGCACGAGGGCACGGACGACCTCGCCGACGAGCGGGTGCGACGGACGGACGACCGTGGCGCCGTCGTCGAGCGAGTCGATCCGGACGAGGCCGAGCGCCACCACCCGGTCGACATCGCCACCGCTGACGAGGCCGATGAGCCGGGCGAGGGGGATCGGATCGGCCAGGGCGACGATGTCGACGACGTCGCGGAGGTCCTCGGGCAGCGAGCCGAGTTCCGTCCGGTACATGTCGGCCAGGCTGCTCGACGCGGTGACCCGCCCGCGCCAGTACCACCCCGAGGACGTCTGCTCGAGCGCGCCCGACGCGAGCGCCGAACGGACGACCTCCCGGAGGTACAGCGGATTGCCGGTCGTCGCACGGTGCACCCGCTCGGCTGAAGCCGTCTCGAGCTGGGCGCCGAGCGCCTGGGCGATGAGCGACGAGGTCTCGTGCAGGTCGAGCGGCTCGAGGTCGATCCGCTCGAGCAGGTCGTCCTGCCACAGGGCGCGCAGGGGTTCGGGCAGCGCGGTGAAGTCGCGGCAGGTCAGCACGAGGCGTGCACCCTGCTCCCGCACGAGCCACGCGACGTACCGCGCGGAGATCGCGTCGAGGTGGTCGGCGTCGTCCACGCGGAGGAGCACGTCCCGGTCGGCGAGCTCCTCGGAGTCGCGCAGGCGCTGCTCGGCGCCACCGGCACCGACGAGTTCGGCGAGGGACCCGGGCAGCTCGCCGAAGCGTTCCGCGACCGCCCCGAACGGCATCGACCGGCTGGCCGCCACCGCGGTGATCGGCACGACGAGCGTCCGGCCGGAGGCGTCGCGGGCGGCCACACGGTCGGTGACCCGGACGGCGGCCGAGCTCTTGCCGAGTCCGGGCGCCCCGACGAGGGCGATGCTCCACCGGTGCTCCGCGACGACCGAGACCGCGCGGTCCTCCTCACGACGCTGGAGGATCGGCCACGCCACGCGGGCCGGGACACGAGACGCACGAGCGCTCCGTTCGCGCATCCGCCTCACCTCCTCCGCTTGGGATACCGATCGGTAGGCACCATCTTCTCCCGGGAACGTCCCCAGCGCACAGACCGGAGCACGTCCCACAGTGGGGGACAATGGAGGGGTGAGCAACACCGACCGACCCGACGAACGACCGGCTCCGGCGCCGAACGCCGTCACCACTCCCGACGAGGTGACGATCCGCCGCGCCCCGAAGTTCGGCGTGTTCATCGTGGGCGGTGCGCTCCTCGGCTTCGTCGCGACGCTCGTCGTGGTGTCGCTGACGATGAACATCGACCGCGGCGACCAGCAGGAGACCGCGAGCTTCGGGTCGCTCGTCGGGTACTTCTCGCTGTGGGGCGTCACGATCGGCGCCTTCCTCGGCGCGGTGGTCGCCGTGGTCCTCGACCGGGTCTTCGCCCGTCGGGCTGCCCGCCTGACGGCGGAGCGGGTCGAGGTCGAACTGCCGCCCGAGACCGTGGAGGGCGAGATCGAGGACCACGGCGACCGGACGCGGTAGAGCCGCCTGCATCGGACTGGAGGCGGGCCCCACCAGCCGGTACCGGCGCACCGCGCCAGCGGGGCGACGGCCGTGCCTGGAGGGACGGTGCCAGCTGGCACCGCGCCTACAGTCCGAACGGGGTTGCGTCCCGCGACGTGCCTAGCTGAGCTGGTTCGCCTCGACCCAGGACAGGTACTCCGGGCTCACCGTGCCCGTCACGTACTCGCCGGTGAAGCAGCTCATCTCGAGGTCCGTGACGTCGGATCCCTCGATGATCGCGTCGCGCATGTCGCCGATCTCCTGGTAGATCAGGTGATCGCTCCCGAGCACCCGGTTGATCTCCGGGATCTTCCGGTCGTGTGCGATGAGCTCCGCCCGCGTCGGCATGTTGATGCCGTACACGTGCGGGTACCGGACCGGGGGAGCCGCGCTCGTGAAGGTCACCTCGTTGGCACCGGCGGCGCGGGCCATCTCGACGATCTCCTTGCTCGTGGTGCCGCGCACGATCGAGTCGTCCACGATGAGGATGTTCTTGCCCTTGAACTCGGACGACATCGCGTTGAGCTTCTGGCGCACGGAACGCTTGCGCTCCGCCTGCCCCGGCATGATGAAGGTCCGGCCGACGTAGCGGTTCTTGTAGAACCCCTCGCGGTACTCGATGCCGAGCTTCTGCGCGACCTGCATGGCGGCGGGACGGCTCGAGTCCGGGATCGGCATCACCACGTCGATGTCACCGGTCGGGGCGTACTGCGCGATCGTGTCCGCCAGGCGGTTGCCGAGCCGGAGGCGGGCGTCGTACACCGAGATGCCGTTCATGACGGAGTCGGGTCGGGCGAGGTAGACGTACTCGAACGAGCACGGCACCAGGCGCGGGTTCTTCGCGCACTGACGGGAGTGCATCTGCCCGTTCATCTCGATGAACACGGCCTCACCGGGGGCGATGTCGCGGACGATCTCGTAGCCACCGGACTCGAGCACGAGCGACTCGGACGCGACGACCCACTCGGGCTTGCCGGCCTCGTCGAACTTGTGCCCGAGGATGAGCGGGCGGATGCCGAACGGGTCGCGGAACGCCAGCAGACCGTGGCCGGCGATCGTCGCGATCGTGGCGTACGACCCCTCGACGCGTTCGTGCACGCGCTCGACCGCGTCGAACACCTGCCCGGGGTCGAGGTCGGTGCCGCGGACCTGCCCCTGCAGCTCGTGGGCGAGCACGTTCACGAGGAGCTCGGTGTCCGAGGTCGTGTTGAGGTGTCGCCGGTCGATGTCGAAGAGTTCACGCGTCAGTTCACGCGTGTTGGTGAGGTTGCCGTTGTGGACGAGGACGATGCCGTACGGCGCGTTCACGTAGAACGGCTGGGCCTCTTCCTCGTTGCTCGCGGCACCCTTGGTGGCGTAGCGGACGTGCCCGAGGCCCATGGTGCCGAGGAGGGCACGCATGTCACGGGTACGGAACGCCTCGCGCACGTGACCGCGGGTCTTGTGCATGTGGTGCACGTGACCCTCGACCGTGGCGATGCCCGTCGAGTCCTGCCCGCGGTGCTGCAGGAGGAGCAGTGCGTCGTAGATGGATTGGTTGGCGGGGCCCTGTGCAACGAGGCCGACGATGCCGCACATTCGCGGTGTGCTCCAGACCGTAGAATCGGGGGGACCGAACAAGTCTGCCATGCCCCGCGGAGGACTACGCATGCCCAACCCGTACGCAGCGGCCGGTGTCGACACCGCCGCCGGTGACCTGGCCGTCGAACTCATGAAGTCGGCCGTCGCGGCCACGCACAACGCATCGGTTCTCGGCGGTGTGGGCGGGTTCGCCGGGCTGTACGACGTCTCATCCCTGAAGTCGTACGAGCACCCGCTGCTCGCGACCTCGACCGACGGCGTGGGCACGAAGGTCGCCATCGCGCAGGCGATCGACAAGCACGACACGATCGGACAGGACCTCGTCGGCATGGTCGTCGACGACATCGTCGTGGTCGGCGCGAAGCCGCTCTTCATGACCGACTACATCGCCTGCGGACGGGTCGTGCCCGAGCGCATCGCGGACATCGTCGCCGGCATCGCCCGCGGTTGCGCGGAGACCGGGACGGCGCTCGTCGGCGGCGAGACCGCGGAACACCCGGGCCTGCTCGGGCCGGATGACTACGACGTGGCCGGTGCCGCGGTCGGTGCGGTCGAGGCCGGCTCGGTACTCGGTGCCGACCGGGTCCAGGACGGCGACGTCGTCGTGGCGATCGCATCCTCCGGCCTGCACTCGAACGGGTACTCGCTCGTCCGGCACATCCTGTCGTCGCGCGGGGTGGGCTACACGGACTCCCTGCCGGAGCTCGGCGGTCTCGTGGGCGAGGCGCTGCTCGAGCCGACCCGCCTCTACACGTCCCCGCTGCTCTCGCTGATCGAGGCGCACCCGGGCGCGGTGCACTCGCTCTCGCACGTCACGGGTGGTGGCATCGCGGCGAACCTCGCGCGCGTGCTGCCCGTCGGGTCGTGGGTCGAGGTCGACCGCTCCGCCTGGGAGCCGCTGCCCGTGTTCCGGGTGCTCGCCGAGATGGCCGGCACCCCGATCGAGGACACCGAGGGCACCTGGAACCTCGGCGTCGGCATGTTCGCGGTCGTGTCGGCGGCGGCGGCGTCCGACGTCATCGCGTCGCTCGGTGCCGCCGGGCTCGCCTCGTGGTCGGTCGGGACGATCTCGACGTCGGCGCGCGACCTCGAGGGGTTCGAGCAGGGCGCCAAGGGCGTGGACGGCGGAGCGGTGCGGCTGGTCGGGGCGTACGCCAGCTGAGCGGCCCGCTCGCGGCGTTGGTGGGCCGGCGCCGCGAGCTGCCTTCTGCGCACGCGTGTACAGACACCGTGCGAGTCGATCGACATGTGCGATGTCGGAACATGCACGGGCATGGGATGCGTGCACATGGTGCGACACACCGCGCGTCGATCGAAGTGTGTCGTGTCGAACCGCGCGCGTGCGTGGTCCGACGACGTCGGCACGCACGAGAACGCCGCGCTACCCGGAGGGAGCGCGGCGTCGACGGTGAGCCGGGGTCAGGCGGACTTGTTGTGGTCCTGTTGCGCTTCGAGCTCGTCGTCCTCGTCGTACTGGTCATCACCGTATTGGTCTGCCCAGCGGTCGACGTAGGAGTTCTCGTCCGAGTGCTGCCCGGCGGAGAGCTCGCGTTCGAGCGCACCGTAGTTCGTCTCCGGGCTGAAGTACTTCAGCTCCCGGGCGACCTTGGTGTGCTTTGCCTTCTGACGGCCGCGCCCCATGCGTGACCCCCTCGTGATCGGCTCTGGTCCGGTCCTGGCGGGAGAGGAGTCACCCGGGGAACCGAACGGTTCGTGGTTTGAAATCTGCCGATCACTCTACCATGTACCCCGATCTGGACGTGGCCGCGACGGCCCCGGGCACAGCAGAATCGAAGTGATGACAGACGACGCCCAGGCCCCAGCCGACCAGCACGCCCGGGTGGTGGTGATCGGTGCGGGCCAGGCCGGTCTCTCGGTCGGGTACCACCTCCGCCGGCTCGGCCTGACGCCCGGGAGCGACCTGGTCCTGCTCGACCGTGCGCCGAGCACCGGCGGCGCCTGGCAGTTCCGGTGGGAAGCGCTCCGGCTCGGGGCGGCGCACCGCGTGCACGACCTCCCCGGGATGAACGCGATGGGCCTCCGGTTCGACGACGCCGACCGTTCGCGACCGGCGCGGGACGTGGTCGGCGAGTACTACCGGCGCTTCGAGCAGCACTACGACCTCCGGGTCCGGCGCCCGGTCACCGTGACGTCCGTGACGCGCATCGGGGACACCGGGCTCTGCGTCACGGTGCGGGCGGCCGACGGGGGCACGAGCCGGATCGGTGCGGAGGTCGTCGTCAACGCCTCCGGCACGTGGGGCACGCCGTTCGTGCCGTGGTACCCGGGCCGAGACGTCTTCCGCGGTAGGCAGCTGGACACGACCGAGTACCGGAGCGCCGCGGAGTTCGCCGGCCAGGACGTGGTGGTCGTCGGCGGTGGGACGAGCGCGATCGGGTTCCTGCTGGAGCTCGACGGGGTCGCCGCCCGGACGCGGTGGTTCACGCGGCGGCCGATGGTCTGGTCGGACACGGCTGCGCTCGACCTCGAGTCCGCCGTCGCCGCCGTCGACGAGCAGGACCGCGCCGCGCGTGCCGGGGCGACCCTGCCGAGCATCGTCTCCGGGACCGGGGTGCCGGTCACGAGGCGGATCCGAGCGGGCCTGGACCGCGGCGTGCTCCGGGAATCGCCGATGTTCACGCGGTTGGACGAGACCGGTGTCGTCACGGCCGACGGCGAGCACGTGCACGCGGACGCCGTGATCTGGGCGACGGGCTTCCGCGCGGACCTGCGGCACCTCGCGCCGCTGCACCTGCGCACCGCTGCGGGCGGGATCGTGGTGGAGGACGGCCGCTCGGTCGGCGAGCCGCGACTGTTCCTCGCCGGGTACGGTCCGCAGGCGTCGACGATCGGTGCGAACCGGGCCGGTCGGCGGATCGCCCGCCAGGTGATGGACGCCCTCGCGGGGTCCTGACCGGCAGCGTGCGGGGTCGCGTCGAGCGGAACGGGCGCGGCGCCGGTGCGGGCGCGGGGTCAGGCGGGGAGGGACCCGTCGTCAGGAGTCAGCGCCGCGCCCGGTCTGCTGCTGCAGGCGGTCGATGTGCTCCGACGCCTCGGCCTTGGTGAGGTCCGCCGGGAGTTCCTCGCCGGCCTCCCGCGCGAGGGTGTCGAGGTAGCTGCGCTGCGGCCCGGTCATCGGCTCGTCGCCGGTGACCCACTCCTCGGGGTCCTTGCTCGCGGTCGTCGAGGGGTCGGGGCGCGGACCGCCGAGGGTCTCGCCCTGGATCGAACCGTCGGCGTTCTGCTGCTGTTCTTCACGGTCTGCGTCACTCATGCCGCCGACCGTACGCGGGACCCCCGACGCCCCGTGCAGGCACCGTGTCGTTCAGGCCGGGACGGCGGTGTAGCGGACGAGGTCGGCGCCCACCGCACTCGCGGCGATCGGCACCGTCCGGTCGCCGCGGCGCACGTGGATCGTCGCCGCCCGCTCGTCGATCCGCTCGACCTCGTGCAGCACCCCGTCGAGCAGCACGGCGGCGCTGACCGAGACGTACCCGGTCGTCGGGCGCGGTGGCAGCCCGACGACGTCGTCGCCGAACGCGGGGTACCGGCCGGGCGACAGGAACGGCGACACCGGGGTGGTCACGATCTCGAGGCCCTCGTCGACCGTCCGCACCGCAACGAGACGCACCGCCTGGTCCGTCGGCAGCGGTACGTCCACGACGGGTGCCTCGCCCGAGCCGGCCAGAGCGCGGAACGCGGGCCGACCGTCGGGGGCGAGCCGCGCCTCCAGACCGTCGATCCGAACCCGTCCGCGCCCGCGGGAATCGGCGTAGGTGCCGGGTTCGAGACCCGAGCGACGCGCCTCGAGCCGCGACACGACGACCCGGTCCTGGCGGTACCAGTCGCGGAGCGTGGCGGGATCGACCCAACCGATGCTCTCGGCGCCGCGGGCCAGCGACGCCGACTCGTCGGCGGCGCGCTCGTCGATCGCACCGAGCGGGTGCTCGCCCCGGACCGCGACCAGGCCCTCGTACGGACCACCGGCGGAGGGCTCGTGGTCGAGCACCTCGACACGCTTCGAGACCTTCCCGCCGTGCCCGTCGAACGTGGCGAACGTGCGCAGGTCGGAGATCGTCATGACGACAGATGCTACGACGAGCGACCGTCTCCGCGTGGAGGTGACGGCACGAGCACGTGCATCTCGCCGGTGCTGAGGTTCGGGTCGACGCCCTCGGCGGGACCCGCGGGGCGGGTGGCGCGTCGCGGGTGCAGGCTGTTGCGCTGCGCGGACCGGAGGAGACGGTCGTCCTCGGCCTCGTGGTGGAAGACGCCGTGCGGAGAGCGGCGGAGGGCCGGCCGGATCGGTTCGCCCCGGCGTTCCTGACCGGGCAGGGGGCGGGAGCGCCGTCCGTAGAGGAGCTCGGAGGAGTCCAGCAGCCACGGCACGAGCGCGACGGTCACGCCGTGCACGAGCAGCAGCTTCTTCCGGATCCGGCGGCCGCGGTGGTTGTGCAGGAGGTTCTCCCACCAGTGGCCCACGATGAACACCGGCGTGTAGACCGTGACGACCTCGGAACCGTGTTCCATCCGGTGCGCCTTGATGTAGTTGATGAGCGGCATGGAGATGTCGCGGTACGGACTCGGCACGATCGTGAGCGGCACCTCGATGCCGTAGGCCTCCCACTGTTCCCGGAGCCGCGTCGACTCGCCGTCGTCGATCGCGACGTGCACGGCCTCGAAGCTCGCGTGCTTCGCCGCGATGGCGTAGTCGAGCGCCTTGAGCACGGGCTTCTGCAGCTTGTTGACGAGGACGATCGCGTGGTCGCCGGTCGCGCCGAACTGGGTCTCCTCGTCGGCCTCGATCTCGTGCGAGACGTCGCGGTAGTACCGGTTCACGCCGAGCATGAGGAGGAACAGGATCGGCATGATGACGAACACGAGCCAGGCGCCGTGCGTGAACTTCGTGATCGTCACGATGACGAGGACGACGAAGGTGAAGGTCGCGCCGGTGGCGTTGATGGCACGCGACCGCAGCACCTGTCCGCGGTTCACCGGCTCGCCGTCGGTCGGGAGCCGTCCGGCGCGGTCGTCGCGGAGCAGCCTCGTCCAGTGCAGCACCATGCCGGTCTGCCCGAGGGTGAACGACACGAACACGCCGATGATGTAGAGCTGGATGAGGCTCGTCACGTTCGCCCGGTAGACGATGAGCAGCGCCGCCGCGACGAGGGCGAGGACGATCACGCCGTTCGAGTAGATGAGCCGGTCACCGCGGGTCGAGAGCGCCTTCGGGGCGTACGAGTCGCGGGCCAGGATCGAGCCGAGCAGCGGGAAGCCGTTGAACGCCGTGTTCGCCGCCAGGAGCAGGACCGCCGCCGTGGTCGCCTGGATGACGAAGAACAGGATCGAGTCGTTCCCGAAGGTCGCGGCCGCGATCTGCGCGATGAGCGAGCGCTGCGGGGTCGTCGCGCACCGGGCGAAGCCCTGCAGGTCGCAGGCGCTCTCGGCGTAGTGCACGCGGGAGATCAGCGCGAGCGTGATGAGTCCGACGAACAGCACGATCGCGATCGACCCCATGAACACGAGGGTCATCTGCGCGTTCTTGATCTTCGGTCGGCGGAACGCCTGCACGCCGTTCGCGATCGCCTCGACACCGGTCAGCGCCGAGCAGCCGGACGCGAACGCGCGGAGCAGCAGCAGGATGAACGCCGCCTGCGTCGTGTGCTCCACGTTCTGCACGGTGTACGCGGCGGACTCGGCGACGGGAGCGTTCCCGAGCGCCGCCCGGAACAGGCCGGTGACCACCATGACGAAGACCGAGGCGACGAAGAGGTACGTCGGCACGGCGAAGGCCTTGCTCGACTCGCGGACGCCACGGAGGTTCGCGGCCGCCAGGAGCACGACGAACAGCAGGGCCAGCTCGACGCGGAACTCGTTGAGGACCGGCAGCGCCGAGATGATGTTGTCCACGCCCGAGGCCACCGACACGGCGACCGTCATGACGTAGTCGACGAGCAGGGCGGACGCGACGACGAGCCCCGCCTTCTCGCCGAGGTTCCGGTGCGCGACCTCGTAGTCGCCGCCGCCGGACGGGTACGCCTTGATGAGCTGCCGGTAGGACGCGACCACCACGACGAGCAGCAGCACGACGAGGGCGGCGACCCACGGGGCGAACGTCAGGAACGCCATCCCGCCGAGCAGCAGGATCATGAGGAGCTCCTGCGGCGCGTACGCCACGGAGGACAGCGGGTCGCTCGCGAAGATCGGCAGTGCCAGGTGCTTCGGGAGGAGCTGTCCTTCGAGCTTCTCGGAGGGGAGGGGCTCCCCGATCAGTCGTGCTTTCAACGACCGGATCTCGTTCGTCACGAGCGGCAAACCTACTCAATTCCGGGCGGGAGTCAACACGGGTGGCCGGCTCGGTATTCCGCCTTCGTCGAACGAGCGACGGTCGGATGCGCCGGAAACCCTTGCAGTTGACGCTGCGTCAACCCCTACGGTCGTGTGCATGAGGGATTCGACAGACACGACCGGCGCAGCTGCGAAAGCACCCCACGGCATCGCCGACGTGGCGCGTTCCGCGGGTGTGTCCAGCCGGACGCTGCGGCACTACGACGCCATCGGGCTGCTGCCCGCGACAGCGATCGGCGACGGTGGCCTCCGCCGCTACGACGACCGGGCGCTCGTCCGGCTGCAGCGCATCCTCCTGCTCCGTGGACTGGGACTCGGGCTGCCCGAGATCCGTCGGGTCCTCGACGGGGAGCAGGACGACGTCGCCGCCCTCACCGCGCACGTCGCGTGGCTCGAACGGGAGCGCGACCGGCTCGCCCGGCAGCTCGCGGCCGTGCGCACCACCATCACCAGGATCGAGAAGGGAGAGGACATGAACGCCACCGACACGTTCGACGGGTTCGACCAGACGAAGTTCAAGCAGGAGGTCGAGGAGCGCTGGGGCGCCGACGCCTGGGACCGCGGCGCACGCTGGTGGGCGTCGAAGGACGCCGCCGCGAAGGACGCCTTCCAGGCCGAGCAGCGGGCGATCGCGCAGGACGCGGCGGCGCTGGCGGCGTCCGGCGACGGCCCGTCGTCGGACGCGGGGACGGCGCTCGCCAGGCGTCAGTTCGCGTGGCTCGCCGAGGCGACACCCCCGTCCGAGCTGACCGCCGACCGGTTCCGCACGCTCGCCGACATGTACGTGCAGGACGAGCGGTTCACCCACGCCTACGAGTGGGCGGGCGAGGGCGCGGCGCGCGCCCTGCGGGACGCGATGCACGCGCTGGCCGACCGCGGCCTGTAGGCGGGCCGGCCCGCCGGCCCGCCCGGCCCGCAAAACGCAACGAGGACGGCTTCTCGCAGCGAGATACCGCTGCGAGAAACCGCCCGGGTTGCGTTTTGCGGGGACGCGGGGACGCGGGGACGGCGGACGGGAGGCGCGGGGCGCGACCGCCTGGCGGCCGGCGGCTCAGAGGGACTTGCGCAGCGCCTCCAGGCCGTCGCGCAGCCGCGTGACGGTGTCCGAGGTGAGCGTCCCGCGGGTCGCGCGCCGACGGAGGTCCGCGCGGACCTGCTGCCGGAACGACGACAGGGCCATCTCGACCTCGCGCAGGGCCCGGGCACCCTCGGACGGGACGTCGACCGGCTCGTCCGCGGTCCGGCCCCGAGGGGCCTGCGCGCTCGCGGCGAGGTCGGCGCGGAGCGACCGCATGGCCTCGCCGACCGACGCTCGGACGCCGTCGGCGAGGGACTTGACCGAGTCGTTGACGCCGTTCTCGACCGCGGCGATCTCGTCGGCGCGGGCGTCGAGCTCGGCGCGGCCCGCCGGGGTGATGGCGTAGACGGTCTTCCGGCCGTCCGCGGACTTCGTCACGAGGCCCTCCTCCTCGAGCTTCGACAGCCGCGGGTACACGGTGCCGGCACTCGGGACGTACGTGCCGCCGAAGCGGTCGCCGAGGGCCTGGATGACCTCGTACCCGTGCATCGGGTGGTCGGCCAGCAGGACGAGCAGGTACAGGCGGAGGTGCCCGTGGGCGAAGACGGGACTCATTCGACGACCTCCGCATCCACGTCCGCGGGGGCCTGGGGTGCGGCGTGCAGCACCGCGATGTCGCCCGAGACCGAGTTCACCCGCAGCTCGAGCCACTGCCCGGACAGTTCGCCGCCCTGCTTGACGTACGAACCACGCACGCCGCGGATCTCGGAGTCGTCGAACTGCAGCTTGCCCGATGCCGTGCTGACGGTGCACCGGTAGGGCACACCGTCCTCGAGCCGGACGCTGACCGAGCCGGACACCGTGTTCACGCGGGCCGATTCCGGCGTGCCGTGCAGGTCGAGCACGACGTCGGCCGAGACGCCGTCCGCCGAGAAGCGCGGGATCGTGCCGGTCGCCACGACGTCGCCGGACACCGTGTGCACGGCGAGCGCGCCGTCGAGCTCGCGGATCGTCGTCGTGCCGGAGACCGCGTTGACGGTGACGTCGCCGGCGACGTCGTCGACGACCACGTCACCGGAGACCGTGTTGAGCGTCGCTCCCCGGTTGGTGCCGGAGAGCAGGACGCCCGCGGAGACCACGCCGAGGGTGACGACCGCGTCGCGGGGCACCAGGACGCTGACGTCCGCGTGCGCCTTGCCGCGGAAGGACTTCAGGAAGCCGAGGGGGTCGTCCCACCGGATCTGCGGATGGTCGATCGTGAGCGTGTCGCCGTCGAGCTCGATCTTCATCGGCTTGCCGGACACGCTGTGCACCTCGACGCGGGCAGTCGGCTCGTCGTGCGCGACGACGTCGACCTGTCCACCGGCGAGGCCCACGCGCAAGCGGCGGACGATCCCGGTGTCGATCACCTTCGGCTCTTCGACGAGCCACTTCTCCTGGGCCATGTTGCATCCTCCAACTCGCGATGTATCGCGTCTGTGCAGGACACGCTATATCGTGATCTGGAGGTGTGCAAGCGGTTCAGGCGACCTCCGAGGCGGGGACGCGCCGTGCCTCCAGGGCGAGCGCGTCCTGCGTGGTCCGCTCCGGACTCCAGGGGAAGCGGCGGAAGACGGGCATGAGCGGCTGCACCATCGGTCCGATGGCGAACGCGGCGATCACCGTGCCGGCGCCGACGTCGCCGCCGAGGAACCAGCCGACGATGACGACCGACACCTCGATGACGGTCCGCGCCAGCCACACCGGCCAGCCGAGCCGCTCGTGCAAGCCGACCATCAGACCGTCCCGCGCTCCCGTGCCGAAGCCGGCGCCGATGTAGAACGCGGTCGCGACCGCGAGCAGCAGGAGTCCGGCGACGAACAGCAGGATCCGCCCCACGAGCTCGGAGGGTGTCGGGACGAGCCACAGCACCAGGTCCGCCGACGGTCCGATCGCCAACGCGTTGAGGAGCGTGCCGATCCCGGGCTTCTGGCGGAGCGGGATCCAGAAGAGCAGGATGACGCCGCTCGACACCACCGTGATGACGCCGAACGACCACGGCACCACGTGCTCGAGGCCTTCGGTCAGCACCGTCCACGACGCGACGCCGACGACCGCGCGGACCTGCAGTGCGGTGGAGGCGCCGTAGAGGAACAGGCCGACGAAGAGCTGGAGGAAGCGGAGCGTGAGGGCGGTCGAGCGGGGCATGCCCTCGATCGTTCCCAAGATTGGACTGCACGTCGAGGGCCAATCCGACTACCGTGGATCCATGACCCCGGTCCTGCTCAGTGCCCGCTCCGCCGCGCTCCTCCTCACGGACTGGCGCGCCGGCACCGATGCCCCCGCCTACGAGGCGCTGTCCGACGCGCTCCGGGTCCTCGTCATCGACGGCCGGATCCCGCAGGGGGTGCGGCTGCCGGCGGAGCGGGGGCTCGCGGCGGCGCTCCACGTCTCGAGGACCACCGTCGCGAACGCCTACTCGCGGCTCCGCTCCGACGGCTTCGTCGTGTCGGTCCGTGGCTCCGGCAGCGTGGTCCGCCTGCCCGCGGGGCTCATCGGCCGGCCGGACCCGGAGCGGCTCGGCGGAGTCGTCGACGACGACCTGCTCGACCTCCGGAAGGCCGCGCTGCACTCGGCGCCGGGCATCGCCGAGGCCGTCGAGCGGGCGATGCGGCACGTGCCCGCGGCGCTCGCCGGCATCGGCTACGACACGGTCGGCGACCCCGGGCTGCGGGCCGCGATCGCCTCGCGGTACACCGACAGGGGGCTGCCGACCGATCCCTCGCAGGTCGTCGTGACCATCGGTGCGCAGCACGCCATCGCCCTGCTCGCCCGGGTGCTCGTCCGCCGGGGCGACGCGGTGCTCGTCGAGTCGCCGACCTACCCGCACGCGCACGAGGCGTTCCGCGACGCCGGCGGGCGGCTCGTCGGGGTCCCCGTCGACGCCCGCACCGAGTGGGACGCGACGGCCCTCGAGACCACGCTGCGCCGGACCGCCCCCGCCGTGGCCTACGTGATGCCCGAGCTGCACAACCCGACCGGGGCGACCATGTCGGCGTCGACGCGCGAGCTGCTGCTGTCGGTGGCGGCGTCCACCGGGACGACCGTGATCGCGGACGAGACGATGGGGGAGCTGCGGATCGAGGGCGAGCCCTCCGTGCCGCTCGCGGCACGCGCCGGTTCCGCCGACGCGTCGGTCGTCATGATCGGGTCGGCCGACAAGGTGTTCTGGGGCGGCCTGCGCATCGGTTGGATCAGGGCGTCTCCGGAACTGCTGCAGCGCCTGTTGCTCGCCCGGCCGACGGGGGACCTCGGTACGCCCGTGCTCGACCAGCTCGTCGCGCGGGAGCTCGTCCCGCGGACGGAGGCCGTCCTGGAGGCGCGGCGCGAGTACCTGCGCCAGGGTCGCGACGACGTCGTGGGCGCGTTGCGTGCGCGGCTCCCGGAGTGGGACGTCCCGTCGCCGGCGGGCGGGTTGACGACGTGGGTCGGGCTCGGGAGACCGGTGTCGAGCGCCCTGGTGCTCGCCGCCCGGTCCGAGGGCGTCGTGCTCGCCTCCGGCGGGGTGTTCGGTCCGGACGGCGGGTTCGAGCGGTTCCTGCGGGTGCCGTTCACGATGCCGCCGGCGGACCGGGTGCGCCTCGTCGACGTGCTGGAGCGGTCGTGGGCGCGGATCGGTGGCGACGCTGCCGGCGTGCGGGGATCGCTGGCCGCGGTGGTGTGAGTCTGTCCGGTCGTGCTGGCGTCATCCTGGAGGGTGACGCGGCCGGCGGGATCTGGCTCCGCAGGGTGATGTGTGGCGGCCTGGCGGGCCGGGATCCTGGTCGCATGGAGACGACCATGAACGCGCGTGGGCCGGCCGGGGTCCTCCCCTCGGGCTCGGCCACGACCGTGCCGCCGGCGGCGAGGGTCTCGATGGCGCTGACCGGTGCACTGCTCGCGGGTGTGCTGACCTCGTTCGGGCAGAGCGTGCCCGCACTCTCGTCCGCCGCGAACTCGGCGGGCCCGTGGTTCGTCGTCGCCACGGCCCTGTGCCTGCTCGCCGGCGCCCGTGTCGGACGGGTGGCGATGCCGGTCGCGATGGTCCTCGGCGTCGTGCTCCTCGAACTGATGCACGTGGGGTACTGGGCGACGACGAACCTCCGCGGCTACCCGGACTCGCTGTCGATCGCGAACTTCTGGGTCCTCGTGGGAGTGCCCGCGGGAGCGTTGGCGGGCGCGGTAGCGGTGTCGATCCGGTCGCGCGACGTCCGCTGGCGCGGGGTGGCGATGGGCGCGACGGCCGCCGTGTTCATCGGCGAGGGGGTGCGTGCGCTGCTCCAGGTGGCGGACACCACGGGACCGTCGACCTGGGTGGTCGAGATCGTCGTCGGCGTCGCCGTGCTCGTCGCCGCGGTCCTGACGGCTCGGACACCGGTCTGTCGGATCGCGGCGCTCGGTACCGGGGTGCTCGGCACCGTGGGGGTGTTGGCCGCGTACCTGGCACTCGCCGGCTGAGCTCCTCCACCGGCCCGCGTCCTGTCCGGGTTGTCCACCGATCGTGCAGATCGGGTCCGGCCACGGGTGCGTCCTGCGAGGATCGGGTCGTGCACCTCCTCTCGGTCTTCAGCCTCCGCAACCGGGCGCTCATCGCGCTCGTCACCGTCGTCGTCGCGGTGTTCGGCGGCATCGCACTGACGAGCCTCAAGCAGGAGCTCATCCCGAGCGTGGAGTTCCCCGAGGTCGCCATCGTGAGCGCCTACCCGGGTGCGACGCCGGAGGTCGTGTCGAACGACGTCTCCACGAAGATCGAGCAGGGGATCCAGGCGGTCCCCGACCTGAAGTCGACGACGGCGACCTCGTCGACCGGGCAGAGCGTCGTCTCCGCCGAGTTCGCCTACGGGTCGAACCTGGCGAGCGCCGAGGACAAGATCCAGACCGTGGTCAACGCCCTGTCGCTGCCGGACTCCGTGCAGACGCAGATCGTCACCGGGTCGTTCGACGACCTGCCCGTCATCCAGCTCGCCGTCTCGGCGAAGGGTGATCAGGAACAGCTCGTCGACCGGCTGAACGCCACCGCCGTCCCCGACCTCGAGAAGCTCGACGGCGTGCGCGAGGCCGACGTGTACGGCAACCCCGGCCGCCGGGTCGTCATCACCCCCGACCCGGAGTCGCTCGCCTCGCGGGGTCTCTCCCGGACCGCGATCTCCGATGCGCTCGACGACAACGGCACGCTCGTCCCCGGCGGGACGATCACCCAGGACGGGTCGACGCTCTCGGTGCAGACCGGGGAGCGCATCGCGTCCCTCGCCGACATCGAGGCGCTGCCGCTCACCGGCGGGACCACCGCCGCGACGATCGGCGACGTGGCGAAGGTCCGGATCGAGGAGTCCCCACGCACGTCGATCAGCCGCGTGGACGGCGAGCAGGCGCTGACGATCGCGATCACCAAGACGCAGGAAGCCAACACCGTCGACGTCTCCACCACCGTGCGGGACGCCCTGCCCGGCATCGAGAAGAAGATCACCGGCGACCCGCGGATCACCGTCGTGTTCGACCAGGCGCCGTACATCCAGCAGTCGATCGACTCCCTCGCCGAAGAGGGGCTGCTCGGCCTCGGGTTCGCCGTGGTCGTGATCCTGCTGTTCCTGCTGTCGGTCCGCTCCACGATCGTCACCGCGATCTCGATCCCGACCTCGGTGCTGCTCGCCGCGATCGGCATGCGAGCGGCCGACTACACGCTGAACATCATCACCCTCGCGGGGCTCACGATCGCGATCGGCCGTGTCGTCGACGACTCGATCGTGGTGATCGAGAACATCAAGCGGCACCTGCAGCCCGGCGTCGACCGACGGCGGGCCGTGCTCGACGGCGTGCGCGAGGTCGCCGGCGCCGTCACGGCGTCGACCCTCACGACCGTGGTCGTCTTCCTGCCGGTGGCGTTCGTCGCCGAGCTCGTCGGCGAGCTGTTCCGGCCGTTCGCCCTGACCGTGACGATGGCCCTCGTGGCGTCGCTGCTCGTCGCCCTGACGATCGTGCCGGTGCTCGCGTACTGGTTCCTGCGGGCGCCGAAGTCCCACAAACACGCGGGGGTGACCACGCCGGGGACCGCAGCCGACGCGCCTGCCGGCACCGCGCCTCCCGAGCCGTCCGCAACCGCCGGGGTACTGGCCTCCGCCGCCGACCTGCACGACGCGGCGGCACCCGACCGGCTCCGCCGGGGGTACCAGCCGGTGCTGCGCTGGGTGCTCCGCGCGCCGTGGACCGTGCTCGTGCTGGCGATCGTCGTCCTCGGCGGGACCGCGGCCGCCCTGCCCTTCGTGAAGACGAACTACCTGGGCGACTCCGGACAGAACACGTTCACCGTGACGCAGGACCTCGACCCGGGCACGAGCCTCGACGTGCAGTCCGACGCCGCGCGGAAGGTCGAGCAGCAGCTGCGGGCCGTCGACGGCGTCGAAACGGTGCAGACCACCATCGGCACGAGCGGACAGTCCATCCAGGCGGCGTTCGGCGGCGGGGGCACCGCCTCGATCCAGTACGCCGTCACCACCGACGCCGACGTCGACCAGGAGCGCATCCAGTCGGACACCCGGAAGCGGTTGGACGCGCTCGACGACGCCGGCGACGTCACCGTGTCGTCCGGCGGCGGCGGGTTCGGCGGCAGCAGCGACATCGAGGTCGACGTCACCGCGCCGACCCAGGCGCAGCTCCGGACCGCGGCCGACCAGGTGCTCAGCGAGATGCGGAAGGTCGACCACACCACCGGGGCTTCGAGCAACCTGTCGTCGGCGGAGCCGTACCTCGCGGTGCGGGTCGACCGGTCGAAGGCGGCCGCCCTCGGCCTCACCGAGACGCAGGTCGGCGGGATCGTCGCCGCCGCGGTCTCCCCGCAGGACACCGGCACCGTCGAGATCGACGACGCCTCGCTCGACGTGTACATCGCGGACTCCGATCCGCCCACGACCGCTGCCGCGCTGCGGGCGCTGTCGATCCCGACCTCGACGGGCGTCGTCCCGCTGTCCGACGTCGCGACGGTCCAGCGCGCCGAGGGCCCGACGACCGTGACCACCTCGGACGCGGTCCGCACCGCGACGATCACGGTCACGCCGGACGCCACGAACCTCGGCGCCGCCGTGCAGTCGGTGACCACCGCGGTCGACGGGCTGGACCTGCCGCGGGGCGCCTCGGCCACGATCGGCGGGGTCGCATCGAGTCAGTCGTCCGCGTTCAGCCAGCTGCTGCTCGCCGCGCTCATCGCGATCCTCATCGTCTACGTGGTCATGGTGGCGACGTTCCGCAGCCTGCTGCAGCCGCTGCTGCTGCTCGTGTCGGTGCCGTTCGCCGCGACCGGGGCGATCCTGTTGCAGATCGCGTCGGGCATCCCGATCGGGGTGGCATCGCTCATCGGCGTGCTGATGCTCGTCGGCATCGTCGTGACGAACGCCATCGTGCTCATCGACCTCGTGAACCAGTACCGGCGACGAGGGCTCCGCGTACGGGAAGCGCTCGTCGAGGGGGCGACCCGACGCCTCCGGCCGATCCTGATGACGGCGCTCGCGACGATCTTCGCGCTCATGCCGATGGCGATCGGACTCACCGGGCGGTCGGGGTTCATCTCGCAGCCGCTGGCGCTCGTCGTGATCGGTGGCCTGGTGTCGTCGACGCTGCTGACCCTCGTGGTGCTGCCGGCGCTGTACTTCGTCGTGGAGCGCGCCGGTGAGCGCCGGGCGGACCGGCGCGCGGGGGACTAGCGGCGGTACTCGGCGTCGACGGCCGCGATCGGGTCGACGGCCGCGGTCGTGGTCGTGGTCGTCGACGGGTGCCCGTCGTGCTCGACCGCGCGGAACCACGACACGAGCACGCACGTCAGCGTCACCAGGAACACGATCCCGGCGCCCTGCGACAGGACGGTCATCCGACCGGTCACGGCGGCGTACCCGCCGAAGGCCACGGCGGCGGTGAACGACAGCCCGAGGAGGAGCTCCGCGAACGTCTGCAGCGAGGAGTGCCGCTCCCACGGGGTGGCGGTATCGCGTGCGGAGCGGGTCGAGGTGTCGGTCACCCCGGAATTCTCCGGCGCACCGGGCCGTCGGCGGCAGTCCCGACTCCGGGTGCCACCCGCCCGGGGCGCACGAGGCGCGCCCGGCGCACTCAGCCCAGGTGCCGCCGCAGGAACGTCGCCACGCGCTTGCTCATCGCCTGGTCCAACTGCGCGATCGAGTGCGCCGTCCCCTCGACCGCGACGAGCGTGACCGGCACGTCGTGCTTCCGCAGGGTCGCCGCGAACTCCTGCGACTCCCACATGGGGATGAACTCGTCCGTGGAGTGCCCGATGAAGAACGGCGCCGTGTCCGAGGTCACGTGGTACTCCGGTGACGCCCGGGTCGCCGCCGGGCACTCCGCGTACGTGCGGCAGCCGAGGTAGAGCAGCTGCTTCCGCTGGAACGACGCCGAGACCCCGTCGGCGTCGGTCGAGCGCGTCGTCAGGTTCGTCGGGCCGCTCAGGTCGACGACGGCACGGATCCGGTCGCCCTCCGCGTAGGCGGTCGAGTCGTGGTCGGTGACGGCGAGCATCGCGGCGAGGTTGCCCCCGGCGCTGCCGCCGAACACCCCGACCCGCTTGCTGTCCACGTCGTACGTCGACAGCGTCGTCGGCCGGAACACCCAGTCGAGGGCGCGTCGGACGTCATCGAGCCCAGCTGGGAACGGGTCCGTCGGAGCGAGCCGGTAGTCCACGTTGAACGTGACGAACCCCTCGGACGCGAGGTACTTGCACACCGCTCGGTACGCCGCGGTGGCCTTGTCGCCGTGCGACCAGCTGCCCCCGTGGATCATCAGCACGGCGGGGCGGGTGCCGCCGGCGGCCTCCTCGAGGGCCCCGGCGTCCGGCGCAGCGGAGGCGGAGGGAGACGCAGCGGCCGTCGCGGTCGGCGTCGTCGTGGTGTCCGGCGCACTGTCGGCGGGCAGGCACACGTCGAGCCGCTGGAGGGCGTCCGATCCGTACGGCACGTCCGCGACGACGTCGATGCCGTGGTACCGGAGCGACAGCGGGTAGATGACGGGATCAGCGGTGACCGTGCGGTTCTCGTCACCCACCGGATCCGAACTGCACGACGCGACCGCGCCGAGCGCCACGACCGCGGCGACGAGCGCGAGCAGCGTGCGACGGCCTGACCTCATCGGGTCAACGGTAACCCGGCCCCCGCACGGCGGCGTCCACCCTGCGGACGAACCGCGACGAGCGGTGCCAGGATGAGAGACGACCCCGGAGGAGGAGCCGTGAGCCGTCGCAAGGCCTGGAACGCCGACCCCGAACCGCTGCTCCGCGTCGAGGAGGGCTTCCGTCTCGACCGCGTCGACCCGGACGGCACGCCGGGGTTCCCGGGTCGGAAGATCGACGGGCTGGAGGCGCTCGCCGCGGGTGCCTCCCGGCTGTCCGCGCTCCAGGAACGGCTCTGGGCGGCCTCCACCGCGGGGGACCAGCGCCGGGTGCTCCTCGTGCTGCAGGCGATGGACACCGCGGGCAAGGGCGGGATCGTCTCGCACGTCGTCGGCGCGGTGGACCCGAACGGCGTGCACTACGCCGGCTTCAAGGCGCCGACCGCCGAGGAGCGCGAGCACGACTTCCTCTGGCGGGTCGAACAGCAGCTCCCGGGCGCCGGACAGCTCGGCGTCTTCGACCGCTCCCACTACGAGGACGTGCTCATCCAGAAGGTCCGGGCCGTCGCCCCGCCGGAGGAGATCGAGCGGCGCTACGGCGCGATCGTCGACTTCGAGGATCGACTCGCCGAGGCCGGGACGAGCATCGTGAAGGTCATGCTGCACATCTCGAAGGACGAGCAGCGCGAACGGCTCGGCGAGCGCCTGGACCGTCCGGACAAGCACTGGAAGTTCAACCCGGGGGACATCGACGAGCGGCTGCTCTGGGACGACTACCAGGCCGCGTACCAGACCGTGTTCGACCGCACTTCGACGTCGCGGGCGCCGTGGTACGTCGTCCCGGCGAACCGCAAGTGGTACGCGCGGCTCGCCGTCCAGCAGCTCCTGCTCCGCACCCTCGAGGACATGCGGCTCACGTGGCCCGCGGCCGACTTCGACGTGGCCGAGCAGCGCCAGCGGCTCGCCGAGTCCTGACCCGCTGACGGTCCTGGAGGCGCGGATCACCTCGACCTCGCGGGACGCGCCCGACATCGGGCTGGCCTGGCGTGCCCGGATCGCGTAGACTCACTCGGTCGGCCTTCGACGCCGTGACATTGCGATCACGGAGTTTTCGTTTGGGTGTGTGTTGCTCGAGGGCTGGATTCACGTCGATCCGCGACGGGAAGAACCCCCTCTCCGCATTCAGCCCCCGCCGATGTCGCTGCCGGGCGCTGCGGTACGTCTGCACCCTGAGAAAGTAGCCATGGCCCCGTACAACAAGGGCGGCGCGGACAACCGCGCCTCCGACCGTGTCCGTCACCCGAACGGCACCCCCGCCGCTCGCAGCAGCAAGCACCGCGGGTTCCGCGCCGCCGACCCGTCGCAGCCGCGGCAGAAGCAGCGCTGGGACGCCGAGGAGCGCCGCGGCCGTGCGGCGCAGGGCGAGCGCCCCGGCCGCCCGAACTGGGAGCCGCGCGACGGCGGACAGCGCCGCCCCGAGCGCGACGACCGTGCGCCGCGTCGTTTCGACGGCGATGACCGTGCCCCGCGTCGGTTCGACCGTGACGACCGTGCGCCGCGCCGGTTCGACCGCGACGACCGTGCGCCGCGTCGTGACTCCGACGACCGTCCGGGTCGGTCCTTCGACCGTGACGATCGTGCTCCCCGTCGTTTCGACGGCGACGACCGTGCCCCGCGTCGTTTCGACCGCGACGACCGTGCCCCGCGTCGTGACTCCGACGACCGTCCGCGTCGGTCCTTCGACCGTGACGATCGTGCTCCCCGTCGGTTCGACCGTGACGACCGTGCCCCGCGCCGGTTCGACCGTGACGACCGCGCTCCCCGTCGGTTCGACCGTGACGACCGTGCCCCGCGTCGGTTCGACCGCGACGACCGGGCCCCGCGTCGTGACTCGGACGACCGTCCGCGTCGGTCCTTCGACCGTGACGATCGTGCCCCGCGTCGTTTCGACCGTGATGACCGTGCGCCCCGACGCGACGGCGACGACCGTGCGCCGCGTCGTTTCGACCGTGACGACCGCGCTCCCCGTCGGTTCGACCGTGACGATCGTGCCCCGCGTCGTTTCGACCGCGACGACGCCGAGCGCAAGCCGTTCGTCCCCGCCGACGACGTCAAGCTCGAGAAGCTCCAGGCCGAGGCCACCCTCGCGGCCGACGTCGAGGGCGTGACCTTCGCCGACCTCGGCATCGGCGGCAACATCTCCCGCACCCTCGCCGAACTCGGCGCGCTCACCCCGTTCCCGATCCAGGCCGCGACGATCCCCGACGTGCTCGCCGGCAAGGACGTGCTCGGCCGTGGCCGGACCGGTTCCGGCAAGACCATCGCGTTCGGCGCCCCGCTCGTCGAGAAGCTCATGGAGAACGGCGGCGGCACGAAGCGCAAGATGGGCCGCGCCCCGCGTGCGCTCATCCTCGCCCCGACCCGCGAGCTCGCCCTGCAGATCGACCGCACGGTGCAGCCGATCGCCCGCTCGGTGGGCCTCTTCACGACGCAGATCTACGGCGGCGTCCCGTACGGCCGTCAGGTCGGTGCGCTCGAGCGCGGCGTCGACATCATCGTCGGCACCCCGGGCCGTGTGCAGGACCTCATGAACAAGGGGACGCTCGACCTCAGCGAGGTCGTCATCTCCGTCCTCGACGAGGCCGACCACATGTGCGACCTCGGGTTCCTCGAGCCGGTGCAGGAGATCCTCTCCGCGACCGCCGAGGTCACCCCGGAGGGCAACCGTGCCCAGAAGCTCCTGTTCAGCGCCACGCTCGATGCCCAGGTCGCGTCGCTCGTCGAGCAGTTCCTGCACGAGCCGAGCGTGCACGAGGTCGCCGGTGAGGACCAGGCGTCCTCGACGATCGACCACCGCGTGCTCGTGGTCGAGCAGCGCCAGAAGGACCAGCTCCTCGAGGAACTGGTCGCCGGCGAGGGCAAGACGATCGTGTTCGCCCGCACCCGTGCCTACGCCGAGCGTCTCGCCGACCAGTTCGAGGACGCCGGCATCCGCGCGACCTCGCTCCACGGCGACCTGAACCAGTCGCGCCGGCAGCGGAACCTCCAGCTGCTGACGAGCGGCCGCGTGAACGTGCTCGTCGCGACCGACGTCGCCGCTCGTGGCATCCACGTGGACGACGTGTCGCTGGTCGTGCAGGCCGACGCCCCGGACGACTACAAGGCGTACATGCACCGCTCGGGCCGTACGGGTCGTGCCGGCAAGGAGGGCACGGTCGTCACGATCGTCCCGCGCAGCCGTCGCCGCAAGATCGAGGGCATCCTCGAGCACGCGGAGATCGAGGCGGACCTCGTCGACGCCGCCCCCGGTGACGGGATCGTCGCGGAGCTCGCCGCGCGGTAGGCGCGAGCAGACGACGGACTGGAGGCGCGGTGCCGGCTGGCACCGCGCCTCCAGTCCGTCGTCGGGCGCGGAAGACCGCTCAGCGGTTGAAGAAGAGCAGCCCGCGCACGTACCCGGCCTGCCCCGCGTGCTGCGTGCAGTCGTCGAGGATGCTGACGAGCCGCGCGCCGCGCGTGACGGGCGGGTCCCACGCGTCGTCGACCACCGGGTCGAAGTCCTCCGGCGAGAGGGTGCCGACGTACGCGACGGTGCGCTCGTGCACCGCCCGCAGGTAGCCGAGCAGCAGCTCGGCGGAGGCCCGCACGCGTCCGACGTCGTCGCGGGACATGCCGTACCCGAGCGCCTCGGCGGGGAACGGCAGGCCGAACCGTTCCACCCAGCCGTCGGCGGTCCACACCTGCTCGGTGCCCGCGAGGTCGGCGATCTGCGCGTCCTGCCCACGGGCGATGTGCCACGCGAGCCAGGCGAGCGTGTTCGCACCGGCGGCCGGACGTGCGGCCAGCTGGTCCTCCGACAGCCCGTCGACGGCCCGCTCGACCGTCTCGGGCACGCGGGAGAACGCTTCGATGAGGAGTTCTGAGGGGGTCATGACGGCAACGGTACGCGCGCCGTGAGCCCGCGTTCTCCACAGGCCACCGCGGGGCGCCTCGGGATGTCCCCGGCCGGCGCTAGCGTGACCGCATGCGCATCCTGCACACCGGCGACTGGCACCTCGGCCGCACCCTGCTGGGCGCAGACCTGCTCGAGCACCAGGCCGCGTTCCTGGACTGGCTCGTCGAGCAGGTGCGCGCGCGGGCGATCGACCTCGTCGTCGTCGCGGGCGACGTGTACGACCGCGCCATCCCGCCCGTCGACGCCGTCCGGATGCTGTCACGCGTGCTCGAACGGCTCGCCGGGACCACGACGGTCGTCATCACGCCGGGCAACCACGACTCCGCCGCGCGACTCGGGTTCGGGGCCGGCGTGATGGGCGCGCGGGTCCGGATCCTCGCCGAACCGGCCGGCATCGCCCTCCCGGTGGTCGTCGACGACCCGGACGGCCCGGTGGCGGTCTACGGCATCCCGTACCTCCACCCCGACCTCACCCGGTACGCGCTCGCGGCGGTGCCGGACGAACCGCTCGCCCGGTCGCACCAGGCGGTCGTCGGCGCCGCGATGGACCGCGTCCGTGCGGACCTCGCCGAGCGCCCGGGCACGCGCAGCGTCGTCGTGGCGCACGCCTTCGTCGGCGGGACCGAACCGAGCGACAGCGAGCAGGACATCCGCGTCGGCGGCGTCGACCGCGTCGCCGAGTCCGTGTTCGACGGCATCGACTACGTCGCGCTCGGGCACCTGCACGGCCCGCAGCGGGTGGGCGTCAGCGATCGGGTCCGGTACGCGGGGTCGCCGCTCGCGTTCTCCTTCGGCGAGCGGAACCAGCGGAAGTCGGTGACCGTCGTCGACCTCGACGCCTCGGGGGCGGTCACGGTCGAGCTCGTCCCGGCACCCGTGCCACGACGCCTCGTCGACGTGCGTGGCGGCATCGACGACATCGAGTCCGGCGTGTACCGGTCCGCGGCGGACGCCTGGGTGCGGGTCGCCGTGACCGACACGGTGCACCCGGAGCGCATGTACGCGCGGGTCAAGCACCACTTCCCGCACGCGCTCGCCATCACCCACGAGCCGGCTGACCGTGGCGAGCGCGTCGCGGCCCGCGCGGTCACGGCGACGTCCGACCCGGTCGAGGTCGCAGCCGACTTCGTGTCCTTCGCCACCGGGGCCACGCCGGACGACGACGACCGGGCGATCCTGACCGAGGCGTACGAGGCCGCCGCTCTCGCCCTGCAGCGCGAGGGGGACCGCTGATGTACCTGCACCGTCTCGAACTCCGCGCGATCGGCCCCTACCCGGACCTCGTGTCGATCGACTTCGCTGCGCTCGCCGCCTCCGGGGTGTTCCTGCTCGAGGGTCCGACGGGTTCGGGCAAGTCCACGATCATCGACGCCGTCGTGTTCGCCCTGTACGGCGGACTCGCCGGTGCCGACGCCAGCAACGACCGCCTGCACAGCCAGCACGCCGACCCCGCGGTCGAACCGTACGTCGAACTCGTCTTCGAGACCGGAGCGGGCGTGTACCGGGTCCGGCGCACCCCGCAGTACGACCGTCCGAAGCAGCGTGGGACCGGCACGGTCAAGCAGCAGGCTTCCGCCCAGCTCTTCCGGCTCGCCGGCCCGGCCGACGTCGCGGGTGAACCGATGTCCTCCCGCATCCCCGAGGTCGGTGTCGAGATCGCCCGGATCGTCGGTCTCGACAAGGCGCAGTTCCTGCAGACCGTGGTGCTGCCGCAGGGCGAGTTCGCGCGCTTCCTTCGGTCCCCCGGCGAAGAACGTCGGAAGCTCCTGCAGTCGCTGTTCGGCACGCAGGTCTACGACCGGACGGCGGACGAACTCGCCGCGCGGCGCCGTGCGGTCCAGGCCGAGGTCGACGGCGCCGACGCCCGGGTCCGCGACGCCCTGAACCGCTTCGCGCAGGCGGCCGGCGTCGACGAACCCGACGAGTCCGGTGTCCAGGGGACGGTCGCGGAGCTCCGGGCGACGGCCGACGCTGCCGAGTCCGCCCGTGCGACGGCTGCCCGGGCCGCGGCCGCGGCGGCGGAGCACGAGCAGTCGGTCACCGCCCGTGCCGCCGCGCTCGATCGTCGCGCCGCACTCCTCGTTCGTCGTGCACTGCTCGACGAGGGTGCTCCTGCGGTCGACGCCGCCCGGACCCGTCTCGCGCTGGGTGAGCGGGCAGCGCGGGTCGCGGCCGTCGCCGACGGGCTCGACGCCGCTCGTGCCCGCTCCGACGCCGCGACCGCCGCGGCTGACGCCCTCCGCTCCGGGCACGGCGTGACGGTCCACGGTGAAGCACTCGAGCGACAGCGCGCGACCGTGGCCGAGTGCCGTGCTGCGGTCCGGCACCTGATCGCCGTCGAGGACGGCATCCCGGGTCGCCGCCGGGCCATCAAGGATGCCGCCGTCCGCGGCGAGCAGCTCACCGCACGGCTCGCCGAGCTCGACGCCGCGCTGGAGTCCCGCCCGGCCGAACGCGCGCGCATCGTCGAGGACGCACGCGCGGCCGCCGAGCTGGCCGCCGGTGCCGAGGCCGCGCGGCTCGAGGTCGACCGCGTCCACCGGGTGCGCACGGACCTCGTGGCCCGGGCCGAACGGGAGCGACGCGTCCGCGGCGCCGAGCAGGCGGTGACGAGCGCGCGTTCCGCCGCGCACGAACTCGTCCGCGCCGAGCAGCAGCTGCGGGAACGACGGATCGCCGGGCTCGCCGGGGAGCTCGGGTCCGCACTCGCGCCGGGGGACCCGTGCCCGGTGTGCGGCGCCATGGAGCACCCGGTCGTCGCGACCCCGCAGGACGACCACCCGACGACGGAATCGATCGACGCCGCAGCCTCCCTCGCTCGGCGTGCCGAGCAGGACCTCGGCGACGCGGCCACCGTGCTCGCGGTCGAGCGCGCCGAACTCGAGCGGCTCGTGCAGGTCCTGGGCGACACGGACGCTGCGACCGTGGACGCTCTGGCAGCCGCCGCCGACGCCAGGGTCGCAGCCGTGCACGACGCGTCGGTGCGGGTCCGCCGGCTCGAACAGCAGCGCGCCGCGCACGACGAGCAGACCCGGACGCTCGAACGACAGCGCAACGAGGTCGACGCCGAACGGGCCGTCCTCGCGGGGTCGGCCGCCGCGGACACGGAGCGCCTCGAGCAGGACGTCACGGCGGTGCGCGGGGCGGTCGAGCGGTTCGCCGGACACCTCGACGAGGCGCAGGGCACCCTCCGCGCGGGTGTCGAGCAGCTCGATGTCCTCATCGCCCGCCTGGACGCCGTCGCGCAGGCCGACGACCGCGCCGCCGTGGCCGCAGCGGCCGTGCGGGACCGCGCCGACGAGGTCGAGCGTGCCCTCGCCGAGCAGGAGTTCGACGACGTGTCAGCGGCCCGCGCCGGCATCCTGGACCGGGCCGACGCCGAACGACTCCGGGACGACGTCGCACGCGCCGACCGGGAACGCGCCGTGGTCGACGCCGGACTCGCCGAGCCTGCGGTGATCGCTGCTGCCGAGGACGATCCGGCAGCGCTCGACCTCGCTGCCGCCCGGGCCGCGCGGGACGAGACCGCGGCGGCAGCGGACGCCGCGACACGTGTCGCGACCTCGGCGGGTGACCGTGCCGCCGCCTCCGAGCAGTGCGCGGCCGACCTCGCCCTCGCGATCAGTGCGCGTGACGACACGTCGGCTCGCAGCCGCGCGGTCGTGCGGCTCGCCGACATCGCCGCGGGCGCGCCCTCGGTGAACCCGAGCGGCATCACCCTCGGCACCTACGTCCTGATGCGGCGGTTCGAGGACGTCGTCGCCGCGGCCAACGACCGGTTGCGGGCGATGCTCGCGGGCCGGTTCACGCTGGAGACCTCGGACGAGCGGGAGTCCGGCTCACGTGCGCGTCGCACGGGTCTCGCGCTCGCCGTGCACGACCAGTCGACCGACACGGTGCGCGACCCCCGGAGCCTCTCCGGCGGTGAGACCTTCACGGTGTCGCTCTGCCTGGCGCTCGGGCTCGCCGACGTGGTGCAGGCCGAGGCGGGTGGGGTGTCGCTCGGCACGCTGTTCGTCGACGAGGGGTTCGGCACGCTCGACCCGGAGACGCTCGACGACGTGATCGGGCAGCTGTCCCGGCTGACTGCGGGCGGTCGGCAGGTCGGGATCGTCAGCCACGTCGAGGAACTCAAGCAGCGCATCCCGGAGCGGATCGCGGTGCGACGCACGGCGATGGGCGGCTCGCGCGTGACGACGACCGTCTGACCCCGCACGAACGCGTGGCGCGCACCCGCACGCCGAGCGCACCCGGGCGCCGAGTGCACCCGGCGCCGAGCGCACCCGTCAGGGCGAGGGCGAGACGTCCACCGTGCCGTCGGGCGGCGGCAGGATGTCCGCTGCGATCCACGGGAACACCCACGTGAAGAGCACGAAGACGATCGCGGCGAGGAGCACGAGCAGCTCGATCACCTTGACGACGGCCGGGCCGGGCAGGATGCGCCACACGAACGGGAAGATCACTTCGGCGTCTCCGAGAGTTCCTTCGGGGTGCCCTCCGAGGCGGGCATCCAGTAGTCGAGCTTGGCGTGCGTGATGAACCGCTCCTTGGCGGACCACATCGGGTGGCACGCGGTGAGGGTGAGCCAGCGGTCGTCGGCGGTGGGCTCGACCCCGGGCTTGTTCGGCACGGGAGCGATGGTCTCGATGTGGTCCGGCGTGACGATCTGCGAGTCCGTGACCTTGTACACGTACCAGACGTCGAACTTCGTCTTGGCATCGGTGACGCGCACGACGATGTCGTCCCCGGTCTTGAGCTCGGCGATCTGGTTCAGCGGCTTGCCGTAGGTCACGCGGTGTCCGGCGACGGCGAAGTTGCCCTCGGCACCCGGCATCGCGGTGCCCTGGTAGTGGCCGAGGCCGACGGTGTTGAGGACCTTCTCACGATCGGTTCCCTCGCCGATGGGACGGTCGTAGTCCGTGCCGAAGCGGGGGATCTGCATCGTGCCGAACACGTCCGCGAGGTTCGGCGGCTCGGCGAGCACGGGCGCGGTTCCGCGGTGCTCGGTGCCGGTGTCGGTACCGGTCCCGGAGGTCTTTTTCTGCCCGAGGCCTTCGACGAGCTTCGTCTGCGCGTTCACGGCGACGACGTCGGTCCACCACGCCGTCCACACGACGTACAGGCCGGTTCCGGCGCCGGCGATGATGAGGAGTTCCGCGATGAGCGAGACGATCGCGCCGCCCACGGTCTGGCGACGGCGCGGTGCCGGAGGTGCCCCACCGGCGGAACCGTCGCGGCGGTCTCGGCGCGACGGGAGTGTCTCGTGTGCGGTCACGGGGCTCCTGATCCGGGTGGGGTGGTGGGACAGGTCTATCAGATCACGGCGTCGGGCCCGTGACGAGGTTGCCCACAGGGACCGTTACCGTGAGGAGATGCAGCACGTCCTCCGCCCGTTCACGCCCGCCGACACCGAGTCCGTCATCGCCGTCTGGGAGGCGTGCGGCCTCGTCCGGCCGTGGAACGACCCGCGACGTGACATCGCGCGCAAGCTGACGGTGCAGCCCGAGCTGTTCCTCGTGGCCGAGGATGCGGGGGACCCCGGGCGTCCGATCGTCGGCGCGGGCATGGCCGGGTTCGACGGGCATCGCGGCTGGGTGAACTACCTCGCGGTGCGGCCGGACCTGCAGGGGTCGGGGCTCGGACGGGCGTTCATGGCCGAGTTCGAGCGGCTGCTGACGGACCTGGGGTGCCCGAAGCTCAACCTCCAGGTCCGTGCCGGGAACGAGCAGGTGCTCGGCTTCTACGAGGCGCTCGGCTACGCGGCGGACCACACCGTCTCGCTCGGCAAGCGTCTCATCCCCGACGTCTGACCTCCCGAGACTCGGTTCGCTTCCGCCGAGCGCCCCGCTACGCGAGCGCGAGGCCGACGGACGCCGCCAACGCCAGCACGATGCCGGTCCACTGCACGGCCGTGAGCCGCTCGCGCAGCACGACCCCCGCGAGCACGACCGTCCCGATCGGGTAGAGCGCGTTGAGCACGCTCATCACGGGCAGCGTCGCCGGGTCGTCGCTGGAGTGCAGCCCCGCCTGGATGAAGACGTTCGCCAGCGCGTCGAGGACGCCGCAGGCGACCACCGTGACCAGCAGGCGGACCGGCCGGCGTCCGGACGGCCCTGGAGTCGCGGCAGACCCCGCGAGGACGGCCTCCGTTGCCGGGTCTGCCGTGCCTCCAGATCGTGCGACCGGTCCCGAGACGACCGCCGCCGTGCCGAGCAGCACCGCCTGCAGCACCCGCGCCACGACGAGCGGTGCGACCCGGGAGTCCGACGGCGTCATGTCGTAGGCGAGCACGATCCCGCCGAAGCCGCACCCGGCGACCGCGGCCGTCACGAGGCCGCCGACCGTCACCCGCGCGCCGGAGGTGTCCCGGACCGCCGCGACGAGCACGACCGCGACGACCGCGACCACCAGCGCGGCGACCGCGAGCCCGGACAGCGCCGTCCCGCGGAACACCGCGACCAGCACCGGCACGACGGCTGCGAACACGGCGGTGAGCGGCGAGAGCACGCTCATCGGCCCGATCGCCAGCGCACGGTAGAGGAGGAGCACCGCGACGCCGCCGGACGCCCCCGCGACCGCGCCCCAGAGCACGGCCGTCCCGGTGAACGCCCCGCCGACCACCACGAGCCCGAGCAGCAGTGGCACGATCCCGACCGCCGCGGCGACGGCGGTGACCGTGACCGCACGGAGGCGACGGGACGCGAGCCCGCCCAGGAAGTCGGCGAACCCGTAGACGAGGGCGCCGGACAGGCCGAGGAGGACGGTGAGCACGGCTCCCATCCTGCCCGGCCCGGTACCCTGCGTGGCGTGAGCGTTCCCTACCACCGCCTGCCCCGCGTCGACGCACGCTGGAGGTGGTGGCGCCCGTTCGTGGCCCTCGCGTTCCTGGCCGGCTGGTACGTCGTCTCGCAGGTCCTGATCGTGTTCGGGTTCATCATCCCGATCGGCCGGATCGGTGGCGTCGACGCGGTCCTGGACTTCCAGCGGAAGCTCGCGGACTCGGCGCTCGACCCGACCGATCCGCTCGTGATCTCGGTGTCGCTCGTGTCACTCGTGGTGCTCCTGCCCGGCATCCTGCTCGCGGTGAAGGTCGCTCGCATCGGTCCGGCGGGCATCCTGTCGTCCACGCGCTTCCGGGTCCGTTGGCGGTGGACCGCGTGGTGCCTGCTCCCGACGCTCGTGATCTCCGCGATCATGTTCGTCGCGCAGACGTGGGGCACGTTCACGTTCGACGGCGGCCTCGGCTGGAACACCGCCGTGATCGGGCAGTCCACCGTGACGCTGGGCACACTCACCACGACGATCGTGCTCGTCGTGGTGCTCGTGCCGTTCCAGGGCGCGGCGGAGGAGTACATCTTCCGCGGCTTCCTCATGCAGACGATCGGCTCGTGGATCCCGGTCCGTGTCGTCGGCACCGTGGTCGCCGTCGCGGTCTCGACGGTGGTGTTCGCGCTGCTGCACATCCCCAACGGCTACAACGTGTGGGGCATCCTCGACGTCGGCTCGTTCGGCCTCATCGCGGCCGTCATCGTGCTCCGGACCGGCGGCCTGGAGGCAACCGTCCTGCAGCACGCGTTCAACAACATCATGATCTTCGTGCTGCAGGCGCCGGGCTGGTCGAAGATCGACCTCGACTCGTCGAACGGCACGATCGGCGGATGGCTCCTGACCCTGGTGACGTCGCTCGCGTACTGGGGGATGGTGGAGTTCCTCGCGAAGTGGCGGGGGCTCGACCGGCGGTGCGCCGGCTCTCCGGCTCCCCGGTTCCGTGGTGCGGTGCCGGCCTGGGCAGGCGGCAAGCGCTGGTTCCGACCTGGAGGCACGGGCTGGGCGAGCGCTCCGGCCCGGCTCGACGACGCGGTCGCGTCGGACGACGGGGCCTCCGGCGGGGCTGTGGACAACGTCGTGGGTGTCGCCGGTCGCCCGTAGGCTCGTCGCATGAGCACCACGCCCGCGCCCGCCGCCGTGTCTGCTTCCCGCGCCGCAGCGCTCGACGTGCTGCACCGCGTGTGGGGTTACGACGACTTCCGCGGGGCGCAGGCGGCGATCATCGACCAGGTCGTCGCGGGCGGTGACGCGCTCGTCCTCATGCCGACCGGTGGCGGCAAGTCGCTCTGCTACCAGGTGCCCGCGCTCGTGCGGGACGGCGTCGGCGTGGTCGTGTCGCCGCTCATCGCCCTCATGCAGGACCAGGTCGACGCCCTCGCGGCGAACGGCGTCAAGGCGGCGTTCCTCAACTCCACGCAGGGGCCGGACGAACGCGCCCGGGTCGAACGCGCCGTCGTCTCGGGTGAGGTCGACATGCTCTACCTCGCGCCCGAGCGGCTCCGGCTCGAGTCCACGCGCGCGCTGCTCGACCGTGCCCGGATCGCCCTCTTCGCCATCGACGAGGCGCACTGCGTCGCCCAGTGGGGCCACGACTTCCGCCCGGACTACCTCGAGCTGAGCGTCCTGCACGAGCGCTGGCCGACGGTGCCGCGCATCGCCCTCACCGCGACCGCGACGCCGCAGACCCACCGCGAGATCTCCGCACGCCTCGGCCTCGACGACGCCGCGCACTTCGTCGCCGACTTCGACCGCCCGAACATCCAGTACCGCATCGAGCCGAAGACCGGGGCGCTGCAACAGCTGCTCACCTTCATCCGCACCGAGCACAGCGGCGACGCGGGCATCGTCTACTGCCTGTCCCGGAACTCGGTCGAACGCACCGCCGCAGCCCTGTCCGAGCAGGGCATCCCGGCCCTGCCGTACCACGCCGGTCTCGACGCCAGGGTGCGGGAGCGGAACCAGTCCACCTTCCTGCGCGAGGACGGCGTCGTCATGGTCGCCACCATCGCGTTCGGCATGGGGATCGACAAGCCGGACGTCCGGTTCGTGGCGCACCTCGACCTGCCGAAGTCGGTGGAGGGGTACTACCAGGAGACCGGTCGCGCCGGCCGTGACGGACTGCCGTCGACCGCCTGGCTGGCGTACGGCCTCAACGACGTGGTGCAGCAGCGCCGGATGATCGACCAATCCGAGGGCGATGCCGCACACCGCCGGCAGCTCAGCGCCCACCTCGACGCCATGCTCGCCCTGTGCGAGACGATCGAGTGCCGCCGGGTCCGGCTGCTCGCCTACTTCGGGCAGGACTCCACGGCGTGCGGCAACTGCGACACGTGCATCGCCCCGCCCGAGTCGTGGGACGGCACGGTGCCGGCGCAGAAGCTCCTCTCCACCGTCGTCCGCCTCGACCGTGAGCGCGGGCAGCGGTACGGCGTCTCGCACCTCGTCGACATCCTCGTCGGCAAGCAGTCCCCCCGCGTGCAGGAACTCCGGCACGAGTCCCTCGCCACGTTCGGCATCGGCAGTGACCTGAGCGAAGGGGAGTGGCGTGCTGTGGCCCGGCAGCTGCTCGCGCAGGGGTACGCCGCGGTGTCCGGGGACGGCTTCGGCACCGTCGTGCTGAGCCCGACGAGCGCCGACGTCCTGGGTGGCAAGGTGGTCGTCCGGATGCGCCGGGACCCGGTCAGGGCACCTCGCGCCAGCCGCTCCCGCCGCGCGGTCGTGACCGACATGCCACAAGAGGCAGTGGGACTGTTCGAGGCCCTGCGCGCCTGGCGTGCGGCCCAGGCGCGCGAGCAGGGCGTCCCCGCGTACGTCGTCTTCAACGACGCGACGCTGCGCGGCATCGCGGCGGTGAAGCCCGCCGACGAAGACCAGCTCTCCGAGATCTCCGGCGTCGGCGGAGCGAAGCTCGAACGGTACGGTCGCGCGGTGCTCGACGTGGTCGCGGCCGCCGAGTGATCCGGGCACATGCCGCCAAGGGCATGCAATCGCATCCGTGATCACTACACTCGGAACCTCCCGTCACGAGGAGGCCCCGGTGTCCGGTTCGTCGAAGTACACCACCACGCTGAGCCGCGCGGTGGTGACGCCGCTCGCACGTCTGCTCTGGCGTCCGCGGATCATCGGCCGGAAGAACGTCCCGAAGCGCGGCCCCGTGATCCTGGCGAGCAACCACCGCTCGTTCATCGACTCGCCCGCGATCACGCTCATGGCGCCGCGGAAGGTGTCGTTCCTGGCCAAGCAGGAGTACTTCACGGGGACGGGGTTCCGCGGAGCCCTGTCGCGCGCGTTCTTCGGTGGCATCGGCGCCATCGGGGTCGAGCGTGGTGCGGGTTCGGCGGCGCAGCACGCGCTCGACCTCGGACTCGAACGGCTCGAGGCTGGAGAGGCGTTCGCGATCTACCCCGAGGGCACCCGTTCCCTCGACGGGCGCCTGTACAAGGGCCGCACGGGCGTGGCCTGGCTGGCGTTGACGAGCGGCGCTCCCGTGGTGCCCGTCGCGCTCACCGGCACCGAGGACGTCCAGCCGGTGGGCTCGCGCGTCCCGAAGCTCGCGAAGGTGACGATCGAGTTCGGGCAGCCCCTCGACCTGTCCGGCTTCGGCGAGGCCTCCTCCGGCCGCGCACGCCGGCACGCCACCGATGCGGTGATGGCCGCGATCCAGGAGCTCAGCGGTCAGGAAACCGCGAACGCCTACAACAACCCGCCTGCCACGATCGTGGAGCGGGTGCGCCAGGTGCTGCACCGGGACGACCCGACCGAGGCCGTCGAACCCGACTGACTCGGTATTGCACATCCGGCATATTGGTGTTTCAATGGAGTCGTGCCCAGGGCACACTCCGAAAACGGCCCGACCGAGAACGGGCCGCCCGAACACCTGATCGGAAGGCAAGCAGCATGTCCTCCACGCCGCTCTTCGACTCCATCGCCCGCCGTACTGACCCGTCGGTCCCCGCGCAGACCGCGTCGGCGCCGAGCATCGCCCGCGCCACCTTCACCCCGGCCCCGGCCCCGACCTCGCCGATGTCGCCGCCGGTCGACACCGCGGACGCGGTCCAGGTCCCCGCTGCCCTCGTCGCGGCGATCGAGGACGTCCCCGCCCGCGTGGCCGCCGCGATGCAGAACGAGCACGTCGTGTCCGCCGAGCAGCTCGTCCTGGTCGAGGCGGTCGCCGACGCGATCACCCGCGCGGTGGTCGACGCCGTGGCGACCGAGCTCGAGCGGATCGCCCGCGACGGCATCGTCCGCGCCTGATCGGGCTCGTCGATCCGATGACCACGACGACGGACACCCTGACGCAGCGCCCCCGCGACGCGGCGCCCGCCCCCGGTGCGTACCCGACGCGTCGTGCGCGCCGCGCTGCCGAGGCCGTGCCCGGCACCCCCGCGGATCAGCGCGACGTCACGGCCGCGGTGTCTCGGCAGCCCGTCGTCCCGGCCGTGCCGGGCGTCTCACCGACCGTGGACGCGGACGCGGTCAGCCACGAAGCCACCGGGGCGGCGGCGACCACACCCGCCGCTCCGGTCTCCACCACCCACCGGTCGGCCGCGCGCCGGGCCGCCGCCGACACGGGCGGGACGAGCCGCGCCTCCAGGCCGACCGACGGACCGACCGACGGACCGACAGACGGGCCGACAGGCGGACCGACAGGCGGGCCGACTGACGGACCGACCGACGGGCCGACCGACGCGCTCACCCCTGCCGTCCCGCTGCCGTCGCGCCGCACGCTGCGCGTCGATGCCCGGTCCGGAGGGACGGCCGACCTCGGCCGCGCCGTCACCCAGGCGATCACCCTGCCGCTCCGGACGATCGGCGCGGCGGTCGCCTCGGCGAAGACCGTTCCCCTGACCGCGACGGCCGTCGTGGCGTGCCTGTTCGTCACCGTGGCGACCCCGCAGACGGCCGTGGCGGCGACGCCGCAGGCGACGCTCCCGGCGCTCGACGTGCAGGACTACACGGCGTCGGCAGGTTCGTCGATCTCCGTCCAGCGCGACGCGTTCGCGATCAGTCGGATCCCGGCACGCCCGGCACGTCCGGCGCCGGCCGCCTCGCCCGCGAAGCCCTCCGCCGCTTCGGCAGCACGTCCCGTCTCGGGGTCGATCCCGGCAGCGGGAGGCTTCGGCTCCCGCTGGGTCCGCGGATGCGCGGCGTGCTCGACGAACCACCAGGGGCTCGACTTCGCAGCACCGACGGGGACCGCGGTCGTCGCGGCGATGTCCGGCCGCGTGGTGTCCGCCGGTGTCTTCGGCGGCTACGGCAACCAGGTCCTGCTCCAGCACTCCGACGGTTCGCAGACCCGCTACGGCCACCTGTCGCAGATCGGCGTCCGGGTCGGCCAGACCGTGACGGTCGGCCAGCGCATCGGTGCCGTCGGCAACACGGGTGTCTCGACCGGATCGCACCTGCACTTCGAGGTCATCCTCGGTGGGAACCCCGTCGACCCCGCCGCGTGGCTCTCGGCCCGCGGACTGCTCTGACCCCGGGCGCGTAGCGTCGGACCCGCGGCGGCAGGGAGTCGCCGCGGAGACGGAGACGCGCGTGCGGGTGAGTGTGCTGGGGACGGGGACGATGGGGGCCGGGGTGGCGGGCTCGCTGCTCCGCGAGGGGCACGAGGTGACGGTGTGGAACCGGAGCATCGACAAGGCCGCGCCGCTCGGCGAACGGGGAGCGGTGGTCGCGCCCGACCCGGCAGCGGCGGTCGCGGATGCCGAGGTCGTGCTGCTCACCCTGTTCGACACCGACGCGGTGGTCGACGTGCTCGAGGCCGCCGCGGGCGAGGCGCCGGCCGAAGCGATCTGGGTGCAGTGCTCCACGATCGGTGTCGCCGGCACCGAGACCGTCGTGCAACTCGCCGGCAAGTACGGCATCACCCTCGTCGAGGCGATGATGCTCGGTACGAAGGCCCCGGCCGAGCAGGGCACGCTGACGATGCTCGCGGCCGGCCCCGCGGACGTGCTCGACCGCATCGACCCGGTCCTCGACGCGATCGGGGCGAAGACCGTCCGCGCGGGCGACCAGGTCGGCGCCGGGACCGCGCTCAAGCTGGCCGCCAACGCCTGGATCGCGTCGCTCACCGCCGCCGCCGGGCAGTCCCTCGCGGTCGCGAAGTCGCTCGGGCTGGACCCGGCGCTCTTCCTCGAGGCGATCGACGGCAGCGCGAGCGACTCGGCGTACGCGCACACCAAGGGCAAGGCGATCATCGACGGTGCGTTCCCCGCGCAGTTCGCGCTCGACGGCCTGCGGAAGGACATCGAGCTCATCACCGACGCCGCTCGTAGCGCCGGTGTCTCGACGGTGCTGCTCGACGCGCTCGGTCGTGTGTACGCGGACGCCAGCGCCGCGGGTCACGGCGGTGACGACATCGCGGCGGTCGGCACCGCCTTCTGACCCGGCCTACCGGCGCCTGAAGAGCCGTCGGACGGCGTTCGTCAGCCGTCCGACGGTCTCGTCGTTCATGGTGTTCGCGAGGTCGAACGCCTCCCGCGCGGGGTCGGAACCGGCCCGGATGCGGCGCAGTGCGGCGTCCGCGCGGGCCCGGGCGTCGAGTTCCGCGAGGGGCATGTCGTCCTCGGGGTCGTGCGCGGGCGTCGCGGAACCGTCGGTGCCCGGGTCTGCCATGGGAGCAGGGTACGCGGATCGGCCGGGCCGTGGCGTCGGACCGGTACACGCCGACGCCGCAACACTCGTGACGCGGCGACGAAACACCCTCGCAATCCCCGGTCAGTAGGTTCGCGGCATGCAGGAACCGACGTGTTGAGCCGACTCGCGGGGAGCGTGTTCCACGTCGGGAGCGCCGTCGAACGCGCGGACGTGGTCGCCCGGATGGTCGACGTCTACATCGCGCGACGCGAACCGGCCGGTGACGGGCAGGACCGCGCGGTCGCCGCCGAGCTCCGGTCCGTGGTGGGAGCGACGGGTCCGGCGAGCGATCCGGACCGTGGTGCGACCATCGACTCCCTCGCGCTCGACCGTCACGAGCCGGCATCCATCGCCTCCGCCGTCGCCGTCGCCCGGGACAACGCCCGCCGTGCCCGCGAGGTCGTCTCCACCGAGCTCTGGGACTGTCTCAACGTCACCCGTTCCCGCATGCCCCGCAAGGTCGCGCCGGACCGAGCCCACGAGTTCCTCGGCTGGGTGCGGGAGCGCAGTGCCCTCGCGATCGGCGTGGTCGAGGCCGATGCGAGCCGTGACGAGGTCTGGGAGTTCTTCACCCTCGGACGCTCGCTGCAGCGGTGTGCGACGACGGCCAGGCTGCTCGCATCGGATCTGCTCGACCGTAGGTCCACCGCCTCGTGGGTGACCGCGCTCCGGGCGTGCAGCGCGGGCGAGGCGTTCCAGCGCGGCCGCGACCACCACACGCCGAGTCCCGAGGACGCCGCCGCCTTCCTGCTCCTCGACGAGCGCAGCCCGCGGTCGCTGCGGTTCCTCGCCCGGCGGGCGGACGAGTGCCTGACGGACGTCGCGCCGTCGTGCATCGAGGACGAGGTGCGCGCCTTCGCCGAGGTCCGGGCCGCGCTCGAGTCGGTGACCGAGACCACGGCGCTCCTGGCCGCACGGGCGGCGGGGGAGCAGTTCGCGGTCGCGGCCGACCGTGTCGTCGAAGCGCTCGACGCACGCGTCTTCGCGGCGTCCGAACCGGCTCGCTGACGGACCGGACCCGCGCCGCCGGTTCCGGACGGATGCGCCAGCGCCGGCCTGGCCGTGTCGGAGCGGGAGGCGCGGTGCGGGGCCGCGCCGCGCCTCCCGTCCGTCTCGCGATCCGCCCGCCGAAGCGACAGAACGCGGTTCTTCCGCTCGGTCACACCCGCGAAAGCGACAGTGTCCCGCGTCGATACGGCGGCAATCTGTCGCTTTCGCGGACGGGCGGACCGGCCGGCCGCCGGGTCAGACGGCGCTGGAGCGGTCGGCGACCGCCTCGTCGCGTTCCAGGTCCTGCCGGAGCGCCGCGCGCGCCGCGCGAGTCCCCACGACGGGCACCGCGTGCGTGATCGCCAGGTGCAGGCGGGTGTCCGCGTCGTACCGCACGCGGAACCGCTCGTGACGGATGAGCCACACGAGGGCGATGGCGAGCGCCACGAACCCCGAGGTCGCACCCACGGCGATGGCCCAGCGCGGCCCCCAGGCATCGGCGACCGCGCCGACGATCGGGGCGCCGATGGGCGTGCCTCCCGCGAAGATCGCCATGTACAGCGCCATCACGCGTCCGCGCATCGCGGGCTTCGTCGTGGTCTGCACGAGGGCGTTCGCCGTCGTCATGAACGTCAGGGACGCGAGCCCGACGAACACGAGCACCACGGCGAAGGTCCAGTAGGTGGGTGCGACGGCAGCGGCGGCGCAGGCGATCCCGAACCCGGCGGAGGCGATCACGAGCATGCGCATCCGGGGCCGATCCCGTCGGGCGGAGAGCAGGGCACCGGCGACGGAGCCGATCGCCATCACCGAGTTGAGCAGGCCGAACTCGCCCGCTCCCTTGCCGAACTCGACCCTGGCCATCGTCGAGGTGAAGATCGGGAAGTTCACGCCGAACGTGCCGACGACGAAGATCATGCACAGCACGACGATGATGTCCGGCCGGGTCCGCACGTACTGGAACCCGGCGACGATCTGCCCCTTGCCGCGCTTGGGTCGGATGCGGTCGGCGAGCTGTGCGGGGTCGACGAAGCGCAGCGCGAGGAGGACGGCCAGGAACGAGGCGGCGTTGATGACGAACACCCAGCCGGAGCCGATCGCGGCGATGAGCACGCCGGCGACCGCGGGGCCGATCAGACGCGCGGCGTTGAACGACGCGGAGTTGAGCGCCACGGCGTTGGCGACGTGCTCGCCCTGCACGACGTCGGAGACGAACGCCTGCCGGATCGGGGTGTCGAACGCGGCGACGATGCCGAGCGCGAGCGCGAACCCGTAGAGGGACCAGATCGTGGCGGTGTTCGTCAGCACCATGATCCCGAGCCCCAGGCCGAGTGCGCCCATGAGCCCCTGCGTGAGCATGAGCATCTTGCGCCGGTCGAACCGGTCGGCGGCGAGGCCGGTCAGGGGGAGGAGCAGTAGCTGCGGGCCGAACTGCAGCGCCATGGTGATCCCGACCGCGATGGCGTCGTTGTCGGAGAGCTTCGTCAGGACGATCCAGTCCTGGGCGGTTCGCTGCATCCAGGTGCCGACGTTCGACACCAGGGCACCGGCGAACCAGATGCGGTAGTTGCGGCCCGACAGGGAGCGGAACATGGCGGTCACTGCTGGGCCAGCCTCCTCATGATCTCGGTGGCGTCGGCGAGGGTCTGCCGCTCGGCCTCGGTGAGGTCGGCGAGACGCGGGGTGAGCCAGCCGTCCCGACGACGACGGGTCTCCTCGACGAAGGCGGCTCCGTCCGGGGTCGCCCCGAGGAGCACCTTGCGGCGGTCGTCGCCGTGGCCGCCCTTCGTCACGAGCCCGCGTTCGACGAGCACGGCGACGGTCTTCGTCATCGACGGGGGAGTCACACCGTCCTGCCGGCTGAGCTCGGCGAGGGTCATCGTGCCGTCGCGGTGCAGCCTGGCGAGTGCGGAGAACTGGGCGTCCGTCACGGTCGTGTCGGCCTTCTGCGCACGGAGGGTGCGGGACAGCCGGTTCACCGCGATCCGCAGGTCTGTGGAGAGGGAGACGTCGTTCACGATCGTTAGCTTAGCAAATTAGTTCAGCGAACGAACTGATTGGTCGAACGGGAGGCGCGGTGCGAGTGAGCAGGTCTGCTCACCCGCACCGCGCCTCCCATTCGTGTCAGTGGAACTGCGGGATCGTCATCCAGATGCCGTAGAGCACTGCCGCGATGCAGACCGCGAAGCACACGCCGGCACCCACCAGCGCTGCCGGTGGCGTCTTGCCGGATCGCGCCGTCTCCTCCGCGTACTGCGTGTGGTCGCCGCCCGCGTCCACGGGCTGGCCCGTCCCGAGCAACCGCAGCCCGAGCGTGTAGAGCAGCACGACGCCGACGGCGGCGACGAAGCCGACGCCCGCCACCGTGCCGATCGCACCGAAGTCGATGTCCATGGGGACCCCTCTCTCAGGCCGACGCCGGCACGGGGGCCCGCTCGTCGTCGCGGACGTCGTCGGACGTGATGGGCTTGCGGTGGGCGAGGAAGAAGAACGACAGGCCGGCGGCGACCGCGAGCACGGCGACGATCACGAGACCGATCGTCGACGTCGCGGCGAGTGCCGTAGCCAGGGCCCCGACCACCGCGGCCGCCGGGAGCGTGATCACCCACGCCACGACGATCCGGCCGACGACGCTCCAGTGCACGTCCGCGAGCTTCTTGCCGAGGCCCGAACCGATGACCGAACCGCTCGTGACGTGCGTCGTCGAGAGCGCGAACCCGAGGTGGGAGGACACGAGGATCGTCGCGGCCGAACTGGTCTCCGCCGCGAAGCCCTGCGGGGACTGCACGTCGGAGATCTTCTTGCCGACGGTCTGCATGATCCGCCAGCCGCCCGTGTAGGTGCCGAGGCCGATCGCCAACCCGCAGGCGAGGATCACCCAGAGCGCCGGCCCGGTACCGGCGGGCTGGTAGTCCGCGGCGATGAGGGTCAGCGTGATGACGCCCATCGTCTTCTGCGCGTCGTTCGTGCCGTGCGCGAGCGAGACCAGCGACGCGGAGATCGTCTGCCCGTGGCGGAAACCGGTCGCGGCGCCGTGGGTGGTGGCGTTCTTCGTGAGCGTGTACGCCAGGTACGTCGCGACGAGGGCGATGATCCCGGCGATGACGGGCGAGAGCAGCGCCGGCAGGACGACCTTCGACACGACCGTCGCCCAGTCGACCGAGTTCAGGCCGGCACCGATGATCGACGCGCCGATGAGCCCGCCGAACAGCGCGTGGGTGGACGACGACGGGAGGCCGAAGTACCACGTGGCGAGGTTCCACAGCACGGCGCCGACGAGCCCGGCGAAGATCATCGTGGGGGAGATGTGGATGCCGTCCTGGCCCTCGCGGATGATGCCCTGCGAGACGGTCTTGGCGACCTCGGTGGAGAGGAACGCGCCGACCACGTTGAGGACGGCGGAGATGAGCACGGCGGTGCGGGGCTTGAGGGCCCCGGTGGCGACCGAGGTGGCCATGGCGTTGGCGGTGTCGTGGAACCCGTTCGTGAAGTCGAACACGAGCGCCACCATGATCACCAGCAGAACTGTGACGAGGACGTCCATGCGCGAGACGCTAGGCCGGCTCCGAGCCGCCTGCGTGAACGCCGGGTGAACAGGCGCGGCTCGTCCGGCATCTGGGAGGATGAGGCCGTGCCCACGTTCTCCGCAGCCCGAGGGGACTCCTCGTTCACCGACGCCCACGGCGTCGAGATCGTCTACTCGACCTGGCGTGCGGCGCGTCCGAAGGGCATCGTGCAGATCGCGCACGGTGTGGGGGAGCACGGTCTCCGGTACGAGCCGCTCGCGCAGGACCTCGTCCGCGCCGGGTACACCGTGCACGCCAACGACCACCGCGGACACGGACGCACCGGCCTCGCGCAGTGGGACGGCGACCACGCCAAGCTCGGTCGCCTCGGACCCGGCGGGCTGCGGGCAGCGATCGCGGCCGTGGAGCAGATGACCGCCGTCGCGCGCGCGGACACGCCGGGCATCCCGCTCGTGCTGCTCGGTCACTCGTGGGGCTCGCTGATGGCGCAGCGGATCGTGAACACGTCGTCGGGGTCGTACGACGGGGTCGTGCTCTCGGCCAGCGCGTACCGGCTGCCCGGGTGGATGAACAGCGGTGACCTCAACGCGCGGCACGCGGGCTCGGGGCCGACGAAGTTCGAGTGGCTGACGCGCGACCGGGCGATCATCGACGCGGTGTCGGTCGACCCGCTCGCGGTCGAGGCGGACGTCGTCGGGCTGTTCGGCGTCCGGGATGCGCTCCGGCTGCTCGGGGTCCCGCGGCGCGGCATCCCGCACGACCTGCCGATGCTGCTGCAGGTCGGGTCGGAGGACCCGCTCGGCGGCCCGCGCTCGATCGAGCGGCTGGCGCAGGCCTACCGGCGCCGGGGACGGCTGTCGGACGTGTCGGTGAAGGTCTACGAGGGCGCTCGGCACGAGGTCTACAACGAGACGAACCGCGCCGAGGTGATCGCCGACCTGGTCGCCTGGCTCGATCGGGTGACTGCGGGTGGGCGGGCGTAGGCTCGTCCCGTGCACGGTGAGTACAAGGTCCCGGGAGGCAAGCTGGTCGTCGTCGACCTCGAGGTCGTCGACGGGGTGATCCGGGAGTTCCGGCTCGCCGGCGACTTCTTCCTCGAACCGGACGACGCGCTCCCGCTGATCGACGGCGCCGTGAACGGTCTGCCGGCCACGACCGACGCCGCCGGCATCGCCGCGGCGGTCCGGGACGCACTGCCGTCCGACGCGGTCCTGCTCGGCTTCACACCCGAGTCCGTCGGGGTCGCCGTCCGCCGGGCGCTCTCCCGTGCGTCGACGTGGCAGGAGTACGACTGGGAGATCATCCACGAGGGACCGATCAGCCCGAACGAGCACCTCGCCCTCGACCAGGTGCTCACCGAAGAGGTGGGGGCGGGTCGCCGCGGTCCGACCCTGCGCATCTGGGAGTGGGACCAGCCGGCCGTCGTCATCGGGTCGTTCCAGTCCCTCAAGAACGAGGTCGACCCCGAGGGCGCGGCGAAGTACGGCGTCGAGGTCGTCCGTCGGATCTCGGGCGGCGGCGCGATGTTCATGGACGCCGGCGCGATCATCTCGTACTCCCTCTACGTCCCGACCGACCTCGTGCAGGGCATGACCTTCGCCGACTCGTACGCGTACCTCGACGAGTGGGTGATCGAGGCGCTGAAGTCGCTCGGCATCGAGGCCTACTACCAGCCGCTCAACGACATCTCCTCGACGAAGGGCAAGATCGGCGGTGCCGCCCAGAAGCGGCTCGGCACCGGAGCGCTGCTCCACCACGCCACCATGAGCTACGACATGGACGGCGAGAAGATGGTCCAGGTGCTCCGCATCGGCCGCGAGAAGATGAGCGACAAGGGCACGACGAGCGCGGCGAAGCGCGTCGATCCGCTGCGATCCCAGACGGGGTTGACCCGCGCCGAGATCATCGACCGACTCATCGGGACCTTCACGAAGCTGTACGGGGCTCACGAGGGGCACGTGACCGACGCCGAGCGGGCTCGGGCGCAGGAGCTCGTGGCGTCGAAGTTCGCGACCCGGGAGTGGCTCGAGCGCGTTCCCTGACCACTCGCGCGGGTGCCATGACCAGGAGTGCGGTCGTCACGGCTTGGCGCCGTTGCCGAATGATCCGTGCAGCGTCGTGGCACGGAACGCGGTGGTGTCGATCACGGCGTGCACCGCGTCGAGCACGGACTGGTCGTCCCTGTCCACGCCGATGACCAGCGACCCGTAGTCGACGCGCATCGTCGTCGGGATCGTCGCTTCGAGTCCGGTGACGTGCGGCGTCGCCGCCAGCGTGGCGAGCCCCTGCGCGACAGCCGTGGAGGTCTCCGGCGGGATGGTCTGATCGAAGGTCGCGTCGTAGTGGACGACGCTCGCGATGTGACCGGACCCCGCAGGCACGGTCAGCGTGAGGTCGACGCCGGTCCAGGCGAGTTCGCCAGCCATCGCCGTCGGGACCGCACCGGCCTGGGACGGCGTCGCCGACGGTTCCATGTCGACCTCGAACGTGGAACGGAAGTGGTTCGTCGTCACGAGGCGGCTCGCGCACGTCGCGTCGGGCACCGTGCTCGGGGTGTTCGTCGTCGACTCGGTCGCGGTCTGCACCCCCGGCAGCTTCCGTACTGCCCGGAGCGCGGCGCGGACTTCCCGCGCGACGGCGGGATCGAGCATCGCGGGAGCCGACGGTGTCACGGTCGTCGAGCCGGGCTCGGCGTCGTCGGAAGGGCACGGCCGGGACTCGCCACCGTCGTCGTGGAGCAGTCCGCCGGCAAGGTCGCGGGCTGACGAGCAACCGCTGACGGTCAATGCGCCGACGAGGGCGAAGGCTGCTGCCGAGAAGGCGGTCCGCGTGCGCATCGTCCCAGTCTGCACGACGACCCGACCCGGTCGGGGGCACGGCCTCGTGAGCGTAATGGTGCCGGACCAGGCCGTGGTCGGCCGCCCGGAGAGGGGGGGTTCCGGGCGGCCGCACGTCCAGTGTCGGTGCCGTCCCGAAGAACCACATGTGTGGATCACGAGAATCACCCGCGCGGCGGATGCCCTCGCCTGTTCGTCCACGTAGCGTCGGGTGCGTGAACTGGTTGATCCTCCTGGGGGCGGTGGCCGCGGCGGCCGTCGTGATGTGGGTCGCCGATCGCGTGGGGTGGATCGACCTGTCGAACAAGGCCACGCGCAGCGGCGGATCCGGCGGTGTGATCTCGATGATGGACGAGGTGTTCGCACCGACCCGTCACGAGACGCAAGCCGAGTACGAACGGCAGTCGCGCCTCCCGACACAGGCCCCGACGCCGGCGGACGACGACCACGACCTGCTCAGCGGCAGCGTGCTCATCAAGGTGCCGGCGGTGCGCACTGCCGGTCGGCACGAAACGCGCGCCGGTACGCACGACCGCAGCTACTGACCGACGGCTCCGGCGAGCACGGTCAGCGCGTCGTGAGCTCCTGGTAGTCGGGGTGCCGGTCGATCCACGCCGCGACGTAACTGCACTGCGGTACGACCCGGAGCGTGCCGGAACGGACGTCGTCGAGCGCGTGCTCCACGAGGATCGACGCGTGGCCACCCCCGCGGTGCGCCGGGTCCACCTCGGTGTGGACGAAGCGGATCTCGTCGCCGTCGACCTCGTACGCGGCGAAGCCGATCACCTCGCCGTCCTCGACGAGGGAGTACTGCTGCTTGTCCGTGTCGTTGCGGACCTCGGGTGCTGCCATGCCGCCGACGCTACGCCCGCCGCCCGCAGTGGAGGCTGTGCAGGAGAATGGTCCCGTGCACAGCGGAGACGATCGCGGCCCGGACCGGGTGGTCCTCGGTGACAACCTCGACGTGCTCCCGACGCTCGCCGACGGGTCGTTCACGCTGGTGTACCTCGACCCGCCGTTCAACACGGGCCGGTACCAGCGCCGGCACGCGACCTCGGCCGTCCGCGACGCGACCGGGAGTCGACACCCCGCCCGACGCCGCGAGACCGTGACGGGCTTCCGGGGGAGCACCTACGAGCGGGTCCGCGGCGACCTGATGCGGTTCGACGACCGGTTCGAGGACTACTGGTCCTTCCTCGAGCCCCGGCTGCTCGAGGCGTGGCGGCTCCTCGCCGACGACGGCACCCTCTACCTGCACCTCGACTACCGGGAGTCGCACTACGCCAAGGTCCTGCTCGACGCCCTGTTCGGCCGCGACTCCTTCCTCAACGAGATCGTCTGGGCGTACGACTTCGGTGCGAAGTCCCGTTCGCGCTGGCCCACGAAGCACGACACGATCCTGGTCTACGTGAAGGACCCCGCCCGCTACTGGTTCGACTCCGAGGCCGTCGACCGCGAGCCGTACATGGCGCCGGGACTCGTCACGCCCGCGAAACGGGAGCGCGGCAAGCTCCCGACGGACGTGTGGTGGCACACGATCGTGTCCCCGACGGGCAAGGAGAAGACCGGCTACCCGACGCAGAAGCCCGAGGGCGTACTGCGGAGGATCGTCCAGGCCTCCTCGCGCGAGGGCGACTGGGTCCTCGACTTCTTCGCCGGCAGCGGCACCACCGGCGCGGTCGCGCAGGCGCTCGGCCGACGGTTCGTGCTGGTCGACGACAACCCGGTCGCGGTCGACGTGATGCGCCGCCGGCTCCCCGGAGCGTCCTTCGACGTGGAACCGCCCGCCGTCTCCGCGGTCTGACACGGGGACGACGGGCGGCCCGTCAGCTGGTCGGCCGGTCGACTACTCGGCCGAGTGGCGGCCGTGCGTGTGGTCGTCGTCCGGCCTGGAGGCGCGGCTCGCGTCCGTCCCGTCCGCACCGGTCGGGCCGCTGGTCGCGTCCGCGGCGCCGTCGGCCGTGGTCCGGCCGGTGAC
>NZ_JABMCE010000083.1 GCF_013359865.1 Curtobacterium pusillum
CCGACGGAAAGGACCCGACATGGCACCCGCCATCTCCCTGCAGCTCTACACGGTGAACGCCGCGCTGGAGCCCGACCTCGACGGCGGCGTCCGTCGCCTCGCCGAGATCGGCTTCGACACCGTCGAGGCGTTCGCGTTCGTGGACCGGGCAGCGCAGCTCAAGTCCGCGTTCGACGCGCACGGCATCTCCGCGAAGACGGGGCACGCCTTCCTCGTCGAGGAGACGATCCCGCTGCCCGACGGCAGCGTCATGACGGCGCCCTCGCACGCCGACACGTTCGCCGCCGCGAAGGAACTCGGCCTCGAGATCGTCATCGACCCCTTCGTGGGGCCCGACGCGTGGACCACCCGCGAGGGCGTCGAGCGCGTCGCCGCCCGACTCAACGCGGCCGCTGCCGAGGCCGCTGCGCACGGGCTCCGTGTCGGGTACCACAACCACGACCACGAGCTCCGCCCGCGAATCGACGGAAAGCCGGCGCTGCAGGTGCTCGCGACGCTGCTCGACCCCGCCGTCGTGCTCGAGCTCGACCTGTACTGGGCCTCGGCCGCCGGCATCGACCTCGTGCCGTTCATCCAGGAGCTCGGCGACCGCATCGTCGCCGTGCACGTCAAGGACGGCCCGATGACCGGGAACATCTCCACCGCGCAGGTCCCGCAGGACCAGACCCCGGCCGGACAGGGCGACGTCAAGCTCGCCGAGGCGCTCGCCGCGGCGCCCTCGCTCGAGTACGCCGTCATCGAGTTCGACGGGTTCTCGGGCGACATCTTCGACGGTGTCGCGCAGTCGTACGCGTGGCTCGCCGCGCAGCTCTCCGAGGAGGTGGCCGCATGACCCGCACGGGCAAGGTCGGCGTCGGGTTCATCGGCGCCGGCATGATCAGCGAGCAGTACCTCACGAACCTCACCGCGTTCCCGGACATCGAGGTCGTCCGCATCGGCGACATCGACACCGCGCGCGCCGCGGCCTCCGCCGAGAAGTGGGGCGTCCCCGCGTCCGGCGACGGCTCCTCCGTGCTGGAGGACCCCGACGTCGAGATCGTCGTCAACCTCACACTGCCGGCCACGCACGTCGAGGTGTCGACGGCGGCCCTGCGCGCGGGCAAGCACGTGTGGAGCGAGAAGCCGATCGGTGTCGACCGGGCCTCGGCTGCAGAGCTCGTGGCGCTCGCCGACTCCCTCGGCTTGAAGCTCGGCATCGCGCCCGACACCGTGCTCGGCCCGGGATGGCAGACCGCCAAGCGTGCGATCGAGTCCGGCGCGATCGGCACCCCGCTGACCGCGGTCACGAGCATGCAGTGGCAAGGACCCGACGTGTTCCACCCGAACGCGTCGTTCCTCTACGCGAAGGGGGCCGGGCCGCTGTTCGACATCGGCCCGTACTACTTCACCGCCCTCGTGCACCTGCTCGGTCCGATCGACTCCGTGGTCGCCACCGGGTCGAAGTCGCGGGAGACCCGTTCGCTCGTCGTGGGCCCCCGCGCAGGAGAGTCGTTCCCGGTCGAGGTGCCGACCCACGTGTCCGTCCTGACCTCGTTCGAGCAGGGCGGCGACGCGCAGTCGCTGCTGTCGTTCGACACCCCGCTGTTCCGGCACGGCGTGTTCGAGGTGAACGGGACCGAGGGCACCATCGTCCTGCCCGACCCGAACACCTTCGGCGGCGGGCACCCGATCCGGATCGCCCGGCCGCTCACGGCCGACGCGTCGTTCCCGTTCTCGCAGGAGTTCGACGTGCTCCTCGACGAGGAGCCGACGGTCGGCCGCGGACTCGGCGTGCTCGACATGGCGCGGGCGATCCGCGGCGGTGGCTCGCACATCGCGACGGGCGAGGTCGGGTACCACGTGCTCGACGCCATGGTCGCGGTGGAGGAGTCGATCGAGCGGCGGTCGTTCGTCGAGGTGGAGTCGACGGTGGCGCCGATCGGGGCGCTGCCCGAGGACTTCGACCCGTTCGCGGCGACGCTGGAGGCAGTCAGCGTGTAGTTGCGCCTGCGGACGTCGTTCCGGGAGACCGGCGCCGGCCATACAGCAGCTGCGCGGACGTTCGAGGCGTTCCTGCTCGCGGACCCGGTAGCCCTTGCCCATCGTGGCGCTCACGGAGTGGGCTCCCGTGGCGCCGAACTCGACGAAGAAGCCGTTGTGCATCGAGAACCGCTCGGAGGCGTCGTCCTCACTCCGCGGGCGTGGGCGGGACGCTCGGCGTACCCGACGTGGAGTCGAACGCGTAGCAGGCGCTGTACGCCTGGATGATGGACGCTGTCCCGTCGGCGTTGAACGCGGCGTACCGGTGCGCGTCGCCGGTGCCGACCACCTCGGAGCCGCGGCGGACCTCAGCGTCGAACCCACGCTCGAGGAGCACGGACCGGAATGCCTCGGCAGCCGCAGCCGGGTCCGGGACCCCGTCGCCGCGGACCTCTCGAGTGATCTGAACTCCGCTCCCGGCCGAGGGCGTGGTGCAGGTCCGGAACCGGTTCACGGTCGCTTCGCCCCACGATCCGGGGACGGCACCGGTCAGAGCGTCGAGCAACGCGATCTGCTCGGCGTTCGCGGACTCCGCGGTCATCGGATCGCCATCGGTGCTCTGCGACGTGTTCGTGCGCGCCGGGGTCGATGGTTCGGTGGTGGTCGTGTCGTCAGCCATCGCACAACCCGTGAGCAGTGCAGTCGTGGTCGCCCCCAGGAGGACGGCGGGGATCACGGCCCGGCGGAGTCTCGTCCTAGCCGTCATCGTCCGTCCGTCCGATCTCGTCCCCGCGGCCCGTCGTGGTCGGTGCGACCCAGTCCCGCGAGTGGCTGCCGGCCAGGTCGGTGTCCTGACTGACGTCGTTCTGCGCCGGTGAGCGCTCAGGCCGCTCCGCTGAGGAGCACCATTGCGAACAGGAACCCGAGCGACTGCCAGATGCAGATCGCCGCGGCGACGATCCCCGCGATGCCGACCGTGCGCGCGAGCGGGCGGCGTCCGCGGACCTTCGCCAGCGCCACCGCTGTCCACACGAGCAGGCCCGCCTGGACGAGCGCGATCACCGGGAGGAACCAGAGGTGCTCGGGCGAGCGGCTCACCACGATGAGCGCGATGGCACCGATCACGAGCGCCGCGATGCCCGGGCCGGCGATCCACCAGCTGCGTGGACGTTCGAGGCGTTCCTGCTCGCGAGCCCAGTAGTCCTTGCCCATCGTGGCGCTCACGGAGTCGCTCCCGTCGACGAGGCCCCGGGGACGTCGGGCGGGGTGTTCGTGTGCTTCTCGGCGTACTTCTCTCGGTTGAGGGAGTCGACGTCGCCGGGGGTGCACGGCGTCTGCAAGGCGATGGTCGACCCGTGCTCCGTGGTTGCGAACTCGACGTAGAACCCGTCCTCGAAGGTGCCCGCTCCTGGGTATCGCAACTGCAGGCCCGGAGCGTCTCCGGTGAGCTCTGAGCGCACGGGCTTCCAACCCAGTTCGCGCCACTGCGACTCGACCTTGTCGGCCACGCTCACGCGATCGTCAGCGCTCGTACCCGGCCCGATCCGGCTCACTGCCCACTGCACGCCGCCGGTTCCGCACACTCGAGCGGACGTATCCGATGCGAGCCAATCCCCTCCGACGAGCGCCTGGCTTGTCTCGGCTCGGGAGTTCATCTCATCCCAGACGCGTTTCGCATCCGATGAGGCCGTTGACGACATTGTTGCCTCCTGTGGAGTGTGCGTGACAGACGAGCAACCCACGACCGTGATGCAGAGCAATGCGGCAGGGATGATCGGGATGAGGTTGCGCCCTCGAAGCCTCATGGAATCTTCTTTCCGGCCGGCGTGTACCCGAGGCTCGTGTACGCGGTGTTCCTGAGCGAGGACGTCCCTACGTCGAGGTAGCCGTACGCCGTCACGCTCTTGTTCGCGAGGGCGGCCTCGGTAGCAGGAGTCGCCCCGTGGCCGTCGGACCCCACGTAGGACTCGCCACCGATGTTGACGTCGTTCGACGAGAACGTCCGTGCACCCCAGGCCGGATCGCTCGGGTTGAGGGTGTGTGCGCTGGGTAGTGCGAGGACGAAGGTGCGATTGGACGTGAACGGGTTTGCTGTGTTGATCGGCTGCTCACCGCCGAACCCCAGACGAGGGAGTTCAACGGCGCCTCGACCGATGTTCGCGATGAGGTCCTTCTTCGACTGGGAAGCCCATACGTGCCCGCGCGGCACATCGACGGCGTGCACGTCGGGGACGTGCGGATCGATCCCGGCTGATGCGAGCAGCGTGAGGTTCGCCACCGGAGTCTTCGCCACGGCGAGTGTTGCCGTCGTGGTGCCGTAGGAATGCGCCACGACGGAGAGGTGCGACCCGCCATCCCAGCCGCGGCTGTCGGAGACCCCGCTGAGGAAACGGCTCAGGTTCTGAGCTCCGGCCGATGCCTTCGTAGAGCTGAGGACATCGATGCTCGGCGGCATGTCCGGGGTGTCGTATCCCATCCACGCGATCGTAGCCAAGTTCTGGTCAGCGCCTTGCCGTGCGGCTGCTCGCCGCTGTTCGCCCAGAAGGTTGTCGGCGCCGCCGGTCCACCCCTCCATGCTGTCAGCGACGGTGTTGCCCATGCCCGGCACGTTCACCGTGATGTTGCGTGCGGTGTCGAGGTCACCGATTGCGACGGCGGCGAGCGGAGGGTGCCCGAGGGTGAGTGAAACGATGGTGCGCGGCGCCGCGGCAGTGCTCGCGAGCAGCGTCCTGTTGAGTGCCTCGAGCGCATCCATCCGTTCGAGCAAGCGATCGAACTCGGCCCGCTCGATGGGGTTAAGGGGTGTCCCGAGGCTGGCCTTGGCGATGAGGTTCCGGTGCCGGGCTCGCGCCTTCTTGAGCTCCGTGTCGAGGGTGTGCCGGTTCGCCCGTGCGCGGTCAGCGTAGAGCACGCCGTTGAGGTTGCCGACGACCATGGACAGCCCGGTGACGAGGGCCGTGCGCTCGTCGGCGTCGAGACCCGACCACCAGGACTTGACGTCGACCGTGGAGGGAGGGTGCTCGAGCATGCGCTGAGCTTCATCCGGGTGGTCCGCCGCCCACTTCCGGAGGGCGTCCGGACCCTTCGCAGCGAGGCGGGCGAGCACCGGAAGACGGGCAGCATCGCCGAACGCCAGAGCAGCCGCCCCGAAGTCGACCCTGGCGAACGGTGCCGCGAGGGTGTTCCCGCTCAGCGTCGGGAACAGCTGTGGGCCCCCACGGACCTGGGCACGGATCGCCTGGCTGAGGTCGTCCTGCGCCGTCCGCCACCTGGTGCGCAGCCGGCGTGCCCGTTCGTGCAGGTCCTCGTTCAGCGCTCGGAACTCGGCAGGGACCGCCTCGTCGCTGTCCGACGACGCGACCCGTGCCCGGAGTTCCTCGATGTCGGCGGACAGCGATCGACGGGTGCGCCGGACCGCGGTGACCTCGTCCGCGAAGGCGTCGAGCGCCGTCGCGACCGCGGAGCCGGCGGCGGCCAGGTCACGGGACTTCTCCGTCGCGCCGTGCATCGCGTCGGGGATGGCGTCGGTCGCGCCGGGGGACGACAGCGCACCGCCGATACCGCTCCAAGAGCTCTGCGCATCACCGGCGGCCTGCTGCACCTGGGCCGTCGACGACCGGAGGGCCGTCGCACTGTCGCTGACGGCGGCGTTCGACGAGGTCACCGTCGGGAGCGCGCTCTCGTCGATGAGTCCTGCGCTCACCGCTTCCCCCGCCCGCCGGCGTCAGCGCTGGCAACCGCGGTGTGGCTGGCCATCGTGGCATCCGCCTCGGCGAAGGCGCTCATCGCGCCGGTCGCCGCCGTGATCGCCCGCTGGACGGCACGGACTGCTGCCGTCGCGTCCCCCTGGCGCGCGTTCAGGAAGCCCTGCGCCGAACCCGCTGCATCCGTCCCGGTGAGCGCGCTGACGACGGCCCGAAGCGCGGCGTCCACGTCGACCGACGCGTCCTGCATGCACGAACCCGCGTTCGCGGTCTTGTCGATGATCGCCTTCGAACCGGCGATGTCGACCTTCCACCCTCGACTCATGATCCCCCCCCTCGATCGACACCACTCTACCCAGTGAAATGCCGCATGCAACCCCCGATGCGTTACGGGTTCGGTCCGCCCGCGTCCTCAGCGCTCCAGTTCGCGCCGCAGCGACCGCAGGACCCGCATGAGGATGTCGAGCTTCGTCTGCCCGGCCTCGAAGGGACGGCCGAGCGTCGTTCGCGGTGAGAGGACGAGCGTGCCACCGTCGGCCAGGTCGAACCAGAGCGCGTAGTCGATCCGCATGCCGCGGGAGTCCTTCGTGGCGACGTCGATCCTCCGGTGGTCCGCCCACGGGAGATCGAACACGGGGTCTTGGCGCACACCGGGAGGAAGAACGCCGGCGTGCGACCGCTGCCCCGGATGCGGGCGAGGGTCCGACGGTCACGCCGACCGCTCCACCCGGTGCCGATGACGATGCCGACCCCGAGCACGACGAGGAACGCCGGGAACAGGACGACCGAGGACTGGGCGCGCGATCCCGTGACGTGGTCGAAGAACCCGGGACCGGAGAACTCGGCGACGAGGGCGACCGCTGCGCCGATCGTCAGCAGGGCTGCTCCGACGAGCACGGGCCACGGCTTCGGGACGACACCGTCGCGCAGCCGCCGCACCCACCGGTCCGCCGCGTACTCCACGGGTCCATCCTGGCCCGCCGGTCATCGCGGCGCGCACACGGTGCGGTCCCCGTGCGCGCGCTCCGCGGGCGAGGGAGGCCTCAGCGCTGCGGGGAGCGCCGACGACCGAAGAGCGCGGCCAGCACCCGGGAGAACCGCGGCTGCGGCTGCGGCGTGATCTCGATCGACCGGGTGGGCGCACGGAACGCGAGGTCGTGCAGCATGTTCCGCTTCGAGCCGTCCCAGTTCGCGAACAGGTACGCCCCGCCGAGGAACGACATGCTCCGGACGGGGGTGCGCTTCCACGAGTCGGCTGCGACGTAGTACCCGGCGTGCCCGGCGTGGATGTTCCTGATGACGGTGTCGACGTCGATGACGCTCGTGGGCGTCACGACGGCGGTGATGCCCGTGCGGTCACGGGCGACGTACTCGATGAGGTGTTCTGACACGAAGGGCTCTTGGTTCGCAGTTCGCGCCCGTCGAGCGGTGGGGAAGGTGAGCACGACGAGGCATGGCCGGAATCGTCGTTGCTTCCGAACCCAAGAATACGCCGAGAACTCTGTGGACGGGGAGGAGCATCCGCGCAGCGCCGCTCGGCTGGCTGGTGCGAGCACCACGGCGTCAGCCGCGCAGCGCCTCCGCGAGCTTCACACGGCCGCCGGTGCGCAGCAGTGCGTTCTCGTAGATCCGTGCGCCGACGACCACGACGAGCACGACCGAGGCCGCCACGATCACGAGGGACAGGACCGGCTCCCACCACTCGGCCGTGCCGAGGAAGATCCGCATCGGCATCCCGATCGGTGCACCGAACGGCACGTACGACATGATGCCCAGGACCGTCGGGTCGTCGTAGGCGACGATGATCAGGATGTACGGGATCATCACGAGCATCATCACCGGGGTCGTGACGCTGCCGACGTCCTCCTGCCGGGACACGAGCACCGCGGCCGCCGCGAACAGCGAGGCGACGAGCACGAACCCGATCGCGAAGAACCCGACGAACCAGAGCATGCTCGGGCCGAGCACGGTGAACATGTTGTCCTGGCCGGTGACCGCGAGGGTGACGGCGGCCGCGATCGCCACCGCGACGATCTGCGCGAACGCCATGACGCTGTTGCCGAGGACCTTGCCCGCGAGCAGTGCCCGTGCCGGGATCGCCGCCATCAGGATCTCGACCACGCGGGTGGACTTCTCCTCGACGACGCTCTGCGCGATCGACTGGCCGAAGGTCACCGCCGACGCGAAGTACACGACGCCGAAGGCCAGCGCCACGATGGAGACGAGTCCGCCGGGGATCGCGTTCGGGTCGAGCAGTTCGATGCGCGGCGAGACGCTGAGCGCCTGGACGACGTCGGTCGGGGCGTCGTCGAGCCCGACGACCCTGTAACCGAGCGGGTCGTCGGAGGGCAGGACCGCCGCCTCGACGTCGCCGTTCTCGACCAGGCGCTCGGCGGCGGCCGCGGTCGGGGCCTCGGTGACGTCGAGGCCCTTGCTGGTCGGCAGCGCGACGCCGTCGACGACCGCGACCGGGGTGGTGTCACCCGCGGTGGCCTTGCCGACGATGCCGCCGACGACGATGGACGCGACCACCATGAGGATGAGGATGCAGGCGGACACGACGAACGCCCTGCTGCGGATGCGTGCCTGGATCTCGCGTGCGGCGACGAGCTGCACGGACCGGACGAACGAGGCGTTCACCGGACGACCTCCCGGAAGACCTCGCTGAGCCGGGGGACGCGCGGGGAGAACGATCCGACGGTGCCGTGCTGGACGGCGTGCTGCAGGACGCGCTGGGCGGTGGCGTCCTCGGCTTCGAACACGGCGTAGCCGCCGTCGAACTCCCGGACGGTGACGCCCGGTTCGTCGCGGAGCCACGCCACGTCGCCGTCGACGAGGAGCTCCCAGGCCGCCGGGCCGGCCTGCTTCCGGAGTTCGTCCTGCGGCCCGGCGGCGCGGATCGTGCCGTCGGCGATCACCACGACGTCGTCGCAGAGCCGCTCGACGACGTCCAGCTGGTGGCTCGAGAAGAGCACCGGCACACCGCGGGCGGCGACTTCACGGAGGACGCCGAGCACCACGTCGACGGCCATCGGGTCGAGGCCGGAGAACGGCTCGTCGAGCACGAGGACCTCGGGGTCGTGCGCCAACGCGGCCGCGACCTGCACACGCTGCTGGTTGCCGAGGGACAGCTTCTCGACGGCGTCGTCCGCGTGCGGGGTCAGACCGAGCCGCTCGAGCAGGTCGGCCGTGCGGGTGGCGGCCGTGCTCTTGTCGACGCCGTGCAGCCGCGCGAAGTACGCGATCTGCTCGGCCACGGGCATCTTCGGGTAGAGGCCGCGCTCCTCGGGCATGTAGCCGAAGCGCCGTCGGTCTGCCGGTCCGATCGTCGCGCCGTCGATCGACACCGTGCCGGCGTCGGCCTGCAGCACGCCGAGCAGGATCCGCATGGTGGTGGTCTTGCCGGCGCCGTTGCCGCCGACGAACCCGGTCAGGCGACCGTCGCCGACCGTGAACGTCACGTCGTCGAGCACCCGACGGTCGCCGTACTGCTTCGTCACCCCGTCGATGGCGAGCATCTCGTTCCCCTCTCGCGGCGGTGTGCACCGCCTGCGTCGACGCTATTGCGCGGGGACGATCGACCACCTCCCGCGGACGGCGGGGATCACGGGTCCGCCGTGCGGGGGAGCCGGCGGGGAGCGGATGGGGCGCGGGTACCGGACGTGTCAGGCCGGGTTACCGGCGACGCCGTGCTCGAAGGCCCAGACGACGGCCTGGATGCGGTCGCGGAGCCCGAGCTTCTGCAGCACGTTCGACACGTGCGTCTTCACCGTGGCCTCGCCGACGTAGAGCTCGGTGGCGATCTCGGCGTTGCTCAGGCCCCGGGCGAGCAGGCGCAGCACGTCGGTCTCACGGTCGGTGAGCCCGGCGGCGGCGAGGGCGTCGTCCCCGCGCGTGGTGGACGGCGCCGACGGGGCCGCCGTCGCGCGGCTGATCACCCGGCGGGTCACGTCCGGGGCCAGCAGCGCGTCGCCCGCCGCCACCGTGCGGACGGCGTCGATCAGGCGTTCGGGGGAGGCGTTCTTCAGCAGGAAGCCGCTGGCGCCGGCCTCGAGCGCCTGGAAGAGGGCGTCGTCGTGGTCGAACGTCGTCAGGACCAGCACGGCCGGCGGATCCGGGAGCGCTGCGATCCGCCGGGCCGCCTCGAGTCCGTCGACGTTCGGCATCTGGACGTCGAGGCAGACCACGTCCGGGCGGTGCGCGCGCACGGCGTGGACCGCCTCGGCACCGTCCGCGGCCTCGCCGACCACCCGGAACCCGGGCTCGGACTCGAGGATGACGCGGAACCCGGCCCGGACGAGGTCGTGGTCGTCGGCCAGCACGATGGTCAGGTCGTCGGTAGCCATGCCCGCACCAGGTAGCCTCCCCGGGCGCGCGGCCCGATCTCGATCCGTCCGCCCACGGCGCCGACGCGTTCGCGCATCCCGACGTGGCCGAGTCCGCTGCCAGCGGTGGTCCGCGGCGGCCGTTCGCCGTGCCCGTCGTCGGTGACCTCGACCTCGACGCCGTCGTCGAGGTACCGCACGCGGACGTCGGCGCGAGCGCTCGGGCCGGCGTGCTTGAGGACGTTCGTCACGGCCTCCTGCACGATCCGGTAGGCCACGGCGGACACCGTCGGCGGGACGTCGCGCGCGTCGCCGACGACCACGTACTCCGTCGGGTGGCCGGCCGTGCGTGCCGAGTCCGCGAGCTCGCCGATGCGCCCGAGGCCCTCCGTGCTCGGGCCGTCGCCGTGCTCGTCCCCGCGCTGTCCGTCGTCGTCGTGGTCGGACCGCAGCGTGCCGAGCATCCGACGGAGTTCCTCGACCGCGGTGCGGGCGCTCTCCTCGACCACGCCGAGCGAGGCCGTCGCCTGCTCCGGGTCGCGGTCGACCACCCGCCGGGCAGCTCCGGCCTGCACCCCCATGAGCGACACGTGGTGGGCGACGACGTCGTGGAGTTCGCGGGCGATCCGGACGCGTTCGATCGTCACGGCCTGGGCAGCGTTCCGCTCGCGTTCCGCGGCGAGCTCGGCGGTCCGTTCGTCGAGCTGGTGCTTCGCGACCGCCGACGCCCATGCCCGGTTGCCCGCGTACCAGGCGGCGCCGAAGTAGATGACGTTGATGACGATGTTGAGCAGCGAGAGCGCGATGTACGGCGGGATGAGCCCGCCGTCGTCGTTCGGCAGCGCGTTCGGCACGGCCCAGCCGAACGCGATCGCGAGGAACAGCCATGCGAACATCCCGCCGATGACGACCCAGCGGACGACCTCGGCTCGCACCCGGTCGGAGCACCACGCCCCGACGGTGTACAGCGGGATGAACAGGGTGAAGTTGACGAGGAAGACCTCGGGCACGTGCAGGACCTGCGTGGCCGCGAAGGCCAGCGCCGAGACGACGGCGACGCTCATCGGCCAGCGCCGGCGGAACGCGATCGGGGCGGCGTTCGCCACGACGATCAGTGCGGAGACCCACCACGCGGCCTGGTCGTCGCCGTAGGTGCCGGCGGAGCCGTAGAGCGTCGTCGTGATCGCCAGGCCCGAGCCGAGGACGATCGCGAGCACGGCATCCTGCCGGTGCTCCCGGCGCCCCACCGGCAGCCGCGACCACTCCGCCACCGTCCCCATGCGCACCACGCTAGCGGGCACGTCTGCCGGAGCGCGCCTCCAGGAGTAGCCTCCCGCCAACGAGCAGAGGAGACGCCATGCAGTTCCTCGTCAACGTCGTCGACGACGGGCAGGCCGACGCCGCCGGTCGGACCGAGTCCGCGACCCGGGCCGAGATGGACGCGGTCGACGCGCTCAACGAACGGCTCGGGGACGCGGTCGTCTTCGCCGCCGGGGTGTCCGCGCCGGCGGACGCCACCGTCGTCGACGCACGCGGCGGCACACCGGCCACGACCTCGGGGCTCGTCGGCGACCCCGCCGAGTTCGTCGCCGGGTTCTGGGTCATGGACCTGCCGGACACCGAGACCGCTCTCCGCGTCGCGAACGAGGCGTCGGTGGCGTGCAACCGGAAGATCGAGCTCCGCCCGCTGCTCTGACGCGGCGCCGGAACAGGACCGCCGCGGCGCTGACGGCGGTCACCGCGGAGCCCGCGACGAAGGACGCGGGGTAGCCACCCGTCGTGACGACCGCCCCGGCGCCGGCCGCCCCCGCCGCCTGCCCGAGCACGAGCGCCACGAACAGCATCGACGTGCCCGCGGAGGACCGTTCGGCGTCGATCTCGGTGGTCCAGGCGATCAGGGCTCCGGTCGCGGCGGTGTATCCCCAACCGAACACGGCGCAGGACAGCAGGGCGAGCACCGTCCACTGCGGCACGGTCCCCAGGGTGAGGACGGCCAGTGTCACGGCGGCGGTCGTGACGGCCCAGAGCGTCCGGGCGCGGAGGCGGCTGGTCCACCGCGCGGTGACCACGACCGCGGCCCCGCCGAGGCCGAGTGCGACCCAGGCCGACACCGACACCACGACCGAGGCACCCGCGTGCACGAGCACCGAGCGTCCGTACGTCCACACGACCGCGGACCCGGCGCCGAACAGCAGGGCGACGGCGAGGGCTCCACGGTGCGCGGCGAACCACCGTGCCGGGGTGCCGGACCGCGGCACCGGTCCGGCGCGGTGGCCGTCTGCAGCTCGGGACGCGGACAGCAGCACGCTCCCGACGGCGATCGCGAACACCCCCGAGCACGCCCAGGCCGCGCGCCAGTCGGGCAGGAGCACGAGGGCGAGGACGCCCGCGCCGACCAGCCCGGGTCCGGTGCCCGCGTTGACGATCGACTGCGCCCGACCCTGCACGGCGTCCGGCACCTGCTCGGCGACGAGCCGGACGAGTGCGGGCGAGGCGAGTCCCGCACCCGCCGATCCGATCACCGAGGCCGACCCGAACACCGTCGTGTCCGGAGCAGCCGCCATCCCGAGCGCCCCGCCCCCGGCGACGAGTGCGGCCGCGAGCACCAGGAACCGCGGGAGCCGTGCGGCGAGCAGGAACCCGCCGAGCGCGCCGAGGCAGTAGAGCACCGACGCACCGGAGGAGATCCACCCCGCTGAATCCGACGACAGCCCGAGGTCGCGCTGCACGTCGGGCAGGAACAGCCCGTACGCCAGCCGGACCAGGCCGTAGGTCGCGGCGATCAGGCCGAGCCCGCTCGCGAGCAGGACACGCTGTTGCAACGAAAACGGTCGTTTCACTATTCAGAGCCTAGGGTGCCCTCATGGCGATGCGTCCAGGGACCGAGCAGAAGCTCCTCGACGCCGCGGAGGAACTCTTCTTCACCCGCGGCATCGCCGCGACCCCGATCGACGCCGTGCTCGAGCGCGCCGGGATCTCCAGCGCGACGCTCTACCGCGGGTACGCCAGCAAGGACTCCCTCGTCGCCGCGGCGCTCGGACGACGGCACGACGACTGGCTCGCGACGTGGGACCGGGCCGTGGACCGGGCCACGGACGATCGCGGTCGACTCCTGGCGGTGTTCGACGCGCTCGACGCGTACCGCTCCACGCCGTCCGGTTCGCGGTGGTGCGCGTTCCTCGGGACGGCCGCCGAGTACGTCGACGCCCCCGCTGACGTGCGCGGGGTCCTCGACCTCGAGACCGGCACACTCCGAGAACGCCTGGCCGCGTTCGCCGAGCCCCTCGTCGGCGCCGAGCGGGCACCGGCGCTCGCCGACCAGCTCCTGCTCGTCGTGTCGGGGTACCTCGCGATGCGCCTCCGTGACCCGGGCCTGGGCACCGAGACGGCCCGGACGATCGCCGCCGCGCTGATCTGACACGCGTCCGCGCGCCACCTGGACGTCCACCCGCCCGCCCGAGACGGGCACCGGCGACGGACTGGAGGCGCGGTGCGGGCCCGCACCGCGCCTCCAGTCCGTGGACGGGTCGCGTTCGAGAGCCGCACCCGATCCGGGCCCCGACCGTCCCGCGGACGCCGGATCAGGCGATCGCGCGCACCGCGTCCGCCGCGAGCTCCGCGAGCCGGTGGTCCCGCGACTCCTCGTGCGCCGTGATCGTCACCACCGCCGCGCGGGCCTGGTCGACGACGACGTACTGGCCGTAGCGACCGTCGAGCCGCCACGCGTCCCCGGGACCGTCCCACACCGCGAACCCGTACCGCTCGAACGGTGCGCCGCCGCCGGTCTCGACCCAGTCGGTGTGCATCCCGTCGACCCACGCGGCCGACACGAGCTGCGTGGTGCCCCACCGGCCGCGGTCGCGCAGGAGCGCGCCGATGCGGGCGAGCTCGGAGGTCCGGAGCTCCAGGCCGCTGCCGCCGACGATCCAACCGAGCGGGCACCGGTGCCACTGCGGGTTGTGGATGCCGAGCGGCTCGAAGAGCCGGGGGAGCAGCCAGTCGCGGACGTCGCCGACCACGGCTCCGAGCATGCGCATCGCGACGTAGGGGCTCGCGTCGCTGTACCGGAAGACCGCGCCCGGGCCGACGGTCCGATGGCCGAGCATCTCGGCGGCCAGGTCGGGCCACGGGACGACCTCGTCGCCGAACCACGCGAAGTCGATGCCGCTCGTCATCGTGAGCAGGTGCCGGACCGTGACGGCCTCGACGCCCGCGCCGAGCCGGACCTCGGGGAGCAGCTCCGGCACCCGGGTGTCGAGCGAGAGCAGTCCTTCGTCGACCGCGATGCCGGCCGCGAGCGCGCACACGCCCTTCGACACCGAGTAGAGGTTCTCGCGTTCGTCGCTGCGCCAACGGTGTTCGGCCTCGTCGTCGCCGATCCGCACGTGCACGCCGTGGGCACCGAGGTGCTCCGCGTCGATGTCCGCGACGATGCGCTCCAGCACGGCCGGGGCGTCGGCCATCAGGCGCGTCCGCGGTTCCGGCGCCGGATCTCCTTCGGGGCCCGGCCGGCCATGAAGGACCTCGCAGGATCGACGAGGAAGCCGTTGCGCAGCGCCTCGCGCCCGACCAGCATCCGGAAGCCCATCTGGTCGCGGTTGCTCAGCGTGACCTCGGCCTCGAACACGCGGCCGGCGAGGGTCATCTCCGCCAGGACGACGATCCGTTCCTGCGTGTGCCCCGAGGAGCTGCGGATGGTGCGCCGGTCGTGGACGTCGCACTCGATCGTGACCGCGTCGGCGTCGGTGTCCTGCCAGGGGTGCACCGAGAACCGCACCCGGTCGCCGGGGAGCTCCTCGAGGTCGAACGCGTGCAGCGCCGAACTGCGGGCGCCGGTGTCGAGCTTGACCTTGATCCACGGGATGCCGAGGCCCGGCAGCGCGGCCCACTCCCGCCACCCGGCGACCACGAGACCGCCGTTCGGGGACTTCGGTTCTCGGGCCATGCCCCCATCCTGTCGCATGCTTGGATGGAGCGTCGCCGTCGATAACCCGAACCCCGCGGAGCCCCACCGATGAAACTCGCCATCCTGTCGCGTGCCCCGCACGCGTACTCGACGGAGCGCCTCCGGGCGGCCGCGATCGACCGCGGGCACGAGGTCAAGGTGCTGAACACGCTGCGGTTCGCGATCGACCTGACCGGCGACGACCCGGACCTGCAGTACCGCGGCAAGCTGCTGAGCGACTACGACGCGATCCTGCCGCGCATCGGGAACTCGATCACGTACTACGGCACCGCGGTGGTGCGGCAGTTCGAGCAGATGGACGTGTACACGCCGAACACCGCGAACGGGATCACGAACTCGCGGGACAAGCTCCGGGCGAACCAGATCCTGTCCCGGCACGACATCGGCATGCCCGCGACGACCTTCGTGAACGGTCGCGCCGACGTCCGGGGGGCGATCGAGCGGGTCGGGGGAGCACCGGTCGTGATCAAGCTGCTCGAGGGCACGCAGGGGATCGGCGTGATCCTCGCTCCCGAGGCGAAGGTCGCCGAGTCCATCGTCGAGACGCTGCACTCCACGAAGCAGAACGTCCTCATCCAGAGCTTCATCTCGGAGAGCCGCGGCCGGGACATCCGCGCGCTCGTCGTCGGCGACCGGGTCGTCGCGGCGATGCGCCGGAGTGCGTCGGGCGACGAGTTCCGGTCGAACGTGCACCGCGGCGGGACGGTCGAGAAGGTCACGTTGACGCCGGAGTACGAGGAGGCCGCGGTCCGCTCGGCGCAGATCATGGGCCTGCGGGTCGCCGGCGTCGACATGCTCGAGGGCAACGAGGGACCCCTCGTGATGGAGGTGAACTCGTCGCCGGGTCTCGAGGGCATCGAGCGCGCCACGGGCCTCGACATCGCCGGCGCGATCATCGACTTCATCGCGAACCAGGTCGCCTTCCCGGAGATCGACGTGCGGCAGCGGCTGTCGGTGTCGACGGGCTACGGCGTCGCGGAGCTCCTCGTGCACACCAACGCCGACCTCGTGGGGAAGACCATCAAGGAGTCGGGGCTCTGGGACCGCGACATCACGGTCCTGACGCTGCACCGCGGCTCGAGCGTCATCCCGAACCCGCGCAGCGGCGTCGCCCTCGAGCCCGGCGACCGCCTGCTCTGCTTCGGCAAGCTCGAGGAGATGCGCTCGATGATCCCGGAGCGGCGCAAGCGGCGCGCCAAGCTCCGCAAGCTGCCCAAGGAGCCACGCCAGCCGGAGGCCTGACGCGGCCAGGATGCGCACTGTCCCCCGGTGTTCAGCGCTTCCGGATCGCGCATCCAGGACGGATGCGGAAGTATGTGTCGGTGACGATCATGACGGAACGGCCGGTCGACCCGACGACGAGCAGCGAGCCGGAGCGCCCCGGCAACGCCACGGCCAAACACGACAACGTCGCGCTGCTCTCGGTCGCGACGACCGTGGCCGAGCGCGTGACGACGTCCGCGGACATCGAGGAACGGCTCCGGGGCGTGCTGCGCCGGCTGCGTCTGCCCATGGGCCTGCTCGAGCGTGTGGCCGGGGTCAAGGAACGCCGGAACTGGGGTGAGGGGCAGTCCTTCCAGGACGCCGCCATCGACGCCGGGCGTCGCGCCATGGCCGAGGCGGGCATCGGTCCGGAGGACGTCGGCCTGCTGATCAACACGTCGGTCACCCGCCCGCACCTCGAGCCCTCGGTCGCGGTGCGGCTGCACCACGGCCTCGGCCTGCCCTCGTCGGCGATCAACTTCGACATCGCGAACGCGTGTCTCGGCTTCGTCAACGCCATGAGCGTGGCGGCGGGCATGATCGACTCCGGGCAGATCAAGTACGCCCTCGTGGTCGACGGTGAGGACGCCGACCAGGTGCAGATCAACACGATCGAGCGTCTGAACCAGGGTGGCCGGAACCGCAAGGACTTCATGAGCGAGTTCGCGAGCCTCACGCTCGGCTCCGGTGCGGCCGCGGCCGTGCTCGGACCGGCCGACGCCCACCCGGCCGGACACCGGATCGTCGGCGGCGTCACCCGCGCGGCGACCCAGTGGTACGACCTCTGCGTCGGCAGCGTCGACGGCATGTTCACGGACGCGAAGATGCTGCTGAAGGGCGGCATGGAACTCGTGGTCGCCGCCTGGAACGAGGCCCGCTCGCACTTCGACTGGGCCGACATGGACCGCTACGTCCTGCACCAGGTCTCCGACGTGCACACGAACGCCTTCGTCGAGGCGATCGGCGTCCCGCGGGACAAGGTCCCGACCACGTACCAGCGGTTCGGCAACGTCGGCCCGGCGTCGATCCCGATCACGCTCGCCGACGAGGTCGCACGCGGTGCGATCCGCCCCGGCGACCGGGTGTTCCTCGGCGGTGTCGGCTCCGGCATCAACACGGCGATGATGGAACTGCGCTGGTGAGGTCCGGCCTCCCGCGCGTCGCCGCTGCCACGGCTCCGGCGACGCCTCCGCCGCCCCTGCCCGGACTCGACCCCGCATGGTCGCGGCTCGTCACCGTCCCGGCCCGTCACGGTCTGACGGGAGGCGCGGATCGCCCCGAGCGCTCATGGCACCTCCTCGACACGGCCGGCTCCCTGGCCGCACTCGGCGTGGACCCGGTCGGCACGCTGCTGTGCGTCCACGGCAACCCGACCTGGTCGTACCTGTGGCGGTCGGTGCTCCGCACCTCGCTCGAGCTCGCCGCCGCCGGTGGTCCGGCGTGGCGGGTCGTCGCGGTCGACCAGCTCGACATGGGGTTCTCCGAGCGGACGGGTCAGCAGCACGGGCTCGCCGACCGCGTGCGGGACCTCGGGGCGCTGACGGACGAACTCGAGCTGTCCGGCCCGGTGGTCACCCTCGGACACGACTGGGGCGGTGTCGTCTCCCTCGGGTGGGCGGTCGACCACCCGGACCTCGTGGTGGCCGTCACGACGTGCAACACTGCCGTGCACCAGCCCGACGACGCCCCGATCCCGGCTCCCCTCCGACTCGCGCTCCGCCCGCAGCTGCTCGGCCGCGCGACCGTCCTGACGCCGGCGTTCCTCGAGACCACCCTCGCCATCGCGCACCCCCGGCTCGACCGACCGGTGGCCGACGCCTACCGGGCGCCCTACCGCGGTGCCGTCCGGCGCGGGGGCATCGGCGGCTTCGTCGCGGACATCCCGGTCGACGCCGCGCATCCGAGCGCGCCGGAGCTCGACCGGATCGCGGCCGGCGTCGCTGCGCTCGACGTCCCGGCGCTGATCATGTGGGGGCCGCGCGACCCCGTGTTCCTCGAGCGCTACCTCGACGACCTCGCGGAGCGCCTGCCGCACGCCGACGTCCACCGCTTCGAGGGCGCCGGGCACCTGCTGCCGGACGACGCCGACGTCGCCGGGACGGTCTTCGACTGGCTCGGCGACCACCTGCCGGACGGCCACGCGCCCGCCGGGGCCGAGCCGCGCCTCCCGGAACACGCCGACACCGCACCGACACGTCCGTTGTGGGCGGCCCTCGACGAGCTGCGCGACAGCGACGAGCCCGCGCTCGTCGAGATGGCCGCCCCCGGCGGTCCCCGCACCGTCTCGTGGCGGTTGCTCGCCCGACGGGTGGACGAGATCGCGGCCGGGCTCGCGGATCTCGGTGTGCGCGCGGGTGACCGTGTCTCACTGCTCGTCACGCCCGGAGCGGATCTGACGGCGGTCCTGTACGCCTGCATTCGGATCGGCGCGGTCGTCGTCGTGGCCGATGCCGGACTCGGACTGCGCGGACTGACCCGTGCCGTCCGCGGAGCCAGACCCGACTGGATCATCGGAGCCCTGCCCGGGCTCGGAGCCGCCCGCGCGCTCGGCTGGCCCGGACGGCGCATCGCCACCGTGGCGCTGCCCGCTCCCGCTCGACGTGCGCTCCGGGTCGAGCACACGTTGCTCGACGTGGCCCGCCGTGGTGCACGACGTCTCGCCGAGGGTGCCGCGCTGCCCGGTGCTCCGGCGTCGGATGCGCCCGCCGCCGTGCTCTTCACGTCCGGCTCCACCGGTCCGGCGAAGGGCGTCGTCTACACCCACGGCCAGCTCGGTGCCGTCCGGGACGCCCTCGCCACGCAGTACGACGTCGGTGTCGGCACCGGACTCGTCGCCGGCTTCGCACCGTTCGCCCTGCTCGGCCCCGCGCTCGGCGCCCGGTCGGTGGCGCCGGACATGGACGTGACCGCACCCCGGACGCTGACGGCCCGGGCGGTCGCCGACTCCGTGACGGCGGCCGACGCCACGGTGGTGTTCCTGTCGCCGGCGGCGCTCGCGAACGTCGTCGCGACGGCGTCCGCCCTGACCGACGACGATCGTGCGGCACTCGGTCGCGTGCGCCTGTTCCTGTCGGCGGGTGCTCCCGTGTCGGCCGCGCTCCTGGCCGCCGCGACCGAGCTCATGCCGAACGCGAGCGCCCACACCCCCTACGGCATGACCGAGGGGCTGCTGATGACCGACGTCGACCTGGACGGCGTCCGGGCCGCGGCAGCGTCCTCCGACGAGGGCATCTGCGTGGGGCGCCCCGCCGCGAACGTCCGCGTGCGCATCGCCCCGCTCGACGCCGGCGGACTGCCGACCGGGGGCCTGACGGAGGAGCCGGGCGTGACCGGCGAGATCGTCGTCGCTGCGCCGCACGTCCGCGACCGGTACGACCGGCTCTGGCGGCAGAACCGGGTCTCCCGCCTCGGGGTGAACGACCCGCGAGGACACCGCACCGGCGACGTCGGGCACCTCGACGCGTCGGGCCGTCTGTGGGTCGAGGGCCGTCTGCAGCACGTCGTCACCACGGTGGACGGGGTCGTCACGCCCGTCGGCCCCGAGCAGCGCATCGAGGCGGTCGACGGGGTCGGCCGCGCCGGGATCGCCGGCATCGGACCGAACGGCACGCAGCAGGTCGTCGCCGTCGTCGAGACGGTGCCGTCGACGCGTCGGCCGGGGCTGGCCTCGCCGGCGTTGTCCGCCGCGGTGCGCGCCGCCGCGGGCGTGCCCGTCGCCGCCGTGCTGACCGTGCCCGTGCTGCCGACCGACATCCGGCACAACTCGAAGGTCGACCGTGCGCGGCTGTCGCGGTGGGCGGCCTCGGTGCTGTCCGGGGGACGGATGGTCCGGCCGTGAAGGTCCTCGTCACGGGTGCCAGCGGGTTCCTCGGGCGCGCGACGGCGGCCGCGGTGCGGGACGCCGGGCACGAGGTCCGGACGTTCCAGCGGCGAGCGTCGGGGTTGTCCGGGGTATCCGACGCGCCCGGAGTCTCTGACGTGCCCGGAGTCTCTGACGTGCTCGGGACGATGACGGACGCCGCCGCCGTGGCGCGCGCGGTCGACGGTGTCGAGGCCGTCGTCCACCTGGCGGCGAAGGTGTCGCTCGCCGGCGACCCCGCGGACTTCGTCCGGGTGAACGTGGACGGCACACGGTCGATCGTCGCCGCGGCCCGCGAGGCCGGCGTCCGTCGGTTCGTGTTCGTGTCGTCGCCGTCCGTCGCGCACACCGGTTCGTCGCTCGTCGGCGCCGAGGCCGCGCCCGCCGAGCCCTCGCGTGCTCGTGGCGACTACGCGCGGACGAAGGCCGCCGCGGAACTGATCGCCCTCGGCGCCGACGACCCCGAGTTCGCCGTCGTCGCCGTCCGCCCGCACCTCGTGTGGGGCCCGGGCGACACCCAGCTCGTCGGACGGATCGTCGATCGTGCCCGCTCCGGACGCCTGCCGCTGCTCGACTCGGGTGCCGCGCTCATCGACACGCTCTACGTCGACAACGCAGCGTCCGCGATGGTCGCCGCGCTGGACCACGCCGCCGACGAGGGCGTGCACGGCAACGCCTACGTCGTGACGAACGGGGAGCCCCGCCCGGTCGGCGACCTCCTCGCCGGCATCTGCACCGCGTCCGGGGTGCCGGCACCGCGGCTGCACGTGCCGGCCGGCGTCGCCCGGGTCGCGGGATCGCTCGTCGAGGCGGTGTGGCGGGTGCGTCCGGGCCAGGACGAGCCGCCGATGACCCGGTTCCTCGCCGAGCAGCTGTCGACGGCGCACTGGTTCGACCAGCGTCGCACCCGTCGCGACCTGCACTGGACGCCGGGGATCTCGATCGACGAGGGGCTCGCCCGCCTGGCTGCCGCGGCCGGTTGACCGCAGGTTCGCGCCGTCCCGTCGCGGATCACGGTCGGATCAGACCGGTCGGACCGAACGGACCGACCGTGAGGTGAGTGCGACGACCGGTACGAGGGCGACGGCCACGACGGCGCCGGTCCACGCCAGCGCCTGGTAGCCGGACGCGGCCATCACCATCCCCGAGAGGGCGCCGCCGCTCGCTCCCGCCAGGGCGATCAGCACGTCGACGGAGCCCTGCACTCGGGCTCGCTCGTCGGGATCCGTGGCGTCCACGATCATCGCGGTGCCGGAGATCAGGCCGAGGTTCCAGCCGAAGCCGAGCAGGACGAGGGCGACGAGCGACGCGGTCAACGAGTCGCCGAGCAGCGCCGCCGCCGTCCCCGCCGCGACCAGGACGACCCCGGAGGCGACCGCCATGGGCACCCGTCCGACCCGGTCCACGAGCATGCCCGTGACGAGCGAGGGCAGGTACATCGCGGCGACGTGCGCGCCGATGACCGCTCCGACCGCGCCGAGCCCGTGGTGGTGCATCTGCATGTGCACGGGGGTCATCGTCATGATGCCGGTCATCACGATCTGGGCGACCACCATGACGAGCGCGCCGAGCACGATGCCCCGTCGCAGCCGACCGCCGGGCTTCGCGGCGACCGGGGTGCTGCTCGTCACCGGGGCATCGGCGCAGGGATCCGCGCGCAGCCGCTCGGCGAGGAGGAGTGGGTCGGGGTGCAGGAGCACGAGCAGGGCGACGCCGGCGGCCAGGTACGCCGCCGCGCCGAGCAGGAACGGACCGGCGAGCGGCGGGATGCCCCAGGCCGCGGCCACACCGCCCATCGGTGTGACGAGGTTCGGTCCGACGACCGCACCGAGGGTCGTCGACACCATCGCGATGCTCGCGGCGGAACCCCGACGGTGGCTCGGGGCGAGGTCGGTCGCGGCGTACCGTGCCTGCAGGTTCGTGGCGGTGCCCGCACCGTAGACGAGGAGAGACACGAAGAGCAGCGGGATCCACCCGGTGGTCGCGGCGACCACGACCCCCACGGCGCCGAGACCCCCGGCGATGAACCCGCCGCCGAGCCCTGGCCGTCGCCCCCACCGCTGGCTGACCCGTCCGACCACGTACGCGGTGGCGGCGGACCCGAGGGTGAGCACCGCGGCGGGCAGCCCGGCGAGGGCGTCCCCGCCGAACATCTGCCGGGCGAGGAGGGCCCCGACGGTGACCCCGGCGGCGAGTCCCGCGCCGCCGAGGACCTGCGTCGTCACGACCGCCACGACGACCCGGCGCTGCACGGAGGCTCGGAACGCCTCGCGGGCGGCGTGGTCGGTGGGGATCGTCCGGTGCTGGATGGTCATGGCCCCGAGTGTGGTGTCATGGGTCAGTGCCGTTCAACCATGACAACATGATCGGTGTCCGCCTCGCCGAACGGCTCGTGAACCTCCGGGCCACCCGGTCGTGGACGTCCGAGGCCCTCGCGAGCGCGCTGCACGACGCCCTCGTCCGGTTCGACACGGTCGACCCGGAGCTGGAGCGTGGTCTCTCGGCGTGGGCTTCCGAGCTGCGCACGGTCTTCGCGGCGGACGACGTCGACGGTCGGATGGCGTCGGTGAACGCTGTGCTGGCGGTCGGGGTCCGGAAGGTGCAGCTCGCGACCCACGACGGCCTGCCCCCGCACCTGCACTTCGCGGACCACGAGTCCGGGGTGCTGGACCGGGTCCGGGCGATGACGTCCGGCGGGCTCGCGGTGTTCGCCACCGAGGCGGGCGGCGGGCGCATGGGGATCTGTGCCCGCCAGGGATGCGACTGTGTGTTCGCCGACGTCAGCAAGAACGGTCGGCGAGCCTACTGCTCGGCCGCCTGCGGGAACCGGGACGCCGTGCAGCGGTACCGTGCGCGGAGCGCCCACCGCCGGTGAGGTGCCCGAGCAGGGGCGACAGCGTGCTTCCGTGGGAATACCCTAGGGGGGTACCGTATTGAACACGACGGAGGACAGCATGCACGAACACGTCGGCTACATCGGCGACAAGGACGACCTGCTCAAGCGACTCCGTCGAGCCGAGGGACAGGTGCGCGGCATCGCCCGCATGGTCGAGGACGAGACGTACTGCATCGACGTCCTCACCCAGATCTCCGCGGCGAACCGGGCGCTCGAACGCGTCGCCCTGTCGCTGCTCGAGGATCACCTCAAGCACTGCGTCGCCGAGGCCGTCGCCGAGGGCGGCGATGCCGCGAACGTCAAGGTGCGCGAGGCGAGCGAGGCCATCGCGCGACTCGTCCGCTCCTGACGCCCATCCGCATCCAGAAGGGAACCACCATGAACACCGAACTCCTGCTCGTCGAGGGCATGACCTGCGAACACTGCGTGATGAGCGTCACCGAGGAACTCACCGAGATCGACGGGGTGTCCGACGTCGCGGTGCAGCTCGTGCCGGGCGGTGCCTCCCGGGTCACGGTCACCTCGGACGCCCCCGTGGACGCCGACGCCCTCCGCGGCGCGGTCGCCGAGGCGGGGTACGAGGTCGTGCGGTCATGACGGACGGCGTCGTCGAACTCGACATCACCGGGATGACCTGCGCCTCGTGCGCGAACCGCATCGAACGGAAGCTCGGCAAGCTCCCCGGCGTCACGGCGACGGTCAACTACGCCACCGAGAAGGCGCAGGTGCAGGTCGACGGGCCCGAGCCCGCCGACACCGCCGCGCTGATCGCCGCGGTGGAGTCCGCCGGGTACGGCGCCTCGGTGCCGGCACCGCCCGTCACGGAGCCGGGAACGGACGTCACCGGTGGCCGCGCCGAAGACCCGTCCGCACCGCTCCGGCAGCGGCTCGTGGTCTCGGCGGTGCTCGCCGTCCCGGTCGTCGTCCTGTCCATGGTGCCCGTGCTGCAGTTCCCGAACTGGCAGTGGCTGGCGCTGGCGCTCGCCGCGCCCGTCGCCGTGTGGGGTGCTCTGCCGTTCCACCGTGCCGCGTGGGTGAACGCCCGGCACGGCGCCGCCACGATGGACACCCTCGTGAGCGTCGGTGTCCTCGCGGCGTTCGGCTGGTCGCTGTACGCGCTGTTCGTCGGCGACGCCGGCAGGACCGGCATGCACATGACCTTCTCGTGGTTCGCCACCGATCCCGAGGCGAGTGACCTCTACCTCGAGGTCGCCACCGCCGTCACGGTGTTCATCCTCGCCGGTCGGTACATGGAGGCCCGTGCCAAGCAGCAGTCCGGAGCCGCACTCCGCGCCCTGCTCGAGCTCGGGGCGAAGGACGCGACCGTGCTGCGCGACGGCGCCTCCGGGGCGATCGAGACCCGCGTCCCCGCTGCGTCGCTCGTCGTGGGCGACGTGGTCGTCGTCCGTCCTGGCGAGCGGATCCCGAGCGACGGCACCGTCCGCGAGGGCTCGTCGGCCGTCGACCTCAGCATGCTCACCGGCGAGTCCGTCCCGGTCGAGGTCGGTCCTGGCGACGGCGTCACCGGCGCGACCATCAACGTCGGCGGACGGCTCGTCGTCGCGATCACCCGCGTCGGCGCCGACACCGAGCTCGCGCGGATGGGCCGGCTCATCGAGGACGCGCAGACCGGGAAGGCCGAGGTCCAGCGTCTGGCCGACCGGGTCTCCGGGGTCTTCGTGCCGATCGTCATCGGGCTCGCGGTCCTGGCGTTCGTCGGGTGGCTCGTGCTCGGCGGCTCCGTGACCGCGGCGTTCACCGCCGCCGTTGCGACGCTCATCATCGCCTGCCCGTGCGCGCTCGGGCTCGCCACGCCGACCGCGCTCCTCGTGGGCACCGGACGCGGTTCGCAGCTCGGGATCCTCATCGGCGGACCGCAGGTCCTCGAGCGGACCCGTGGCGTCGACACGATCGTGCTCGACAAGACCGGCACCGTGACCACCGGATCGATGGCCCTCCGCTCCGTCACGGCGAGGACCGACGCCGGCGTCGACATCGACGACGACGCCGTCCTGCGACTGGCGGCTGCGGTGGAGGACGGGTCCGAGCACCCCCTCGCGAGGGCGATCGTCGAGGCCGCGCGTGCCCGGGGGGTCGACGTGTCCGGCGCGACGCAGTTCACCGCGACGCCCGGCGCCGGCGTCCAGGCCGTGGTGGACGGCGACGTCGTCCTCGTCGGCACCGTACGGTGGCTCGGGGAGTCGTGGTCGATCACGGTCCCCGAGGCCGTCGCAGTGGTGGTCGACGCTGCCGAGGCCGACGGCGGCACCGCGGTCGTGGTGGCCCGCAACGGCGCCGCGCTCGGCGTGGTCGTCGTCGGCGACACGGTGAAGCCCGACGCCGCGGACGCCGTCCGGCGCTTCGTGGCGCTCGGTCTGCACCCGGTCCTGCTCACGGGCGACAACGACGGCGTGGCCCGAGCGGTCGCGGCGGAGGTCGGCATCGACGAGGTGCACGCGCGGGCCACCCCGGCGTCGAAGCTCGAGACCGTCCGTCGGCTGCAGGCCGAGGGCCGGAGCGTGGCGATGGTCGGCGACGGCGTGAACGACGCCGCGGCGCTCGCCGCCGCCGACCTGGGCATCGCGATGGGCGCCGGCACGGACGCGGCGATCGCGGCGAGCGACATCACCGTGGTGAGCGGGCGACTCACGGTCGTCGCCGAGGCGGTCCGGCTCTCCCGTGCCACGCTGCGCACGATCAAGGGGAACCTGTTCTGGGCGTTCGCGTACAACGTCGCGGCGATCCCGATCGCGATGGCGGGCCTGCTCAACCCGGTGCTGGCCGGCGCCGCGATGGCGTTCTCGTCGGTCTTCGTCGTGACCAACAGCCTGCGCCTGCGCCGCTTCGCCCCGCAGCCCTGAGCAGCGGACCGAGGCGGAGGGCGGCACGGTGCGGTTCCTGCACCGCGCCTCCCGCCGGACCTGTGCGCGCCGCACCCGCGACGGCACTACGCTCGGAGACGGTCCGCGACGCAGCGCTGCGGTGACCCGCGGGCTTGTACGTCTTGAAGGTACCCAGGAGGACCGAAGTGACCGAATCCGCTCCCGTCGACCCCACATCGACCGAAGGCTGGAAGAAGCTGGACGGCATCGCTGCCGGCTTCACCCCGGACCTGCGAGGGTGGTTCGACAGCGACCCCGGTCGTGCCGAGCGCTACACCCTCCAGGCCGCCGACCTCACGGTCGACCTGTCGAAGGGCCTCGTCGACGACGAGATCCTCGGCGCCCTGCTCCAGGTCGCGAAGGACACGCACGTCGCCGAGCGCTTCCAGGCGATGCTCGCCGGCGAGCACATCAACGCCACCGAGGACCGCGCCGTCCTGCACACCGCCCTCCGCCGTCCGAAGGGCGCCACGCCGGCGCTCGTCGTCGACGGTCAGGACGTGGACGCGGACGTGCACGCCACGCTCGACAAGGTCTACGCCTTCGCGGACAAGGTGCGCAGCGGCGAGTGGACCGGTGTCACGGGCAAGCGCATCGAGACCGTCGTCAACATCGGCATCGGCGGCTCGGACCTCGGCCCGGTCATGGTGTACGAGGCCCTCAAGCCCTACGTGCAGCCCGGGCTCGAGGCGCGCTTCGTCTCGAACATCGACCCCGCGGACATCTACGAGAAGACGGCGGACCTCGACCCCGAGACCACGCTCTTCATCGTCGCGTCGAAGACCTTCGGCACGCTCGAGACCCTCACCAACGCCCGTCTCGCCCGCCAGTGGCTGTGGGAGAAGCTGGGCCTCACGGACGCGAGCGACGACGAGAAGTCGGACGCCGTCGCGAAGCACTTCGTCGCAGTGTCGACCGCGCTCGACAAGGTCGCCGCGTTCGGCATCGACCCGGAGAACGCCTTCGGCTTCTGGGACTGGGTGGGCGGCCGCTACTCGGTCGACTCGGCCATCGGCACGAGCGTCGTCATCGCGATCGGCAAGGAGAACTGGGAGCAGTTCCTCGCGGGCTTCCACGCCGTCGACGAGCACGTCCGCACGACGCCGCTCGAGCAGAACGTCCCGGTCCTGATGGGCCTGCTCAACGTCTGGTACTCGAACTTCCTCGGCGCGCAGAGCCACGCGGTCCTGCCGTACACGCAGTACCTGCACCGCTTCGCCGCGTACCTGCAGCAGCTCACGATGGAGTCGAACGGCAAGCGCGTCCGCTGGGACGGCTCGCCCGTCACCACCGAGACCGGTGAGGTCTTCTGGGGCGAGCCGGGCACGAACGGCCAGCACGCGTTCTACCAGCTCATCCACCAGGGCACGCGTCTCATCCCGACGGACTTCATCACGGTCGCGAAGCCGGCCCGTCCGCTGAAGGACGAGACCGGCGACGGCAAGGCCGTGCAGCCGGGGCAGGACGTGCACGCGCTGTTCCTCGCGAACTTCTTCGCACAGACGAAGGCACTCGCGTTCGGCAAGACGGCGGACGAGGTCCGCGCCGAGGGCACCACGGACGAAGCCATCGTCGCGGCACGCACCTTCACGGGCAACAAGCCGTCGACGTCGATCCTCGCGCCGGAGCTCACCCCGAGCGTCCTCGGTCAGCTCATCGCCCTCTACGAGCACATCGTGTTCACCGAGGGCACCATCTGGGGCATCGACTCGTTCGACCAGTGGGGCGTGGAGCTCGGCAAGCAGCTGGCGCTGCAGATCGCCCCGGCGGTCGACGGCGATCAGGCTGCGCTCGACGCGCAGGACTCGTCGACGAAGGCGCTCATCGCGAAGTACCTGGAGCTGCGCGGCGAGTAACGCACGCATGCGCTGACTGGAGGCGCGGTGCCGGCCGGCACCGCGCCTCCAGTCCGTCTGCTGGTCGCGTCGGCCGCGGGGCGGGCGCGTGGCGTCGGTTCTGCCAGAGCGACAGTTCCACCGCATCCGCGCTCGAGCCTCCCGCGAAAGCGACAGAATCCCGCCGGACCCCGGCGGGATTCTGTCGCTTTCGCGGACGGGACAAGCGCGGAGGGGGCGCGGGGAGGGGGCGCGCGGTGGAGGGTTTGCTCAGCGACCCAGCGGGTCGAGGTTGAGCGTCGTGCCCTCGTAGAGGTGCTGGTCCTCGCCGAAGACCTGGACGCCCTCGTTCAGCCACACGAGTGCCCGGACGGTGATCCCGAACCGCGCGGCGACGTCGCCGATGAGGTCGTCCGGCGCGACCGTGTAGGACTTCGGCGCACCGCCCGCCGTGGTCGCGGTGACCGGCCCGGTGGCGTTCGCCCGGGCACCGGAGTCCTTCGGGTGCACGTTCGTCGTCCGGGCCGGGACCGACCAGCGGACGGTCGTGACCGCGAGCACCTTGTCGCTGGCGATCTCGACGGGGACGTCCTGCCCGGGAGCCGCGGCGGAGTAGGTCACGAGGGTGCCGAGGTGCGACGGGTCCACGCCGGAGCCCGCGAGGGGCACGTTCGCGGAGACGGCAGTGCTCGTGGGGCCGCCGAGGGTGTGGTCGCCGACCCCGTGGTAGGTGAGGCCGTCGCCGACCTTGCGGCTGAGGTCGAACAGTCCGACGCCGATCGGGACCGGCAGCGTCGACGTGACGCCGGAGTACTGCGCGGTGAACGTGTCGTCGCCGTTCGCGACCATCCGGAAGTGGAAGTGGATGCTGCCCTTCGGGGAGGCGACGTCGCCCTGGGCGAGCACCGTTCCGGCGGGGATGGGCGTCAGCGTCGGGGCGGGAGCTGCGGCCTCGGTCGGCTCGGGCGTCGGGGTGCGGGGGTTCGCGGAGGCCTCGAGGAGGTCCGCTGCCGATTCGCCGTCGGCGGTCGCGGTGTCGGTCGGGGTCGGCGTCGGGGTCGTCGTCGCCGGCGGGCTGGACGGAGCGGGCAGCGCCCCGTCCGACCCGCGCAGCAACGAACAACCGGACAGCGCGACGGTGGCCAGCACGACGGCACCGACCGTCACGATCCGATTCATGATTCCCCCTCACGACGATGCTAGCCGAGCACCGTGCGCTCGAGGGAGTCGTGCGTCCGGGATGTGTCTCCGGATGCAGTGGGAGCTCCTGTCGGTCGGACGGGTTACCGTCGGTGCATGGAGCGTTCGGAGATCCTCGCCGCGGCGGCTGCCGCGCACGCCGCCCGCATCGCCGAGGCGGGTGGTGACGATGCCGCCGCGCGTGAACGGGCCGAGAGCGTCCGGAAGCGGGCGGACGGCCTGATCGACAGGATCGAGCGGAGCGAGGCCACGGCCGAGGGGGACCGCGACGCCGAACGCCGCCGCGCGGGAGAGGCCGACCGGGCCGCCTCCCGTACCGAGGGCTCGCTCTCGGACTGGCACCGGATGGGTACCCGTCGCGGGGTCACGCCCGACGAGCAGGTCCGCACGGCCTGGACCGTCACGGGCGTCCCCGAACAGGGTGATGCCCGTGCCCTGGCGAACATCCTGCTCTCCACCGCCGGGCACGCCGGACGGGTCGCCGACGCCGCACGTCGGAACCCGCGTCTCTCCGGGGCGGCGAGTGCCGCCGCTCGCCGGACGGTCCGCCGCTACACGGACCACGGAGCGGACGTGGCGTCACTGGGGGACGTGCTGGACGAACCGGGCCGCGATGGCGAGTGACGGACCGCTCCCTCGCTGACCAGGACTTTCGTGGAGCGATCCAATCGACAGGATGTCCTCATGTGCGATTGACAGGACATGAAAACGGGTTACGATCCTTCCAAGCGATGGAGCCCTCTCATCACTGACGAAGGAGTCACCCGAATGGTCGACATCAAACCGACAGCCCCGAACACCGCACTGCCGCCGGTGGGCCAGGGGCCGCACGTCCGCCGCCTCGGCGTCCTGGCCCTCGTCGCCACGTTCGGCGGCCTGCTCTTCGGCTACGACACCGGTGTGATCAACGGCGCGCTCCTGCCGATGAAGCAGGAGCTCGGTCTCACGAACCTCACCGAGGGCGTCGTCACCAGTTCCCTCCTGTTCGGTGCCGCCATCGGCGCCATGCTCGGCGGGCGCATCGCCGACGGGTGGGGTCGCCGGAAGACGATCATCCTGCTCGCGGTCACGTTCTTCGTCGGCACGCTCACCTGTGTCTTCGCCCCGGCCTTCGGCGTGATGGTCGTCGGCCGTGTGCTCCTCGGTCTCGCCGTCGGCGGTGCGTCCACGGTCGTGCCGGTGTTCCTCGCCGAGCTCGCCCCGTACGAGATCCGCGGGTCGCTCTCCGGCCGCAACGAGCTCATGATCGTGATCGGTCAGCTCGCCGCCTTCGTGGTGAACGCGATCATCGGCAACCTCTGGGGCGAGGGCGACGGCGTCTGGCGCGTCATGCTCGCCGTGTGTGCGCTCCCCGCGATCGCGCTCTTCATCGGCATGCTCCGCGTCCCGGAGTCGCCGCGATGGCTGGCCTCGAAGGGCCGCAACGACGAGGCGCTCGCGGTGCTCGGGCAGATCCGGTCGAAGGAGCGTGCGGCCGCCGAGCTCGAGGACATCAGGCGCACGAACGAGTTCGAGGCGAAGGTCCAGAAGCAGAGCGGTTGGCGCATCCTCCTCGGCAACAAGTGGCTCGTCCGCATCGTGCTGATCGGGGCGGGCATCGGCGTCGCGCAGCAGCTCACCGGCATCAACTCGATCATGTACTACGGCCAGACCGTCCTCATCGAGTCGGGCTTCCAGCAGTCGGCCGCCCTCATCGCGAACATCGCGCCCGGTGTCATCGCCGTGGTGGGTGGCGTCATCGCCATCTACAACATGGAGAAGATCAACCGCCGCACCACGCTCATCCTGGGCTACTCGCTGACGACGGTCTGCCACTTCCTCATCGGCATCGCGTCGGTCACACTCGTGGACGGCAACCCGGCCCGACCGTGGGTGATCCTGTTCCTCGTCGTCGCCTTCGTCGGCTCGATGCAGACGTTCCTCAACATCGCCACGTGGGTGATCCTGTCGGAGATCTTCCCGACCCAGATCCGGGCGCTCGGCATGGGCATCGCGGTGTTCTGCCTCTGGATCGCGAACGCGTTCCTCGGACTGTACTTCCCGACGATCGTCGCGGCGGCGGGCATCACCGGGACCTTCTTCGGCTTCGGTGTCATCGGGCTCCTCGCGCTGGTCTTCATCTGGAAGTTCGTGCCGGAGAGCCGCGGGCGCACCCTGGAGGAGGTCGAGGAGGGCGTCACCACCGGCAACATCTTCACCGTCCCCGCGAAGACGGCGCGCCGATGACGCGCTGACGCACTCGCTGACGCACTCCACCACGGACCGGAGGCGCGGTGCCGACCGGCACCGCGCCTCCAGTCCGTCTGCGGTCGCTTGCTGAACGCGACGTGAGCCGTCTCGTCCTACGCTCCTCGTTCGTACTCGTGCAGACGATCCGAAGGGCTCCGTGCATCCCACCCCGCTGACCACGAGCGTCGGCCTCGCGTCCGGACGCACCGCGGCGTTCCCGGTGCCCCTGACCGTCGTCTGCACGGTGCTGCTCGTCGTCGCCGTGGCGTGCGCGGTCTTCGTCGCGATCGACGTCGTCCGCCGCCCGCAGCACATGCGCGTGATGGCGTTCGTCTGGCCGCTCACGATGCTGTTCGGCAGTGTCGTCTGGCTCGTGTTCTACCTGCGTCGGGGACGAGCCACCGCGCCCGGTCACGGCCGCTGGGCGGGGACCGCGATCGACACGAGCCACTGCGGTGCCGGCTGCGCCCTGGGAGACCTCGTCGGCGAGTTCGGCCTGGCGGCGTTCCCGGCGCTCGGGGTCGTGGTCGGCCTCGGCTCGCTCTACCAGGACCGGATGGTCGCCGGGTGGGTGATCGACTTCGTCGTGGCGTTCGTGCTCGGCATCGCCTTCCAGTACTTCGCCATCGCCCCGATGCGCGGCCTCGGCGTCCGCGCGGGTCTGGTCGCCGCGCTCAAGGCGGACACGCTGTCGATCACGGCGTGGCAGGTCGGGATGTACGGCCTCATGGCGGTGTGGCAGCTCGCCGTGTTCCCGGTGCTGTTCGACGGTCGCGCCGACGTCTTCTCGCCGGAGTTCTGGGTCGCGATGCAGTTCGCGATGGTGGCCGGTTTCGTGTGCTCCTACCCGGTCAACGCCTGGCTGGTCCGACGCGGGATCAAGGAGGCGATGTGAGCGGGAGCACGGACGGGAGGCGCGGCGCGGGCCGGCACCGCGCCTCCCGTCCGTCGTCGGTCGCGTCTACGGACGCAGCAGCACCTTGCCGACACGGCCGGCGGTGTCGTTCGCGCGCACCGCGTCCCGGACGTCCTCGAAGGTGAACACGTCGGCGACGGGGAGCGTCAGCGAGCCGTCGAGCACGCGCGTGATGAGCTCGCCGAACAGCCGCTGCTTCGTCTCGGCCGGCATGGTCCTGCTGACGACGCTGCCCCAGAAGCCCTTCACCGTGAGCTGCCCGAAGATGACCTTGCCGGACGGGATCTCGAGCGTGGGGGAAGCCATGGCGCCGAACACGACGAGCGTGGCGTTCTCGCCGAGGACGCTCGCGACGTCACCGGCCGCCGCGCCACCGACGGAGTCGACGCCCGCGACGATCGGCGCACCGCCCGTGATCGCCGTGACCCGGTCCTGCCAGTCCTCGGCGTCGGTGGCGACCACGCGCTCGATGCCCTGGCCGCGGAGCTCCTCGACGCCGGCGGCCCGACGGACGAGCCCGACGACGTTGACGCCCCTGGCGGCGGCGAGCTGCGCGACCATGCGGCCGACGGCACCGTTCGCGGCGTTCTGGACGAGCCAGTCGCCCTCGTGCAGGTCGAGCGAGTGCAGCAGGCTGATCGCGCTGAACGGCATGGAGACGAGCTGCGCGGCGGCCTCGTCGGGCATGGCGTCGGGCACCGGGATCAGCCCTGCGGCGTCCGCGACGTAGTACTCGGCCCAGACGCCGAACGTGCCGCCGGCGACGCGCTGGCCGACCTGCAGGCGATCGACGCCCTCGCCGAGTCCCTCGACGACGCCGAGGGCCTCGGTGCCGGACTGCGCGGGGAGCTCGGGCCTGAAGCCGTAGGTGCCGCGGACGGTCCAGAGGTCGTGGTTGTGGATCGGGGACAGCACCGTCCGGACGAGGACCTGGCCGGGGCCGGGCTGCGGGATCGGGCGTTCGGCCACGGTCAGGACGTCGGCGGGCTCGGCGAAGGTCTCGTGGACGACGGCGCGCATCGTGGTGTCGAGGGCTTCCATGGTGTTCCTTCCTTCGTGGGGCCGGTGCTCCGCGGCGGAGTGCGGACCCTCGGGAGAAGGTACCGTTGTCGAACCGAGAGCCGGAGGTGTGATGAGCGAGACCACGGTCCCTCGCCGGTTCGCCGCACTCCGGGACCGCCACTCGCGGCCGTACCTCTTCACCGCCGGGCTCTCGATGATGGGCGACAACATCGAGCACGTCATCACCTACTGGGTGCTCTGGCAGGAGTTCCACTCGCCCGCGCTGGTCGGGTTCGAGGTCATCAGCCACTGGCTGCCGTTCCTGCTGCTGTCCGTCTGGTTCGGCGGCCTCGCGGAGAAGTACGACTGTCGGCGCCTCGTGCAGATCGCGCAGGGGCTGTTCATGCTGGTGTCGGTCTGCTGGGGCGTGCTCTTCCTCACCGGCACGCTGCAGGTGTGGGAGGCGTGCGTCCTGCTGGTGCTGCACGGCTGCGCGGGAGCGCTGTGGGCACCGGCGGAGCAGATGCTGCTGCACGACTTCGCGGAACCGGCCGAGCTGCCCGGGGCCGTGCGGCTCAACGCGACGTTCCGGAGCCTCGGGGTCCTCGCCGGCCCGGTCGTCGGCTCGGCGCTCCTGCTCGGCCTCGGGTCCACGTGGGGGATCTTCGCGAACGTGCTCTTCTACCTCCCGATGACGCTCCTCATGCTCCGGACGCCCTACACCGGGCACACCCGGAGCGGGTACGTCCACCGCGCCCGGCTCACCCTCGCGGACGGCTTCCGCACGATCCGGCAGGTGGGCGGGGACCGCGTGCTGGTCGCGATGATCGTCCTCGCCGGGCTGGTCGCCCTCTGCGTCGGCGGATCGTTGCAGGTGTCGATCCCGTCCTTCGCGGACGCGCTCGGAGCCGGCAGCGCCGGCTTCGGGTACGGGCTGCTCCTCTTCGCGAACGGCGCGGGCGGTGTGCTCGGCGGCTTCCTGCTCGAGGCGACGGGTGCGCTCAAGCCGAACACGAAGGTGGTCGTGGTGACGACGGTGCTCTTCGGCGCCACCACCCTCGCGGTCGCCGTCACCGGGAGCTTCGTGGTCGCGGTCGTGGCGCTGTTCATCGGCGGGATCGCGAACATGGCGTCGACCGCCATCGGCCAGGCGGTCGTGCAGCTCCGGGCGCCGGTCGAGCAACGCGGGCGGGTCGTGGGCGTCTACAACATGTTCGGCAGCGGCATGCGCACCGGCAACGGGATCACGCTCGCGGTCCTCGGCGCCGCGGTGGGCGTGGGGTCGGCCGTCGCGATCGGCGGTGCGGCGCTCGTGGTCGGGGCGCTCGTGGTGGCCGCGGTCATCGCGGTCCAGCGCCGGCGCGCCCCGCTCGTCTGAGTGGGGCGCGCAGGGCTCCGGCCCGGCCCCCGTTCGGCTGCCGCACGGCCGGGGTACGGACACCGCCGAGCGGACCCATGGTCAGGGCGGTTAGGCTGACGTGACCCACGATGACCAGCAACGACCTCGACCACACCGCGACCACTGGAGCCGGCACCATCCGCCGCACCGGTAGGGCGTCGTCCCACGGCAAGACGATCCTGATCGGGGAGCACGCCGTGGTCCACGGCGCACCCGCACTCGTGCTGCCGGTCATCGACGCCGAGGTCGTCGCGACCGTCACACCGCTCGAGGACGTCGCCGACGCGGCTCCGGGCAGCGCCGCCGGTCACCACCTCGAGTCGACCGTGCACACGGGCCCGCTCGACCTCGCCCCCGCTGCCGTGATGCCGACCGTCACCGCCGTGACCGCCACCCTGCGGCACCTCGGGGTCACCGACCGGCCCGTCCACGTCCGCGTCGACAGCCAGGTCCCCACCGCGCGCGGCATGGGCTCGAGCGCCGCCGTCGCCGCTGCGGTCACGGCCGCCGTCGCCGACGTCTTCGGCGTGGTCCTCGACGCGGAGACGCACCACGAACTCATCCAGGAGTGCGAGCGCGTCGCCCACGGCAGCCCGTCCGGACTCGACGCCCGCGGGGTCGTCGCGGACGCACCGGTGTGGTTCGAGGACGGCCGCATCGAGCCCGTCGCGCTCGGTGCCCGCTTCGTCTTCGTGGTCGCCGACACCGGCGTCCCCGGACACACGCGCGAGGCGGTCGCGTCGGTCCGCGAGCGGCTCGACCACGACCCGGAGACGGTCCGCGCCGTGATCGACCGCATCGGTGCGCTCGCCCGGCACGCGCGGGGGACGCTCGAGGGCGGTGACGTCCAGGCGCTCGGTGCCAGCATGGACGCCGCACACGATCTGCTCACCTCGCTCGGCGTCTCGAGCCCGGACCTGGACGGACTCGTCGCGGCCGCACGCGGTGCGGGCGCGCTCGGTGCGAAGCTGACCGGTGGCGGACGGGGCGGATGCGTCCTCACCCTCGCCGAGGACGACGACCACGCGGACCGCATCGCGGCCGCCCTCCGCGGCGCAGGTGCCGCAGCGACCTGGACCACATCGATCGGAGACCGCGTTTGACCACCGCAACGGCCGTCGCGCACCCCAACATCGCCCTCGTGAAGTACTGGGGCAAGGCGGACGCGCACCTCGCGCTCCCGGCCACGGGCAGCGTCTCGATGGGACTCGACGTGTTCCCCACGACGACGACCGTCACGGTGGACGGCGGTGCCGCGGACGACCAGGAGGCGCTGGGCCCACGCGGGCCGGTACCTGACCGTCGCGCAGCGGCGGGCAGGCCGAGACCGTGGGGAGATGCGTTCACGCTGAACGGTCACGTCGCCGAGGACGGTGCGCTGGTGCGGGTCACGCAGTTCCTCGACCTCGTGCGCGAGCTCGCGGGTTCGTCCGCGCGTGCGAGCGTCGTCTCGGAGAATTCGGTGCCGACCGGAGCCGGACTCGCCTCGAGCGCCTCCGGCTTCGCGGCGCTCGCCACGGCGGCAGCGGCCGCGTACGGTCTCGACCTCGCCGAGCGTGACCTGTCCCGGCTCGCCCGACGCGGTTCGGGTTCGGCCACCCGGTCGATCCCGGGCGGTGTGGCCGTCTGGCACGCCGGCGACGACCAGGGCTCGTACGCCGAACCGATCCCGGCGCCCCCGATGGCCATGGTCGTCGTGACGATCGACGCGGGGCCGAAGCCCATCGGTTCGCGCGAAGCGATGCGCCGCACGATCGCGACGTCGCCGTTCTACCCCGCCTGGGTCACCTCGACGACCGAGACCGTCGGCGAGATGCTGACCGCCTGCGCCGCCGGCGACTTCACCCGCATCGGCGAGCTGACCGAGAGCAACGCGCTGCGCATGCACGCCACGATCGAGGGCGCGTTCCCGCCCATCCGTTACCTCAACTCCCGCAGCGTCGCGGTCTTCGACGCCGTCGCCGAGCTCCGCGCCGCCGGGGTCGAGGCGTACGCCACCGCCGACGCTGGCCCGAACGTCGTCGTCCTCACGAAGCCGGAGGACCGCGGCACCGTGGCGGCCGCGCTGGCCGGCTTCGGCGACGTCATCGAGTCGGGCACCGGACCAGGCGCGCACCTCGTCCGCTCCGAAGACACCGGAGCACCGGTACCGGGTGCCGTCCGACCGGAGGAGTCCGCCGAGTGATCGAGTTCCGTGCCCACGGCAAGCTGTTCGTCGCGGGGGAGTACGCCGTGGTCGAGCCCGGCCAGCCGTCCGTGCTCATCGCCCTCGACCGTGCGATCACCGCTCGGGTCAGCGAGGGCCACGGCGCCGGCAGCGTGCACTCCGAGGAGTACGGACACCTGCCGCTGACCTGGACCCGTGCCGAGGACGGCCTCGCGCTCGACCGTGAGCACCACCCCTACGACTACGTGATGGCGACGATCGACCTCGTCGAGAAGCTCCGTGCCGAGCAGGGCATCGCCCCGCGCTTCCACGACCTGCGGATCCAGAGCCAGCTCGACGACGCCAGCGGCCGGAAGTTCGGGCTCGGCTCGTCCGCGGCGGTCACGGTCGCCACGGTGGGCGCGCTCGATCGGTTCTACGGGCTCGGCCTGACGCAGCGGGACCGGTTCCGGGTGGCGCTCCTCGCCACGATCCGGGTGAACCCTCGCGCATCCGGTGGCGACCTCGCGGCGAGCACCTTCGGGGGGTGGCTCCGCTACAGCGCCCCCGACCGCGAGCGTCTCGCCGCGCAGCTGGACAGCCGCACGGTGACGGATATCCTCGCCGACGGCGACGCGTGGGACGGCTTCGACGTCCAGCGTCTGCCCGCGCCCGAGAACCTCGAGCTGCTCGTCGGGTGGACCGGTTCGCCGGCGTCCACCACGAAGCTCGTCGGGGTTGTGCGCCGCCACCGCAACGGCGGGTACCAGGCGTTCCTCGACGAGAGCCGCGCCTGCGTCGACGACCTCACCACGGGCCTCCAGACCGGCGACGCCGAGCGCACGCTCGGGGCGCTCCGTCGCGCCCGGGGCCTCCTGCAGCGCCTCGGCACGTCCGTCGGGTCCCAGATCGAGACCGAGCGTCTCGCCACACTGTGCGACGTCGTCGAAGCGGCCGGCGGGGCGGCGAAGCCGTCGGGTGCCGGCGGCGGCGACTGCGGCATCGCGCTCGTCCCGGCGGACACCGACCTCGCCGGCATCCACCGCGCCTGGGAGGCGCACGACATCAGACACCTCAGCGTCGCGGTGCAGGCGCCAGAAGGAGACCTCGATGACTGACCTGCTGACCCCGATCCCCACGAAGTGGGTGGGGCCGATCCGCATCAGCGGCAACGCGGCGGAGGGCGAGCACGAGGTGCCGCTCGCGACGTACGAGTCGCCGCTGTGGCCGTCCGTCGGCCGCGGTGCCCGTGTCTCGCGTCTGGTCGAGGGCGGCATCGTCGCGACCGTCGTCGACGAGCGCATGACCCGATCGGTCGTGGTCAAGGCGGACAGCGCCGCCGCGGCGCACATCGCAGCGGGCCGGATCCTCGGTCGCCAGGCGGAGCTCGAGGCGATCGTCGCCGGGCAGAGCCGCTTCGCGAAGCTCATCGAGGTGCACCCGGAGATCGTCGGGGACCTGCTGTTCCTGCGCTTCGCGTTCACCACCGGGGACGCGTCGGGACACAACATGGTCACGCAGGCGGCGGACAAGCTCCTGCCGGCGATCCTCGACTGGGAGCCCGGGCTGCGCTACGTCAGCGTCTCGGGGAACTTCTGCACCGACAAGAAGGCCACCGCGGTGAACGGCATCCGTGGCCGCGGCCGGAACACCATCGCCGAGATCGTCATCCCGGGCGAGATCGTCTCGAAGCGGCTGCGCAGCAGTGCGGCGCGCATCGCCGAGCTGAACGTCGCGAAGAACCTCGTCGGCTCGACCATCGCCGGGGCCCTGCGCTCCGCCAACGCCCACTACGCGAACATGCTCCTCGGCTTCTACCTCGCCACCGGGCAGGACGCCGCGAACATCGTCGAGGGTTCCCAGGGCATCACCTACGCCGAGGCCCGCGGCGACGACCTGTACTTCTCGACCGCGCTGCCGCACCTCATCGTCGGCACCGTCGGCAACGGCAAGGGCGGCGACCTGCCCGTCGTGGAGGACGCCCTCGTGCGCCTCGGCTGCCGTGAGGACCGCGAACCCGGGGCGAACGCGCGACGCCTCGCCGCACTCTGCGCCGCCACGGTCCTCTGCGGGGAGCTCTCGCTGCTCGCCGCCCAGACCAACCCCGGCGAACTCATGGCCGCGCACGTCGCCATGGAACGCCGTGGTTCCCGACCGGCCGGAGGTGCGGCATGACCGGCATCGGCATCCACGACCTCGCCGTCGCGACCGGGCACCACGTGCTCGAGCTCGACGACCTGGCCGAGCGGCTCGGGGTGGACCCGGCGAAGTACCACGTCGGCATCGGGCAGGACGCGTTCAGCGTGCCCGCCCCCGACGAGGACATCGTCACCATGGGCGCCGCCGCCGCGAAGGAGATCATCGACCGGCACGGTGTCGACGGCATCCGCACGGTGTTGTTCGCGACCGAGTCCGGCGTCGACCAGTCGAAGGCAGCCGGGGTGTTCGTGCACGGTCTGCTCGGCCTGCCGCAGAACGTCCGCGTCGTCGAGCTGAAGCAGGCCTGCTACGGGGGAACCGCGGCCGTGCAGCTCGCCCTCGGCATCGTCGCCCGTGCGCCGCACGAGCGCGTGTTGGTCATCGCCGCCGACGTCGCCCGCTACGACGTCGACACCGCTGCCGAGCCCACGCAGGGCGCCGGCGCGGCCGCGATCCTGGTGTCGGCGGACCCCGACCTCATCGAGATCGAGCCCGCCGCGGGGGTCTTCACCGCCGACGTCGACGACTTCTGGCGACCGAACGACCGGTCGACCGCGCTCGTCGACGGCCGCCTCTCCGTCAGCGCCTACGTCGACGCCTTCGTCGGCGCCTGGGACGACCTCGCCGCGCAGGGCGGTCCGGCGTACGGGGACATCGTGCGGTTCGTGCACCACCAGCCCTTCACGAAGATGGCGCTCAAGGCGCACCGGAAGCTCACCCAGCACGTGGGTGTCCCGTTCGACGAGTCCGAGCTCGCGATCGGGTTCACGTACAACCGGCAGACCGGGAACACGTACACGGCGTCGCTCTGGATCGGGCTCGCGGCGCTGCTCGACCTCGACGACGACCTCGCGGGGGAGCGCATCGCCCTGTTCAGCTACGGGTCAGGCAGTGTCGGCGAGCTGATCACGGGCATCGTCCAGCCCTCGTACCGTGAGCACCGTCGAACCGGCCGCGTGCGCAACCTCCTCGATGCGCGCGTCCCGCTGACCGTCGACGCGTACCGGGAGCTGCACGCCGCCGGGGCGGCGACGAGCGAGGACGTCGAGCGTCCGCACGTCACGACGGCGCCGTTCCGGTTCGCCGGCGTGCGCGGCGGGGCGCGTCAGTACGAAGCGTCCTGAGCGACGGACGGGAGGCACGGGGCGGGCCCGCACCGTGCCTCCCGTCCGGTCAGCGGCCGGTGCCGCCGTCTCATCCCCTGAACGGCTCGGCGGCGAGGATCCGCAGCGTGATCGACCGGCCTGAGGGCAACGCGTACCGGACCGTGTCGCCCACGTGCGCGCCGTCGATGGCGCGTCCGAGCGGGGACGTGGGGGAGTACACGTCGACGGCGATCGAGGGGTCGGCCTCCACCAGGCTGCGCGGGCCGACGAGGAAGGAAGTGGGATGTTCGTCCCCGGCGAACAGGGCCGTGACGAGCATGCCGGCCTCGACGAGTCCGTCGTCGGGCTTCTCGGACGTCTCGGCGTTCCGGATCGCGTCGCGGAGGGTACGGATGCGTTCCTCGACGGTCGGCGACGGGGAGGGGTCGGCGGACAGGGTCTCGAGTTCTTCGGACATGCGCTCGAGGACGCTCGGAGGGACCCAGGTCGTCTCGGTCGTGCTCATGGTCGGCTCCTTCGTGGTCAGGGGTTTCGCGCCCGTGGTCAGGGCTTCGCGCCCGAGGGTGAACTTGCGATCCTACCGCAGACTGTGTGGTCTGACAGGAAGTCGGGCTGCTCCGTAACGCGCCCGGCCCACCCCGTACGCTCGTCGTGCAACGTGAGGAAATGAGGAACACCGCCGATGCCAGTGCTGGATGCCCATCTCGAGTCGATCTTCGACGAGGTCGTACGCCGCAACCAGGGTGAGGACGAGTTCCACCAGGCGGTGGCCGAAGTCCTCGGCAGTCTCGGCCCGGTGATCCGGAAGCACCCCGAGTACGGCGACGCCGAGGTCATCCGACGACTGTGCGAGCCCGAGCGTCAGCTGATCTTCCGGGTGCCGTGGGAGGACGACGCGGGACGGGTGCAGCTGAACCGCGGCTTCCGCATCGAGTTCAACTCGGCACTCGGCCCGTACAAGGGCGGCCTCCGCTTCCACCCGAGCGTGTACGCGGGCATCGTGAAGTTCCTCGGCTTCGAGCAGATCTTCAAGAACTCCCTCACCGGTCTGCCCATCGGCGGCGGCAAGGGCGGGTCCGACTTCGATCCGAAGGGTCGCTCGGACCGTGAGGTCATGCGCTTCTGTCAGTCGTTCATGACCGAGCTGTACCGGCACATCGGCGAGCACACCGACGTCCCCGCGGGTGACATCGGCGTCGGTGGCCGCGAGATCGGGTACCTGTTCGGCCAGTACAAGCGCATCACGAACCGGTACGAGTCCGGTGTGCTCACCGGCAAGGGGCTCACCTGGGGCGGGTCGCAGGTCCGGCCGGAGGCGACCGGGTACGGCCTGGTGTTCTTCGTCGACGAGATGCTCCGCAGCCGCGGTTCGTCGCTCGAGGGTCGCCGTGTGTCGGTGTCCGGGTCCGGCAACGTGGCGATCTACGCGACCGAGAAGGTGCAGCAGCTCGGCGGCGTCGTGGTCACCGCCTCGGACTCGTCCGGCTACGTCGTCGACGAGGCCGGCGTGGACCTCGACCTGCTCAAGGAGGTCAAGGAGGTCAAGCGCGGCCGGATCAGCGACTACGCCGACGCGCGCGGCGACTCGGCGCGGTTCGTCGCCGGCGGCAGCGTGTGGGACGTCCCGGTCGACATCGCGCTCCCGTGCGCCACGCAGAACGAGCTCGACGAGGCCGCCGCCGCCGCCCTGGTCCGGAACGGCGTCGGAATCGTCGCAGAGGGCGCCAACATGCCGGTGACGCCGGCCGGCACCCGGGTCCTCGCCGAGGCCGGTGTCCTCTTCGCACCCGGCAAGGCGGCGAACGCCGGCGGCGTCGCGACGAGCGCCCTGGAGATGCAGCAGAACGCGTCGCGGGACTCGTGGACGTTCGAGTACGCCGAGGGGCGGTTGCAGCAGATCATGCGGGCGGTGCACGACCGCGCGCTCGAGACGGCGGACGAGTACGGAGTGCCGAACGACTACGTCGCCGGGGCGAACATCGCGGGCTTCACCCGCGTCGCCGACGCGATGCTCGCCCTGGGGGTCATCTAGCGGGACGACGGCCTGGAGGCGCGTGGCGGCGCCGCCCCGCTCCTCCGGGCCGTCTCCTGCTCACGCGGTGGCGGGCAGCACCTCGCGCTCCAGACGCTGGTAGCTCGTCTCCATGCCGTCGGTCATGCCAGTGGCGAGGATCATGTCGCGCTGCGTCTGGTCCGGGTAGGTGACGAGCAGCGTCAGGAGCGTGACGCCGTCGGCCTCGTCGAACTGCAGGTCGTTGGTGTTGGCCGGGAAGGGCGCTCCGGTCATCCGCTCCGTCGTGACGATGCGGCGCTCGGGGTCCACGACGAGGTTCTCGCCCTCGAACCCGAAGGGCTCGCCCTCGGTGTCCCCGACCGGGGCCCACGCGTTCCGGTAGGAGCCGCCCGGGACGAGGTCGTTCTCGCACACCGTCATCTCCCAGCCGTCCGGGCCGAGCAGCCAGCGCCGCATCAGTTCGGGCTCGGTGTGCGCGCGCCACAGCAGGTGTCGGGGCGCGTCGAACGCCCGGGTGATGCGCACGTGGGTCTCGTCGACGAGGTCGGTGACGGTGCCCTTGCCGAGCGCGTACTCGCGGAGGTCGGCGAGGACCGTGTCGAGCTGCCCGAACGCCTGCTCGTACCCCTCGAGCATGCCCATCTCGAGCATCCGGGCGAGGTCGGCGGAGGACGCGAACGACGTGAGCACGGTCACGCGGGAGCCGCTGCCGACGCTCTCGAAGGACAGGACGGTCTCGCTCGCGGGCAAGGACTCGTCCACTGCGCCGTCCTCGGTGGAGAACAGGTCCTCGAAGACGATCCGCCGGGGCTCGTCCACCTCGCTGATCCGCCACAGGGACAGGAAGCGCTCGCCCTGCGGCGAGGTCATCCGGTAGTCGGCTCGACCCCCGGGTCGAAGCTCGAACGTCGTGAACGTCGCGGGGAACCCGGGCGGGCCCCAGAAGCGCTCGAGCTGCCGGGCGTCGGCGAACGCGCCCCAGAGGCGTTCGACGGGGACGGGGAACTCGGCCACGAGGGTCATGGTGAGTTCCTCGGGGTCGGTGTGGACGGACGTGGTCGGCATCATGAGCTCCCTTGCTCTCGGTCTTCTTCCAGCAGTGCGTCGAGGCGGTCGATCCGGCCGCGCCAGAGGTCCGCGTAGGCGTCGAGCAGTCCGCGGACCCGGTCGATCTGTCCCGGTTCGGCGCGCACGATGCGGGTGCGGCCTCGGGGCTGCTTGGTCACGAGCCCTGCTCCTTCGAGGACGGCGACGTGCTTCTGGACGGCCGCGAACGACATCGTGTACGCGTCCGCGAGCTCGCTCACGGACGCTTCGCCGACGAGGGTGCGACGGACGATGTCGCGCCTGGTCGCGTCGGCCAGGGCGTGGAAGACCCGGTCGACCTCGGCGTCACTCAGTTCGATTCGTGCAACCATTTGGTTGTAGGTTACGACTGAGTGGACCGGTGCACAACCCCGGCGGCGTCAGTAGACGTCGCGGACGTACCGCTTGCCGCGGCGCATGTCGGCGAGGTAGGACTGCGCGTCGTCGTCACCGCGCCCGCGCCGGGACGCGATCACCGACAGGAGCGCGGACTCGACGTCCTTCGCCATCCGCGAGGCGTCGCCGCAGACGTACACGTGGCCGCCGTCCTCCAACCAGGCGTACAGCTCCGACGCCTGCTCGAGCATCCGGGTCTGCACGTAGACCTTCTCGGCCTGGTCGCGGGAGAACGCCAGGTCGAGGCGGTCCAGCACGCCCTGCTCCTGCAACTCGGTCAGCTCGTCCTCGTACACGAAGTCGGTCTCGCGGTGCTGGTCACCGAAGAACAGCCAGTTCCGGCCGGTCGCTCCGGACGCCGCACGCTCGTGCAGGAACCCGCGGAAGGGGGCGATGCCGGTGCCCGGGCCGATCATGATCATCGGTGCGCTGTCGTCCGCCGGCACCCCGAACGAGGCGTTCGGCTGGAGGTACACGTCGACGGTGCCGTCGGGGGAGACTCGGTCGGCGAGGAACGTGGACGCGACGCCGGCGTACATGCGGTGCGGATCGCCGTACCGCACGGACGCGATGGTGAGGTGGATGCGGTCCGGGTGCGCCAGCGGGCTCGACGAGATCGAGTACTGCCGTGCCTGCAGCGGCCGGAGGTTCGGCAGCAGCTCGTCGAGTCCGGGCGCCGCGGATCCGGCGTCACGGAGCAGGTCGAGGACGTCCCGGCCCCACAGCCAGCGGTCGAGCTCGTGCTTGTCGCCGTGCGCGACCACGGCGGCGAGCTCGCTCGCCGGCGCGCGCTGCACGAGGTCCGCGACGAGGTCCTTCGAGGGGGTCCGGATCTCGCGGTCGGTCCGCAGCAGATCGACGATCGGCTGCCCGTCGAGCTCCTCGCCGCCGTTCGCACCGACCTGCTCGAGCAGCTCCCCGACGAACACCTCGTCGTTGACGGGCACGACCGCGAGGGCGTCGCCCGCCGAGTACTCGATGCCGGAGTCGGCGAGGTCGAACTCGTAGTGGCGGATCTCCTTCGCGCTGCGCGGCGAGGAGAGCAGCCGGTTGACGGCCAGGCGCGACGGGAACGGGTTGCGCTTGTTCCACTGGGAACCGGGTCGGGAGGCGCGGCTCGCGCCCGCCCCGCCGGCTGCGGTCGCGGGGGCACCCGCCCCCGCGTCGGCGACGGACGCACCGGGCTGTGCGCCGGCTTCCGCCGCGAGGCGGTCCAGCACCGCCGCGCTCCACAGCGCGGCCGGGTCCTCGAAGTCGACGTCGCAGTCGACACGGTCGTGGATCCGCGTGGCACCGAGCTGCTCGAAGCGGGTGTCGAGGAGCTTGCCGGCCTGGCAGAACTCGTCGTAGCTGGTGTCGCCGAGGCCGAGCACCGCGTACTGCAGTCCTTCGAGACGCGGCACCGTGGTCGCCTGGACCGCCTCCCAGAACAGTCCGGCGTTGTCGGGCATCTCGCCCTCGCCGTACGTCGAGGTGACGACGAGCACGTGCGACATCCCGGCGAGCTGCTCCGGCGTCACGGCGTCGAGCGCGGTGGCCCGCCCGCCGAGCCCACGGGCCTTCGCACCGGCGACGAGCTCGTCGGCCAGGAACTCGGCGTTGCCGGTCTGCGTGCCGAACAGCACGTCGATCGTCGTCGTCGGGGCGGAGCCGGATGCACGCCTGCCGGCGGCGGCGATCCCGGCGATGAACCCGGCGAGCCAGGACTCCTGGGCGGCGGAGAACGGGGCGTCGACCGGGATCAGCGAGCCGGTCGGGGGGAGCAGGCTCATGCCGAGACCACCTCGGTCGGGGCCTGCGGTGCGCGGCCGGCGATGTCCTCGAGCGCCGCGTTCGCGAGCAGCTCGTCGAACCGGGCAGCGCGGACGCGGCCGTCGTTCTTGGCGTTCTGGTGCATGATCCACCCGGTGGTGCCCGGCGCGTCCATGCTGCGGTTGTTCCGCTGCGTGAGCGCGCGCTTGGAGTCGTCGAGCCGCTTGATCGCGATGAGGGTCGCGAGCTCGTCGTCCGCGAACTTCTCGAGCGTCGAGCGCAGGTACTTCACCACGCGCTGCTTCACGGAGAAGTCCTCGGTCAGGATGAGGTTCCTGACCGCTTCCGCCACCCTGGGGTCGTTCGGGCCCATCGCGCCCGGGACGCGCTCCAGCGCGAGCTCCTGGGCGACGCTGAGCACCGCGTACGAGGACAGCAGCGAGAACGTGTCGTCACCCTGGTCGCCGAGTGCCGGGGCGCGACCGCCGAGCAGGGTGCGCTGGTCGCGGTAGTCGACCTTGAACGCACGGAGCTTGTCGGTGGCGACCGAGTTCGCCAGCTCGTCGAGCAGTTCGTTCCGGGTCGCCGCCGCGAGGATCTCGTCGGAGTCCTGGGAGAGCAGCAGCGCGCGCGGCATGCCGACGTACACGTGCCCGCGCGTGGTCTCCCACTCGTCGAGCAGTCGTTCGGCGAGGGCCGAACCGGTGGCCTCGAGGTGCCACTCGAGCAGCAGCTTCGCGGCCGCCTCGTGGAAGGCGCCGCGGTCCGTGTCGGTGACCGGGAACACGAGGAGGGAGTCGGTGCTCGCCCGCTCGCTGACCCGGCCGGACGGGTCGTACTGGTACAGGAAACCGCCGGACATGCCGTTGCCGAGGCCCTTGCCGAACGTGCCGAGGTTGAACACGGCACCGCCCGTCATGTACTCGCACCCGAAGTCGCCGATGCCCTCGACGACCGCGGTCGCCCCGGAGTTCCGGACCGCGAACCGGTCGCCGGCCTCACCCTCGACGAAGGTGCGTCCGCCGGTCGCGCCGAACAGGGCGAAGTTGCCGACGAGGACGTTGCCGCCCGGTGCCGTGCCGTCCGCTCCCGTGCTGCCGCCGCCGGGCGTCCGGACGATGATCCGGCCGCCCGTCTGGCTCTTCCCGACGCCGTCGTTCGCCGTGCCGGTGTGGTCGAGCACGATGCCGTCGTTGTTGAACACGCCGTACGACTGGCCGGCCGAGCCGGAGGTCCGGATCGTGACCGCGCCGTCGACCAGGCGCCGACGCCCGCGGTCGTCGGTCGCGATCGCCGGGTGCGCGGACAGGTCGACGCCGCGCAACTCGTGGTTGAGGATGCGCTCGACGTCGATGCCGAGCTGCCCGCCGACGGACTTGTCCGCGTTGCCGAGGTGCACGCCGTCGATCCGGAGGACGTGCTCGTGCCCGTCGACCAGCGCCGCGCGGACCTGCTCGATGAGCGCGTCGTCGGTGCGGTAGTCCTTCTCGAGGTACTCGGGGTCCGTGACGACCTTCTCGGGCACCTGCGCGAGGAGCGCACGCACGTCGAGGCGGCCCACCGACGCCGGGTGGTCGAGGAGCTGCAGCAGGTCGGTGCGACCGCGGGCCTCGCGCAGGGAGCGCAGGCCGAGACGGGCGAGGATCTGCCGCACGTCGTGCGCGATGTTGAGCAGGTACTGCGCGAGCGCGCGGGGGTCGCCCTCGAAGGCCTCGGCGTTCGTGGTGAGGCCCGCCGGGCACTTCACGTTGCAGTTCTTCGCCATGACACAGCCGAGCATCATGAGCGCGGTCGTGCCGAACTCGAACGAGTCCCCGCCGAGCAGCGCACTCGTGACGACGTCGGACCCGGTCTGGTGCGCGCCCGAGCAGCGGAGCGTGACCTTCTGGCGGAGGCCGTTCGCCACGAGGGCCTGGTGGACCTCGGCCACGCCGATCTCCGCGGAGCGACCCGCGTACTTGAGGCTCGTGACCGCCGCGGCACCCGTGCCACCGGTGTTGCCGGCGACGTTGATGACGTCCGCGCCGGCCTTCGCCACGCCGACCGCGATCGTGCCGATGCCCTCGGAGGACACCAGCTTCACGATCACCCGGACGCGGGCGGCCTTGCAGTCGTGGATGAGCTGCGCGAGGTCCTCGATCGAGTACGTGTCGTGGTGCGGCGGCGGCGAGATGAGCTCGACGCCGGGCGTGCCACCACGGGCCGCGGCGATGTCCACCGTGACCTTCGGCGCGGGCAGCTGACCACCCTCGCCGGGCTTCGCGCCCTGACCGATCTTGATCTCGAGCTCCTCGAGCATCGGGTCCGCGAGGTAGCCCGCCCAGATGCCGAAGCGGCCCGAGGCGAACTGCTTGATGCGCGAGCCGCGGATGGTGCCGTAGCGGGAGTGGTGCTCGCCGCCCTCGCCCGAGTTCGACATGCCGCCGACCATGTTCGTGCCGTGCGCGACGGCCTCGTGCGCGGTCGCGACGAGGGCACCGTGGCTCATGGCGCCGGACGCCAGGGTCCGGGTGATCTCGTGCGCCGGCTGGACCTCGTCGAGATCGACGCTGTCCGGGGCGCTCTCGAACAGGGCGAGCAACTCCACCGCGGAGCCGGTGGCGCGCAGCGTCACCCCGGTCTCGTCGACGGAGTCGACGTCGACCTGGCCGGGGTGCAGCAGCGCGAGGCCGTCCGCGAGGGCCCGGTGGCGCAGTGCACCCGTGGTCCCCGTCGACGCGAGCTCCAGGCGGAAGCGCGCCGTTCCTCCAGGAAGACCGTCCGACGACGACGGACGCGAGCCGGAGAGCCCGCGCACCGTGACGCTGGCGTTGCCGCTCGTCGAGAACCGTCCGAGTTCGCGGGCGAAGTCCTCCGCCGTGTCGATGCCGGTGACGTCGGCGGGCAGCGCGAGCACGTCGCGCAGCGCAGCGGGACGGCGGGAGCGCTCGTCGTGCGTGGTCTGCAGGAACGTCACGTAGCCCGGGGTGATCCGGTGCGCGTCGATCTCGGCGTCGCTCAGCCGGTCGTAGCCGGTGTTGCGGTACGCGGCGTCCGTGATGCCGAACGAATCGTCGAGCTGACCGAGCGTGAGCAGGCGCAGCGCGTCCGCGTCACCCGAGCGCTCGAAGGCCGGTCGCTCCTCGGTCATGCCGCCGAAGCCGCGGACGCTCGCGACGCCGAACGAGTGCCCGGCGCCGTCCGAACGCTCCTTGAAGAGGCCGAGCAGGGGCACCTGGCCCTCGGACTCGACCGTGCGCGCGCGCTCGTGCCAGTCCGTCGCCGCCTGGGCGATGCGAGCGAAGCCGACACCGCCGACCGGGGCCTGCATGTGCGGGAAGACCCGGGCGAACAGGTCGTCGCGGGTGTCGAGGTAGTTGGGCTCGAAGAACTCGCCGCCGATGTAGCTCTCCGCGGTGCACAGGCCCACGCGGCCCATGGTCTTGGCGAGGGCCTTCTCGGCCGCCTTCCGGAAGCGCTTGAGCGCGGCGTCCGTCTCGGTCAGTTCACCGGCGGGCGCCGGGGCGGCGGGGTACTTCTCCTCCGCACGCAGCCGGGCGCTCAAGCTGTACACAGCGGCGGCACCGAAGCCGAGCGCCGTCGCCACGTGGTGTGACGATGGCAGCTGACCGGACTCGACGACGACGGAGATCCGCAGGCGCAGACCGGTCTCGATGAGCCGCTGGTTGACCGCGGCGACGGCGAGGATCACGGGGAGCGGCGCATGCGTCGAGGAGACACCACGGTCGGTGAGCACCGCGATGCCGCCGGTCCGCTCCGCGAAGGCCGCGACGGCGCCGGCGAGCCGCTCGGTCGCCGAGCGGACGGCGTCGGCGTTGGCCTGCTCGTCGCCGAGCACCGGCTGGTAGAGCATGTCGAAGCGCTCGAGCGGCACGATGTCCTGGTCGCGGAGACGCACCATGTCGAGGTGCCCGAGGATCGGCGACTGCACGACGAGCTGCCTGCTCGTGGACCCGGTCCCGTCCGGCTTGGCGCCGAGTGCGACGCGCATCGACATGCCGTCGGCCTCGCGGATCGAGTCCAGCGGCGGGTTCGTCACCTGGGCGAAGCGCTGCGAGAAGTACTTCGCCATGCCGCCCTCGGTGTCGCTCAGGGCGTTGATCGCGTTGCCGTAGCCCATCGCCGAGATCCGCTCCGAGCCGTTCTGCAGCATCGGGTCGAGCATGAACCGGAAGCTCTCCTGGTTCAGCGAGTACGCCACGTACCGGCCCGCGAGCGACAGGTCGCCCTCGTAGCCGAGCGTCGACGTGGTGCGCTGGTACTCCGGCGCGGGCAGGTCGTCGAGGTTCACGCGCGCCGCGTCGAGCAGCTCCGCGTAGGGCCTGCGCGCCGCGAGCATGTCGAGCACCTCGCGCGTACGCATGAGCGTGCCGTTCCGGTGGTCGACGACGAGCATGCCGCCGGCCTCGATGCGGCCGCGGTGCACGACGTCCTCGGCGTCGAACGTGACCTGACCGGCTTCCGACGACACCATGAGGTACTCGCTGGTCTGCACCGACCGCAGCGGGCGGAGCCCCAGGCGGTCGAGCCGGGCGCCGACGACGTCGCCGTCGCTGAAGATCACCGCCGCGGGGCCGTCGTTCTTCTCCTCGTACAGCGAGAAGTACTCGAGCATGTCCCGCACGTCGGGCGTCAGCGTACGGTCGTTCTCCCACGCGGGCGGCATGAGCGAGACCACGGCCTCGACGATCTCGAGACCGTCGTCGAACACCCGGCTCTGCAGGGTCTGGTCGAGCCGGCTCGAGTCCGACTGCCCGGGGGGACGGACGATGCTGCGGGTGCGGGCACGAGCGAGCGCGTCGTCCGACAGGCGGTTCTTCCGGTCGGTGTTGAGCTCGCCGTTGTGCGCCATCAGGCGGAACGGCTGCGCCATCGTCGGGTGCGGCTCGGTGTTCGTCGAGAAGCGGGTGTGGAAGTAGAGCGTCCGCACCGAGTGGCGCGGGTCCCGCAGGTCCGTGAAGTACCCGATCACCTCGCCCGAGTTGAGACGGCCCTTGAGGATCTGCGTCCGAGCGCTGAGCGACAGCGGGTACAGGGCGGCGTGCTCGGCGCGCTGCTCGGCGGCCTGCGCGTACGACACCGCCTCGATCGCGAGCAGGGCACGGTTGGCCGCGGCGTCGACCTCGGTGCGCTCCCAGTCGTCCGGTGCGCGGAAGACCCACTGCACGATCGGCAGCTGGTACCGCTCGGCCTCGGGACGGGCGACGGAGTGGTCCACCGGGACGTCGCGGACCAGCAGCAGTTCGAAGCCCTCGTCCTCGATCGCGGCCGTCACGACCTGCACGGCGGCGGTGCGCTCGGTCTCGTCGGACGGCACGAAGCAGTTCGCGACGCCGAAGTGCCCCGCGCGGAGCGCCTCGCCGGCGATCGCGCTGAAGAACTCCACCGACAGGTCGACGCTCACGCCCGCGCCGTCGCCGACACCCTCGGCGGACTTGCCGCCGCGGTGGGGGATCGCGCAGAGCGCTTCGTCGCCCTTGCGGATGACGTCGTGGCTCGGCGTGCCGTCGAGTCGGGTGATGAAACCGACGCCGCAGTCGCTCGATTCGCGGGCAGGGTCGTAGAGACCGAAGGGGGAGGGGTTCACGTGCGGGTCCAGTGGGGCGATGCCGGCAGCGGACGGCCAGGCTGCATCAGTGGAGCGCTCGCCGCGGGCGGACCGGTGGTGGCAGTCGGGCCCTGTGGGGTTGTGGTGCGGTGAGGTGATGCTACGGCGCGGTATACCGCCCGCGCAACACCGCGACGGCCGGGAGGCGCGGTGCGGACCCGCACCGTTCCTCCAGGCCGTCGCGGTGCACGTCCACGACCCGCGTGGTCACGCCGCGCGCTCACCGGCTGAGCGCTCCGTCGAGCGCTCCAGCGCGTGCTCGTCGACGGGGATCGGCTCGGTCGCCGCAGTGCTCGCGTCCGCCGCCGGGGTCGTCCCCGGGCGGATGAGCTCCGGGCGCCGGCGCGAGCGGAACACCCACGCCTTGAACAGCACGAACCGGACGAGCGTCGCGACGAGGTTCGCGGCGGTCAGCACGACGATCTCGGTGCCGTGCGAGGCGCTGGGCGTCGTGCTGTGCAGCACCACGAGCGACCCCGACGTGATGGCCCAGGCGACGCCGAACACGACGAGGCCCTGCACGTGGTGCCGTCCCGCCCCCGCACGGCCGCGCACGCCGAAGGTGAAGCGCCGGTTGAGTGCCGTGTTCCCGATGGCGGTGAGCAGGAGCGCCAGGAAGTCGGCGGTCTGCGCCCCGATGGCCGGCCGGAACAGCGCGTACAGCACGGCGAACGCGACCGTCGACAGCACCCCGATCGCACCGAAGCGCAGCACCTGCCCGACGATGCCCACGTGCGGCGGGGTGAACGGACGTCGGCCGATCGCCTCGTAGACCTCGCCGATCCGCACCCGACCGGTCGCGATGCCGCGGGATACGCGCCACATGCCCTTGAGGTCCTCGGTGGCGGTCGAGGCGATGTGCACGGAGGAGTTGACGTCGTCCACCCAGTCGACGGGCACCTCGTGGATGCGCAGCCCGGCGTGCTCGGCCAGCACGAGCAGCTCGGTGTCGAAGAACCACGCGTCGTCCTCGCACAGCGGCAGGATGTGCTCCGCCGCCTGGCGGGTGATGGCCTTGAACCCGCACTGCGCGTCCGAGAACGAGACCCCCATCGTCGTCCGGAGCAGCAGGTTGTACGAGCGGGAGATGAACTCGCGTTTCCCACCCCGGACCACCCGCGAGGAGTCCGCGAGCCGGGTGCCGATCGCGACGTCGGAGTGCCCGGACAGCAGGGGTGCGACGAGCGGGTCGAGTGCGGCGAGGTCGGTCGAGAGGTCCTCGTCGACGTAGACGAGCACGGCCGCCGGCGATGCGCTCCACACCGCCTTCAGCGCCCGGCCCCGACCCTTCTCGGCGAGGTGCACGGTGTGCACGTCGGGCAGCATCGCAGCGAGGTCGTCCGCGATCCGTGCGGTGTCATCCGTCGAGGCGTTGTCCGCGATGGTGATGCGCCAGGTGTTCCGGAGCGACGTCCGGCAGAACGCGTGCAGGCGTCGGACGTGGGCGGCGAGGGTGTCCTGCTCGTTGTAGCAGGGGACGACGATGTCGATGTCGAGGGGTTGGTTCGTCTCCGTCATGCCGCTCATGCTCGGCAGCGGGCATGCGGGGACCGCTGCAGCGCCCTATGCCGCCCCTAAGAACCGGCGCCTCCCGGCAGGTCGACCGTGAACGCCGTGCGACCCGGCTCCGAGGACACCCGGACGACGCCGCCGTGCGCCGTCACGACCGCGCGGACGATCGCCAGACCGAGCCCGCTCGTCCCGTTCTCCCGGGAGCGCGACGCCTCGCCCCGGGTGAACCGGTCGAACAGCGTCGGCAGAGCGTCGGACGGGATCGGCGGCCCGTCGTTCGCCACGACGAAGCGCACGACGCCCGGCCCGCTCCCGGACGCGGCGATCCGTTGGAGCGACACCACGACGGCGGTGCCCGCGGGTGTGTGCGTCCGCGCGTTGGCGAGGAGGTTCGTCACCACCCGCCGCAGCTGCGCGACGTCACCGGCCACGACGAGCGGGTGGTCGTCCATGACCTGCAGCGTCCACCGGTGTCCGGGGGCGGTCGCGCGGGCGTCCATGGTGGCCTCGACCACGAGCGACGTCAGGTCGACCGGCTCGACGACCGCCGGCGCGGACCCGGCCGACGCCGTGGACGCCGCGTCGAGCCGGGCGAGCAGCAGCAGCTCCTCGACGAGGTCGCCCATCCGGACGGCCTCCCGTCCGATCCGGTCGACGTTCCGGTGGATGGCGTCGACGTCCGACGAGGACGCGGTGAGCTCGGCGTACGCCCGCACGGTCGCGATGGGTGTGCGCAGCTCGTGGGAGGCGTCGGCGATGAACGTGCGCATGCCGGCCTCGGCGTCGCGCCGGACCGTGAGGGCGCGGGCGACGTGCCCGAGCAGGCGGTTCAACGCCGTGCCGACCTGCTCGACCTCCCGGTTCGCGGACAGGTCGGCGGGGGCGACGCGCACGGGGATCGCCGGGTCGCCGCGCTCCAGGTCGAGCGCGGTGACGTCCGAGGCGACGGAAGCGACCCGCTCGAGCGGGCGGAGCGACCGGCGGACGAGCAGGGTCAGCGCCCAGGCGGCGACGAGCAGCCCCAGGACGGTGACGACGCCGATGACGAGCAGGAGTCGGGCGATGGCCGCGTCGAGGTCTCCGAGGGGCAGGGCGGTGACGAACACGTCCCCGTCGTCGCCGATCGCCTGCGCCCGGTAGGAGCCCAGTTTCCCCAGGTCGACGGCGACGGGTTCGCCGTCGCTGCCGACCGCCGCGAGGGTCTTCTCCTGCGCCGAGGTCAGGCCGTGCTGCTGTCCCTCGTCGTCGGTGTAGCCACCGAGGACCGCCTTCCCGTCGCGGAAGATCGCGACGACGGTGCCGGCGGACTGTCCCGGAGCGCCGATGAACGCGTTGTCGGGATCCGACCCGGAACCGGTGCCGCTCGTCGGCGGTGGTCGCTCGCCGTCCGGGCCGCCGACCGTCCGGTCCGCAGCTGTCGCCAGTTCGGCATCGAGCCGCCCCACGAGGTACCCGCGGAACGCGACGACCGTCACCGCGCCGACGACGACGTTGGTCGCGACGAGCAGGAGCGCCACCGCCGCAACGATCCGCCAGCGGAGCGACGGCACGCGCCGCGCGCGCTCCGACCGGGAGACGCGGGTCGGTCTGGAGGCGCGACTCGCCTCCCCGGACCGGCTCACGTCGTCGGGCGGAGCACGTACCCGGCCCCGCGGACGGTCTGCAGCATCGGCTCGCGTCCGGCGTCGAGCTTCTTCCGCAGGTACGAGACGTACATGTCCACGAGGTTCGACGACGTGCCGAAGTCCATCCCCCAGACGTTCGCGAGGAGCTGTTCCCGCGACAGCACCCGGTTCGCGTTCCGGGCGAGGTGCCGCAGCAGCTCGTACTCCGTCGGGGTGAGGTCGATGGCATCGCCCGCTCGGGTCACGGCACGGGCGTCCTCGTCGAGCCGCAGGTCGCCGACCTCGACCGACGACGGTCCGCCGGTCGCCGCCACCCGTGCGGAGGTGCGCGCGAGGATCCGGGCCCGGACGAGCAACTCGTCGATGCCGAACGGCTTGGTCAGGTAGTCGTCCCCGCCGCCGGTGAGTCCGGCGAGCCGGTCCTCCGGGGCGTCCCGGGCGGTGAGGAACAGCACCCGCACGTCGTCACGGGCGTCCCGGAGACGTTCGAGGACCTCGAACCCGTCGATGTCCGGGAGCATCACGTCGAGGACGATCACGTCCGGCTGGAACTCCCGGGCCGCGAACAGCACGTCACGACCACGGTGCACGGCCCGTACGGACCAGCCGTCGCCCTCGAACGCGAGGGCGACGGCGTCCGCGAGGGCGTGCTCGTCGTCGACGACGAGGGCGCGGACCGGACTGCCGTCCGTGCGCTGCAGCGGTGACGCGGGCATGTCCCGGAGCCTATCCACCGCGCCCTCGTCGTCGGTCACTTCGGGTCGCTGAGGTCGTAGACCGTCTGGCCGCCGACCGTCGTGCTGCTGTAGTTCGCCTCGACCCACTCCTGGATGGCCGAGGCCGTGGACGATCCCCCGCCCATCCCGCCGCCACCCGAACCGGACGAGATGTAGTAGCCGATGTCGCCGTCCGCGACGTACGCCTTGAACTGGGCGAGCGTCGGTGCCGGGTCGCTCGACCAGCCGCCGATCGCCATCACCGCGGTGTCGGTGTCGAGTTCGAGCTGCGCGGCCGACTGCGAGCCGTTCACCGCGGCCGCCCACTTCGCGTCGGACGCCTCGAGCAGCTTCTCGAGCGCCGAGGAGGTCGTCGTCCCGCCGCCCGCGCCGCCCGTTCCGCTCGGAGCGCCGTCCGTCGTCGTGTCGGACGAACCCGTCGACCCGTCGGTCGAGCCGCCGGGTGCCGTGCCGGTCATGCCCTCCGGCGCTTCGCCGGTCATGCCCTCCGGCGCTTCGCCGGTCATGCCCTCGGGCGGCGTCCCGCCGGGGCCCTGCTGGGTGCCGTCCGCGCTGTCGGAGCCGTCGCTCTCGGAACCGGAGGCCGATCCGCCCGGGCCACCCGCGCCTCCAGGCTGTCCGCCCGTGCCGCCGCCCATCCCGCCGGAGCCGCTGCCCGACGGACCGACGCTCGGGATCGATCCGGAGTGCGCGACGGTCGTCGTGGCGAGGGCGTAGGCGGTGGTGCCGGTGAGCCCGAACAGCGTGCCGGCGAGGACACCGACCGTGACGAGCCGGCGGAGGGTCGGGACGCTGCCGATCACGATCGCCGCCGCGGAGAGCAGACCGCCGAAGAGCATCACCCAGCGGAGCCAGGGGAGCCACGTCGGGTTCTCGTTGAGCAGGCACCAGCCCCAGAAGGCCGTGATCCCGATCATCGCGGCAAGACCGATGCGCCCGGTGAAGCGTTCCCGCGCCTGCCAGAGCAGCGCGCCGCCGGTGCCGACGAGGCCGGCGATCGCCGGGGTCAACGCGACCGTGTAGTAGGGGTGGATCGTGCCGGACATGTACGAGAACACGAGTCCGGTGACGAGCAGCCACCCGCCCCACAGGACGAGGCCGGCGCGGGCGGGGTCGGCGAGAGCGCGTCGGCCGACGACGACCAGACCGAGGACCAGGGCGAGGAGCGCCGCGGGCAGGAGCCACGAGATCTCGAGACCCATCTCGGACGAGAACAGGCGGTCGAGACCCGTCGAGCCGCCGAAGGAGCCACCCGCGGTGCCGCCGCCCATGCCGCCGCCACCGCCGTTGCCCGAGCCGCCGAAGATGCGCCCGAGGCCGTTGTACCCGAACACCAGGTCGAGCACGGTGTTGTTCGTCGAGCCGCCGATGTAGGGGCGGGACTCCGCGGGCCACAACCACACGGCCAGCACCCACCACCCGGCCGACACGACGAGGGAGACGGCGGCGATGACCAGGCCGATCGCCCGCTTCGCCCACGTCGTGCGAGCGGCGAACAGGTAGACGAGCCCGAACGCGGGCAGGACGAGGAGTCCCTGCAGCATCTTCGTGAGGAACGCGAACCCGAGGGCGACGCCGGCGAGGGCGATCCACTTCCAGCTACCCCGCGGGAGCGCCCGCACGGTGCAGTACGCACCCGCGGTCATGAGCAGGACGAGCAGCGCGTCCGGGTTGTCGAACCGGAACATGAGCGCGGCCGCCGGGGTGGCCGCGACGACGAAGCCCGCGAGCAGCGCTCCGACGTTCGCCGTCGTGGCGCCGAGCCTGGCCAGCGTCCTCCGGACCGTGCCCCAGACCAGGGCGACCGAACCGACCGCCATCAGGGCTTGGGGGAGCAGCAGGCTGAAGCTCGAGAAACCGAACAGCCGGGCCGAGAGCACCATCACCCAGAGCGATGCCGGGGGCTTGTCGACCGTGATGAAGTTCGACGAGTCGAGCGAGCCGAAGAAGAACGCCTCCCACGACTTCGTGCCGGCCTGGACCGCGGCGGCGTAGAAGCTGTTGGCGTACCCGGAGGCGCTGAGGTCCCAGAGGTACACCACGGCGGTGACGACGAGGAGCGCCCAGAACGCCGGCCGGAGCCAGCGGGCGTCCTCGCGCTCGCCGAGGAACAGGCGTGCGAGGGGCTTGCCACGCCGATCCCGCGCGTCACGGTGCGCGCGGCCTGGTCGCTCGGTCACGGGTATCGGGTACGTGGTCATGGCAGTGAGGATTCCGGGCGTTCCCCGAACGACCCGATGTCCCGCCTTGGCGCTTCCTAAGACCGGTCAGGCGTAGCGCTTCGCGGCGCGGAGCGCCGCGCCCGTGTACGAGCCGCCGAACAGGAACACGTGCAGGAGCAGCGGGGCGAGCTGGTGCAGTTCGACCCGGTCCTGCCAGCCCGCCGCGATCCGGGACTCCGCGTCGTACGCGGCCAGCACCCGCTCGAGGCGCGGCAGTCCGAAGAGCGACAACAGCGCCAGATCGGTCTCGGCGTGCCCGCCGTGCGGGGTCGCGTCGATGAGCACCGCACCGGTGGGTCCGCCGTCGTCCGTCGGCCAGAGCACGTTCCCCGCCCACAGGTCGCCGTGCAGGCGCGCCGGACGGTCCCCGACGAGCGCCGGCTGCGGCGACCCGAGCTCGGCGCTCGCGAGGCGGTCCGCCACCCGGTCGAAGACCGCGGCCTCGGCACGGTCGAAGCCGCCGGCGTCGACGATGCGGCGGACGAAGTCACGGATCCGGTACTCCGCGAAGAACTCGCCCCACGTCCCCGGCGCGTCCTCCGCGGTCGTGAAGGGTGTGCGGGAGCGACCCATCCGGAGTTCGCCGTGCTCGGGGAACCCCGGGGACGGGGCGCCCCAGTGCGGTGCTCCGGCGGCGTGGGTGTGCGCCAGCGACCGGCCGAAGCGCTCGGCCTGGGCGGCCGTCGGCGATCCGTCCGAGATCAGTTCGAGGTCGAGGACCGTCGGGCCGGGACGGTCCAGCACGCGGGCGATCCGGGTGCCGCCGTCGGCTTCGGCCTCGGCGAGCCACTCCAGACCGGCGGCCTCGGCCGTCGCTTCGTCCGGGTCGGTGAAGGTCTTCGCGTGCGTCTCGGCCATCACTCCATCCTGCCGGGACGGCATCGGACGTGGCTCAGCGTCGACGGTGGTGGTCACGGTCATCGCTCCACCGCGACCGAGCCCCGCACGCGCCCGACGCGCTCGGCGTTCCTCCGTGTCTTGGACCAGCCGTTCCGTCGGAGCGCGAGACGCACGAACGCGCGCAGGATGCAGACGTACATGTAGAAGACGTAGGCCCAGAGTCCGATCCCGAGGAGGACGCCGGAGAGCGCGCCTCCGCGTCCCGGTTCGCAGCGGGCCCGGTAGACGGGTCCCCACACCGCGAACGGCAGGAGTGCGAAGACGAAGAGTGCTGCCACCTGTCCCGGTCCTGGCGCCTCCGTCGCCGGTCCGAGGAAGGACGAGACCGTGAGCGTCACGACGGCGCCGATGCCGATCAGCTGGAAGTAGGGCAGGAGGAGGTAGTACATCGCCTCGAGCACGCCGGCGGTCGAGAAGTGCGGTGACGCGATGATGCGCGGCGTGTAGCGGAGGCACTGGATGTTGCCCTGCGCCCATCGCGTGCGCTGGGTGATCAGCCGGCGGAGGGAGGGGAGCGCCTCCTGCGAGACGTGGGCGTCGTACACGTGGCGGATCCGGTAGCCGGCGAGCAGGACGTGCAGCCCGAGTTCGTAGTCCTCCAGCAGTGCCCCGTGCCACGGCGTGCCGTTGCGCTCCGCGATCCGCTGCAGCGTGGACAGCCGTGCGAACTGGCCGTTCCCGCCGAGGCCGACGGTTCCGGTGCGGGCCCGCAGCGACTGCATGCCGGCGATCACGGTGCGGAACTCGAGGTCCTGCATCGTGACGAGCCAGTGACCGAAGCGGTTCCGCCACCGCCCTCGACCCGGCAACGGCGTCGGATCGGCACGGTTCTTCATCCAGACCGTCACCTGGGTCGCGCCGACGCGCGGGTCCTCGAACGCCCCGGCCACGACCGGCAGCGCGTCCGGGTCGAGCTCGCCGTCCGCGTCGACGACGCCGACGATCACGCGGTCCGGGTCCGTCCCCGGCCCGATCGACTCGAGCAGCTGCCGGTACGCGGCGTTCAGGGCGTCGCCCTTGCCGCGTCGCGCGTCCGGAAGCGATCGCGCCACCAGGTGGATCCGCGGGTCGGTCCGGGCGGCCTCGAGCACGATGTCCCGTGTCGCGTCCTCGCTGGCGTCGTCGATGACCCAGAGGTGCGCCGACGGGAACCTCGTCCGGGCGGTGGTGATCGTCGCACCGATCACCGCGTCCTCGTCGCGACAGGGCACCAGGAAGTGGAACTGGAACGCTTCCGGGTCCGCGACCGGGTCGGGTGTGTGCCGGAGGAACGGCACGAGGATGAACGCGACGTACGCGATGAACGCCACGGCCATCGCGGTCGCCAGGGCGTTCAGGAGCGCGAGCGTCATCACCGCGCTCCGCGGTCGGTCCGACCGGCGAGGTCGATGAGCAGGAGGACCGTCGTGCCACACGCGAACCCGGAGATGCCGATGATGGCGCCGACGGCCCCGTGCGCGGGTTCGTACCCGTCGCGGAACCCCCAGCTCTGCGTCGCGATGCCGATCCAGGCGATGCGGGCCACGTTGGCGATGCTGATCACGAGCCAGGCCGCGACGGGGGCCGTCACAGCACGGACGACCGACGGTCCACCCCGCATCGTGATGACGGCGTGGAGCGCGAGGACCGGGAGCAGCAGGACCAGCCCGGTGCACTCGATCGTCACCTGGAAACCCTGCATGTGCGTGCCCGACCCCAGGTAGAACGTCGGTCCGTTGATCCAGACGGGGGTCCGCAGAGCGGCACCCGCGACGAGTCCCGCTCCCCGTGCTTCGGCGGTGCGGTAGGCCGACTGGAGGACCACGAGCGCGACGATCGCCCCGACGGTCACGAGCCCGATCCAGCGTGTGGGACGTCTCGTCGAGGCCTGGGGCGGGCCGCCGCGCGAACGGCGGTCATGCGGCGGTCCACGCCGGGAGGACCCCGTCCCGGCAGATCTGGGCGATCCGGTCGCTCGCGTGTCCGTCGCCGTACGGGCTCGGCTGTCTGCGGAGTCGCTCGCGGAGGTTCGGGTCGCGCAGCATCGCGTTCGCGACCGCGCCGAGGTCGTCGAGCGGCGTCACCAGTCTGTTGAACCCCGCCGCGAGGCTCTCGGGACGTTCCGTGTTCCGGCGGACCGTGACGAGCGGGAAGCCGAGGACGGTGCTCTCCTCCTGGACGCCGCCGGAATCGGACACCACGAGTCGCGCGTGCTCCGCGAGGGTCAGGAACAAGCCGTGGTCGGGCGGAGTCCGGACGACGAGCCGAGCCGCGAGGCGGCTGCACCCCGAACGCTCGATCGCGGCCCGCGTGCGGGGGTGCGCGGCGAGGACGACCGGCACGTCGAGTTCGGCGAGACCGGTCAGGGCTCGGCGGAGGGCGGTCTCGTGGTCCGTGTTCTCGGGACGGTGGATCGTCGCGAGCACGTACTCGCCGCGCACGATGCCGGGCGGCAGCCAGCGATCGACGTCGGTGACGTCGGCACGGCGTGACTCACGGACGGCCTCCACGATCGTGTTGCCGGTCACGAGGATCCGGTCGCCACCGACGCCCTCCGCGAGCAGGTTCCGTTCGTTCTCGAATGTCGGAGCGCAGTGCACGTCCGCGACGAGCGCGAGGTAGCGGCGGTTCACCTCCTCCGGCATCGAGAGGTCGTGGGAGCGGAGACCCGCCTCGACGTGCACGATCGGCACGCCGACGGCCCTGGCGGCCATGGCCCCGGCGACGACGGAGTCCGTGTCACCCTGCACCACCACGGCGCTCGGACGGACCCGGCGGAACCGGTGCGTGAGCTGGTCGGCCCAGAGCCCGACGCGGTGCGACCCCTCGAGCAGCGGTGCCAGCATGCTCACCGGCGTGTCCGGGAGCGCCGAGCCGAGATGCTGGCCGAGGAGCTCCGGGTCGTGGTGCTGGCCCGTGAGGACGACCTCGGCGTCGTCACCGAGGCGGCGCACGACCGGAGCGAGCTTGATGACCTCCGGGCGGGTGCCGGCGACGACTGCGATCCGGCCCGGGCCCGTCACCGACCCGCCCCCTGTCGCTGGGCCGGACGCTCCCGTCGGACGAGGCGCGTCCGGAGGAGGAGCAGACAGCCGACCAGGCACGCCGCGCACGCGAGCACGAGCACACCCGTCAGATCGAAACCGGTGAACGCGAGCGCCCCGCCGACGGCCGCCCCGCCGCCACTCAGATTCCAGCCGTTTGCGTACATGACGCCCTCCTGTCGATGCAGCGTTCCCGGACGGATCGCGCGCTCCTGCAGGGAGGAGAGGCACCGCCGCGACCCCGATGACGCGGAACGACCGAACGACGTTCACACGCCACACGGAAGATGTGAAATGCTGAAGTCTCACACGAGACGGAGGACCGATGGAGTGGCGTGCTCGGGCCGACGACGACCTCCTGCACCTGGCACGAGCCGGACAGCCGGAGGCGTTCGCGGAGATCTGGCGTCGGCATGCGCCACGCGTGCGATCGCTCGTCGCACGACTGACGGCCCACGACGTCGACGACGTCACCGCCGAGACGTTCTTCCGGATCTACCGTGCGATCCGGGCAGGACACGGGCCGCGCGAGTCGTTCATCGCCTACGCCGCGACCACGGTGCGGCACATCGGCGAGGAGTGGTCGCGGGCGAAGCGGCCCGTCGAGTTGGACGAACACGTCGAGCGCGTGATCTCGGTCGCTGCCGACATCGGTGCCGAGGCGCACCGCGACGACCTCGACCTCGCGATGGCGGCGTTCCGACGACTCCCGGACCGCTGGCGCGACGTGCTCTGGGCCACCGAGGTCGAGGGTGCGTCGCTCGCGGAGGTCGGCGCGCGGCTCGGCCTCGCGCCGAACGCCGTCGCGGCACTCGCCGTTCGCGCCCGCGACGGGCTCCGGACCGCGTGGGTGGACTCCCACATCCGCGCTGACCGTGCCGAAGGCGAGCACCTGTGGGCGGTCGAGAACCTCGCGCGGTACGTGCGCGGGAAGCTCCGCGGCCGCCAGCTCGACCGGATGAACGAGCACCTCGACCGATGCGGGCAGTGTCCGGTGATGCTCGACGCGGCCCGCGAGGCCGCCCGCCGGCTGGCGGCGGACGGGCGGCACGACGCCGTCGGGTGGGACGGGTGACGGTCACGCTTTCCCGGTGACGCCGTCCCGCGTCGCTCCGAGGTGCTCGAGGTAGGCATGCCACATCTCGGCACGGGCCTCCGCGTCCGGGACCGACGGGTCCGGGTTCAGGGCCGAGTCGAACGTCCAGGTCGTCAGGGGCAGTCCGGCTTCCCGGACGACGTCGAGGTTCTCCGCGAGGGACGGGAAGTCGAACCGGCCGTCGTCGCCCGGGCCCGGCGTGTAGAGCGTGGCCCAGGCCGTCGCTCCGGCTCGCTCTGCCGCTGCCGTTCCCGCGCGGAGCATCTCCAGGTTCTCCGCAGGGGTCCAAGCGGTCATGCAGAACCCGTCCTGCAGGTTCCAGACGTCCACGCCGGCGCCGTTCATCATCGGGATGAGCCGCTCGATGAACCACACGCCGGACCGGCCGCCCTCGATCGCCCGCGGAATGCACGGCGAGATCATGATCGGGAGCTCCGGTGCGATCGACTTGAGTCCGGACGTCACCGTGCTGAGGAACGCGGTCTGCTTCGCCTGCACGCGCTGGTCGACGACGCTCTGGAACCCGGGCTCGCTCGGCAGGTACCAGCCGACGAACCTCCCCTCGAACTGGTCCAGGAGGTCCGTGGCGAGGAGGTGGTCGACGCGCGCATCGTTCTCGAACACCGCGTCCGAGTCCATGGTGTCGGGCTTGTCGAACACGTCCGGTCGTACCGCCAGACCGAGCCAGACGTCGACCTCGTGACGGGCCGCCGAATCGAGGAGGCGCGGGAGGACGGTGTCGAACGCGCCGAACCCGGTGGACGGCCCCGCCGGGTACGTCGTGCTCGCGGAGCCGTCCTCGTAGATGTGCGCCGTCCACTGCACGATCGCGGTCGTGATGCCGATGTGCCGCTGGTTGGCGAACATCCGGTCGAGCCGTTCGTCGCGCTCGTTGAACACCCGGTACGGGTTGATGTACGTGGCGCCGAACCGTCCCGCGCCCATCGCGAGGGGATCGGCGCGCTCTCGGCTGTTCTTCGTCATGTCGACTCCCTTTCGTCGTCGCCGGTGCGGGCCGTCGTGCGGGGCGGTTCCCCGCCCCGCACGACGGACGGTCACCGCTGGCCGAGAAGCGCCCGCGCGTCGAGGACGATCGCGAGACCGACGGTTCCCACGGCATCCGCTGCCAGCCGGGGGAGGGCGCCGAACACCGGTGTCGGGACGGCGGACGCGGTGGTGAACGCGATGGTCGCGCCGCCGCCGGAGATCTGACCGTTGCCGCTGTTCGAGAGGTTGAAGCCTCCCGCGGCGGTGTAGGTCGTCGCGGGCGCGGCGTTCGTCGACACGCGGATCGTCGTGGTGATGTCGACGCCGCTGAGCTTCCCGTTCCCGGCCGCCGGGACGGTGAGGGTGCCGGAGCAGCGCATCTGCGTGTCGGCGTTCGACCGGACGCAGTTCGAGAAGAGCGTGGTCCGCCCCTGTCGGACCCCCTCGATGATCTGTTCGCCCATGACGGTGTCGGAGGTGAACGTCGAGTTCTCCGGGGCCGTCAGGTAGAGCGCGACGCCACCGGACTGGGCTGAACCGTACTGGTTGTAGACGACCGCGCCCACCTCGGCGGTCTGTCCGGGCGCCACGGTGTTCGGTTGGTCCGCCGACGGCGTCACGGTGACGGCGGAGGCCGGCGCCGCGAGCGCGATCGTGACGGCGGCCACGGTGCAGCCGAGTACGGCGAGCATGCGTTTGCGCATGGTGTTCTCCCTGGGTTGAGGAAGCGACCACCGTGGTCGCTTGTCCAGTGAGATGGGGAGGCGGGGCGATGATGACGTCGGTACCCGTATCCGTTCGGCGTCCGTGCGGTCAGACGGCGTCGACGAGGGCCCTCGCGAGCGGGTGCCACTCGCGGGACGACGGTCCGCTCAGCACGAGCGTCCGTGACAGCCTGCGGGCCATCGGCACCATGACGAGGTCCGGCGGGAGCATCACGCGCCCGAGGGTCGGCACGATCGACACGCCCTCGCCCCGCTCGATCATCCCGAACATCGTGCTCATCTCCCGCACCCGGTGGGCGTACCGGAAGGGCTGTCCGTCGAGCTCGTGCAGCCGCTGGATCTGGTTCTCGCAGCCACCGCCACCGGAGACGAGACCGTCCTCGTGCAGGTCGTCGAGCGTCAGCGCCGGCAGGTCCGCGAGCGGGTGGTCCCGGCGGACGACGGCGGCCATCTCGTCCTGCGCGACGACGACCCCGCCCGGGGGCATCGGGCTCGGGTCGACGAGCACGGCCGCGTCGACGGTGCCGCCCTCGAGCCACTCGGGCATCTCGTCGTCGTCGCCCTCGTAGACCTGCACGTCCACGTCCGGCAGCGTGACCGCCCAGAGTTCGCGGAGCCGCGGCAGCAGGCCCTGGCAGACGGTGGGGACGGCGGCGAGCCGCACGGTGCCGCGCGCCGTGGCGGGCCGGACCACTGCCTCCAGGGCGTCGACGGAGGCGAGCACGCTGCGGGCGTGGGCGAGCAGACGCTCGCCGAGCGGCGTGGTGACGGCGGAGACGCCGCGCCGGACGACCGGTCCGCCGACCTCGCGCTCCAGGCCGGCGACGGCGTGGGACACGGCGGACTGTCCGACGCCGAGCCGCGCCGCGGCGTCGGTGAAGGAACCGGCGTCGACCGTGGCGACGAACGCGCGGAGCTGGGGCACCGAGACGGTCATGCGTCTTCCTCATCCGGCCATGAGCGGCATGCGTTTGCCGCATGCGCCGTGGGTGTCGACACTAGGCCACATGAACGCGATCCTCTACCTCCTCGTGGCACTGACCTGGGGCTCGAGCTTCCTGTTCGCGAAGATCGGGCTCGACGGGCTCGCACCGCAGCAGGTCGCGACGGTGCGCACGGTCCTCGGAGCCGTCACGCTCGTGCTGGTCCTGCTCGCGACCCGCCGGCGCTGGCCCCGGCAACCTCGGGTGTGGGGTCACCTGCTCGTCGTGTCCGTGTTCCTCAACGCGGTGCCGTCATCGCTCATGGCGTGGGCGGAGCAGACGGTGCCGTCCGGCCTCGCGAGCATCTACAACGCGACGACGCCGATCATGACGATGGCCGCCCTCGCCGTGCTCGTGCCGTCCGAACGGCTCCGCGGCCGGCAGGTCGTCGGGATCGTGCTCGGCATCGTCGGCGTGCTCGTCCTGGTGGGGCCGTGGGACGTGCTCGGGGACCCGGCGGTGCTGGCGAGCGTGCCGGGACAGGTCGCGCTCATCGGGATGACCGCGTGCTACGGCATCGGACTCGCCTACCTGCGGCGCGTGGCGGTCGGCAGTGCGTACGACCCGGTCACGCTCGCGACGGTGCAGCTCACGCTCGCTTCCGGGCTGCTCCTGCTCGTCGCGCCCGTCGTCGCCACCGGGCCGGTGCAGTTGGACTGGAGGATCGTGGGGGCGATGGTCGCACTCGGTTGCGTCGGTACGGGGCTGGCCTACGCGTGGAACACGCGGCTGGTGCAGGCGTGGGGTGCGAGCCGTGCCTCGACGGTCACCTACCTGACCCCCGTGGTCGGGGTGGTGCTCGGCGTGCTGGTCCTCGGGGAGCACGTGCGGTGGAACGAGCCGGTCGGGGGACTCGTCGTGCTGCTCGGCATCGCGCTCGCGTCGGGTGTGGTCCGCCGCCGCCGTGCACCTGCGATGATGCAGACATGAAGCGGCGGCTCAGGGCGCGGGACGCGTCGGCTGCTCCTGCCCGTCGACCGATCGTTCGAGTCGCATCCGGACGAGACTGGCGACGGTCGCGCCGGCGATCGCGGCGACGATCACGGCGAGGGACATCCACGTGGTGATCTCGGGCGCCCACGACACCGATCGACCGCCGTTGATGAAGGGCACCTCGTTCTCGTGGAGCGCGTGCAGCACGAGCTTGACCCCGATGAACGCGAGGATGAGCGCGATGCCGTACTTCAGGTAGACCAGCCGTTCGAGGAGACCGCCGAGCAGGAAGTAGAGCTGCCGGAGTCCCATGAGCGCGAAGACGTTCGCCGTGAACACGATGAAGGCGCTCTCGGTGATGCCGAAGATCGCGGGGATCGAGTCGAGTGCGAACAGCAGGTCGGTCGTGCCGATCGAGAGCAGGACGATGAGCATCGGGGTGAGGTGACGGACGCCGTCGTGGGCCGTGCGCAGCTTGATCCCGTCGTAGGTGTCCGTGATGCGGATCCGACGTCGCAACAGTCGGACGATGAAGGTGTCCTGCTGTTCGGCGGCGTCGTCGTCCTCTCGGAGCTGCTGGATCGCCGTCCAAACCAGCCATGCGCCGAAGACGTAGAAGATCCAGGAGAAGTCCTCGATCAGCCGGGCTCCGAGCAGGATGAACACTCCTCGCAGGACCAGCGCGATGATGATCCCCATCATCAGGACGGACTGCTGGATCTGCTTCGGGACCGAGAACCTCGCCATGATGATGACGAAGACGAAGAGGTTGTCGATGCTCAGGCTGTACTCGGTCAGCCACCCGGCGAGGAACTGGCCGGCCGGCTCTCCTCCGGCGAAGACCAGCGTGGCCAGAGCGAAGAGCAGTGCGAGCCCGACGTAGAGGCTGACCCAGAGCGACGACTCCTTCACCGTCGGCACGTGCGATCGACGTGCGACGACGAACAGGTCCGCGAGCAGGATCGCGACGAGCGCGACGATCGAGCCGGTTTCGAACACGACCGGAAGCTCGGGCATGGGTCATCCTCCTCGTGATGGCGTTGTTCCATCATGTCGTCGGCACGGCTCCGACACGAACCGGGGCTGCGACGGCCTGGCGTTCGACGCCGAAGTGCGTCAGGCTCGGCCCGCACCGTGTCGTGCACGACCGAGGGGAGGGTGCGAGATGAACCGAGTGGCCGCCTGGTACGCGGTGACCGTCGTCACCATCGTGATCGTGCTGTTCTGCGCCCTGTACCAGGTGGGGAGTTGTGCCGACGCGGCACGGGGGGATGGGGAGAGCGTCTGCACGTCCGGTCCAGCGGTGGGTGTCCCCGCTCTCTGGAGCATCGTCGTCGTCGGCGCATCCGTCGTCGCGGTGGCGATCTGGCAGATCATCCGGAACACCAGACGAACACATCGCTGAGCGCTCGGGGCCGCCGAAGGTCCGCTCGCATCGTGGACCGGCGCCGGCGCGCAGCCGCCCCTCCGTACGCTGGCCGGTGTGACCGTCACCCGCAGGCCCACGACCCTGCGCCTGCTGTTCGCCTCGTCGCACCCGGGACCGACGGTGACCGTGGCGGTGCTGGCCGCGGTGATCGCCACCGCCGTCGGGCACCCGGCGTGGCTGGTCGTCCTCGTGGCGCTGACGGTGGTCGCCGGGCAGCTGTCGATCGGCCTCGCGAACGACTGGATCGACGCCGATCGCGACCGGGCCGTCGGGCGGTCGGACAAACCCGTGGCGCAGGGCCTCATCGCTGTCGGGACCGTCCGGACCGCGGCGTTCCTCACCGCTGCCGCCGCGGTGCTGCTCTCGCTGTTCCTCGGCCCGGTCGCGGCCGTCGCGCACCTCGTGCTGGTCGGCGCCGGATGGGCCTACGACGCCGGCCTCAAGCGGACGGTGTGGTCCGTCGTGCCGTTCGTCGTCGCGTTCGGACTCCTGCCCGTCGTCGCCGTCTCGGCCGGGCCGGGCGGGGAGTGGCCGGCAGGATGGGCGATCGCGACGGGAGCGGTGTTCGGCGTCGCGATCCACTGCACGAACGTCCTGCCCGACCTGGTCGACGACGCGGCCACCGGGGTTCGCGGGTTCCCGCACCGGCTGGGGCTCCGGCCGTCGGGTGTCGTGGCGTTCGGGGCGCTCGTCGTCGCGGCGCTGCTCGTGCTCGGCGGGCAGCTGCTCGGCGACGATCCCGTCCGCGGCGTCGGCGTCGTGCTCGCGGTGGTGGGGACCGTCGTGGTGGTCGTCCTCGCCGTGTCGGGGATCCGGCTGGTGTCGGCCGGACGCGCCTCGCGGACCCTGTTCCGGCTCGTGATGGCGTCGTCGCTGGTCCTGGTCGTCGAGCTCGGTCTCGCCGGCGCGCGCCTCGTCGCGTGAGTCGTCAGGCCCAGCGCATCGCGTAGATCCCGGCCAGCCCGTCCGCGGTCGGGAGGGACAGGGCCGTCCGGAGCAGCGCCTCCCGTCCGATCGTCGTGACCGTGCCCAGCGGGCGGCCGAGCGCCATGTTGACCTCCGCCTGCCGTGCCCCGCGGCGGGCTGCGGCCTGGCGGCGACGGGCGTACCCGGGCCACGGGCCGGACGTCCCGGAGCGCACCGCGTCGGCGAGGAGCGGCGCGAGCTCGGCGGCGTCCAGCCAGCCGAGGTTCATGCCCTGCCCGCCGATCGGGCTGATCTCGTGGGCGGCGTCCCCGGCGAGCACCACGCGACCGACGCCGACCCGGTCCGCCGTCCGCCGTCGGGCGCGGAAGCCGCTGAGCATCGTGCAGGTCGTCGGGTCCGGTGCGACGCCGGTGCGGGCGGCGACGATCGATGCGAGCCGAGCCGCGTCCCCGCCGGCAGCGCTCGCGGTGCATCCCGTGTGGACGGGGAACCCCTCCTCGTGGACCAGGACGACGTAGCGTCGACGACCGCCGGGGAGGGGGAAGGACTCCACCACGCCCGCCGGTCCGACGTCGACCAGTGCCGCCGACCGAGCACCCGCGTCCTCGACGTCGGCGAAGTCGCCCATGACGTAGCGGTGCGGGTAGTCCCGTCCCGTCGTCCCGACGCCGAGCAGGTCGCGGGTGGTGCTGCGTGCGCCGTCCGCGCCGATGACGAACGCGGCCCGGACCGACACCGCCGCTCCGTCGGGTCCCACGCCCGTCGCGACGACGTGGTCGGGGTGCCGCTCGAGCCCGGTCAGCGTCGTGCCGGTGCGGAGTGCCGTGGGCGACCCCGCGGCGAGGCGCTCGCGCAGGAGGGTCTCGGTGCGGTGCTGGTCGAGCGTCGCGACGTACGGGTGCGCGGCCGAGGCGCGATCGAAGGTGAGGGCGCCGAGCTCCCGACCGCGGCTCCGCGCCACCCCGCTCCGGACCCGGGTCGCCTCGGCGAGCACGGGACCGTCCAGACCGATGGCGGCGAAGGCGTCGAGCGACGGCGGGTGGATGCCGATCGCGCGGGAACCGGTCGGCGCCGCCGAGCGGCGTTCCCACACGGCCACGTCGATGCCGCGGGTCGCGAGGAGCGCCGCCGCGAAGAGGCCGACGGGTCCGCCGCCGACGACGAGGACGTCGACTCGCTCCGTGGTCACGGACCGAGCCTACGGACGGCGGCGCGGCCGATCGCGTTCCGCGGACACCATGTCCGCGCCCACATGGACGCCGGAGTTGTGTCACGGCTGTCCAGATCGCCGACGTTCGGGAGGTACACCATGAGCACACCCAGTGACAGCACGCGGCCGCTGAACGACGACGGCCGCGAGGACGGCGCCACCGCGGCCGCTCCTCGCACCGGGGACGTGCCCGCGGCCGGCAACGCGGTCCCTGCCGAGCGGGGAGCGACGCAGCGCGAATCAGTCCTCGACCGCGAGCGCGAGGAGTTCTCCGGGTTCAAGTGGGGCTCGGCGTTCTTCGGATGGCTCACGGCCACCGGCACGGCGATCATCCTCACGGCCGTCCTCAGCGCGGTCGGTGCCGGCGTCGGCCTCGGCCAGAACGGCGGGAACGTCGACGACGCGGCGAAGGACGTCTCGAAGAACGGCGACGTGATCGGCATCGTCGGGGCGATCGTGCTCGCGGTGATCCTCCTGGTCGCGTACTTCTGCGGCGGGTACGTCGCGGGACGGATGGCCCGCTTCGCCGGCGCCAAGCAGGGCATCGCCGTGTGGATCTGGGCCGTCGTCATCGCGATCGTCGTGGCGATCGTCACCGCGGTCGCCGGCGCGCAGTTCAACGTGCTCGGGAACGTCAACAGCTTCCCGCGCATCCCCGTCGACGAGGGCACCCTGACGCTCACCGGCGTCATCACGGCCATCGTCGTCGCCATCATCAGCCTCGTCGGCGCCGTGCTCGGCGGCCTGGCGGGCATGCGGTACCACCGCCGGGTCGACCGCGTCGGCCTCGGCCGGTGAGCCCGAGCTCCACCACGTACACACCAGCACCACGAAGGGAAAGCACATGATCGACAACACGAACGTGAACAGCGTCTTCGATGCGAAGGTCGTCGACCCGAACGGCGAGAAGGTCGGGACCGTCAAGCAGGTCTACGTCGACAACACGGACGGCCGGCCGCTCTTCGCGAGCGTCGCCACGGGCCTCTTCGGCACCTCGGAGTCGTTCGTCCCGCTCGAGGGCGCGGACGTCACGGGTGACGAACTCCGGGTCCGGTACGACAAGGCCACCATCAAGGACGCTCCCCGGATCGACGCGGACGGCGAACTCGCGGACGACGAGCAGGACCGCCTGTTCGACCACTACGGGCTGGGCTCCGGCATCACCACGGGAACCGACCAGGGCACGCGGACCGGGACGGACGACTTCGTCGCCGGCGCGGGCTCCACGACCACCAGCACCGACGACAGCGGAATCGGGACGGACGGCGTCCGCGGCGCCGGGCACGACGTGTCCGGCGAGGACACCGACGACGCGATGACGCGTTCGGAGCAACGTCTCAACGTCGGCACGCAGAACGTCCAGAGCGGCCGGGCGCGGCTCCGGAAGCACATCGTCACGGAGCAGCAGAACGTGACGGTGCCGGTGCAGCACGAGGAACTGCGCGTCGAGAGCGAGCCGATCACGGACGCGAACGTCGATGCCGCCACCGACGGCCCCGAGCTGTCCGAGGAGGAGCACGCGGTCACCCTCAACGAGGAACGCGTCGTCGTCGACAAGGAGACGGTCCCGGTCGAGCGGGTCCGCGTCGGCAAGGAGACCGTCACCGATCAGGAGCAGGTCTCCGAGGAGGTCGCACACGAGGAGATCGACCTCGACGAGGACGGTCGTACCCGGCGCTGACACGCCGGAGGACGGACGGGAGGCTCGTGGCGGCACCGCCACGAGCCTCCCGTCCGTCGCAGGTCCGGCCCGGGGCCCGTCAGGTGGGAGCCCGACCGTGGGCCCGGTACCGTCAGCGGGACGTGCGCGCGTCGCCCCCGACGGGCACGGGCGCGTCGGCGTTCCGTCGCGCGGAGCGGTCCGCGGCGACGAGCCGGCGGGCCTCACGGAACCGCTTGCGCAGCCTCTCGACCGGCACCTCCACCGCGTAGGCCGCACCGACGGCGACGAGCAGCGCCGTACCGACGAGCCACACCGTGCCCCAGGCTCCGATCGCGAAGGTCCCGAGCAGGGCGATCACGAGCGGGTGCCAGAGGTACGCCGAGTACGAGACGCGGCGGCCGAACCAGGACATCGGCGTCCACGCGAGCGCCGCGGACAGTGGGGAGCGCACGGAGATCAACCCGCCGATGAGCAGCGCCGAGATGAGCCCGGTCGCCGGCAGCACGACGCCGAACGACCATGCGTGCCGCGTCCAGTCGTCGTCGATCCAGAACTGCATCGCGGCGAGCAGTCCGACGCCGGCCCAGGTGCCGACGTGTCCGGCGATCCCGGATGCCCAGGTCCGGACGCGTTCGTCGTCGAGCAGCAGTGCGAGCAGGCACCCGGTCGCCAGGGGCACGACGCCGAGCACGGGGGAGAAGTACACGTCGGGCGTCGCGCCGCCGCTCGGCGTCCGGTAGCTCGACCACGACGCCGCGGCCGCCCCGACGATGACCACGCCGAGCCCGGTCATCAGCCAGCGCCGGCGGGAGCGCAGCGCGAACAGGAGCACGAGGACGGGCGGCCAGACGAGGTAGAACTGCTCCTCCATCGACAGGCTCCACGTGTGCGCGAAGACGCCCTGCGTGGTGTCCCAGTACGAGCGGAAGAGGTTGCCGGTGTAGCTCAGGGCGATGAACGCTGCCTCGCCGGGGGAGAACGAGGCGCCCTTGTAGTCGCCGACCCAGTTCCACAGCGCGAGCCCGACGACGACGAGCACGAGCAGCGCGGGGTACAGCCGCAGGAGTCGCTTCGTCCAGAACGAAGCGAGCCGGACCCGCCCGGTGCGGCGCTTCTCGCCCAGCAGCAGGGTCGTGATGAGGAACCCGGAGAGGACGAAGAAGACGGTCACGCCGATGAAGCCGCCCTCGAACTGCGGCACGTGCAGGTGGTACAGGATCACGATCAGGATCGCCACCGTGCGGAGGCCGTCGAGCGCCGGCGCGCGGTGTGTCAGCGGCGGCGGAGGCGTCTGCCGTGCAGCCCTGCCGTCGGTGTCGGCCGGGGCGGATGTCGTTCGGGTCCGCTCCGGCGAGAGCGTGGTGGTCGCCACGGACGCCTCCTGCGAGATCTGATCGTGGCCACGGATCGTCGAGCCGTGACCGGATCGTTACAGGATGCCCGCAGAAACCAAGAGACGTCTCAACGAGCGGGGTGCACCAGGTTCGTCAGGGCGTCGAGTCGTTCGTGGGCGATCGCGGAGAACGACCGGTCCTCGCCCTCGGCGATCCACTGGGCGAACGACAGGTGGAACACCGTGACGGCGGTCTCCGCGGCCATCGTCGCCGCCGGCTCGGGAACGCCGCGGTCGCGGAGCACCTCGCCGAGACGGACCTTGAGCGTCGCGAGCTTGCCGAGTTCGCGTTCCCCGAGGGCCGGGTGGGCGTCGATGATGCCCTGCCGGGTGCGCGACCAGGGGCGCCGCTCGTCGGGGAAGAACGCTCCGCTCGCGTCGAGCGCGAGGCGCACGAGGTCGAACGGTGCCGTGTCGGCCGGTGCCGACTCGATCGGGCCGGTGAAGATGCCGAGGAAGTCGTCCTGTCCGGCGAAGAGCACTTCGGGTTTGTCGGCGAAGTGCCGGAAGAAGGTCCGCTCGGTGACGTCGGCCGCGGCGGCGATCTCGGCGACGGTCGTCTGGTCGTACCCGTGCGATGCGAAGAGCTGCAGCGCGGTCGCCTGCAGTCGTTCGCGCGTTCCGGGTTGCCATCGAGCCATGTCCGCAGTCTACTGATGACAGCGGCTGACATCGAGTGCTACCGTGATGTCGGTTCATGACATCACCGTCGTGGACACCTGTGAAGGGAAAGCACATGCACGTGTTCGTCACCGGGGCCTCCGGCTGGATCGGCTCCCACACCGTCGACGACCTCCTCGCCGCCGGGCACACCGTCACCGGACTCGCCCGTTCCGACGCCTCCGCCGCCGCGCTCGAGGCGAAGGGCGTCACCGTCCTCCGCGGCGACCTCGACGACCTCGACACCATCCGCCGGGGATCGGCCGAGGCAGAGGCCGTCCTGCACCTCGCGAACAAGCACGACTGGGCGAACGCCGCCGCGACCAACGCCAGCGAGCGCGCCGCGGTGGAGACCATCGGCCAGGCACTCGTCGGCACCGACCGGCCGTTCGTCCTCGCCTCGGGTGTCGCCGGACTCGCGCAGGGCCGCCCCTCCGAGGAAGCAGACCCGAACCCCTTCGTCGGACCGGACAGCATGCGCGGTGGAAGTGAGAACCGTGCGTTCGACTTCGTCGATCAGGGCGTCCGCACGATCGCGGCCCGGTTCAGCCCGACCACCCACGGCACCGGCGACCACGGGTTCATCGCCCTCATCGCCGCCGCCGCCCGGGCGAAGGGCGTCTCCGGCTACGTCGGCGAGGGCACGAACCGCTGGGCCGCCGTGCACGTCTCCGACGCCGCGCGGCTCGTCCGGCTCGGACTCGAGCAGGCCCCGGCGGGCACACGCCTGCACGCCGTCGCCGAGACCGGGGTCCCGACGGGCGCGATCGCCGAGGCCATCGGCGAGGGACTCGGCCTGCCCGTGACGTCGATCGATCCGGCGGACGCGGTCGACCACTTCGGGTTCATCGGTCAGTTCTTCGGCATGGAGATGTCGGCGACGTCCGACGAGACGCGGGCGCTCCTCGGGTGGGAGCCCACCGGCCCCGGTCTCCTCGAGGACATCGCCGCCGGCGCCTACTTCGACGTGCGGGTCGCCTGACACGCTGCGCCGGACCACGGACGGGAGGCGCGGTGCCACCTGGCACCGCGCCTCCCGTCCGGCACGGCGGACCGTCCGGGGCTACTCCGCCTTCTGCATCTGCCACGGTTCCGGCTCGCGGTCGCCGTTCGGTCGGACCGGCCGGACGTCACCGACGATCGGGATCGCCCGCTTCCGCATGAACCAGAGGTAGCGCACGAAGAAGTGCGACAGCGTCGACAGCCGGTTGCCGTTGCCGAGCAGCGACGCGATGTGCACGACCACCCACGCGGCCCAGGCGACCGGCCCGACCATCGTGATGCCGCCGCGGAGCTGTGCGACCGCGGCGTTCGTGCCGATCGTCGCCATCGTGCCCTTGTCGAAGTACTTGAAGTGCTCCGTCGGCTTGCCCTCGAGCAGGCGCTTGATCTGCTTCGCGCTGTGCCGGCCGCCCTGCAGGGCCGGCTGGGCGAGCTGCGCGAGGGCGTCGTCCTGCGCGGCGATGTCACCGGCCGAGAAGATCCGCTCGACGCCCTTCACGCTGAGGTCGTCGTTCACCTGGATGCGTCCGCCGTGGGTCTGCGGCATGCCCCAGCCCGAGACCTCCTTGTGGGCTGCGACACCGGTCGCCCAGATGACCTGCGATGCGGGGATGAACTCGCCGTCGGCGGTCATGACGCCGTCCCGCTTGACCTCGGACACCCCGGTGTTCAGGCGCAGCACCACCCCGCGCTTCCGGAGCACCTTCGCCGCGTACCGGCGCAACCGCGGCGCGAACGGCTTGAGGAGTTCGCCACTGCGGTGCACGAGCGTGATCGTGATGGCGCCCTTGTCGAGCTCCGGGTAGGCGCCCTCGAGCGCCTGGTCGCGGAGCTCGGCGAGCGCGCCGGCCATCTCCACACCGGTCGCACCACCGCCGACGATGACGATCTTGATCTCGTCGGGGCCCTGGTTCGCGGCGGCTTCCTCGAGGCGGGTGAACAGCTCGTCGCGGATCCGCAGCGCCTGGGAGCGGGAGTACATCGAGTACGCGTACTCGTACGCACCGGGCGTGCCGAAGTAGCTCGTGTTCACGCCGTTCGCGAGGATCAGCCAGTCGTAGTGCAGGTGCTCGCCGTCGGACATCTCGGCGACGCGCTCCTCCGGTCGGATGCCGGTGAGCAGGCCGTGGCGGAACTCCGCGTTGGCCTGCTTCGCCCGGAGGCTGCGGAGGAAGTAGGTCACGTCGCCGGCGTTCAGCCCGCCCGTCGCCACCTGGTACATGAGCGGCTGGAACATGTTGTAGACGTGACGGTCGACCAGGGTCACCCGCACGGGCGCGTCGGCGAGCTCGCGCATGGCGGCGACACCGGCGAATCCACCGCCGACGATGACGACGTGCGGGCGGGTGTCCTGGGGCATGCTGACTCCGGCTTCCTCGGATGGTGAGATGGTCACCACCGAGGGTACGCGCGGTTCAGCGAGTGATCCGACGGGAGGCGCGGCGCGGGTCCGTCAGGCGTCGAGCCTCGCGTAGGTGCTCACGACGTTGCCCTTGCTCGTCACGGTGCTGTCGACCAGCCGGAGGCGCGTGGCCGGGTCGGTCGGCTCGAAGAGCTTGCGACCGGACCCCGCGATCGCCGGGTGCACCATCAGCTGCAGCTCGTCGAGGAGTCCGGCGAACAGCAGATGCCGGACGACGCTGATGCTCCCGCACACCGCGATGTCGGCACCGTCCCGCTGCTTGAGTCCGCGGACGAAGTCGTCCAGGTCGCCCGGGACACGCGTGCTGTTCTCCCACGCCAGGTCGTCGCCGAGCGTGGTCGAGGCGACGTACTTCTCGATCGGGTTGATCCACTGCCCGAAGGGGTCCTCGGGGTGGGCGGGCCACTCGAGGTAGCTGTTCTTCCCGAGGAGCACGGTGTCGGTGCGGGCCATGAACGCCCCCATGCCGGCCCCGAGCTCGTCGTCGAAGCTGTCGTACTGGAACTCGTACGGGTCCTGTACGACGCCGTCGACCGACGTGAAGAGCCCAGCGGTGACCTTGCGCATGCTCGGAGCGTAGCGCTCAGCTGTTCGAGGTGGAACCGCTCGTGTCGGAACCGGTGCCTGTCCCGGTGCCGGTGCCACTACCGGTGCCGGTGCCGCCGTCCGTGCCGGTGCCGCCCTGCGTCCCGTTGCCGGGGAACTGGCCGGTGCCGCCGCCGGGGAACTGGTTCGTCCCGCCGTTCGTGCCCGGGACCTGCGTGGTCGACTGGCCGGAGCCGCTGCCGATCGCGTGACCGATGGCGAACCCGATGCCGCCGCCGGCCAGCAGCGCCGCGAGCCCGACGGCCACGGCCACCACCGGCCAGAACCACGGGGGCTTCGGTCCGCGCTTGCGCTTCGTCGTCGCCGCGGCGCCGTACCAGGCGGTCGCGCCGTTCGGGGCGCCGGGGTTCCAGGACGTCGCGGACGGGTGCTGCGTCGCGTACGGGTCCGCCGGGGCGCTCGCGATGTACGGGCCCGCGGGCGCCGGGGCGTCGAGCGTCGAGGTCGAGGTGGGCGTCGGAGCCGCTCCCCAGCCGGCCGGGCCGGTCGGGTACGAACGGTTCGACGGTGCGTCCACCGGGTGCGCGTCGCCGCGGTCCGAGGAGTTCGTGGGGGTGCTGTCGGTCATGGGACGAGTGCACACCGGTTGCCTATGCGCTGCCGATGACGACGCTGACGCCTCACTGTGCAACGCCGCGTAGCCTCGCCGTGTGCGTGCCAGGACCGAGACGGTGGAGATCGACGGCAACGCCGTGCGCCTGCACACCCTGGCACCGGCGGGGCGCCTCCGCGACGCGCTCGGACCGACGGTCGTGCTCGTGCACGGCATCGGGATGTCCCACCGGTCCTTCCGACGATCGCAGCGGGCGCTCGCCGCGGGCCACCGCACCGTGAGCGTCGACCTGCCCGGGTTCGGCGGTCTGCGTGGCCCGGGTCGACGTCTCTCGATGGAGGAGCTCGGCGACCTGGTCGTCCGGGCGGTCGCGTCCCGCGGGGCCGGCGAACTCGTCCTCGTCGGGCAGTCGATGGGCGCCCAGGTCGTCGCCGAGGCCGCCCGTCTCCACGCGGACATCGTCGGCTCGGTCGTCCTCGTCGGACCCGTCGTGACCGCGGGCAGACGGTCCGCCCTGCTGCAGGGCGCCGACCTCGCGCGCGACTGCCTCGTCGAGGGGCTGCGGATGAACGGCGTCGTCGGCACCGACTACCTCCGCAGCGTCCCGCAGTACCTGCGCGAGCTCCGACCGATGCTCCGGCACCGCATCGAGGACACCGTGCCCCGACTCGGGCAACCCGTGCTCGTCGTCCGGGGCTCCGAGGACCCGATCGCACGGCACGACTGGGGCGAGCGGCTCGCCACGCTCGCGCGCCGCGGGGCGTTCGTCGAACTGCCCGGGCCGCACCACGTGCAGGAGCACCAGCCGGTCGCCCTGGCCCGGCTGGTGGACGAGTTCCGACGGGTCCAGACGCTGGAGGCATCGGGGTGACGGAGGCGACCACGTCCGGGACCGGACCCGCCCCCGCTGACCGCACCGCGCCTCCCGTCCGGATCTCCCTGATCCGCCGCGGGTGGTGGGCCGCACTCGACTGGTGGTACGCGATCCGGTGGCAGCTCCGCAGTCTCGGGCCGACCACCGCGGACGACTACCGCAGCGGGGACGGGCAGCCCGTCGTCGTGGTGCCCGGGGTCTACGAGACCTGGCACTTCATGCGACCGCTCATGGACGCGCTGCACGACCGCGGTCACCCCGTGCACGTGCTGCCGGTGCTCCGGCACAACCTGCGTCCCGTGCCGGAGTCTGCGCAGGAGGTCCTGGCGTACCTCGAGGAGCACGACCTGCACAACGTCCTCCTCGTGACGCACAGCAAGGGCGGGTTGATCGGGAAGTACGCCATGACCCGGCTCGACGACCACGGACGGATCGACCGGATGGTCGCGGTGTCGACGCCGTTCGGGGGCTCCGGCTACGCGCGACTCGCTCCGGTGCGCCACCTGCGGGTGTTCCGGTCGGCGGATCCGGTGCTCGCCGCGCTGGCGCGGGAACTCGACGCGAACGCGCGGATCACGTCGGTGTACGGGGTGTTCGACACGCTCATCCCGGAGGGCAGCGCGCTCGCCGGGGCGACGAACGTGCGCGTGCCCGTCGGGGGCCACTTCCGGATCCTCGGCGACCCGCGCACCCGTGCCGCCGTGCTGGCGGCGGCGGACCCGGCCCCGGCGGACCCGGCGTCCGCGGACGCGTCGGAGCCGGGTGACCGCTCGGGCTGAGCGACGGGCGCCGGAGCGCCTACGCCCCGGGCAGGAACAGGCAGAACGGGTGTCCGTCGGGGTCGAGCAGGACGCGGACGTCCTCCTGCGGCTGGTACGCCGCCTGGCGAGCGCCGAGCTCCTCGGCCCGGGCGACCGCGGCCGGCAGGTCCTCCACCTGGAAGTCGAGGTGCAGCTGCATACCGGGTGCGTCCTCCGTCCCGGGCCACGTCGGGGCCACGTACGCGGGTTCGTACTGCACGGAGAGCCCCGGCCCGTCGGCCGGACGGATACGGGCCCAGGTCGGGGCGTCCTCGTACACGGTCCACCCCGTCAGCGCTCCGTAGAACCGGGCGAGCGCGATCGGTTCGGGGGACTGCAACACGGTGGCGGCGAGCGTCGGCATCGACGGGTCGGCGGCGGTCATGCCGCGCAGCGTACGCGCCGTTCGTCACAAGAGCCGGGGCCGGGCCGGGGCCCGCGCAAGTGTCAGCGGGACGCGACGCTCGCGCGCTCGACGATCCGGTGCGGGATCACGACCGTCTCCGGCGGCGCGTCCCGGTCCTCGATCCGGCGGGTGAGCAGGTCGAGGGCCGCCGTCGCGAACGCCCGCCGGTCGAACGACACCGTGCTGAGCGCGGGGATCGCGTAGGCGGCACCGTCGACGTCGTCGAACCCGATCACGCTCACCTGGTCGGGGACCCGCACGCCGCGGGCGGCGAGGACGTGGAGGACCCCGAACGCGATCGAGTCCGTGAACGCGAACACGGCGTCCGGCAGCGGGTGCTCGTCGAGCCACTCCGCGAACGCCGACGCCGCAGCGCTCGTGGTCCACGACGGCAGCGGCACCCGCAGCGTCCCGTCGGCCGGGATGCCGGCGCCCTCGAGGCCGGCGAGGTACCCGCGCTCCCGCAGGACGCTCGTGGCCGTCGCGGCGGACTCCCGGGCCGCGCCGACGATGGCGATCCGCCGGTGCCCGCGGGACACCAGGTACGCGGTGACCTGCTCCGCGGCCGTCCGGCTGTCGACGTGCACCTGGTCGACGTGCTCGGGTTCGACCTCGCCGATCACGACGGTCGGGGGCAGCCCCTCCGCGGAGGCCAGCACGCTCGCGCTCAGCGACACCGGGTTGAGGATCAGTCCGTCGACGAGGTGCGCCCGGACGCGGGACACCAGGTCGCGTTCCCGGGCCGGGTCGTTCGCGGTCTGGTCGAGCTGCACGGTCCACCCGCGCTCACGGGCGAGTTCGACGAACCACTGCGCGAGTTCGGCGGAGTAGGCGCTCGCCATCTCGGGCAGCGTCAGGGCGATCGCTCCGGACCGGCCGTTGCGCAGCCCGCGGGCGGAGAGGTTCGGCACGTAGTCGAGTTCGGCGAGCGCCCGTTCGACACGCGCCCGTGTCTCCGGGCGCACCACGACACCGCCGTTGATCACGTTGGAGACGGTCTTCGGCGACACCCCGGCGAGGGCGGCCACGTCCCGCACGGTCGCGCGCATCGCCACGAGCGTAGCGCGGGCGGCGGCTCAGGGACGCACGTACCGGTGCACGTGCGTCGTGTACTCGACCGGCACGGTGTCGCGGCCCGCGGTGTCCGGGTCGACGTCGAGGAGCCGCTGCACCGCGTCGAGCAGTGCCGTGCGCTCGGCCGGCGGCCGGACGATGACGTAGCTCCGCGAGGCGACCATGTCGAGGAACGCCGATCGCTCCTGCTCGTGCGCCCAGTGGAAGCGCTCGTACTCGCCGTCGTCGAACGGGGCACCCACCACGGGGGCGCCGTAGTCCATCACCCTCGACTCCGGCTGCCGCATGAGGGCTCCGAGGCGCTGCGACCACGGCCGCGTCTCGTCGCGGACGTTCCACACGAGTCCGAGCACGCCGCCCGGACGCAGCACCCGTGCGACCTCGACGGCGCCGCGTGCGGGGTCGACCCAGTGCCATGCCTGCGCGAAGGTCACGGCGTCGGCGGATCCGTCCGGCAGCGGGATCGCCTCGCCGGTGCCGTCGAGGGCACGGACGCCCGGCAGGACGGCGGTCAGCCGTTCCCGCATCGCCCGGTCCGGCTCGACGGCGACGACCTCGGCTGCTCGGCCGACCAGGGTCCTGGTGAACTTCCCGGTGCCCGCTCCGACGTCGACGACGAGCCGTGCCCCGTCGGGGACCAGACCGGCGGCGACCTCGTCCGGGTACCCGGGGCGTCCGTGCTCGTAGGCGTCGGCCGCGGCTCCGAACGACTGTGCGTGCTGCTCGAAGGTCATGCGTCCAGCATGCCCCGTCGGGCCGTCCGTCGGTCTGGAGGCGCGGTGCGGGCCCGCTCCGCGCCTCCCGTCTCACGCCCGCCGGGCGGACTCCGTCCGTCCGCTCCGCACCGACTCCTGCGCGGCGAGCACGATCGAGAGCGTCCGCAGACCGACCTCGACGTCGGGCTGCGGCTGCGTGCCGGACCGCACCGCGCCGAGGAACGTGCGGAGCATCGGCAGGTCGTGGTCGGCTCCGTACCGGAGCTCGATCGGCCGCCCGCCGACCGCGTCGAGTCCGCGGGCGGCGGCGCCGAAGAAGTCGACGGACACCGTGCCGCCGGTCCCCGCGACGTCGAGGGTCAACCCGCCCCAGACCGGCGACGAGTCGGGGCGGCTCCACGAGCAGTCGATCGCCGCGACCATCCCGCTGTCGTACGTCACCGTCACGAGCCCCGCGGTCTCAGCGCGCGCACGTCCCGCGTGCAGGACCCGGTTCGCGACCGCGGTGACGGACACCGGGGTCGCCCCGGTCAGGCCGTCGAGCAGGTCGGCGATGTGGACGACGTGGTCGACGATCGCGCCGCCGCCGCTCAGGGCCGGATCGGTGAACCAGTCCCGGCTGAGCGGCAGCATGCCGTTGTTGGCGCCGCGCACCGAGAACACCGTTCCGAGCGCCCCCGAGTCGTGCGCGGCGCGGAGACGGTCGAAGGCCGACGCGAAGCGGACCGGGAACGCCATCATCAGCGTGACCCCGGCGCGGTGCACGGCGTCGCGGATGGCGAGGCCGTCCTCCCACGAGGTGGCGAGGGGCTTCTCGCAGAGCACGTGCGCGCCGGCGGCCGCGGCGAGCTCGACGAGTTCCCGGTGCCGGGCGTTCTCACTCGTCACGACGACGGCGTCCGGACCCCACGCGAGGAGTTCCTCGTACGTTTTCGCGTACCCGACGCCGAGGGCACCGGCGAGTTCCGCGCCCCGGAGCTCGCCGATCGCCGTGCCGGTGGACACCCCGTCGGGGTCCGCCCCGCGCACCTCGATGTCGGGCATCGCGGCGAGGGTGGACAGGTACCCGATGGCGTGCGTGTGGGCGAACGACAGCACGCCGACCCGGAGCGTCACAGCGACACCTCCACGGGCTGGCCGGACTCGATCGAGGCGAGGGCGGCGTTCGCGATGTGAACCGCGACGGCGCCGTCCGCCGCGGTGACCCGGGGGAGCGGTTCGCCGTCGAACGCGGCGACGAAGTCAGCGAGCTCGAGCGCGTACGGGTCCTCGGCGGGGTCGACCGCGGGCAGGAAGCCGTCCACCGTGGTCGGGGCGGCCAGGTCACTGCGGGTGTCCTCCTCGGCGAGGGACGAGTGCGACAGGCTACCCAGCGTGCCGGTCACCGAGTACTCCGTCGTGAACGCCAGGTGCTGCGGTCCCCAGAGTCCGGCGACGTGGCTGATCGCCCCGGACGCGTGGGTGAGGAGCACGTGCGCGGCCTCGACCGGCGCTTCCTCGACCGGCGCGTCATCGGTGCCGGTGCGGACGCTCACGGCCGACACCCTCGTGACCGGACCGGCCACCCACCGTGCGATGTCGAGGTCGTGGATCATCTGGTCCATCACGACGCCGCCGGACTGCGTGCGGTCGCCGAACCACGGCACCCTGGACGGGAAGGCCCCGGACCGCGAGAAGCGCAGGACGGCGAGGTCGCCCAGCAGGCCCGTGGTGACCGCCTTGTGCAGTCGCCGGTACGCGGGGAACCAGCGCACGACGTGGGCCGGGTAGAGCTGTCGATCGGCTGCCGCGGCCCGGGCGACGAGGTCCTCGGCGTCGGCGTCGGTGCGGGCGAGCGGCTTCTCCGACACGACGTGCTTGCCGGCGGCCAGTGCTGCCCGGACGACGGTCGCGTGCGCGGGCGTGGGGACGACCACGTCGACCACGTCGACGGCGGCGAGCAGGTCCTCGAGCGTGGCCGCCACCGTGACCGTCCTGCCCGCGGATGCAGCGGCGTCGGCGAACGTGTCGGCGAGTTCCCCCGCTCCGTCCTTCGAGTGCACCACGACGTCGCCGAGGCGCAGCAGCCCGGGCATGTGCGCGAGCGCGATGCCACCGGCGCCGACGAGCCCGATCCGTCTCCGTGGTGCCGGTGCCGACTGCATCGTCATGGGGGCCAGCGTAGAGGGCAGCGGTCGGCCGAGCCGTCCGACGTGCGGGGCGTCGGACTGGAGGCGCGGTGTCGGCCTGCCCCGCGCCTCCAGTCCGTCGGTGGGTCCGACCGGGCCCGCCCGGAGCCGTCGTACCCCGAACGTGGGCTCGGAGCGCGGTGCCGGGCTCGCTAGCGTGACGTGGTACCCATCAGTCCGCCGTCGCAGCACGGCCCGGAGCGCCCGTAGCGGCGACGGACGGAACCACCATGTCAGGGCTCGCGACCCGTCCTTCCACCCTGCCCTCGCGTCGTCGCGCGCTGGGTCTCGCCGCCGTCGGCGCGTTCACTGCCGTGGCGACGGCGATCACCACCGCCCGTCCCTCCTGGGCGCTCGACGCGACGACCATGGCGGTGACCCCGCGTACGAGCACGGCCACGGTCAACTCCTGGCTGGCGGCCGGCGGGGCCCGGGTGCTCCGCGGCACGATCGTCCTGTCGGCACCGCTCGTGATCCCGTCGGGCACGCACCTCGACGCCAGCGCCGCGAGCATCACCGGACCCGCGTCGGACAACGTGCTCCGCAACCAGGCATCCGTGCCGACCGCGACGACGACCGCTGCCGTGAAGGCCGGTTCCACCGTCGTCACCACGAAGGCGGCCGTCTTCAGCGCTGCGTCGGTGGGGCGTGCCGTGCAGGTCCTCGGCGTCGGCCCTCGGGCCCAGCGTGCCGGAGCGCCCGGGTCGATGTACGGACGGATCGTCTCCGTGCAGTCGCCGACCCGGGCGACGCTGAACGTGCCCGCGACGTCGACCGCGACGGCCGCGACCACGTACCTCTTCCCGCCGGACGACTCGGACATCTCGATCACCGGCGGCACCTGGACGAACCGCAACGCGAACGGCCTCTCGCAGACGACCCAGTCGCACGGGCTGCTCATCCGCCGGGCCTCCGGCGTGTCGCTCACCGACCTCACCGTCCACTCGACCGGGAGCGCGCAGACGGGTGGCCAGTACGCCGTGTCGTTCGGCGACGTCCGGAAGGTCACCGTCGAGGACGTCGCGTTCGTCGACACGGCCTCGGACGGCGTGCACTTCCAAGGCCCCTCGTCGTCGATCGCCGTTCGCCGTGTCACCGGCGTCCGGACCGGCGACGACCTGGTCGCGTTCACCACCGTGGACGGGCAGTCGTACAACGGGTCCCGACTCGGCGACTGCGAGGGCGACATCACGGACGTCACCGTCGAGGACGTCGACGGCCAATCGTGCCTCTGCCTCCTCAAGGTCACGTCCGGCATCGGTGCCGCCGGGGTCCAGCGGCACATCCGGCGTTTCACCGCGTCCGGGCTCACCGGCACCGTCACCGGACGGTCGCCCGTCCAGATCGTCGACTACGCGGGCCCGACCTGGTTCGAGGGCACGATCTCCGACGTCAGCGCGGTCGGCAACGCCGGACCATCGGTGAACGTCGCCGTCGGAGCGCTCGGCAACCTCGTCGTCGAGGACGTCACCTGGCCCGCGGGAGCGCCTGCCTCGACCCAGGGCATCGTCCGGGTCTCCGCGACCTCGGCGTCGTCCGTCACCGTGCGTCGTCTCACGAACAAGTCGGTCCGCGCGGGCAACGTCGTGGGGGTCGCACTGGCCCTCGCCACTGTCGGCACCGTGTCGGTCAGCGGCGTCGGCTGCCCGGTCCTGGCGTCCAAGTTCGACTCGGTGCGGCTCGTCCGGGCCGGAGCGAAGATCGGCACCCTCGCGATCAGCGACGACTCGTCCGCCGCACGGGACGGCAACGTGTTCGCGATCGACGTCGCAGCGAAGGGCTACCGGATCACGAAGGCGTCCTTCGCCCGCATCACCCGCACGACCGGGTCCATCTGGGCCGCCGACGCCGACGCGACCACCAGCACGGCGATCACCGTGACGGGCTACCAGGGTGGTCGTGCGTTCGCGCTGCTCCGCGCACCCGCACAGCTGACGGTGCGGGACACCACGCAGCCGGGTGCTTCAGGAGCGGCCGTCCGTCTGAACTCGGCCGCCGCCTCGCCGGTGCGCGTCGTCGTGGACTCGACCAAGCGTGCCGGGGCCCTCGTGTCCCGGACCGCGTCGCAGCGGGTGTCCGCCGTGTCGCCGTTCGTCTCGGTGGACGCCGCGCTGCTGACCCCGGCGAACGGTGACGTCGTGTTGAACTCCGGCAAGAAGTACACGTCGGGGCAGATCGTGTGGGACGCCAAGGCGAAGCAGTGGCGCAGGACCACGGTGAAGGCGCCCGCGCCGACGCCGACGCCGACCCCGACCCCGTCGTCGACGCCGACCCCGACCCCGTCGTCGACGCCGTCCTCCGTGCCGACCGCGACACCGTCGCCTACGGGGACGCCGTCGCCCACCAGCACGCCGTCGCCCAGCGCGACACCCTCGGCCGGTCCGACCCCGACCGACGCACCCTCGTCCGCGACACCTTCACCGACGCCGGCGCCCGTCGCGGGCTGATCGCGGTCAGGCGGGACGGCGTTCCGGCACGGTCAGACGCCCGACGGGGCCGCTGTGGCCGCCCGGACCATCCGGCGCTCGCGGACACCGTCGTCGGCCTGCTCGGTGCCGTCGAACGCGAAGCCGCGCTTGCGGTAGAACGCCTGGGCGCGAGGATTCGGGTCCGCGACCCACAGCACGACGTCGTCACCGGCGTCGAGGACCGCGTCGAGCAACGCGCTCCCCGCACCCGAGCCGTGGTGGCCGTCGAGCAGGTAGAGGACGTACAGCTGCACGGCGTCGGTGCTGTCGGTCGAGGGCCCGGACATGGCGATGCCGACGACCTCGCCCTCGTGCTCGGCCACGGCGACGCGGTTCGCCGCGAAGCGCTCGTCCGTCAGCGCCGCGGTCCAGAACCGCTCGCGGCGGACGACGAACTGCGCGTCGTCGAGCAGTTCGTCGGGCATCAGCCCGCGGTAGGTCGAGCGCCAGGACTCGACGTGCACCCGTGCCATGGCGGGCGCGTCGCCGGGTGCGGCGCGTCGGACGGTCGTTCCACCGGTCATGGTCCCATCATGGCCTGGTCTCGGCGACTGGTCTCGGCGCCTGAGGAAGGCGAGCCACGCCGCCGCGCGGGTGCGCTCCGTAGGGTGGAGCAATGCCGACGCTTGCACGAGTCCCCGCCCTGGTCGCCACCGGATTCCTCGCGATCCCCGTCGCCGAGGCCCTCGTCACGCTGCCGAGCGACCTGCTCGGGAAGATCGAGGCGGCCCCGATCGACCCGGAGCTCGCCGACACCGCGGCGTTCTCGGAGGCGTACGGCTTCCCGCTCGAGGGCGGCGCGAACTGCATCGTCGTCGCGGGCAAGCGCGGTGACGATGTCCGCTTCGCCGCGTGCGTCGTGCTCGCCTCCACGAAGCTCGACGTGAACCGCACCGTGAAGCAGCTCCTCGACGTCCGGAAGGCGAGCTTCGCCCCGATGGACCAGGCTGTGGAGCTGACCGGCATGGAGTACGGCGGGATCACCCCGATCGGCCTGCCGTCGTCGTGGCCGGTGTACGTCGACTCCCGCGTGCTCGACGCCCCGGAGGTGGTGATCGGTGCAGGTCTGCGGGGAGCGAAGGTGTTCCTGCCCGGAGCCGTGCTCGGCGAGCTGCCCCACGTCGAGGTCGTCGAGGGGCTCGCCGTCGCGGCCGCATGACGCTGGTCCGGCTCAGTACCCCGGGTTAACGAGGCAGAACGGGTGCCCGGCCGGATCCAGGTACACCCGGAAGGAGTCCTCGCCCTCGCCGGTCGCGGTCGCGCCGATCGCCAGCACCGCGGCCTCGCCGGCGTCGAGGTCATCGACCTTCACGTCGAGGTGGAGCTGCTGCGGTACCCGCTGCCCCGGCCACTCCGGCGCGCGGTAGTCGTCGACCTGCTGGAACGCGAGCAGCGGGCGGGGCCCGGGGACATCGGGCACGAGCTCGGCCCAGTCGTCCTCGGACTCGCGGACCTCACCACCGATGAGGTCCGCGTAGAAGCGTGCGAGTGCCCCGGGGTCCGGGCAGTCGAGGACGATGCCGTCGAGTGTGCCGATCATGGCCGACACCCTAGACCGATCAGCGGGCGGCGGTCAGGGCCTGCACTAGAGGCAGTGAATACCGCGGTCTGGGTTGAACGCCTTCAGCGCTCCGGAGGTCTGCGACGAGATCAGTTTTCCGGTGTCGCGGTACGTCTTCGAGGTGACCTTGTACGTGTAGTGCGTGCCGCGGGGGTACGCGCTGAAGCTCTTGCCCTTGGCGAGCTTCGGCGAAGTGCAGGACACACTGATGCCGACCGTTGAGGCGGAGCTGATGTTCAGCTTGCCGGCGACGAACGAACGGCTGAGGTCGAGTCCGACCCCGATGGTTCGCGTGGCACTCACTGTCTTCGAGATGGTGCAGGTGGTGTTCGCGACTCCCACGGTGCAGTACGCGAGACGCTGACCCGTGTTGTACCCCTTCGACGAAGTCTTGTTGATGACGTTCTTGACCTTGTAGGTGCCGATGCTCGAGTAGGTACCGATGTCGGCTGCGGATGCGGCCTGTGCACCCGACAGGACGATGCCAGTGGTCAGCGCGGCAGCCGCGGCCAGAGCGAGCGTCTTCTTCATCGGTCATTCCCTTTCGTGGAGCACTCGCTGAGCAGTGCGTTGTACTTGTGTGTCGTGACCTGCCGAGTGATGGTTCCGGTGGCGTCGTCCTTCGGGATGATCCCGAGCCCGATTCCGTTGTCGGCGGTGCAGTTCGCCACGATGAGCCACTGGTCCGGAGCAGAGCCGTCGTTGTACGTCGGCTCCTTGTGAACGATCGATGCCGACAGGTCGTACACGAGCGATCGAGTCCGATCGACGCGATCGAAGGCGTACTCCAGCGTCTTGCCGGTGAACTGATCCGGCTTCGTCGACGTCAGCGGCTCCGGTGCGGTGGTTGAGCTGCACGCGGTCAGAAAAGCGGCGACTGCGAAGGATGGAAGCGCCCAGGCCAGCGCCCTTGTGGCGCGTGATCGCCTGCTTGTTCGATTCATTTGCAAGCCCCGTTCCCCATCGTCGGTGGTGTGGAGTGCAGTATTCCAGCGTGAATCATATCACGTCAAAATTTCTTGATGTCGGGCGTGTCGAGGACGATGCGGTGGTGCCAGGCCGTGAACCGGTTGGGTGCGCTGCGGGGCAGATCAGGTTCGCTCAGCCGATCAGCGGGCGGCGGTCAGGGCCTTCGTGATGCGCTGCAGCGAGACCGTCTCGGCGGTGCCGAGCTCCTGCGCGAAGAGACTGAGACGGAACTCCTCGAGCATCCAGCGTGCGTGCACGAGCTCCGGGTGCGCCCCGGCGGCGGGCGGGAAGGTCCCTCCGGCGTCGACGTAGCGGTCGGTCGCGACGGAGACCTCGCGCATCCAGCCGGCATCGCGCCCGGGGTTCTGCAGGAGCTTCTGCACCCGGGCGTCGACGCCCTGCAGGTACACCCGGATGCGCCGGAGCCGTTCGAGTCCGGCCACCGAGACGAACCCCGGGAACACCAGCCGCTCCATCTGCTGGCGCATGTCCGTCAGTGCCGGCAGGAGCGACATCGAGTTCGCCTGCTTGAGCGACCGCTCCGCCGCCCGGTGCGCGGCCAGGACCGCGGCGACCTCGGACACGGCGGTGAACATCGTGTCGACCACGGTGGCGGACACGGCGTCGCGGACGGCCTCGAACGACGCCTTCGTGAACAGGAGTCCGTCGGGGTGCGCCCGCCGGATCCCGGCGTCGACGACCGCGGCGCGCACATCGTCGAAGAGCGCGGAGGTCGACGGGTAGGGGCTGGCGGCGAGCGCGAGCTTCTCCTGCGCGGTGAGGTGCGACTGGATGTACGACACCGGCGACGGCACCGCGTGCATCACGAGGCGGCGGACACCGGAGGGCATCCGGACGGCGCGGTCGGACGGCGTCGCGAGCAGCTGCACCCCCACGGTCGCCTTCGGCCCGTCTCCCTCTTCGACGAGCGCGGGGTACGCGCGGATCACGCCGCCGGCCTGCTTCGTGTCGAGCACCTGCGGCAGGTCCTCGGGCGGCCATGCGGTGAGACCCGACTGTTCGAGCGCACGACCGCCACCGGCTGACGCGACGCGAGCCGCGCCTCCAGGCCCCTTCGCACCGCGCACGGTGGCGGAGGCGACGCTCTGCCGGGTCCGGTCCTTCAGCTTGGATTGCAGGGCCGAGAGGTCCTTGCCCGTCTCGACGCGGCGCCCGCGCTCGTCGACGACCGCCCACGTCGGCAGCAGGTGCGCGGGAACGCGCGACAGGTCGAAGTCGGACTCGGAGACCTGCACGTACGTCATGCGTTGGATCGCCTTGGCGAGCGTGGCGCGGAACGACTCGGTCGGCTCGGTCGGGGCGTCGTCCGGGAGTTCGGCGACGATCTTCTCGGCCCAGTCGGCTGCGGGCACGACGTTCTTCCGGATCTGCTTCGGCAGCGACTTGATGAGCGCCGTGACGAGCTCCTTCCGGAGGCCGCGCACCTGCCAGTCGAAGCCCTCCTCGCGCATGCGGGGGAGCAGCGCGAGCGGCACCTGCACGCTGACCCCGTCGTCCTGCGCCCCGGGTTCGAAGCGGTACTTGATCGCCAGGCGCTGGTCGCCGCTGCGCCACTGGGCCGGGTACTCGGCGTCGTCTTCCGCGGCCGACGCCGCGTCTTCGTCCAGGAGGTCCGACCGGCGCATCGTGAGCAGGTCCGGCTGGTCGCGCCTCGCCTTCCGCCACCACCCCTCGAAGTCGCGGGTGGTCGCGACGTCCGCGGGGACGCGGGCGTCGTAGAACTCGAAGACGCGCTCGTCGTCGAAGAGGATGTCGCGACGACGAGTGCGCTCCTCGAGCTGCTCGAGTTCGCGGCGGAGCCGCCTGTTGTCGCGGTCGAACGCCTGCTGCGAGTCCCACTCGCCCTCGACCAGAGCGTGCCGGATGAAGAGCTCGCGCGAGTGCTCGGCGTCGACGCGCTTGTACTGCACACGGCGGCGCTGCACGATCGGGACGCCGAACAGGGTGACGCGTTCGTAGGCGACGACGGCGCCCTGCTTCTTCTCCCAGTGCGGTTCGCCGTAGGTGCGCTTGAGGAGGTCTCCGGCGAGCGGCTCGACCCAGGCGGGGTCGATCCGTCCGACGGTGCGGGCGAACAGCCGACTCGTCTCGACGAGCTCGGCGGCCATGACGGCGTCCGGCTGCTTCTTCGCGAGGACGCTGCCCGGGAACACCACGAACCGGGTGTTGCGGGAGCCGAGGTAGTCGCGCTTCTCGCGGTCGCGCAGGCCGATCTGACTGAGGAGCCCGGCGAGCAGCGAGCGGTGCACGGCGTCGCCGTCGTCGGAGCGGGACTGCCCGACCCGGACGTCGACCTGCTTCGCGGCGCGGGACAGCTGCCGGTAGAGGTCCTGCCACTCACGGATGCGGAGGTAGTTGAGGAACTCGGCCTTGCACATGCGCCGGAACGCGCTCGACGAGAGCTCGTCCTGCTTGTCCTCGATGTGGTTCCACAGGTTCAGCAGCGTGAGGAAGTCGCTCGTCGGATCGGCGAACCGGGCGTGCAGCTGGTCGGCGTGTGCGCGCTTCTCGAGTGGACGCTCGCGAGGGTCCTGGATGCTCAGGGCACTGACCACCGCGATCACCTCGCGACCGACGCCCTGGCGGCCGGCCTCGAGCACCATACGACCGAGCCGCGGGTCGATCGGCAGCCGGGTGAGCTGCTTGCCGGTCTTCGTGATCGTGCCGGCGGCGTCGACGGCGCGGAGTTCTCGGAGCAGGTCGAGGCCGTCCTTCACACCCCGGGAGTCCGGCGGCTGCAGGAACGGGAACGCCTCGATGTCGCCGAAGCCGAGGGAGATCATCTGCAGGATCACCGCGGCGAGGTTCGTGCGGAGGATCTCGGGGTCGGTGTACTCCGGGCGGCGCTCGAAGTCGTCCTCGGAGTACAGCCGGATCGCGATGCCGGCACTGGTGCGTCCGGCGCGGCCCGATCGCTGGTTGGCGCTCGCCTGGCTGATCGCCTCGATCGGCAGTCGCTGGACCTTCGCGCGTGGGGAGTACCGGGAGATGCGGGCGGTGCCGGTGTCGATGACGTACTTGATGCCGGGGACGGTCAGGGACGTCTCGGCGACGTTCGTCGCGAGGACCACGCGACGGCGGACGCCCGGGCTGCTCCGGCGCTCGAAGACGCGGTGCTGGTCGGCCGCGGACAGGCGGCCGTAGAGGGGGAGCACCTCGGTGCCGGGGTAGCGCTTGCCCTCGATGGCGTCCTGGGCGTCGCGGATCTCGTTCTCGCCGGAGAGGAACACGAGGACGTCGCCAGGGTCCTCACGCGCGAGTTCGTCGAGGGCGTCGGTGATGCCCTGCATCGTGTCGCGGTCGTCGGCGCCCGTGCCCGGGTCGGCCGTGCGGGAGTCGGACTCGTCGTCACCGTCGTCGTCCGGGTCTTCCGCCACGAGTGCGCGGTACCGGATCTCCACCGGGTACGTGCGACCGGACACCTCGATGATCGGTGCGCCGCCGAAGTGCTTCGAGAAGGACTCGGGGTCGATCGTCGCACTCGTGATGATGAGCTTGAGGTCGGGACGGCGGGGGAGCAGCCGCTTGAGGTACCCGAGCAGGAAGTCGATCGTGAGGGACCGCTCGTGCGCCTCGTCGATGATGATCGTGTCGTAGCGCTTCAGGTCGCGGTCGAAGTGGATCTCGTTGAGCAGGATGCCGTCGGTCATCAGCTTCACGCGGGTGTCGGAACTCACTCGATCGGTGAACCGCACCTGGTAGCCGACGAGCCCGCCGAGCTCCCCGCCGCCGAGCTCCTCGGCCACGCGTTCGGCGATGGTCCGCGCCGCGATCCGGCGCGGTTGCGTGTGACCGATGTGCTCACGCCCGAGCTCGAGGCAGATCTTCGGCAGCTGCGTCGTCTTGCCCGAACCCGTGGCTCCCGCGACGATGACGACCTGGTTGTCGCGGATGGCAGCCGCGATGTCGTCCCGCCGCTGCGACACCGGCAGTTCGGGCGGGTACGTGATGACGGGCAGCGTGGTCGACATGAGCATTCCAGGATACCGTCACCCGATCTGACGGCGGAACTCATCGGCGGACCGGGCGGGCAGGGCGCACACCCGGTCGTGGCAGACGTACGCGGCGGGGTCGATCGTGTCCCGGGCCTCGAACAGCTCGAACCCCGCGTCGGACCACGCGGCCGCCTGCACCGGTGTGACGAGCGCGACGACCGTACCCGGACGTCGGACCCCGCGGGCGGCGCGCCGGAGCGGCTCCGACGGGTCCGAGGCCACGACGACGACCTCGCGCGACGGACGCTGCAGCGCGAGCGCGAGGCCCAGTGCGTCGGCGTGCCCGAGCGGCCGCTGGGTGCCGGTCGTCGCCCGGTCCGCGACGAGCGCCGTGGCGCGCGCCCGGTAGGACGTCGATCCGGTCAGGGCGGCGAGGACGGCGGCCGCGGAGGCGAGCGCCACCGTCCCCGAGCGCAGGGCCGTCTGGGGCTGTTCACCCGTCGCGGTCCCCGCGGCGGCCAGCACCGGGTCGACGTCGAACCGGCCGGCGAGTCCGTCGTCGACCAGGGAGCGTGCGACCACGGCGTACCGGACCTCGCCGCTCACGAGGGCGAGTTCGAGCAGCCCCTCGGCGAGCAACCCGACGTCCTCGATCGTGGGGGGCGCGGCCGACGCCCCGCGCGACGTGCTCGACCGGACCGTCACGCGTCCGTCGGCGACGTGGGCGGCCAGCAGCGCATCGGCGGCGTCCCGGGCGAGCGCGATCATGCCCTCGTCGCCGTGCCGGGCTCCGGCGATCGCGAGGCCCCGGATCGCCAGGCCGTTCCAACCCGTCAGCACCTGGTCGTCGAGGGGTGGCGGGTCGAACCGTCCGCGCTGGTCGACCGGCAGCCGGTACCACTCGCCCTCGACGCGTCGGCCGTCGATCGTCGACTCGCTGTCCTGCGCCGCGACGAACGCGCCGTCTCCCCGCCGGAGGGTGTCCCGCAGGAAGTCCGCGATGCCCCGCGCCTGCTCCGCACCGGCGACGGCGAGGAGCCCCGCGTTGTCGTAGAGCATGCGTTCGTAGTGCGGCACGCTCCAGTCCCGCATGGTCGCGTAGCGGAAGACCCCGCCGTCGGCGTCGGTCAGCTCCGTGGAGCGGATGGCGTGCAGGGACCGGTCGAGCAGGGCGGACGCCTCGTCATCGCCGTCGGCCGCGACGTCGGACAGGAACTCCAGCAGTGGCGCGCTCGGGAACTTCGGCGCCCCTCCGAAGCCGCCGTAGGTGGTGTCCTCCGCCCGCGAGAGCTGGTCGGTGACGGCCCGGATGCTGTCGACGGACGGGAGGCGCGGCTCGGCTCCGTCGTCGCCGTCGCGGGCGGCTCGGTCCGCGTCGGCACCCTGCCGGATCGCCGTCGCGATAGCAGTCGCGTTCGCGTCGACCTCGTGCCGTCGCTCGGTCCAGGCGTCGAGGACCGCGGCCGTGATCTGCCGGAACGACGGCACCTGCCCGACCGGCGAGGGCGGGAAGTACGTGCCGGCGAAGAACACGTGCCCGTCCGGCGTCAGGAACGCCGTCAGCGGCCAGCCGAGCTGCTGCGTGAACGCGCTCGCGGCGGCCATCAGGCTGGCGTCGACGTCGGGGCGTTCTTCGCGGTCGACCTTCACCGAGACGAAGTCCCGGCGCAGGAGCTCGCCGATCTCCGGGTCCGCGAAGCTTTCGCGTGCCATGACGTGGCACCAGTGGCACGTGGCGTACCCGACCGACACGAGCACGGGGACGTCTCGCTCCCGGGCTTCGGCGAACGCCTCCGGTCCCCACTCCCGCCAGTCGACGGGGTTGTCCGCGTGCAGGCGGAGGTACGGGCTGACCGAGGCGCCGAGGCGGTTGTCGTTCATGCGGTCCAGCGTGCCCGTCGGCCGCTGGGCAGGGGCGTCGGGAGCGCGATCCGTGGAGGGTTCACGGTTCTCCACAGCCTCAGGCGGGGAACCACCCCGTCAGCGAGGCGAGCCGACGCGCGACGTCGACCGGGGCCATGGCGTCCGTGTCGATCCGGGTGACCCGGTCCCCGCAGGCCGAGTCGAGCCTCCCGGCCGTCCGCGCGCTGTGCGCGAGCTGCGCTTCCGGGACGACCCCGCCCGCGCGTCGTGCGAGGCGTGACGAGGTCACGTCGTCGTCGGCGCGGAGCAGCACGGCCGTCATGCGCGGGTCGTCGCCCATCGCCCGCCGGAGCCCCTCGTGCTCGAGCACCGACACGGTGTTCGTGTAGACGAGGCGGTGGTGCCCGAGCTCGCGGTAGGCGGCCCACATCGCGGCGAGGTTCCGTTCCGCCAGGTGCGCCTCCGGGTACTCGACGTGGGGTGCTGGGTGCGCGAGGTCGAGCAGGTCGCCCTCGATCACCGCGTGCCGGACGTCGGCGGCGACGAGGAGGTCGTGGAGGGCTTCGGCGGCGGTGGACTTGCCGACGCCCGACCGTCCCCCGATGAAGAGGACCTCGGAGCGCGGGACAGTGCCGGACACGCTGCTGTCAGCCCTGGCCGAGCGACAGCAGCGCGAGGGCGGCGTCCTCGGGGCCGTAGTCGAACAGCCGGTCCCAGAACGGGTCGGCCGCCCAGGGCACGTCGCCGTCGGCGGGGACCGCGTGGGCCGTCTCGACGAGCCAGTCGAGTTCGGGTCGGACGGCCACGGCGAAGGCCGGCGGCTCCCACCCGAGGGAGCGAGCTGCCGCCGTGTCGAGGACGAACGGTGTGGGCGACGACCACGGCGTGGTGCCGACGAACGCCGGGGCTTCCTCGTCGAGCAGGACCTCGTCGAAGGCGTGGTCGAGGTGCCCTGCGATGGTCCGCACGATCTCGAGCACGCTCGGCGCCGTGTCGTCGGCCACGTTGAGGATGCGGCGGTCCGGAGCGTCCGCGACGAGTCGCACGAGGGAAGCGATGCCGCTGGCCGCGGTGGTGTGGTCGACGCCGCGACCGTGGTCGGCGAGGAGGATGCGCTCCCTGCCGTCCAGCGCTCGCCGGACCACGAACCACTCGCGTGGCCGGCCGATGCCGGTGCCGTACACCTTCGACGGTCGCAGCACCGTGACCGGGGCGCCGTGGTCGAGGAGGACCTGCTCGGCTGCGACCTTCGCGGCGCCGTACCCGTCGCGGCTGGTCGGGTCGCCGTCGCCCGCACGCACGGTCGGCTGCAGCTCCGTGACCGGACCGCCGAAGACCGGCTTGTCGGTGGAGTTCGCGTGCCGGCCCTGCTCGTCGACGTAGACCGCGTTCGAGGACACGAAGACGGTGGAGCCGACGTCGTCGAGGAACGGCCGGAGCTGCGCCGCGTCCTCACGGGTCAGGCCGACCGTGTCCACGAGCAGGTCGGCACCGGGACGGAGGAGATCGCGCAGCACTGCGGCGTCGCGGCGATCACCGGGGACGAACGTCGCGCCCGCCGCGGTCAGGGCGTCCGCCGCCGGACCACCTCGGCGTGCGACGACCTCGACCCGCCAGTCGTCACCGCCGCGCCCCGAGGCGTCGAGGAGCTCGCGCGCGACGGCCGAACCGATCCCGCCGGTACCGCCGAGGACGACCGCGCGTCTGGTGCTCATACGTCAACGCTAGTCGTGCGGGTCCCCGCCGCGCTCGCCACTCGTCGCCGGTGGGCGCGCGCTCCTTCAGGAGGCCATGGCCTCGGGTTGGTGCCGCCACCAGTCGACGAGGGAGCCGTCGTACACCGAGACCTTCTCGTGCCCGAGCACCGTGAGTGCGAGTGCATCGACGCACGCCGCGCTGCCCACCCCGCAGTAGGTCACGATCTCGTCCGCGTCGAGCACCGACGCGAAGGCCTGCTGCAGAGCGGCCCCACGGAGGTACGCGTTCGTCTCCGGGTCGACGAGCGCGTCCACCGCGATCGGTGCGCTGCCGGGTACGACCGGCGGGTGCTCGGTGCCGAGCGCCGACTCCGGCGCCGCGAGGACGAGCGTCGCCGGCTGCTCGCCCGTGACGGCGCGGAGGACGCGGTCGTGGTCGGCCCACAGGGGGCGCTCTTCCCCGGCGAGGAACGAGGCCGCGGTGTCTCCGCCCTCCGAGCCGGTGCCGACCTCGGTGCTCGTGCCGGTGGCCTTCGGCGACGTCCTGAGCGCCCCGACCCGGACCGGTCGCCCTTCGTCGCGCCACTTGGTGAAGCCACCGTCGAGGACCGCGACGGAGTCGAAGCCGAACGAGCGGAAGATCCACCACAGACGCGCCGACCACTCGCCGACGCTGTCGTCGTAGATCACGACCGTGGAGGTGTTCGTCACACCGAGGTCCCGCGCGGAGGACTCGAAGCGCTCGGCGACGGGACGCGTGAACGGCAAGTCGGCGTCGGGGGTGGAGAACGCTTCGACCAGGTCGGCGTAGCGGGCGCCGGGTACGTGCCCCTGCTGCTCGTACGAGTCCCGGGCGGACTGCCACGTGGTCTCGAGGCCGGTCCCCACCGTGTGCACGGAGGCGTCGAGCACGACGAGCTCGTCAGCACCGAGGTGGTCTGCGAGCCACTGCGTCGACACGAGCGGCGAGGTCAGGACGGGGGCCATGGCGCACACGATAATCGGCACCTCTGACGTGTGCGAGGGAAACCGACACACTGCGCAACGGGCCCCGGTTCCGTCCCACGGCATTCGGGGCCGGGCCGGGCCGGGCCGGAGCGGGGCGAGGTGCCGCGGCGGGGCGAGGTGCGGCGGCGGCGGGGCGTGGCTGCTGCGTGTGCATGATCCGACATCGCGCAAGTCGATCGACCGGTGTCATGTCGGTCTGTGCGCATGCAGCCGTTGCGTGTGCATGGTCCGACGTGCCACGAGTCGATCGACGGGTGGAACGTCGAACAATGCGCAGGGCCGAGGGGGCCGGGCCGAGCGGGCCGCACGGGCCGGGCCTGCGGACGTCGAACGGCCCGCCCCGGGAACCGAGACGGGCCGCTCGCTGCGCGGGAGTCGCTGCGCGGGATCAGTGCGCGGCGGCGGGGATGCTCCCGGTCGTCGCGGCGCTGGCGTGCTCGAGCTTGGCGAGCCGCACCGACTGGCGGTTGATGAGGAGCCCGCCGGCGAGGGCGACCAGGACGAGCACGCCCGCCGAGATGCCGAACGCCACGTGGTACCCGTCGAGGACCGCCTGCGCCTGCTGGAGCTTCGTCGGCGCCGCGGACAGCCCCGAGAGGCTGTTCTTCACGACGTCGGCGAAGATGGTCGACAGGAGGGCGGTGCCGATCGAGCCACCGATCTGCTGCATGGTGTTCACCGTCGCCGAGGCCACGCCGGCATCGGAGCGGGCAACGCCGGTCGTCGCGGTGTTCATCGCGGACGAGAAGATCGTGCCCATGCCGAGACCGATGACGATCAGCGCCGGCAGGACGGTTCCCGCGTAGGAGCTGTCGACGTCCGTGCGGAGGAGCAGCAGCAGACCGATCGACGCGACGAGACCACCGGCGAAGATGAGCACCTTCGGACCGACGCGGGGGAGCAGGCGGCCACCGATCTGCGTCGCCGACAGCATGATCGACAGCGGCATCGGGAGGAACGCCAGACCGGTCTGCAGCGAGCTGAACCCGAGGGTCTGCTCGAGGTAGTAGGTCAGGAACAGGAAGATGCCGAACATGCCGATCGCGACGAGGCCGATCGCGATGAACGCGCCACCGCGGTCACGGTCGAGCACGACGCGCAGCGGCAGGAGCGGGTGCGCGACGCGCGTCTCGATGAACACGAAGGCGGCGATGAGCACCACGCCCGCAGCCAGCATGACGATCGTCAGCGGGGCGTCCCAGCCGTTGGTCTCGGCGTTCGAGAAACCGTAGACGACACCGACCAGGCCGGCCGTGATCGTGAGCACGCCGGCGACGTCGATGCGCGGCCGCTCGACCTTCGGCGGCTTGGCCATGAACACGAGCGCACCGATGACGCCGAGCACCGCGAACACGATGTTCACGTAGAGGCACCAGCGCCACGAGGCGTACTCGGTGAGCACACCGCCGAGGAGCAGGCCGATCGCTGCACCGGAGCCGGCGATCGACCCGAAGATGCCGAAGGCGCGGCCGCGTTCCTTCGGGTCGCGGAAGGTGGTCGTCAGCATGCCGAGGGCGGACGGGGCGAGCAGCGCGCCGAACACGCCCTGCAGCGCACGTGCCGCGACGAGCAGACCGAACGAGTCCGCGAGGCCACCGAGCACGGACGCGACCGCGAAGCCGACGAGTCCGATGACGAAGGTGTTCTTGCGGCCGAAGAGGTCGCCGAGCCGTCCGCCGAGGAGCAGCAGCGAACCGAACGCGAGCGAGTACGCCGTCACGATCCACTGGCGCTGGTCGGTGCCGAAGCCGAGGTCCGACTGGGCCGAGGGCAGCGCGATGTTGACGATCGTGGCGTCGAGCACGACCATCAGCTGCGCGAGGGCGATGACCGCCAGGGCGATCCAGCGGTGGTTGTCCTTGTCGGGGGTGGTGCCTGGGTTCGTGGGTGCTGCCCCGGTCGGGGTCGGCACGGTCTGTTCTGCCGTCACGGCAGCCTCCTTCGAGAAGGTTGGAGGGATGGCGAAGCACGCGCCGTCGGATGCTTCAGTGAGAGGAGGTGTCTAACCGGATGCGACGCATCCGTTTGCGATCAGTGTAGACCGAAACGGAAGGTGCGCATCCACTTATTCCCAGAAAGTTCAACTAGGTTCGGAGCCGTGAGCACCACCGACTCCGCGCCCGGACTCGAGCGCCCCCTCCGCGCCGACGCCGCGCGCAACCGCGAGCTGATCCTGCAGACGGCCCGCAAGTGCTTCGCGGAGCGCGGCATCTCGGTCACGCTCAACGACATCGCGCACGAGGCCGGGGTCGGCGTCGGGACCGTCTACCGCCGGTTCGCCGACAAGGACTCCCTGATCGAGGCGCTCCTCGCCACCAAGTTCGAGGCGCTGAACGACGCGGCAGCCCGGGCTGCGGAGGAGATCGACCCCCGTGAAGCGCTCCGCGTCTACCTGATGGGCGTGTTCGAGTTCCGCGCGCGGGACCGGGCCCTCGCGGACGCCATCGTGCGGGCGGGCACGTCGCGTCCGTCGATCGTGCAGGAGCGCGACCGGCTCGAGGCCCAGGTCACCGAGATCATCCACCGGGCGGAGCAGGCGGGAGTGGTGCGGGTGGGGTTCGACTACCGGGACCTGCCGCTGCTCACGACGATGCTCGGCGCGGTGGCCGACGCCACGCGCGACACCGACCCGTACGCCTGGCGCCGGTACGCCCAGGTCCTCATCGACGGCGTCATGCCGCCCGCCGCGCCGGAACGCCTGAGCGGGACGCCCCTCGGACGCGAAGCGCTCGAACGCGCGATGCGGCCGACCACCTGACGCGGAGCGCCTACAACCAGCTCGGTAACCAGTAGTGCGACCGGATGAAGTCCCACGGCATCTGGATGCCGGTCCACATCGGGAACCAGTAGGCCGACGCGAGCACGACGACCCCGAGGTACACGCCGACCCACACGACCGCCCGGGTCCGCCGTGGTCGTGGATCGTCCCGTGACCCGAGTACGAGCCCGATCGCCGCTGCCAGCGCCATCACCATGAAGGGCTCGAACGCGATCGTGTAGAACTGGAACACCGTCCGGTTCACGTAGAGCAGCCACGGCAGGTACCCGGCCGCGATGCCCATCAGGACGAAGGCGTACTCCCAGCGGCGGCGCAGGATCCAGAGCACTAGCAGTGCCACCGTGGCGACGACCGCGGCGTACCAGACGAACGGGTTCGCGATGCCCGTGATCGCCTCGCCGCAGCGGGTCGCAGTGCAGCCGTCCTGGCCGGCGTTCGTCCCGACGTAGTACATCGACGTCGGCCGCTGCATGAGGAGCCAGAGCAGCGGGTTCGCCTGGTACGAGTGCGGGGTGTGCAGCCCGATGTTGAAGCCGTAGATCTCGGACTGGTAGTGCCACCAGTTCTGCAGGCTGTCCGGCACCCAGGACAGGACGCCGGTCCACCGCTGCCCGCCGGACGCGAGCCAGTTCCGGTCCCAGCCGTCCTTCGACACGAACCACCCGGTCCACGACGCCAGGTAGGTCGCCGCGGCGATCGGCACCGTGAGCAGGAACGACACCGGTCCCTGCTGCAGCCAGGCACTCGACGACCAGAACTCGACGCCGGCGCGCTTCCGCAGCATCATGTCGCTCAGCACGGAGTAGACGGCGAAGAAGGCCAGGAAGTACATGCCGGACCACTTCGTCGCCGTCGCCAGGCCGAGGGCCAGGCCCATCGCGAGCAGCCACGGCCGCCACCAGAGCACCGGCCCCCAGAGGGTGTCGCGCCCGGAGGCCGCGCGGCGCGCGACCCATGCGTCCAGGCGCCGCGAGGTCCACCGCCGGTCGAGCAGCAGCGCCCCGAACCCGAGCACCACGAAGAACGTGAGGATCCCGTCGAGCAGCGTCACGCGGGACATCACGATCGCCTGCCCGTCGACGGCCAGCAGGAACCCGGCCAGCGTGCCGATGAGCGTCGACCGGAACAGCGACCGGGCGATGACGGCGGTGAGGAACACCGTGGCGATGCCGAGCACCGCCACGGCGAAGCGCCACCCGAACGAGTCGTCCGCACCGAACAGCAGCATGCCGAGGCCGATGAGGTACTTGCCGAGCGGCGGGTGCGCGATGAACTCCGCAGCGCTGGTGAACAGCGTGGTCTCACCGTCGGCGAACCGCTCGTCGGTCGTCGGCAGCGAGTCGTCGTTCGGGTTGCCCGGCCAGGTGCCCTCGTACCCGAGGTGCACGATCGACCAGCCGTCCTTGACGTAGTAGGTCTCGTCGAACACGAGCGAGTGCGGGTGGCCGAGGCCCACCAGTCGCAGCACCGCGGCCAGCAGGGTCACCGCGAGCGGGCCGGCCCAGCGCCAGGCGGCGACGCGCCAGCCCACCGAGAGGACACGCCCCCACCAGTCGTCGAGACGGGAGCCGACCGGCCCGTCGGGGACGGCGGTGCGGTGTTCGGTCAGCTCGCTGGTCATCGCAGAGCATCCTACGGATCGGCGCCATGACCCCGCTGCGACCACAATGGGGTGGTGATCGTCCTCGCAGCAACGCCCATCGGCAACCTCGGCGACGCCTCCCGGAGGCTGGTCGAGACGCTCTCGAACGCGGGTGTGGTGGCCGCCGAGGACACCCGGACGGCGATCCACCTCATGCGTGCGCTCGGCATCGAGAACCGTCCGCGGCTCATCGCACTGCACGAGCACAACGAGCGGGCGAAGGCGGCGGAGGTGGTCGAACTGGCGCGGGACGAGGACGTCGTGGTCCTCACCGACGCCGGCATGCCCGCCATCAGCGACCCCGGCTTCCCCCTCGTCGAGGCAGCCGCGGCCGCCGGGGTGACCGTGACCGCGCTCCCGGGGCCGTCGGCGGTGCTCATGGCGCTCGCCGTCTCGGGCCTGCCCACCGACCGCTTCACCTTCGAGGGCTTCCCGACGCGCAAGGGCGGGGAGCGCCGGCGACTGTTCGCGTCGCTGTCCGGCGAGCAGCGGACGATGGTCTTCTTCGAGTCGCCGCACCGGCTCGCTGACACGCTCGCGGACATGGCCGCGGGGTTCGGTGACGAGCGGCGTGCAGTGGTCTGTCGCGAGCTGACGAAGCTGCACGAGGAGGTCCGCCGAGACACCCTCGCGTCGCTCGCGGCCTGGGCGGCCGAGGGTGTCCGCGGTGAGATCTGCATCGTGGTCGAGGGGGCGTCCGGTTCGGGGGAGGTCGCCACGATCGAGGACGGCGTCCGGTTGGTGCTCGAGCGCGTCGCCGCCGGGTCGCGGATGAAGGAGGCGGCCGCAGCCGTCGCGGACGCGACGGGGCTGTCGAAACGCGACCTCTACGAGGGTGCGCTGGCGGCGCGGTAGACGCGAGCGACGTCGGACGGGAGGCGCGGTGCCGGCTCGCACCGCACCTCCCGTCCGGTTCTCCACAGGTCGCGCGCGGGGCGCGTCATGCGGCTCCTGCCCGCCCGTAGGATGGTGCGCATGTCCGACGGCTCCTCGTTCAGCATCACCACGCCGATCTTCTACGTGAACGACGTGCCCCACATCGGGCACGCCTACACCGAGGTCGCCGCGGACGTCCTCGCGCGCTGGCACCGTCAGCGCGGCGACGACACGTGGCTCCTCACCGGAACGGACGAGCACGGGCAGAAGATCCTCCGCACCGCCAGTGCGAACGAGGTCACGCCGAAGGAGTGGGCGGACCGCCTCGTGACCGAGGCGTGGAAGCCGCTCCTCGACACCGTCGACGTGGCGAACGACGACTTCATCCGCACCACCGACGAGCGCCACGAGCGCGGCGTGACGGCGTTCCTGCAGAAGCTCTACGACGACGGTTACATCTACGCCGGCGAGTTCGAGGGCTTCTACTGCGTCGGGTGTGAGGAGTACAAGCAGCCGAGCGACCTGGTCTCCGGCACCGGCGCGTACGAGGGGCAGCAGGTCTGCGCGATCCACTCGATCCCCGTCGAGGTGCTGTCCGAGCGCAACTACTTCTTCCGGATGTCCGACTTCGAGCAGCGCCTGCTCGACCTGTACGAATCGAACCCGGAGTTCATCCAGCCCGACAGCGTCCGCAACGAGATCATCTCGTTCGTCAAGCAGGGCCTGCGTGACCTGTCGATCTCGCGGTCGAGCTTCGACTGGGGCATCACGATCCCGTGGGACAGTGACCACGTCCTCTACGTGTGGTTCGACGCCCTGCTCAACTACGTCACGGCGCTCGGCTACGGCAGCGACGACGACGAGGCGTTCCAGCGGCTCTGGCCGAGCGTGCACATCGTCGGCAAGGACATCGCCCGGTTCCACGCGGTGATCTGGCCCGCGATGCTCATGGCGGCCGGACTCCCCGTGCCGAAGCGCGTGTTCGGTCACGGCTGGTTGCTCGTCGGCGGCGAGAAGATGTCGAAGTCGAAACTCACGGGCATCGCGCCGTCGGAGATCACCGACACCTTCGGGTCGGACGCGTTCCGCTACTACTTCCTCCGCGCGATCACCTTCGGGCAGGACGGCAACTTCAGCTGGGAGGACATCTCCGCCCGCTACCAGTCCGAGCTCGCGAACGGCTTCGGCAACCTGGCGTCCCGCATCGTCGCGATGCTGAACCGGTACTTCGACGGTGCCGTGCCGGCGCGCGGACCGCTGACGGCTGCCGACGAGGCGATCGACGCCCTCGCGAAGTCCGTCACCGAGCGCGCGGACGCCTCCATCGCGGAGTTCGCACCGCACGACGCGATCGCCACCATCTGGGAACTCGTCGACGCACTGAACGGCTACATCACGGAGCAGGAGCCCTGGGCGCTCGCGAAGGACGACGCGCAGCGCGAGCGGCTCGCGACCGTGCTCGTCACCGCGCTCCGCGGCCTCGGGACCGTGGCGGTCCTGATCTCCCCGGTGATGCCGAAGGCGACCGAGAAGCTCTGGGCGTCGATCGGCGCCGGTGGGTCGATCGCCGAGCAGCGCGTCGACCGTGCATGGGAGTGGCAGGGCGCCGACACCGCGGTGCCGCTCGAGAGCGGGCTCTTCCCGCGCATCGAGCAGGTGGAACAGGGCGCAGCGTGACCGACGCTGGCGCCCACGTCCGGTCCCGCGGCGACGGGTCATCGGGCGGGTCCAAGCGCGACCTGACCTACCCGCCCCTGCCGGAGGCACTGGTCGTGCCCGTGTACGACAACCACACCCACATGGAGATCGCCGACGGCGTCGGTGATGGTGGGCCGCTCGAGTACCGCGAGCACCTCGGGCGCGCGTCCAGCGTCGGCGTGCGCGGGGTCGTGCAGGTCGGCACCGACCTCGCGACCTCGGAGTGGTCGGCACGGATCGCCGCTCGTGAACCCCGTGTCCTGGCTGCCGTCGCGCTGCACCCCAACGAGGCGCCGGTGCTCGACGCCTCGGGGCTGTTGGACGAGCACCTGGCCGGGATCGAGCGACTGGCCGCGTTGCCCCGGGTCCGGGCTATCGGGGAGACCGGGCTCGACTTCTTCCGCACGGGTGAGGACGGACGCGACGCCCAGATCCGCTCGTTCGAGGAGCACATCCGCATCGCGAAGGAGCACGACCTCGCGCTGACGATCCACGACCGGGACGCGCACGACGCCGTGGTCGAGGTGCTCGACCGCGTCGGCGCTCCCGACAGGACCGTCTTCCACTGCTTCTCCGGCGGCCCCGACCTCGCCCGACTCTGCGCCGAACGCGGGTGGTACATGTCCTTCGCCGGCACGGTCACGTTCAAGAACGCCGAACCGCTGCGCGAGGCACTCCGGGTCGCGCCACGGCACCTGATCATGGTCGAGACCGACGCGCCGTTCCTCACCCCGACGCCGTTCCGTGGCCGCCCGAACGCGCCGTACCTCATCCCGCTCACACTGCGGTCGATGGCGGAGACCCTCGGCACGGACGCCTCGATGCTCGCGGCGCAGATCGCGTCGAACACCGAACTCGTCTACGGTGCGTGGGACGCCGAGCCCGTGACGGTCGACGAGTAGCCGTGGGCGCGCTGCTCGGCCCGGCAGAGATCCGGGACCTCGCCGCCAAGCTCGACGTCACCCCGACGAAGAAGCTCGGCCAGAACTTCGTGCACGACGCCAACACCGTGCGACGCATCGTGGCATCCGGGCGGGTGGCCACGGACTCCCGCGTGCTCGAGATCGGTCCCGGGCTCGGCTCGCTGACCCTCGGGCTGACCGAGACCGGCGCGTCCGTGACCGCCGTGGAGATCGACGGGCGCCTCGCCGCGCAACTGCCCGCGACGGTGTCGGCGATGCAGCCGGACGCACGGCTCGAGGTGGTACACCAGGACGCGCTCGCGATCACCGCGACGGACCTGCCGGAAGCGCCGACGCACGTCGTCGCGAACCTGCCCTACAACGTCTCCGTGCCCGTGCTGCTGCACCTCCTCGCGACCTTCCCCTCGATCGAGCGGGCACTCGTGATGGTGCAGGCCGAGGTCGGGTACCGGATCGCCGCCGGCCCGGGCAGCAAGGTCTACGGAGCGCCCAGTGTGAAGGCCGCCTGGTACGGCTCGTGGTCGATCGCCGGACAGGTCAGCCGGCAGGTGTTCTGGCCGGTGCCGAACGTCGACAGCGTCCTCGTCGGGTTCGACCGGCACGAGCCCCCGGGCGACGAAGCCCTCCGGGCGCAGGTGTTCGCCCTCGTCGACGGTGCGTTCCAGCAGCGCCGCAAGATGCTCCGCCAGAGCCTCTCCGGGGTCCTCGCGGGCAGCGCTCGTGCCTCGGAGCTCCTCACCGCTGCCGGGGTCGACCCGACCGCTCGTGGGGAAGCGCTCAGCGCCGAGGACTTCGTGCGCCTCGGCCGGACGGTCCTCGCCGCCGCGGAGTAGCTCGCGACGACCGCTGCCCGGCACCTGAACTGATGGCGAGCGTGATGCGATCGCACCGCCCCTACGATGTCGGCATGACCGACGGGACGGTGCGATCGCACTCGCAGGGGATGGCCGCCGACCGGGTGCTCGCTGCCACGGGCAGGTCGCCGGACGACTGGTACGAGCGCATCGACGGGATCGGCGGACGGACGATCGGACACCCGGCCATCGCGGCGTGGCTCGTCGACGAGGGCGTGGAGCCGTGGTGGGCCCAGGGCGTCACGATCGGCTACGAGCAGTCCCGTGGCCTGCGGATCCCCGGACAACGCTCGGACGGCACGTTCGCGGTCTCGGCGTCGCGGCAGGTGCCGGGGGAGCGCGAGGCGGTGCTCGACCGGATCGTGCCCGTGTTCTCCGCTGCCTTCGGGTTCGCTCCGACGTCCGAGCGCCGCGGTGGGAAGCGCCCGTCGGCCCGTTGGACGTTCCCCGACCGTGAGTCCGTGCTCGTCACCACCGAGGACGGTTCCCGTGCCGACACCGTCCGGATCGCGACGCAGCGCGAGCGCCTCGTCGGTCCGGGCCGGATGCCCGACGCAAAGGCGGAGCTGCAGGGGTGGCTCGCAGGGCTCTGACCGGGCCGGCCCCGGGCGCCGCGGCCCGCGTCTCAGTGCCCGCGCGACGCCAGCGCCCCGATGAGCTGCTGCTGCGTCCCGTCGCGCTCCGACCACCGCAGCGGCAGCACGTTCTGCACGAGGATCTCCGGCGACGCGCCGGCCTCGAGGAGTGACACCACCTCGGACAGGAAGTCCTCGAGCGGCATCCCGCCGAAGTCGACCCCTTCGCCCATCAGGTCGGTGGCGACCGCCGGCGGGACGAGTTCGAGCACGGACACGGGCGACCCGGCCAGCTGCTGCCGGAGCGACTGCGTGTACGAGTGGACCGCTGCCTTCGTGGCGCTGTACGTCGGGGTCGCGGCGAGGGGCATGTAGGCGAGCCCCGACGACACGGTGATGATCGTCGACGCCGGGCGACCGAGCAGATGCGGCAGGAACGCATCGATGAGCCGGATGGTGCCGAGCAGGTTCGTCTCGATGGTCGCGAGCGCGTCGTCGAGGTGCGCCGACGAGCGGAGGTCCTCGGCACGCATGATCCCCGACATCGTGACGAGGGTGTCGAGCGACGGGTGGGACTCGATCACCGACGCTGCCGCCGCGGTGATCGACGCGGGGTCGGTCACGTCGAGCTCGACGGTACCGAAGCCGTACTCGTCGTGGAGGGAATCGAGCAGCGCGCGGCGCCGGCCGCCGATGACGACGGTGCTGCCCGCTGCCTGCAGGCGCTGTGCGAGGCCGAGGCCGATGCCCGAGGTCGCGCCGGGGATGAAGACGGTGGAGTTCGTGATGTCCATGACGTCCACGATCCACCGGCACCATGGCCCGAACCAGAGCGCGGTCATCGGGGGACCGCCGATCCCTGGCACGGACGTCGGCCGCGGTGCACGATGAGGGACATGGACCGCCCCGCGCTCGCCGACTTCCTCCGCCGTCGCCGCGAACTGCTGCGCCCCGAGGACGTCGGCCTCGGGTCCGGGCAGCGCCGGCGCACCCCGGGCCTCCGGCGCGAGGAGGTCGCCGCCCTCGCGGGCATGTCCGCCGACTACTACACCCGCCTCGAGCAGCAGCGCGGCCCGCAGCCGTCGGAGCAGATGGTGGCGGCGATCGCCCGGGCGCTCCGCTGCAGTCTCGACGAGCGCGACCACCTGTTCCGCCTGGCCGGGCACAACGCCCCGGCGCGGGTGCACCGGGCGGACCACGTCGAGCCCGCGATCCTCCGGGTACTCGACCGGCTCGAGGACACCCCGGCGATCGTCGTGAACGACCTCGGCGAGACCCTCGTCGAGAACCGACTGGGGGCGGCGCTCCTCGGCACGACGACGGGGCTGCCCGGGAACCAGCGCTACCAGCCCTGGCGCTGGTTCATGACCGCGTACGAGCGAGCGAAGTACGCGCCGGAGCAGCACGACCGTCTCGCACGCGCGCAGGTGGCGTCCCTCCGCGCAGCGGTCGGAGCGGCGGGGCCGAGCGACCGGAGGGCGGCCGAGCTCATCGCCGACCTCGAGGCGAACAGCGAGGAGTTCCGTGCGCTGTGGTCCCTGCACGAGGTGGCCGGCCGGTGGGAGGACCACAAGACGTTCGTGCACCCCGAGCTCGGCCGCATCACCGTGGACTGCCAGGTGCTGCACACGACCAGTCAGACGCAGGCGCTGCTGCTGTTCACGGCCCCCGCGGGCAGCGAGGACGCGCAGAAGCTCGAGCTCCTCGGCGTCGTCGGCCAGCAGACCTTCACGGTCGGGCCTCGGTCCTAGTCCGAGACACTGACTCTCCGCTATCATCGAGGGGCAGGACGCTCTCGGGCCTCCCGCACCCAGCCAGCGCCCCGCCCTCGAGCGGGGCGTTGTGTCTTCCTGGGGTCCCAGACGTACTCGCTCACGGTGATGCGTCGAATGTGCCCGGTGATCGTGCGCACCGTTGTCGCGGAACGGTGGTCGCGTTCTTCGACGGTGCGTTCGCGATTGAAGAAGAACGTCGCCAGATCCGCCGCCTGCAGCATCCGGCTCTCGTGCGACGGTCCGAAGTAGAGCGTGTCCGCGATTCGAGTCAGTGGACGATTCGTGTAGCCAGGCGCTCGCTCCACCTTGAAATCGCGCAGACTTCGTCGCGCGCCGTCCGCAGTGTGGTGGTCGTCGGCGAGGACGAGTCCGAGTTGCTCGATCGGGTCGAGTCGACGCAGTTGACCGTCGACCGCCTCCAGGATCTGGGCGAGCGTGAGCAGGTGTACGGGGTAGGCGTGTTCCCGGTAGCGGGCTCGGTGCCCGTCGAGGTCGATCCCTCGGAACACGAAGGTGGCAGTAGACCGCGCGATCACCTTCGACGCGAGCACGCACGCTTTGGCCCGCCAGCCGGGTGGAACGTCCTTCCAGTCGTTCTTGCCGTGGAACATGTCGACTGCGTGGAACTCGGAAGTACTGTCGAAACCGCCGCAGCTGTGGGCCTCGACGAGACGAGCGATGCCGTCGAGTCCGCTCTCGATCGACCGCACGGCGGCCGCGTCCGCGATGAGCGCACCCATGAAGGAGAAGGCCCGATCGCGGGCGGATTCGTCGAGGAAGATGAGCCGCATCGGCCCACAATACTGAAATACGAACGCTGAAACGTCGTCGTCGGCCAGCAGACCTTCGCCCGCTGACGCAACCCCGCGTCACACACCTGGCACCTCCCGGTGTCACGTGCCTAGGGTGGCGAGGTGAGCACCCCGCGCGTCTACGTCATCCACGAGAACCCCGAGTGGTTCCCGCCGCTCGCCGCTGCCTTCGAGGCCGAGGGGGTGCCCGTCGAGGAGATCCTCCTCACCGAGGGCCAGATCGACCTCGGCGCCGAGCCCGCACCCGGTGTGTACTGGTCGCGCATGTCGGCGAGCTCGCACACCCGCGGGCACGAGCACAGCAAGGAGTACACCCGCGCGGTCCTCGGCTGGCTCGAGCGCGCCGGACGCCAGGTCGTGGGCGGCAGTCACGTCCTCGAGCTCGAGGTGTCGAAGGTCGCCCAGCACGGGCTGCTCGCGGGCGCCGGCTTCGACGTGCCGCGCACCACGGCCGTCTTCGGGACGACGACGCTCAAGCAGGCGGCCGCGGACTTCACCGGTGGCCGGGACGTCCCGTTCATCACGAAGCACAACCAGGGCGGCAAGGGCCTCGGCGTTCGCCGCTTCGACTCCCTCGCGGAGTTCGGCGCCTACGTCGACAGCCCCGAGTTCGAGGAGCCGGTCGACGGCATCACCCTGCTGCAGGAGTACCTCACCGCCCGCGAGCCGTTCATCACCCGCGTCGAGTTCGTCGGCGGCGAGTTCGTCTACGCCGTCCGCGTGGACACGAGCGCCGGCAGCTTCGAGCTCTGCCCCGCCGACGCGTGCGAGATCCCGCAGGTCATCGCGGGAGCCGTCTGCGACGTACCCGGGACGAGCCGGCCGAACGCGTTCGAGGTCCGCACCGAGGTCACGGCCGAGCACCCGCTCGTCCAGCAGCTCCGCACGTTCCTCGCGGACCAGCGCATCCAGATCGCGGGCGTCGAGGTCATGGAGACCACGGACGGCCGCACGGTCGTCTACGACATCAACACGAACACGAACTACAACCCCGCCGTCGAGGAGACCGCGCCGGCCTCCGGCCCGCGCTCCATCGCGCGGTACCTCGGTGGCCTGCTGGAGACGCAGTACGCGGCGCAGCTCACGGCCTGAGAACACAAGAACCACCGGACTGGAGGCGCGGTGCGGGCCCGCCCCGTGCCTCCCGTCCGTCCCTCCCCACCTCCCCAAGGAACTCACCCCGTGCGATTCGGATACTGGACCCCGCTCTTCGGCGGCTGGCTGCGCAACGTCGAGAACGAGCACATGCCGGTCACCTTCGACTACGTGAAGCGTCTGGCGCAGCGCGCCGAGCGCATCGGCTTCGACCTGACGCTGGTGCCGGAGCTCAACCTCAACGACATCAAGGGCACGGCGGCGCCGAGCCTCGAGGCGTGGGCGCTCGCCGCCGGGATCGCGGCGACGACCGAGCGTCTCGAGATCATGGCCGCGATGCGCCCGGGCTACCACCTGCCGGCCGTGACGGCGAAGCAGGCGGCGACGATCGACGACATCTCCGGCGGCCGGTTCACCTTCAACGTGGTGAGCGCCTGGTGGGCGGAGGAGGCCAAGCAGTACGGCGGGATCTTCTCCGAGCACGACGACCGCTACCGACGCACCGCGGAGTTCGTGGAGATCATGAAGGGCCTCTGGCGCGAGACGCCGTACTCGTTCCACGGCGAGTACTACGACGTCGAGAACGCCCACCTCGAGCCGAAGCCGCGCGTCACGCCGCGCATCTACGCGGGCGGGGAGAGCGAGGCCGGCAAGTCCTCGATCACGCGGTACGCCGACGCCTACGTCACGCACGGCGGCACCGTCGAGGAACTCCGCACGAAGATCGCCGAGATGAAGCAGCGGCGCGTCGACGCGGGGCTGCCGCCGTTCGAGGCGTTCGGCATGGCGGCGTACGTCATCGTGCGTGAGACCGAGGAGGAGGCGCAGGCCGAGCTGGCGCGCATCACCGACGTGCAGCACGGCAAGGCGTACGAGTCGTACCAGGACTTCATCTCGAAGTCGCAGCTCGAGCACGTGCCGTCGCTCGAGGACTACTCGGTGTCGAACCGCGGTCTCCGCCCGGGGTTCGTCGGGACGCCCGCACAGGTGGCCGCGCGGATCCGTGAGTTCGAGGACGCCGGTGTGGACACGCTGCTGCTGCAGTTCTCGCCGCAGCTCGAGGAGATGGACCGCTTCGGGGAACAGGTCATCCCGCTCGTCCGGCCCTCGGTGGTGCCGGCCGGAGCCGGGACCGTCTCGTGAGCACCGAGGACGACTGGGCGTTCGAGACCCGCCAGATCCGTGCCGGGTTCACGGCCGACCCGGGGTTCGGCGCCAACGTGCCGCCGATCGCCCAGACCGCCGCGTTCGTGTACCCGTCGGGGGAGGACGCCGCGGCGCGGTTCATGCTCGACGCACCCGGCCACACGTACTCGCGCGTGAACAACCCGTCGGCGGCCGCACTGGAACGCCGGATCGCGGACCTCGAGGGCGGCGTCGGCGCACTCGCGCTCGCGTCGGGGCAGGCCGCGACGTCGCTGGCGGTGCTCGGTCTCGCGCGGGCCGGCGACCACGTCGTGTCGAGCGCGTCGCTGTACGGCGCGACCTACACGCTGTTCGCGTCGACCCTGCGGGACCTCGGCATCTCGTTCACGTTCGTGCAGGACCCGACGGACCTCGACGAGTGGGCGGCAGCCGTGCTGCCGTCGACGAAGGCGTTCTTCGGGGAGTCGATCCCGAACCCGCGCGGCGACGTCCTCGACTTCGCCGGGGTGGCCGGTGTGGCGCACGACGCCGGTGTTCCGCTCATCGTCGACAACACCATCGCGACGCCGTACCTCGTCCGGCCGATCGAGCACGGCGCGGACATCGTCGTGCACTCGGCGACGAAGTACCTCGCGGGACACGGCAGCGCGATCGCGGGACTCATCGTGGACAGCGGGAACTTCGACTGGGCATCGCACGCGGACTCCTACCCGCAGCTCGCGACGACCGAGCAGTCCGGGTTCGCGAACACGAACTTCGCGGAGAAGTTCGGGCGGCGCGCGTTCATCCAGCGCACCCGTTCGAAGCTCTCCGCCGACCTCGGTCCGGCGATCGCCCCGTTCAACGCGTTCCTCGTGCTGCAGGGCATCCAGACGCTCTCGCTCCGGATGGACCGGCACGTGTCGAACGCCGCCACCGTGGCGTCGTGGCTGGACGCCCACGAGCAGGTCGAGCACGTGCACTACGCGGGACTGCCCTCGTCGCCCTGGCACCACCTGCAGCAGCGGTACGTGCCCGCGGGACCGTCCGCCGTGCTGGCGTTCGACCTCGCCGGGGGCGTGGAAGCGGGGCGCCGGTTCGTCGCGGCGCTCGAGCTGTTCGACCACGTGTCGAACATCGGTGACGTCCGGTCGCTCGTCGTGCACCCCGCGTCGACCACCCACGTGCAGATGACCTCGGCGGAGCGGGCTGCCGCCGGTGTCGGTGACGGGCTGATCCGGTTGTCGATCGGCCTCGAGCACGTGGACGACATCCTCGCCGACCTGGCCCGGGGCTTCGCGGCTGCCGCATCGGACGGCTCCACTGTCGCTTCGGACGGCTCCACCGTCGCACCGGACGTCTCCGCTGCCGCGTCGGGATAGGTTGGAGGCATGACCACGCTGGCCGCACCGACCCGTGTGCGGACGCGCGCCCCCGGGAAGATCAACGTCTACCTGTCGGTCGGTGCGCTGCAGGACGACGGCTACCACGACGTCGCGACGGCGTACCAGGCGGTCTCGCTGTACGAGGACGTCTCCGCCGAGCCCGCGGACGACTTCTCGGTCGCGTTCACCGGCCCGATCGACACCAGTGCCGTGCCGGTGGACGAGTCGAACCTCGCCATCCGCGCTGCGCGGCTCGTGGCCGACGCAGCCGGTTACCGCGGGGGCGTCCGGCTGACGATCGACAAGCAGGTCCCGGTGGCGGGCGGCATGGGCGGCGGATCGGCCGACGCAGCGGCGACGCTCCTCGCCGTGGACACCCTCTGGGGGACCGCCCTCGGGCGTGAGGAACTCCTGCGACTCGCCGCGCAGCTCGGGGCCGACGTGCCGTTCGCCTTCGCCGGCGGGACCGCGGTCGGCACCGGGCGCGGCGACGAGCTCAGCCCGGCCCTGGCCAAGGGCGAGTTCCACTGGGTGCTCGCGCTGAGCGACGACGGGCTCTCCACCCCGGCGGTGTACCGGGCGCTCGACGAACACCGCGAGCGCTACCGCGCCGACATCGCGCCGGCGCCGAAGACCCCGGTGGTGGAGGCGAACGTGCTCCAGGCCCTCCGCGCCGGCGATCCCGACCTGCTCGCGGACTGCCTGCACAACGACCTGCAGGCGCCGGCCATGCGCCTCCAGCCCGCGCTCGCGGCGACCCTCGAGATCGGGGAGAAGGCGGGTGCGCTCGCCGGACTGGTGTCGGGCAGCGGGCCGACGGTGGCGTTCCTCGTCGCCGACCGCGACACTGCGCTCGAGGTGCAGGTGGAGCTCAGCGCCGCGGGCGTGGTCGCGGTGCGCGCCGCGGGCCCGGTGCACGGCGCGCGGGTGCTGCACTAGCCGCCGGGAGCGCACGACCGTCGGGCGCGGTCGCGGGCGCGCGGTCAGCTGCGGACGTACTCCGTGATGACGACCGTGCCCGTCTTCCAGTGCTGCTTCGCCGTGAACCCGTTCGCGGCGAGCACCGACGCGGTCTCCGGTTCGATGTTCCGCGCCGTGACGGTCCCGCCGACGAACCACACCGTGTCGATGTCGTCGAGGCGGCTCGGGATGCTCGTGGCGAGCTCCCCGGTCTGGTTCCACAGGACACCGGTGTCGGCCCCGACCTTGCGGACGCCGAGGTCGGTCATCCCGGAGAAGGCCGCCGGGTACGAGACCCGGATGATGTCCGCCGTGGTGCCGGGGTGGCCGTAGACACTGCCGAACACGACGCCCTCGTCGGCGTCGGCACGGTTGCTGTTGCGCTCGGCGGCGATGATCGAGGCCGCGCGGGCCCACGTCGACTCCTGCTTCGCGAGCGGTTCCTTGACGGCGACGGCGGTCGGCACCGACAGCACGAGGGCGGCGGCCACCGCGCCCGCGAGGAGCGCCTTCGGACGGACGAGCGTCAGCGCCAGCGCGATGAGCAGGGCGACGAACGGCAGGCTCAGCGTCGCGTACTTCGGGGAGTAGAGGTGCTTGCCCATCGCCGTGGCGAGCACCAGGGCGGCGGTCGGGATCACCACGAGGGGGACGGCGACACGGACGGCCTGGGCGCGGACGAGCGAACGGACGGTCGCGGAGCGGCGGTGCGCCTCGAACAGTGCGACCGCGACGCCGATCACCATGAGGGCCCACGCGACCGCGGCGTACAGGTCGACGGCACCGAACCAGGCGGTGGCGAACACCTGCGCGCCCGTGCGCTGCCCGATGCCGGCGATCCACGCGACCTGCTTCGACTGCGACGCGATCTCGACGACCACGGGCGAGACGGTCACGGCCGCGATGGCGGCGGCGACGGCCCACCGCAGGACGGCGCCACCGGTGACGAGCGGCGGCCCCGGGACGCGTGCACCCCGGGAGACGGTGGCGCGGCGGCCCTCCACGCGGCGGACGAGCATCGTCCAGAGCAGGGTGACCGCGTGCGCGACGACGGCGAGCGACAGGTACACGTTGAACGTCACGGCGACGAGCGCGAGGGCCCCATACGCCACCCACCAGTGCAGACTGCGTCCGGTGCGGGTCCGGCGGACGGCGGTGAGCCCGACGAGGGTCAGGCAGACGGCGAGGGTCGTGATGGTGGCGTACGGCCGCCCCTCGGAACCCGCCCACTGGACGCGGGGGAGCGCGAGGAACACGAGTCCGGCCGTGATGCCGAGCCGACGGCCGCCGAGTCGTCGGCCGAGTGCCACGACGAGTCCGGCGGCCACCCCGATCGCGAGGGCGCTCGGGAAGCGCAGGGTGAACGGCGTGTATCCGACGAGCCAGAACCACACGTGCATGAGCGCGTAGTACAGCCCGTGCACGGCATCGACGTTGTGCAGCTCGGCCCAGAGCTGCGCCCAGGTGCGCTGGGCGCTGGTGACGGTCGCGGCCTCGTCGTACCAGAGCGACGGCACCCAGGCGAAGGCCGCGCACACGAGGACGCCCAACGCGCCGATCGTGAGTTCCGGCGTGCGGACGACGCCGGTCGCGATGCTCCCCGCGAGCCCACGGAAGCGGCTACGGACCGGCGCGATCCCCGTCGAGCGGGGGACGCTGATGGTGCCGGTCCGTGGTGCAGTCACGGTGGCGACGGTAGCCGCAGCGGCTGGGCGGGCACCCGACGAACCCGTCGCCCAGACTGAGAGTTCCACACACCGGTATGGTGCGATCACCATGACGAAGCTCCGCATCCGCGACGCCGCGCGGTACCTCGGCGTCAGCGACGACACGGTCCGGCGGATGGTCGACGGCGGGACCTTCACCCGGTCGACCGACACCTCCGGCCGCACGGTCGTGGACGGGCGCGAGCTCGCCGCGCACATCCGGGGGCGCAGCGCGCAGCTCGACGACCCCTCCGGCACGAAGAGTTCGGCGCGGAACCGGTTCGTCGGGATCGTCACCGACCTCGTGGTCGACGGGGTGATGGCGCAGGTGGAGTTGCAGAGCGGCCCGCACCGGATCGTCTCGCTCATGAGCGCCGAGGCCGTCCGGGATCTGGGACTCGAGGTCGGCACGGTCGCGGTGGCGTCGGTGAAGGCGACGATGGTCTCGGTCGAGGTCCCCGCGGAGACGACGGACAGCCGATCGGCCGTGGAGCAGGACGGATGACCGGGCACATGACCGACGACCGACGCAGGCTGCTGTCCCGCACCGCGGCCCTCGAAGGAGCGGGCGACCGTGCCGTCCGCGCACTCGCCGGAGCGAGCGTCCTGGTCGTCGGAGCCGGGGGCCTCGGCGCACCCGTGCTCACCTACCTCGCGGGCTCGGGCCTCCGCCGTGTCACGATCGTGGACCACGACGTCGTCGACACGTCGAACCTGGCCCGGCAGACGCTCTTCGCCGCGGCGGACGTCGGTCGGCCCAAGGCGGTCTGCGCTGCCGAACGGGTCCGGGGCGTCGACCCCGAGCTCGAGGTCGTGGCGGTGCAGGAGTCCTTCCGTCCCGAGCACGTCGCCGGGCACGACGTCGTGGTCGACGCCGCCGACAGCGTCGAGGTCACCCGGGCGATCTCGGACGCCTGCTCCCCGGTCGGCATCCCGTTCGTCTGGGGCACCGTGCTCGGACTCGACGGGCAGGTGTCGGTGTTCCACGACGCCGGGTCGGAGCCGATCGACTTCCACGACCTGCACCCCGAGGCGCTGCCGGACGAGGGGTCGTGCGCGCTCGACGGCGTGCTCCCCGCGCTGTGCGGTGCCGTGGGCGCGGTGATGGCCGCGCAGGTGACCGCGCTCGTCGCCGGGATCGGCGAGCCGCTGACCGGCCGGGTGCTGACCGTCGATGCGCGGCGGTGGCGCTGGACCGAGAGCCCGCTCCGCCGCGGGCCGGGATCGCGTCGGCCGGCCCCGGTCGTCGACGACGCCCCACCGAGGATCGCTCCCGCAGCGCTCGCCGAGCGACTCCGCGACGCACGCACCGGCACCGGCACCGGCACCGGGAGCCCCGTCGTCCTCGTCGACGTCCGCACCCCCGACGAGCTCGCCACCGGTGTCATCCCCGGCAGCGTCACACCGCAGGACCTGGACGACGAGCGCCTCGCTGCCGGTGCCGTCACGACCCCGATCGTCGTGGTCTGCGCCAGCGGCGTCCGCGCCACCGCGTGGGCCCGCACCGCCCGAGCGGGCGGCCGTGACGCGGTCGTCCTCGACGGCGGCATCCGCGCCTGGCAACGCGAAGGCCACCCAGTGACCGCAGATGCGGATACGATCGGGGAATGACGACGCATGTGCGGAACGCCGCACTCCTGATCACCGTGGTCACCCTCGCTGCCCTCGGTCTGGCGGGCTGCTCGACCTCCACGGGGAGCGGCTCCGACACGAGTGCGTCGGCCAGCGGGACCGCCACGGACGGCCCGACCGGGAAGATCACCGTGTTCGCCGCGGCCTCCCTCCAGCAGACCTTCACGACGCTGGGCGACCAGTACGAGGCCGCCCACCCCGGCACGACGATCACGTTCTCGTTCGCCGGTTCGAGCGACCTCGTCACGCAGATCCGGAACGGCGCGCCCGCCGACGTGTTCGCCTCGGCGGACGAGGCCAACATGGACAAGATCGTGAAGACGGACGTCGCTGCCGGGTCGCCGAAGGACTTCGCGACGAACGTGCTCGAGATCGCCGTGGCCCCGGGCAACCCGAAGAAGATCACCGACCTCGACGACCTGACCTCGTCCGACGTGCAGCTCGTGACCTGCGCGGCCCCGGTGCCGTGCGGCGCCGCGACGGCGAAGGTCGAGCAGGCGACCGGCATCAACCTGTCGCCGGTCAGCGAGGAGCAGTCCGTGACCGACGTCCTTGGCAAGGTCGAGTCTGGTCAGGCCGACGCCGGACTCGTGTACGTCACCGACGTGCAGGGCGCCGACGGCAAGGTCGACGGCGTGCCGTTCGACGCGTCGAGCAAGGCCGTGAACACGTACCCGATCGGCGTGCTCAAGGGTGCCTCGAACCCGGACCTGGCGAAGGCGTTCACGGCGTACGTCCGCTCGGACGCCGGGCGGAAGGTGCTCGCGGCCGCCGGCTTCGGGGCGCCCTGACGCATGCCCGGCCGAGCCGAGCGGGCCCTCGCGAGCGTCCGGACACCGGTGCCGTGGTGGCTCCCGATCCCCGCGGTCCTCGGCGGGCTCTTCGTGGTGGTGCCCGTCGTCGCGATGGTCGGCCGCGTCGACTGGGGCTCGTTCGGCGCGCTCGTCACCTCGCCGGCGTCCCTGACCGCCCTGGGCCTGAGCCTCGGCACCGCGGCGGCCGCGACCGGCATCGCCCTCGTGCTCGGCTACCCGCTCGCCGTCCTGTTCGCCCGGTCGACGTCGCGGTGGGTCGGCGTCGCCCGCGCCCTCGTCCTCCTGCCGCTCGTCCTGCCACCGGTCGTCGGTGGCCTCGCGCTCCTCGCGGCGTTCGGACGGCTCGGGGTCGTCGGGGCCTTCCTCGACGCCCACGGCCTCCGCATCGCCTTCACCACGACGGCTGTGGTCATCGCCCAGACGTTCGTCGCGATGCCGTTCCTGGTGTCCTCGATCGAGGGCGCGCTCCGCGTCGGTGGTGACCGGTTCGAACGGGTCGCCGCGACGCTCGGCGCCGGCCCGACCCGCACGTTCCTGACGGTCACGACGCCGCGGGTGCTGCCCGGCATCCTGTCCGGACTGGTGCTCTGCTTCGCCCGCGCCCTCGGCGAGTTCGGCGCCACGCTCACCTTCGCGGGCAGCCTGCAGGGTGTGACCCGCACGCTGCCGCTCGAGATCTACCTGCAGCGCGAGATCGACCCGGACACCGCCGTCGCGCTCGCCCTGGTGCTCGTGGTCGTCGCGCTCGTCGTCATCGGCGCGTCCGCGGTCCGCTCCCGGGCGGTCGTCGCGTGAGCGTCGGACTCCGCGCGCACGTGGTCGTCCCGTCGAGGGACGTCGACGTCCGCCTCGACATCGGTCCCGACGAGTGCGTCGCACTCATCGGTCCGAACGGCGCCGGCAAGTCCACGGTCGTCGAGGCCCTCGCCGGCCTGCTGCGCGTCCGCACCGGCGAGATCGTCCTCGGTGGACGCGTCCTGACGGGCGTGCCGCCCCACCGCCGCGGGGTCGGTCTGGTCGCGCAGCGCGCCGACCTGTTCCCGCACCTGTCGGTCGCCCGCAACGTCGCCTACGGTCCGCGCGCCTCCGGTCTGGGCGGACTGGAGGCGCGGCACCGGTCCGCGGCGGCCCTCGCCGCCGTCGGCGTGGCCGGTCTGGCGGACCGGGTGCCGGGGACGCTCTCGGGCGGGCAGGCCCAGCGTGTGGCGATCGCCCGGGCCCTGGCGACGGCACCGGCGCTCCTGCTCCTCGACGAGCCCACCTCGGCCCTCGACGTCGATGCCCGCGCCGAGGTCCGAGCGGCCCTGCGCACCGCCCGCACCGGCCGTCCGACGCTCCTCGTCACGCACGACCCCCTCGAGGCCGTCACGCTCGCGGACCGCGTCGTCGTGCTCGAGCACGGCCGGATCGCCGAGCAGGGCACGACCGCCGCCGTGTTCGGTCGGCCGACGAGCGCGTTCGCGGCGTCGTTCTCCGGGCTGACGCTCGTCCGCGGGACCGGCACCGGGGACGGGATCGCACTCGACGACGGGGGTGTGCTGCCGTCGTCGACCGGCACCGCGCCTCCCGACGGTCCCGCGATCGCCGTCTACCACCCGACCGCCGCCGTCGTGACACGCGACGGTGCCGGTCCGGAGCGCGTGGTGACCGCGCTCGAGCCGCGGGAAGGACTCGTCCGGGTGCGGGCCGGCGACCTCGTCGCGGACGTCACCGTGACCGTCGCCGCCGCTCTCGGCCTCGTCCCCGGCGACGCGGTGCGCATCTCCGTCCCGGCCGACGAGGTGACGGTCTACCAGCGTCCCGGTGCGAGGATGTCCCGGTGACGAACTGGATCGCCAAGGCCTGGCCCGTCGGGGTCCCCGTCGTCGCGGCGATCGTGCTCGTGCTGTCGTTCGGACGGCACGACCTCGGGACGTTCGTCGTCGTGATCGTGGCCGTCGTCCTCGCCGGCACCGTGCTCGCCGCGGTGCACCACGCCGAGGTCGTCGCGCACCGCGTGGGGGAGCCGTTCGGGTCCCTCGTGCTCGCCGTAGCCGTGACGGTCATCGAGGTGGCGCTCATCATCGCGCTGTCGAGCTCCGGCGGTGCGAAGGCCGAGACGCTCGCGCGGGACACCGTGTTCTCCGCGGTGATGATCACGATGAACGGCCTGGTCGGGCTCGCGATCCTCATCGGCACGATCCGGCACAACACCGTGCGCTTCAACCAGGAGGGCGCGTCCGCGGCGACGATGACCGTGGCCGCGCTCGCGGTGCTCACCCTCGTGCTGCCGACGTTCACCACCGGCACCGAGGACTCGTCGTTCACCGGCGTCCAGCTCGTCTTCGTGGCGCTGGCGTCCCTCGCGCTCTACGCGCTGTTCGTCGTGACCCAGACGGTGGCGCACCGGGACTTCTTCCTGCCCGTGAACCGCAGCGGCGGCGTGCTCGAGGAATCCGAGGACGCGCACGCCGCGATCCCGTCCGGTCGCGCCACGCTCGTGTCGCTCGGGCTGCTGCTCGTCGCGCTCGTCGCGGTGGTCGGGCTGGCGAAGGTCGAGTCGCCCGCGATCGAGGCCGGCGTCGCCGCGGTCGGGTTCCCGCCGTCGTTCGTCGGCGTCGTGATCGCGCTGCTCATCCTGCTGCCGGAGGGCATCGCCGCGTCGAAGGCCGCTGCCCGGAACCGGATCCAGACGAGCCTCAACCTGGCGATGGGGTCGGCAATGGCGTCGATCGGCCTCACGATCCCGTCGATCGCCGTGGCGTCGCTGTTCATGCCCGGGACGCTGCTGCTCGGGCTCGGGCCGAGTCAGATCGTGCTGCTCGCGCTGACGATCGTCGCCGCGGTGCTCACGGTGCTGCCGGGACGGGCGACGCGGTTGCAGGGCGGTGTGCACCTCGTGGTCTTCGCGGCGTTCATCGTCCTGTCCGTCTCGCCGTAGGCGGCTCCGTCGTCAGCCGCCGGCGAAGGGCGGCATGACGTCGACCACGGTCACACCGGCGAGCGACGTCGACCGGTCGCGCGTCGTCACACCGTCGACCAGGTAGGAGCACCGCTCCTGCAGCGCCACCCACCGCTCGGGGTCCGCGGCGTCGACCGCGCGGAGCGCCTCGTCGAGCACGACCGCGTCCAGCGCGACCTCGTCCACGCCGACCGCGGCCCGTGCCGCCGCGAAGAACCGCACCGTCGTCACCGTCATCCCCCGATCGCGCTCATGCCCCGTGTCGGGTGCACCAGGTCGTCGCTGTCGTCCCCGTGGTCCCGCGGCTTCGCCCACATCGCTCGGCGCCACAGCTCGGCGACCTCGTCGTCGGTCGCGCCGCTCCGCATCGGGCCCAGCACGTCGGTCTCGTCGTCCGAGAACAGGCAGCTCCGGACGTGTCCGTCGGCGGTCAGGCGCGTGCGCGTGCAGTCGGCGCAGAACGACTCGGTGATGCTCGCGATGATGCCGATCGTGCCGAGGAACGCCCCGGTCTCGCGCGACAGCACCCGGAACCGCTCCGCCGGAGCACCGTCCCGCGGGGCCTCGTCCGGCAGGAGCTCGAACGACGACCCGATCAGGGTGCGGGTCTCGGCGGCGGTGATCATCGACGTGCGGTCCCAGGCGTGGTCGGAGTCGAGCGGCATCTGCTCGATGAACCGCAGCTCGTAGCCGTGATCGAGGCACCAGCGCATCAGGTCCGGTGCGAGCGCGTCGTTCACACCGCGCAGCAGCACCGCGTTCACCTTGATCGCGAGCCCGGCCGTCGCCGCCGCCTCGAGCCCGTCGATCACCCTGTCGAGGAACGGTCGGCGGGTCACGGTCGCGAAGACGCCGGGATCGATGGTGTCGAGTGACACGTTCACCCGTCGGAGTCCGGCGTCCCGAAGGGCCCCGGCGCGGTGTGCGAGGCCGATCGCGTTCGTGGTCAGCGACAGCTCCGGGGCGTCCGGCAGCGCGGCGCAGCGGGCGATCACGTCGACGAGGTCGTGCCGCAGCATCGGCTCACCGCCCGTGAAGCGCACCTTCCGCACGCCGAACCGCGCGGTGCCGAGGCGGACGAGGCGCTCGATCTCCGCAGCGGTCATGAGGGCGTCGTCCGGGGCGAACGGCAGTCCGGCGGCGGGCATGCAGTACGTGCAGCGGAGGTTGCAGCGCTCGGTCAGCGACACCCGCAGGTCGACGGCGCGACGTCCGAAGCGGTCGACGAGGCCGCCGGAGTCACCGGTGTCGCCGGACGAACCGAGCAGGGTCGCGGGTGCCATGCGCGTCAGCGTACGTCGTCCGCGCCGCGACCGCCTGATGACATCGCGAGTGCTCGCCGACCGGGGCCGTCCCGGAACGTGAGCCGTGAACCCCAGCGCTCCCAGTCCGACCGGCGCGTCCGGACGAGGGTGGCGACGACGATGACGAGGACCGCCCCCGCGAGCCACCACCGATACGCGTCCGCGGACGGCCACACGCCGCGCAGCGCGATCGCGAGACCGATCGACAGCCACTCCCACCGCCCCGAGAGCACCACGAAGGGGATGAGCAGCAGTGCGTACCAGGGGTAGCGCGGACTCACCGCGAGGAACGTCACGCCGATCACGAGGACCTCGCCGGACCACGGTCGGGACGGGTCGGTCAGCCGCCAGGCCACGAACGCGGCGAGGAGCACCAGCAGCCCGACGACGATCGTGGCCGCGTCGCCCCGGAAGACCAGCGACACGAGGGCGAAGCGGGAGCCGTCCTCGTAGCCCTCCTCCGACAGGTACCCCGGCAGGTAGCCGAGGACGCCGAGCCCGGTCGACAGCACGTACGGCACGTAGAGCAGCCCGAACACGGCGATGCCGACCGGGATCGCCCACCAGTTCCGCCACCGGCCGAGCAGGGGCGGGTAGACGATCGCCGGGATGAGCTTCGTGGCCGTCGCGGCCCCGAGCGCGATCCCGCCCCAGATCGGCCGGCCGAACGCGACGAGCACGGCGCCCGCGGTCGCCAGCGCCGCACCGACGGCGTCCACGTGCGAGTTCGTGACCGCCTCGGAGGCCACGAGGGGCGACCACGCCCAGAGCGCCGCCCACCAGGTCGGTCGGCCGACGCGACGGAGCACCGCGACGAGGCCGACGGTCACGCCGAGCGACACGAGCAGCCCCGCCACCTGGAAGGGCATGTACTGGGCGGTGGCCGGCACGAACGCCCGGACGGCCGCGAACCAGAGCTGCGCCATGGGCGGGTAGATCGTGGTGACGTCCGGCCGGTTGATCGCGGTGCAGTGCCCGAGCGGACCGTCGCCCAGCCCCCGGTACCGCGGCTGTTCGCACGTGCCGTCGACCTTGTCGGGGAAGAGCCAGTCGGGACGCAGACCGGACAGTGCGTTCGACTGCGGCGTGTGTGCGTAGGGGGAGACCCCGGCGTGCTGCACGATGCCGTCCCAGGCGTACCGGGCGGAGTCGGTGCTGGTGTTCGGGGGGCCGAGGATCGCCGCGAGCCCGATCACCACGGCACCGCCGACCACGAGCCACGTCATCCACCGCGTCGGGACGAACCGCAGCGCCAGCACCGCGCCGGCGAACACCGTCCAAGCGATCAGGGTCCACGCGACGAATGGGGAACGATGACCGGATCGGAGGAACCCCAGATGCGTGACGCCGAAGGCGATGACGCCCGCGAGGGCCAGCACACCGACCACGGCCAGCACGGCCAGCACGGTCGGCAGGAGTCGGCCGGGGCGAAGTCGTTCTCTCATGGTGCGACGAGGCTATCCATGGTCAGGGGCCTGCTCCTGGATGCACGATCCGCGATGGCATCGCCGAACCGGAACGCGCGTTCCGCCGTGGTGCTCGGACGTCTGCTCGGGGTCGCGTTCCTCGTCTGCTTCGGCACCGGCGTCTACAGCTACCTCCTCCAGCAGCCCCTGCCCGGCATGCGGTTCCCGACGCGGCCCGCGCAGCTGTACCAGTTCACGCAGGGTGTGCACATCACGGCCGGGATCGCGATCATCCCGCTGCTGCTCGCGAAGCTCAACGCGGTGATGCCGGCGCTCGTGCAGGTCCCGCCCGTGCGCGGCGTGCTGCACCTGCTCGAGCGGCTCTCCATCGCGGTGCTCGTCGCGTCCGCCATCGTCCAGGTCGTCACCGGCCTGCTCAACACGTACCAGTGGTACCCGTGGCCGTTCCCGTTCAAGCAGGTGCACAACGCGCTCGCGTACGTCATCATCGGGTCGCTCATCGTGCACATCGGCGTGAAGCTGCGGCTCATCGCGCGCTACTGGCGGAAGCGCGACTCGTACGACGAGCACGGCCGGTTCGTCGTGGACCGCGCCGCCGGCAGCGAGCTGCTGTCGCCGGCCCCGGGACCCGCGGCCGCGCAGGCGGTCGCCTCCTACCCCCGTGGCCTCACCGGCCGCCTGCTCCGTTGGATCGACGGCGCACCCGTCCCGGACCCGCAGGACGAACCGACGGAGCCGAGCCGCGCCTCCCGGACCACGCCGGAGGCGACCGAGGGGCGACGTGAGCGGGTCGCGCGACGCGGGTTCCTCGCCGGCGTCACCGCGGCGACCGTCGGCGTCGTCGCCCTCACGGCGGGCCAGTCGAGCACGCTCGCCGAACCGTTCAACGTGTTCGGCGCCCGACAGCGCCACCGCGGTCCGCTCGACCTCCCCGTGAACCGGACCGCCCGCGCCGCCGGTGTCCTCGCGACCGCCACCGCGGCGGACTGGAGCCTCACGGTCGTCGGCCGGGACGTCAGCCGGGCGTTCTCCCGTGCCGAACTCGTCGCCCTCGGCACGGCCGAGGCCGAGCTGCCCATCTCCTGCGTCGAGGGCTGGAGCCAGATGGCGACCTGGAGGGGTGTGCGGATGCGCGACCTCCTCGGCGCCGTGCAGGCAGCACCGGGGTCGCACGTCCGGGTGACGAGCCTCGAGCGCCACGGCGGCTACCGCGTGATGGACATGGGTCCCGAGTACGCGGAGGACCCGACGACCCTGATCGCGCTCGAACTGAACGGCGCGACGCTCGACCTCGACCACGGGTTCCCGGCACGCATCATCGCCCCCGGCCGCCCTGGCGTGCTGCAGACGAAGTGGATCGAGAAGATCGAGGTGATCGCATGAGGGCCGCGCGCACCGTGCTCGTCGTGGTCGGGGTGCTCGTCATCGCGTTCGGGGCGTACGTCCTCGTGACGACCGTGCGCCCCGTGCGGATCGGAGGGCTCGCGACGTGGCTGCTCGGCGCGGTGGTGCTCCACGACGCGATCCTGTCGCCGTTCGTCGTCGCGGTGGGGCTGCTCCTGCGCCGGACCGGGCGGGCGCTGCGGGCGTGGGCGCTCGTCGTGGTGCAGGCGGTCGTGGTGCTCGGCAGCGTCCTGGCGCTCGTGGTGCTGCCGGAGATCGCGGCGAAGGCCCAGGGGCAGAAGAACCCGACCGTGCTGCCGTTCGACTACGGTGCCCGGCTGCTCCTCGTCGAGGGCGTCCTGCTGCTCGTCGTCGTGGCCGTCCTCGTGGTCGGGGCTGTTCGCTCGCGGCGACTGGTTGAACCGACAACCAAACAGTAGGATGTCGCCATGACCGACGAGACGCCGTGGCTCACGCGCGACCAGCTGCGTGCCTGGATGAAGCTCGTCGCCGTCATGGAGCTCCTGCCGGCGGCCCTCGACCAGCAGCTCCAGCGCGACGCCGACCTGACCCACTTCGACTACATGGTCATCGCCATGCTCTCGGAGACGGACTCCCGCACGCTGCGGATGTCGGCGCTGGCCTCGGCCACGAACGCCTCGCTCCCGCGGCTGTCCCACGTGGTCTCGCGACTCGAGAAGCGCGGGCTCGTCTCCCGCTGCCCGTCGACCGACGACCGCCGCGCGACCGACGTGCGGCTCACGGACGCCGGGTACGCGACCATCGTCGAGGCGGCGCCCGACCACGTGCGCACGGCTCGACGCGTGGTCATCGACGCGCTCAGCGACGAGCAGGTCGGACAGCTCGACGGGATCGCCGCCGCGCTGCTCGCCCGGCTCGACCCGGAGGGACGGTTCGCCGCCCTGACCTACCCGCGGGACGGCGACGACACGGCGATCTGCGAGGCACGCCTGACCGGCACGGCCGCGGACTGACCGGCACGGTCACCGGGTGCCGCTGCAATAGGCTCGCCGCATGAGTGAGTCCGCCGCGCCGTCCGACACGTACTCCTACCTCGGACCCGCCGGTACCTTCACCGAGGCCGCGCTCAAGCTCGTCGACGCCGCCGCCGGCAAGCCCTGGCGGAGCGTGAACAACGTCGGAGAGGCCCTCGACGACGTCGTCAGCGGCCGGTCGATCGGCGCCGTGATCGCCATCGAGAACAGCGTCGACGGCGGGGTCAGCGCCACGCAGGACGCCCTCGCCCGGATCCCCGGCGTGCGCATCGTGGGGGAGTACCTCGTCCCCGTCGACTTCGTGCTCGTCGCACGGCACGGCACGGCCCTCGCCGACGTCCGCACGGTGAACGCCCACCCCGTCGCCTACGCCCAGACCCACAACTGGCTCGAGGTGAACGTCCGCGGGCACGGCCACATCCCGGCGTCCTCGAACGTCGCCGCCGCTGCCGCCCTGCTCGACGAGCACCCCACCGCGGACGCCGCCGTCGCACCCCCGGGGATCACCGACCACTACGACCTCTCGGTGCTCGCCTCCTCGATCGGGGACAACGCCTCCGCCGTCACCCGGTTCGTCCTCGTGTCGAAGACGCTCGCGCTCCCGGAGCCGACCGGCGCCGACAAGACGAGCGTCATCGTCGAGCTGCCCGCCGACCACCCCGGTGCCCTCGTGGACATGCTCGAGCAGTTCGCGACCCGGGGCATCAACATGGGGCTGCTGTCCTCGCGGCCGATCGGTGACGAGCTCGGCCGGTACCGGTTCGTCATCGACCTCGACGGGCACGTGCGGGACGAGCGCGTGGCGGACGCCCTGCTCGGACTGCGCCGGTTCAGCCCGCGCGTGACGTTCCTCGGGTCGTACCCGCGCGCCGACGGGGTCCGTCCCGAGGTGCCCGCCCGCTACTCGGACGCCGCGTTCGTCGAGGCACGCGACTGGCTCCGCGCGATCGTGTCCGGCGAGCCCGACCCCCGCTGACGGGGCCCCGCCGCCTCCGCAAAACGCAATGTTGGCGGCTGTTCGCAGAGGTATGACGCTGCGGGCAACCGCCAACGTTGCGTTTTGCGGGAGAAGGGAGGGAGGGGGAGCTCAGCGGCGGCGGACGCCCCGACCCTGGTGCGGCTCGACCGCGGGGATCCGCACGTCCAGCGATCCGGGGTCGAGCCGCGCGCGGAACGCGATGATCTCACCCTCGGGGTCCCCGTCGATCTCGAACTCGTCCGGCTTCTCGAGGCGCAGCACGAACTCCTCGCCGCGCATGTAGCGCAGCGGCCGCTCCTGCTTCGCCGCCGTGGTGATGCGACGCCCGATGATCGTGTTGCCGAGCGACGACCGGTGGAACCAGCGCAGGATCGCGTTCTCCCAGAACACGCGAGCGCCGATCCGGACCCAGCCGAAGAAGCCGCGCGGTCGCATCACGACGATGTCGAACACCCCGTCGTCGATCTCGGCGTCCGGCAGGAGCATCGCGTTGGCCTGCAGCATCCCGCAGTTCCCGACGATCACGGAATGCGCGCGGACCGAGCCGTTGCGGGCCGACTCGTCGAGCCGGTAGCGGAACTCGAAGCCGTCCGTGTCCCGCACGGAGCGGAACAGCGAGTCGAGGTAGGCGAGCCATCCGACACGCTTCTTCAGTTCGGGCCGGGTGTTCGCGAGCATGCGGGCGTCGAGCCCGAGGCCGGCCATCACGAGGAAGCCGAACTCCTCGCGGGAGCCGTCGGGCCGCTCGACGCCGATCAGCCCGAAGTCGATCGGTCGGTCGTGCCCCGAGAAGATCGCCTTCGCCATCCCGCCGAGGTCGTCGAGCGGCAGCTTCATGTTCCGGGCCAGCAGGTTCCCCGTGCCGCTCGGGAGCAGCGCCAGCGACGCGTCGGACCCGTGCACGACCTCGGCCACGGCGCGGACGGTCCCGTCCCCACCGGCGGCAGCGACGACGTCGGCACCGGCCTCGAGTGCTGCGCGGGCCATGCCGCCGCCCGGGTCCTCCTCCGTGGTCTCGAACCACAGGGTCTCGGCCCAGCCCGCCTCCTGCTCGTGCTTGGCGACGGTGCGCTTGAGGGTCGGCAGGTGGACCTTGACCGGGTTGTACACCACCGCGGCCGTCCGCTGCTCGGTCTGGAGGGCGTCCTGGCCCCCGGGCGCGGTCTCCGAAGGGGTCGACATGCACCAACGGTACCGATCGGATGCTGCGAGGGATCGTCCGACGCGACCAGCGGGACGCCTGGAGGCGCGGGTCGGGCCCGCACCGCGCCTCCAGTCCGTCTCGCACCCCGGCCGCCTTTAGGATGGTGCGGTGATCGATCCCCAGCTGCTGCGTGACAACCCGGACGTCATCAAGGCCTCGCAGGAGGCGCGCGGCGCCTCCGTCGCCGTCGTCGACGAGGCCGTCGCCGCGGACGCCGCCAGGCGGAGCGCGATCACCTCGTTCGAGTCCCTCCGCGCCGAGCAGAACGCGTTCGGCAAGACCGTCGCGAAGGCCCCGAAGGACGAGAAGGCCGCGCTCGTGCAACAGGCCCAGGCGCTCGCCGGTCAGGTGAAGGAAGCCCAGGCCGAGGTCACCGCCGCCGAGGAGACCTTCAACACCGTCGTCCGCTCGATCCCGAACGTCGTGCTGCCCGACGTGCCGAAGGGCGGCGAGGACGACTTCGTCACGCTCCGCACCGTCGGCACCAAGCCGGAGTTCGACTTCGAGCCGAAGGACCACGCCGACCTCGGCGAGCACCTGGGCATCATCGACATCCCCCGTGGCGTGAAGGTCTCCGGCTCGCGGTTCTACTTCCTCCGCGGCCTCGGCGCGCGGCTCGAGATCGCGCTCATGTCGCTCGGCCTCGACCGCGCGGTCGCCGCCGGGTTCGAGCCGCTCATCACGCCGACGCTCGTGCGGCCCGAGACGATGGCCGGAACCGGCTTCCTCGGCGAGCACGCGGCCGAGGTGTACCGGCTCGAGGCCGACGACCTGTACCTCACCGGCACGAGCGAGGTCGCCCTCGCCGGCTTCCACGCCGACGAGATCCTGTCCCTCGACGAGTCGGGCGACGGGCTGCGCTACGCCGGGTGGTCGACCTGCTACCGGCGCGAGGCCGGTTCGGCGGGCAAGGACAACCGCGGCATCCTTCGGGTGCACCAGTTCAACAAGCTCGAGATGTTCTCGTACGTCCACCCGGACCAGGCCGAGGCCGAGCACGAGAAGCTCGTCGGGTACCAGGAGCAGATGCTGCAGGACCTCGGGCTGCACTACCGCGTGATCGACGTCGCCGGCGGGGACCTCGGGACGAGCGCCGCGCGCAAGTTCGACATCGAGGCCTGGGTCCCGACGCAGGGCACCTTCCGTGAGCTCACCTCGACGTCGAACTGCACCACGTTCCAGGCCCGTCGCCTCGACATCCGCTACCGCACGTCGACGGGGAAGACCGCGCCGGTCGCGACCCTCAACGGCACGCTCGCCACCACCCGGTGGATCGTCGCAATCCTCGAGACGCACCAGCAGGCCGACGGCTCCGTCGTCGTGCCGGAGGTCCTGCGCCCCTACCTCGGTGGCGTCGAGGTGATCGAGCCCCGATGAGCACGCAGGGGCGGTTCGTCGACGGTGCGTCCCAGGGCGCGGGTCCCGGTGCGCCCGCGTCGGGTGCGATCACCCGCACGAAGCGCTGGTTGGTCGCGCTCGACATCGACGGCACGACCATGCGCGAGGACGGAGTCGTCACCGACACCGTGCTCGCCGCGATCCGCGACGCCGAGGCCGCCGGTCACGAGGTCATGCTCGCCACCGGGCGCAGCGAGGGCATGACCGTGCCACTCCTGTCCACCCTCGGGATCACACCGAGGTACCTCGTGTGCGCGAACGGGGCGCTGACCCTCGCCCGGCGGGACGACGGCTCCTACGAGCGCGTGCACGTCGAGACGTTCGACCCCTCCGAGGTCCTGCAGACCATCCACGGTGCCCTGACGAACGCCGAGTTCGGCGTGGAGGACGAGACCGGGCACTTCCTGCTGTCCGGCAACTTCCCGGACGACGCCATGACCGTCTCCGGTGAGCACGTGTCCTTCGAGCAGCTGCTCGGGGTCGAGGCGACTCGTGTCGTCGTGATCTCCCCGGGCCACGACACCGAGGACTTCCTGCAGATCGTCGAGCGGATGGGGCTGCACAAGGTCTCGTACTCGGTGGGCTGGACCTCGTGGCTCGACATCGCTCCCGAGGGCGTGACGAAGGCCACCGCCATGGAGCGCGTCCGCGAGTGGCTCGACATCCCGCGCTCACGGGTCTTCGCCGCGGGTGACGGCCGGAACGACATCGACATGCTGCGGTGGGCCTCCACCTCGGGGCGCGGGGTCGTCATGGGGCAGGCGCCCGACGACGTCGTCGACGCGGGGAACGAGCTCACCGGCGGGGTCACCGACGACGGGCTGGCCGCGGCCCTCGACTCCCTGCCGCGCTGACGCGCGGGTACGACCGGAGGCCCGCTAGACTGCCGTCGATCCGTCACGCCGCGTGCATGGCCGGGTCGGGAGGGTTGTCCGAGCGGCCGATGGAGCCTGTCTTGAAAACAGGTGGGCAGAGATGTCTCGTGGGTTCGAATCCCACACCCTCCGCCAGTGCCCGTCTCAGGAGCCGGTGCCGGTGGCCGGGTCGAACCGCTGCTGGTCGAACAGTCGCCCCGTGATCGACGTCGGGACGATCCGCACGTGCGCGAGCTTCGGCGCGGGGAGCAGGGAACGGATCTCGTAGCCCGCCGGGGGTTCTTCGTCCGTGCGCTCGGGGAGCCCGTGCGCGATGACGCTCCAGGCGGTCCAGCCGTCGTGCTCGTCGACCTCGAACGCCACGTCGACACCGGCCTCGACCGCGGCGAGGATGACGCTGCTCGACGTGGCGAAGTGGATGCTCCGGTCCACGGAGACGTAGTTCACCGGGAGGATCTCGACCTCCCCGTCCCGGATCATCGCGATCCGTCCCAGTCGGCACCGGTGCAGGTGCGTCCAGCACTGGTCCGGGGTGAGGCGCAGCACGGGGGACTCGGCGCCGTCGAGTTCGTCGGGGGACACGGTCGACCTCACCGCGCCCCGGCGGTGTTCGCCGCGGCGGCCCGCCGTGCGTGGCGGAAGCCGAGGGCCGCGAGGAACGCCATCACGACCGCCCCGACGTACGCGACGACGGCGCCGATGAGTGCGAACGTCGCGACGGTGTCGAAGGCGTAGGCGTTGAGGAGCAGTCCGCGCAGGGTCTCGCCGCGGAAGACCGTCTCCACCTCGGACTGCAGCTTCTGGTCGTCGGGGTCGGCCTGCGCCTTCGTCGACAGCTGGGCGTAGGTCTGGCCGCCGGTCATCTCCTCGAGGTGCACGGCGATGTAGTGGTCGGCCCAGGCCTTCGCCTGCGCTCCGGTCTCGAGCTGCTGGCCCGCGTACCGGTTCAGGTACGGGCCGATCTCCTTGCTGGCCAGGGCCTTGCTGCCCTTGGCGGGGAAGAAGATCTTCTGCGCGACGAGCTGCTCCCGGACCTGGTCGTGCACGTACACGTGCGCCCAGGTCATGAGCACGCCCGCGAGGAGGAGCACGACGGCGATGACCGCGCCGCTCGCGGAGAGGAGACGGTCGAGTGCGGTTCGGTTCACGATTCCTGGGTTCCTTCCCGGTGTTCACGATCCCGTGGTGCGGCGTGGCGGTCGGCTTCCTCGCGCTCCTGAGCACGCCGACGGGAGTCGCGCTTGAGGCGCTCCCATTCGGCCTCGGGGACTCGTCTGACCTCGTCGCTCTCGGGCATGCCTCCACGATGGCGGCGGTCGTGCGGTGGAGGGAGGGCCCTTGGTCCCGGATCCGTCGCCGGGTCAGGACCGGCGCGCTCCGTACACCGCAGCCTGGGTGCGACGCTCGAGGTGCAGTTTGCCGAGGAGGACCGTGACGTTGTTCTTCACGGTCTTCTCCGCGATGTGGAGCCGTTCGCCGATCTGACGGTTCGTGAGTCCGTCGACGATGAGGTCGAGGATCTGCGTCTCGCGCAGCGTCAGTCCCGCATCGTCGACGGGTGCGATGGTGGAGCGGATCCGCCGCGTGGCCTCGGCCGGGAACAGCGACGATCCGGTGGCGGCTCGTCGGACCGCGTCGACCAGGTTGTTCCCGCGGATGTCCTTGAGCACGTACCCGATCGCCCCGGCGAGCACCGCGGACCGCATCGCCTCGTCGTCGTCGTAAGCGGTCAGCATCAGGCACGCGAGCTCGGGGCGGGCGGACCGGACCGTCCGGCAGAGGTCGATCCCGCTGCCGTCGGGGAGCCGCACGTCGAGGACGGCGACGTCCGGACGGGTCGCGGTGATCCGGGGCACGGCGCGGGCGAGGGACTCGGCCTCACCGACCACCTCGATGTCGGGTTGGGCGTCCAGGACGCGCGCGACGCCCTGCCGGACGAGTTCGTGGTCGTCGACGAGGAACACCCGGAGCGTCATGCCGCCTGCTCCGCCGTGAGCGGTACGCGCCAGGTCATGCTCGTGCCGCCGCCGTCACGACCGTCGAGCGCGTAGTGACCGCCTCGCGCCGCGGCCCGTGCCGCCAGGTTCGCCGTGCCGCTCGGGCGCCCCCGGTCCCGGAGCCCTCGACCGTCGTCGTCCACGCGGACGGTGACGTGTCCGTCGTCGATCACGAGCCGGACGTCGGCGGTCGTGGCGGCTGCGTGTCGTCCGACGTTCGTCAGCGACTCGCGCACGACCGCGACGATGTCGTCACCGAGCTCGTCCGGCACGAGCACGTCGACGGCACCGCCGAAGGTGACGCTCGGCGGTGCCGGGAGCATCGGCGCCACCTCGGAGACGATGTCGAGCACGCGGTGGCGGATCGTCGTCCTCGTGTCCCGCGGCCGGCTGTTGAGCGCGAACACCGCCGTCCTGATCTCGGCGATCGCGGTGTCGATGGCCTCGATCTGGTCGGCGAGGTCCTGGCGCAGCGCGGTCGGCACGGCCGGTTCCAGACCCTGCAGGGTGAGGCCCGCGGCGAACAGACGCTGGATGACGTGGTCGTGCAGGTCGCGGGCGATGCGGCTCCGGTCCTCGATCCGCTGAAGCTCCTGCCGGTCGTGCCGTCCGCGGGCCAGCGCGATGGCGACGCTCGCCTGGGCGGCGAACTCGGCGGCGAGGTCGAGCTCGACGTCGTCGAACCGCGCGCGACCGGTGCGACGGGCGAGCAGGAGCGTGCCGAACGGGCCCTCCGTGGCCGAGAACGGCACGGCGGCGGCCCAGCGGAGGTGCTCCGGCCAGGTCGGGTCCTCCTCGCCGAGGTCACCGGTCGTCACGTTGCCGCTCTCGAGCGAACGGGCTGCGATCGACCCGGACGGGTGCGCGATCGTGGTCGTGGCGGTGTCCGCCCCGAGGCCCCTCGCCCCGTCGACCCGCAGCGATGCGCCGTCCGGCACGAGGATGCACGCGAAGTCGGCGTCGGCCAGCGGCGCCACCCGGTCGACGACGATCCCGAGCCCGTCGGGCGCGTCGGACGAGAGCAGCGCCGTCGTGACGTCGGCGAGTGCCGCGGACCACTCCTGCCGACGACGGGACTCGTCGTAGAGCCGGGCGTGGTCGATCGCGGCACCGGCGGTGGCGGCCAGCGACACGACGAGTTCTTCGTCCTCCTCGCTGAAGGGGCGGTCGTCGTCCCTCGTCAGGTAGAGGTTCCCGAAGAGTTCGTCCCGGACGCGGATCGGCACCCCGAGGAAGGCGCCCATCGGCGGGTGGTGCGGCGGGAACCCGACCGAGTCCGGAGCCGAGGCGATGTCCGCGACCCGGACCGGGCGTTCGGTCGTGAGGATCGCGCCGAGCAGGCCTCGGCCGTGCGGCAGGTCACCGATCGCGGCGACCTCGGCGTCGGACATCCCGACGTGGACGAACTGCTCGAGCGAGCCGTCGGGTGCGAGGACCCCCATCGCGCCGTACCGGGCACCGACCAGTTCGACGCCGGCATCGACGATCCGGCGCAGGACGGTGGGGAGGTCGAGTTCGTCGACCACCAGCCGGTTGGCCCGGAGCAACCCGCGCAGCCGTCCCTGGGTGGCGAGCACCTCCTGCGCGCGGTCCACGAGTTCGCTGATCGAGCGCTCGAGAGCAGTGCGCGGCGCATTGGGGAAGTCGAGACGTTCCTGGTCGTGCGGCACGGGTTCCCTCCTCGTCCTGCCCCCAGCGTACGGCGGCCCGCACCGTGCGGCGGTGTCCGCCCGTCCGCGCGGGACCTTGGTCTCTTCTGCTCCCGGTCGTCGCGCCGGACGATCGGTACGGGAAGGACGACGGATGACACAGCGGTACATCGTCGGGTACGACGACTCGGGCCCGAGCCGACGCGCGCTCGAGTGGGCGCTCCGCCGGGCGTCGGCGAACGGCGGACACGTGCTGCTCGCCCACGTCCGACCGGGCGTCGCTCCCGGACCCGGCGTGACGGACGACGCCCCGGACGACCGCACGACCAGTGCCGGCGCCGGTGCCAGGAGTCGTCATCCGGACCTTGCGATCGGTTCCGTCACGTTGGACGGCGACGTCGTCACGGCGCTCCTCGGCATCGTGGACCCGACGGACGTCCTGGTCGTCGGCACCCACAAGACCGGCCACCTGCACGGCCGGGCCCTCGGCACGACCGGGCTGTCCCTCGCCGCCGGCGCGACGTGCGCCGTGGTCGTGGTGCCGGACACCGACCTGCGCTTCCGGCGCGGGGTCGTGGCCGGAGTGGCCCCGGGCGCACACGTGGCTGCCGTCTGCGCGGCGGCGGCGGCCGAGGCGGACGTCCGCGGCGACGAGCTCGTGCTGCTCCGGGCCGGGGAGAGCGGCGGCCGCCAGGACGGCTCGGACGTGCTCGTCGACGCCGCCAGGCGGTTGCAGGAGGCGAACCCCGCGCTCCGCGTCTCGTGTCGGTCGACGAGCCGCGAGGTCGCGCCGGCCCTGCTCGACGCAGCACTCGGCCACGCCCTCCTCGTCATCGGCGCTCCGCACCCCCGGCGGCTGTCGGCCGGTCACCTCAGCACCGTCCTCCACGACGTCCTCATCAACCTCACCGCCCCGGTCCTCGTCACGCGGACCGGCGGCCAGGACCACCCCGCACCACCCCGAACCGCGAAGGAGACGGCATGACCGACACGACGACCAGCGACCCCGAGACCAGTGAGCGTCAGACCGCCTTCCGGCGGGGCAGCGGCCGGGAGGTCGACGAGCGCGCACTCGACCGGCTCGACACCTGGTGGCGGACGGCGAACTACCTCTCGGTCGGGCAGATCTACCTGCTCGACAACCCGTTGCTGCGCCGTCCGCTGCGTCGCGAGGACGTGAAGCCGCGCCTGCTCGGGCACTGGGGGACGACCCCCGGGCTGAACTTCGTCTACGCCCACCTCAACCGGGCGATCGGCGAACGCGACCTCGACACGGTCTTCGTCACGGGTCCGGGCCACGGCGGGCCGGGCATGGTCGCGAACGCGTACCTCGACGGCACGTACAGCGAGGTGTACCCGGGCATCACACGGGACGAGGACGGCATCAGGAAGCTCTTCCGGCAGTTCTCGTTCCCCGGTGGGATCCCGAGCCACGCGGCGCCCGAGACGCCGGGGTCCTTCCACGAGGGCGGCGAACTCGGCTACGCGCTCTCGCACGCCTACGGTGCCGCGTTCGACAACCCCGACCTGCTGGTCGCCGCGGTCGTCGGTGACGGCGAGGCGGAGACCGGGCCGCTCGCCACGAGCTGGCACTCGAACAAGTTCATCGACCCGCTGCACGACGGCGTGGTCCTGCCGATCCTGCACCTCAACGGCTACAAGATCGCGAACCCGACCGTGCTCGCCCGCATCCCCGAGGAGGAACTGCTCGACCTGATGCGCGGCTACGGGCACACGCCGTACGTCGTCTCCGGCGGGTTCGACGGCGAGGACCCACGCGCCGTGCACCGACGGATGGCAGAGACCCTCGACGCGGTCCTCGACCAGATCGCGGACATCAAGGCGGCTGCGGCCGCCGGCACCCTGCGGGAACGCCCGGCCTGGCCGATGATCATCATGCGCACCCCGAAGGGCTGGACGTGCCCGCGCGAGATCGACGGCAAGCCGGCCGAGGGGAACTGGCGTGCGCACCAGGTGCCGCTCGCGAGCGCCCGCGACACCGACGAGCACCTGCACGTCCTCGAGGGCTGGCTCCGCTCCTACCGTCCCGAGGAGCTCTTCGACGACCGGGGTGCCCCGGTCCCGCTCGCCACGGCGCTCGCACCCGAGGGCGACTGCCGGATGAGCGCGAACCCGGTGGCGAACGGCGGCCTGCTGAAACGGGACCTGGTCCTGCCGGACTTCCGGGACCACGCGGTCGAGGTGCCCACCAACGGCGGCTCCGTCAGTGAATCCACCCGCGTGCTCGGTGGATGGCTCGCCGAGGTGGTGCGGCGGAACCCGACGAACTTCCGGATCTTCGGTCCCGACGAGACCGCATCGAACCGGCTCGGCGCGGTCCTCGACGTCACGGACAAGCAGTGGGACGCCGAGATCGTCCCCTCCGACGAGCACCTCGCGCGGGCCGGGCGTGTCATGGAGATGCTCAGCGAGCACCAGTGCCAGGGATGGCTCGAGGGGTACCTCCTCACCGGCCGGCACGGCGTCTTCACCAGTTACGAGGCGTTCATCCACATCGTCGACTCGATGCTCAACCAGCACGCGAAGTGGCTGAAGGTGAGCAAGACGATCCCGTGGCGCCGCCCCGTCGCCTCCCTGAACTACCTGCTGTCGTCGCACGTCTGGCGACAGGACCACAACGGCCTGTCCCACCAGGACCCCGGCTTCATCGACCACGTCGTCAACAAGAAGCCCGACGTCGTGCGCGTGTACCTGCCGTTCGACGCGAACACCCTGCTGTCCACCTACGACCACTGCCTCCGCTCGGTGGACTACGTCAACGTCGTCGTGGCGGGGAAGCAGCCGACCTTCAACTGGCTCGGGATGGACGAGGCGATCGCCCACATGACCCGCGGCCTCGGCATCTTCGCCTGGGCGGGGAACGAGGCGCCCGGAGAGGAGCCCGACGTCGTCATGGCGTGCGCGGGCGACGTCCCGACGCTCGAGACCCTCGCCGCGGTGTCGATCCTCCGCGAGGAGGTCCCGGAGCTGCGGGTGCGCGTCGTCAACGTGGTCGACCTCATGCGGCTCGTGTCCGAGGGGGAGCACCCGCACGGCCTGTCCGATGCGGAGTTCGACGCGGTGTTCACCACCGACAAGCCGATCGTGTTCGCGTACCACGGGTACCCGTGGCTGATCCACCGGCTCGCGTACCGCAGGCACGGCCACCCGAACCTGCACGTGCGCGGGTACACCGAGGAGGGCACCACGACGACGCCGTTCGACATGGTGATGCTCAACGACATGGACCGGTACCACCTGGTCATCGACGTGCTCGACCGGGTCCCGGGGCTCGGCTCGCGGTTCGCCGGCCTCCGTCAGCGCATGCAGGACAAGCGCGTCACCGCCCGGGCGTACACCCGGGAGCACGGCGAGGACATCCCCGAGGTCGCGGACTGGACCTGGACCGGCCGGGACGCCGCGGGCACGGCGCACGAGGCCGACGCGGTGCGCTCGGCGAACGTCGGCACGGCGCTCTCGCCGAGTGCGACCACCGGCGGGGACAACGAGTGAGGGCAGCGGTGCCGTCCGGTGCGGACCGGCGACGCCGCCGCGTCCGCGACCGCCCACGGCCAGCATCGTGGCGGGGCCGACCCGCGCCTCCAGGTCGAGTGCGGGAACGTCAGCGACGCACGTCGCATCCGCAACTCGCACCGAGCACCAGCTCCGCGGGCACGAGGTCGCGGTGCCACTGGCCGTCGGCCTCCTGGCTCAGGACGCGGTCGACGGCCGCGGCGGCCATCGCGGCCACCGGCTGCCGGACCGTGCTGAGCTGCGGGTTCGTGAAGTCGGCCTCGGCGGTGCCGTCGAACGACACGATGGCGACGTCGGAGGGCACGGAGAGGCCGAGTTCGTAGAGCGCGCGGAGCACGCCGACGGCCTGCATGTCGGAGCTGACGAAGACGGCTCGGGGACGGTTCGGAGCGCCGAACATCCGCAGTCCGGCGGCGTACCCGCCCGCGCGGGAGAAGTCCGTGCGCACGATCGGACCGTCCTGCACGCCGCCGTCGCGGAGCGCGTTCTGCCACCCCTGCTCGCGGAGGTCCATGTCGGAGCCGGCGTGACCGATGACGAGGCCGATCGAGCGGTAGCCGTGTGAGACGAGGTGCGTCGTGCCCTCGTGCGCTCCACGGAGGGCGTCCACGCCGGTGCTCGCGAACTCCGGCACCTCGAAGAACGTGTTGAGCAGCACCATCGGGAGACCGGGGTCGACGAGGGTGGACAGGTCGGGCCGGGTCATGACGCTGGCGACGATGAGCCCGTCCACCTGGCGCGCGGACACGCTCCGCATCCGGTCGCGCTCGAGTGCGGCGTCGCCGTGGCTGCTCGACATGAGGACGTCGTAGCCGCGTGCGCCGGCGGCGTGTCCGACCGCGTCCGCGACCTCGGACCAGAACGGGTTGTCGAGTTCGGGGACGACGAACCCGAGCATCTTCGACGACCCCGTGCGGAGCGCCTGTGCGCTCGCGTTCGGCCGGTAGCCGAGGACCCGGATGGCGTCGCGGACCCGAGCGGCGGTGGCGGACGCGACCGGGCGGGGACCGTCGTGCACGACGTAGCTGACGACGGAGGTGCTCACGCCCGCGTACCGGGCGACGTCGGCGCGGGTGACCGCCCTGGGGCTGGACGGGTTGCTCACGATTGCCACCTTCGACGGGTTCGGGTGTCGTCCCCCGTGACACGGGGACGACACCCGAACGGCACTTCCTACTCGCTGGCGATCCTAGACGAGGCGGCCGTGGCGGCCGCCTCGGGGGCGTCGCCGAAGTCCGGGATGTCCAGGCGAGCGCCGTCCTGCAGCGCCGACTGGTGCGCGATGATCCCCGGCAGGGTGAACCGAGCGGCGGTCCAGGCGTTCACCGGCGGCAGGGTCCGGTCGACGACGGCGCGCACGAAGTCGTCGGCGAGGAACTGGTGGCTGCCCTCGTGCCCGGTCGGGACCCCGGCGTACTCGGCGGGCAGGCGCGAGGTGTCGTGCACGGCGGCGTAGCCGGACACGAACGCGTCGCGGAGGGACGGGTCGACGTCGGCGAGGCGCGGGTCGTCGAGCGACATCGTCGCCTGCGTGTTGATCTGCTCGCTGATGTCGTGCACGTCCTCCTTGTCCTGCCAGACGCTGACCCGGGCGAGCTGTTCGAAGCTCGCCTCGGTGCCGAAGTACCGGAAGCGGGACTCGCGGATGTGCGACGGGTAGCCGACACGACGCATCTCGTTGATGCGCATGACGCCGCCGTTGTCGAGCTCGAACAGGGCGCTGGCGTTCGAGAAGTCGTTGTCGAACTGGCTGACGTCCCTGTCGAACACGCCGTCGCCGCGGTCGTCCTTCACGCCGATGCAGCTGACGCTGACGGCGTGGCCGGGGATCGCGCCGAGGACCCCGCCGACCGAGTGCGTCGGGTAGAGCATGGGCGGGTAGCTCGCGGTCTGCTTCCACTGCTCGCCGCCGCTGAACTGGTACGCGGCGTAGAAGCCGAGGTCCATGTCGTGGACGTAGTCGCCCTCGGCGTAGAACACGCGGCCGAAGGCGCCTTCCGCGACCTTGGACCGGGCGAACACCGTCGCCGGGTTGTAGTAGCTCGTCTCGCCCATCATGTAGGTGAGCCCGGTCTCGCGGACGGCCTCGATGATGGCCTGGATCTCCTCGACGGAGATCGCCATCGGCACGGCCGAGTAGACGTGCTTGCCGGCCCGGAGCGCCTTGACGACGAGGGGGCCGTGCGTCCATCGCTGCGTGAAGATCGCGACGGCGTCGACGTCCGAGGCCAGCACGGCGTCGAAGTCGGCGAACGTGCCGTCCAGGTGCTGCGCCTCGACGAGCTCGGAAGCGCGGTCGTCGACGAGGTCCGTGACGTAGACGCGGTCGACGTCGGGGTGCAGCTTGAACAGCTTGGCGAACTGGGGGGCGAACTGGCCGGCGCCGACCATTCCGACAGAGATCATCAGTGACCTTTCCAGGTGTGGGATGCGTCGCCGAGCAGGTCGCTCCGATGCGATCGAGGGTCATCCTGACACGATTGTCTACTCGTGACAACCTCGAATTACCGCGGCTGAAAAGCCTCTTGCAACGCGTTGTCCCCACGTGTAGATTCCCGGCTCACGGACTGCTGCACGTCAGTCCACCGCAGACGAAGGAGTCGCGATGGCCACCGAGAGCCCTGTGTCGTCACCCTTGACGACCACCCGCCCACGGAGCAGGGAAGCCACCCTCGCCCGTGCCCGTACGACCTCCCCGAGGCGTCGCCCCCGGAACGACCTGTGGCTGGCACTGGTCTTCATCGCGCCGGCAGCGGTCGGCTTCGCCGTGTTCCTGGCGTGGCCGACCGTCCGGGGCATCTACCTGAGCTTCACCTCGTACAACCTGCTCACCCCACCGGAGTTCACGGGGCTGCAGAACTACGTGCGGCTCGCGCAGGACTCGATCTTCTGGCACTCGATGGTCGTCACCGTCGAGTACGTCCTCATCAACATCGTCATCCAGACCGTCGTGGCGCTCTTCATCGCCGTGATGATGCACCGCCTGACGAAGTCGACCTTCGTGCGCGGCATCGTCCTCGCGCCGTACCTCGTCTCGAACGTCGTCGCGGCGCTGGTCTGGCTGTGGATCCTCGACACGCAGCTCGGCATCGGGAACGAGCTGCTCGCCGCCCTCGGGCTCGATCGCATCCCGTTCCTGCAGAGCGACGTGTGGGGCATCCCCTCGATCGCGCTCATCAACGTCTGGCGCCACGTCGGCTACACGGCACTGCTCATCTTCGCGGGACTGCAGTCCCTGCCCGAGACGGTCTACGAGGCCGGGCGCATCGACGGGGCGAGCGAGTTGAAGATGTTCTGGCGGATCACGGTGCCGCTGCTCCGACCGATCCTGTCCCTGGTCCTGATTATCACCGTCATCGGGTCGTTCCAGGTGTTCGACACCGTCGCCGTGACCACGCAGGGCGGACCCGCGAACGCCACGAACGTCGTGCAGAACTACATCTACAACCTGGCCTTCGGCCGGTTCCAGTTCGGCTACGCGTCGGCCGTGTCGGTCGCGCTCCTCATCGTCCTCAGCATCATCACGATCATCCAGTACCGCCTCACCCGCTCGGGCGAGTCGGACCTGGACTGAACGGAGCGTCCAGATCATGACCACGACCCTCACCCGTTCCGTCACCACCGAGCGTCCGCCCCGCCCGGGCGCCGCCCACCGACGTCGTCCCTCGATCGGCCGCGTCCTCGCCTGGATCGCGATGATCGCCGTCATCGTCGTCACGCTGTTCCCGTTCTACTGGATCCTCCGGACCGCCCTGTCGTCGAACGGCGCGATCAACTCCGATCCGACCTCGCTGCTGCCGGTGGGCTGGAGCCTCGGCGGGTTCGAGCGGGTCTTCGGGCTGCAGTCCACGAAGGAGGCCCTCGCGCAGGGCGGCTCCGGCGCCGCGATCGACTTCTGGCGGTACCTGCTCAACTCCGTGATCGTCTCCACCCTCGTCACCGTCGGGCAGGTGTTCTTCTCCGCGGCGGCCGCCTACGCCTTCGCCCGTCTGCGCTGGCCCGGCCGTGACAGGGTCTTCGCGGTGTTCCTCGCCGGCCTAATGGTCCCCGCGATCTTCACGCTGCTGCCGAACTTCGCCCTCATCAAGGAGCTCGGACTCGTCGACAACGTGCTCGGCATCGCCCTGCCGACGATGCTGATGACCCCGTTCGCGGTGTTCTTCCTCCGGCAGTTCTTCCTCGGCATCTCGAAGGAGGTCGAGGAGGCCGCCCTCATCGACGGCGCCGGCAAGGTGCGGGTCTTCTTCCGCCTGGTCCTGCCGATGGCCGCCGCGCCGATCGCCACCCTCGCGGTGCTGACGTACATCACGAGCTGGAACGACTACTTCTGGCCGCTCATGGTGTCGTACACCGACAGCTCGCGGGTGCTCACCGTCGCACTCGGCGTCTTCAAGTCGCAGAGCCCGCAGTCCGGCACCGACTGGTCGGGGCTCATGGCCGCGACCCTCGTGGCGGCGCTCCCGATGATCGTGCTGTTCGGCCTCTTCGCCAAGCGCATCGTCAACTCCATCGGCTTCTCCGGCATCAAGTAGGACTGACATGACGAACGAACTCACCCGCCGCGCGCTGTTCGCCGGCGGTGCATCCGCCCTCGCCCTCGGTGCGCTCGCCGCCTGCTCGTCGCCGGGGCGTGGCACCGCCTCGAAGAGCGGGACCCGGACGGTCAGCTACTGGCTCTGGGACTCCAACCAGCTGCCCGCCTACCAGGCCGTCGCCGACGCGTTCCACCGGGAGAACCCCGACATCACCGTCAAGATCACCCAGCTCGGCTGGAACGACTACTGGACGAAGCTCACCGCCGGGTTCATCGCCGGCACCGCCCCCGACGTCTTCACCGACCACCTGACGAAGTTCCCGCAGTACGCCGACCTCGACGTGCTCTACAAGCTGGACGAACTCGACGCCACGAAGGGCATCCGCGACGACGACTACCAGTCCGGACTCGCCGAGCTCTGGAAGGGCAAGGACGGTCACCGCTACGGGTCGCCGAAGGACTGGGACACGATCGCGATGTTCTACGACCGCAAGGCGATGGCGAAGGCCGGGGTGTCGGACGCCGAGCTCGCCGACCTCGAGTGGAACCCCGACGACGGCGGCTCCTTCGAGCGCATGCTCGCGCACCTCACCGTCGACTCGAAGGGCCGCCGGGGGGACGAGCCCGGGTTCGACAAGCACGACGTCGCCGTGTACGGGATCTCGTCGAACGGGTCCGGTGGTGACGGCTTCGGGCAGACGCAGTGGTCGCCGTTCACCGGGTCGATCGACTGGTTCTACACGAACGAGAACCCCTGGGGCGACAAGTTCCGCTACGACGAGAAGGTGGTGCAGGACGCCCTCGCCTGGTACTACCGGCTCGCCGACAAGGGCTACATGGCGAAGTACGGAGTGTTCTCCACGACGACCGGGCCCGACGTGCAGCTCGGGGCCGGCAAGTGCGCGCTGTCGTTCAACGGCTCGTGGATGATCGGCACGTACCTCGGCATGGAGGACCTCGACATCGCCGTCGCTCCGACACCGGTCGGACCCGTCGGACACCGCGCGTCGATGTTCAACGGCCTGGGCGACTCGATCACGAAGCAGGCGAAGGACCCCGAGGCCGCCGCGAAGTGGGTGGCGTTCCTCGGCAGCGACACCGCGCAGCGGATCGTCGGGAAGGCCGGCATCGTCTTCCCGGCGCGCCCCGCTGGTACCGAGGCCGCGGTCGCGTCGTTCCGCAAGCGCGGCCTCGACGTCACCGCGTTCACCCGGCAGGTGGAGGAGAAGACCACCTTCCTGTTCCCGGTGACACGCAACCCCGCCGACGTGCAGGCGCTGCTCCAGCCCGCCTTCGACGACGTGTACGCCAACGGCAAGTCGATCACGACCCTGACCGGCGTCAACCAGCAGGTGAACAACCTGCTGGCGCTCACCTAGCCGGGTCGGCTCGCGTTCCCACCCCTCGGACTGGAGGCGCGGTGCCGGCCTGCACCGCGCCTCCGGTCCGGGAGACTGGACCGGTGCAACGACGTGAGCTGATCCTGGCGGCCGCGGCGGAGGAGTTCGACCGCGCCGGCTTCGCCGCCGCGACGATCGCGGGCATCGCCCGCACCGCCGGCGTCTCGCAGGGCGCGCTGCACTTCCACTTCCCGACCAAGCTCGCGATGGCGCTCGCCGTCATCGACGAGCAGAACGTCCGCACCTTCGACGTCGTGAGCCACACCGACACCTCGCCGGCGTCGGCGCTCGTCGGCGCGTCCAAGCGCATCGCCGATCTGCTCCGGACCGATCCGATCGTCCGCGCGGGCATCCGACTGTCGCTGGAGCGCGGTGAGTTCGCGCCGGCCACGGCGAGCTTCTACGAGCAGTGGATCGCCGGCATCGTCGACGTGTTCCGGCTCGCCATCGCCAGCGGCGAACTCCGGACCGACCTGTCCGCGGAGCAGCTCGGCGCGACGGTCGTGCCCTACTTCACCTGGGTGCAGCTCGTGTCGGACGTCCGAACGGGCCGGGCCGACCTGTACCCGGCGCTCGCCACGATGTGGCACGTGCTGTTCTCGGGCATCGCCGACCCGCGGCACCGGTCCCGCCTCCTCGCCGTGGCGGACGAGGAGTTCGGTGCGACAGACTGACCTCATGGGGGAGACACCAGCACGAACCGGGTCCGCGCCGACGACCTCGACCGACGGTCCGCACCGGCAGGTCGACCAGATCGCGCCGCCGGAACTGTGGGGTCGTATGATCGCGGAGGTGTTCGCGCTCCCGGACGTCGTCGAGGGCCACAGCCAGGTGTCGCCGGCGAGTTCGCGCGCGGTGTTCCTGACCGACCGCGAGGTCGAGTCGGCGCCCGAGCGCTCCCTCGCGCCCGGCCGACGGCTCGAACCCGTGCACCTGCACGGCGTGCAGGACACCAGCACGCACCTCGTCCTGCCCGAGGCTCGGGGGCGGGAACTGACGGACCTCGGGTGGGCCGAGCCGCACGGCTACGCGGACTTCGGCACGGAGTTCATGGTCTACGGGCCGCGCGACGAGGCGGAGCTCGCGGTGGTGCTCGGCATCGTCGAGGAGAGCCTGGCCTTCGCGCGGGAGTGATCGAGCAGGTACGGCGCCGGACGGATCAGTCCGGTGCCGGTGCCGCGGTGGGGAGCGTCCGGCCCGGCACGTCGGACTGGGCGCGGGTGCGGGTGGCCGGAGCGGCGAGCAGAGCGATGACGAGGAGCGCCGCGGGGACGAGCATCGCCGGCTGCAGGCCGAGGTGCTCGCCGAGGAACCCGAGCGCCGGCGGTCCGGCGAGGAACGCGACGTAGCCCGCGGTCGCCACGACGGACACCCGCCGGTCGCCGTCGGTCGGGTGGTCGCCTGCGGCGGAGACGGCGAGCGGGAACCCGAGGGCGATCCCGAGACCCCACACACCGGCTGCGGCCGCGGTGAGCACGGGGTCCGGCGACACGACGACGAGCAGGACGCCGACCGCCCCGACGGCGGCGCACACCCGGATCACCCGGGCGCGTCCGAACCGTGCCACGAGCGGTGTGCCGGCCGATCGCCCGATGAACATCGCGAGCGCGAACCCGGTGAAGACGAGGGAACCGACGGCCTCCGGTGCGCCGTGGTCGTTCGTCATCAGGAGGGGCAGCCAGTCACTGGCCGCCCCCTCGGCGAACGCCATCGCGAGGGTGATCGCGGCGATGAGCAGCACCTGCACGGTGAGCACGGCACCGAGCCGAGGCGCGGGCGCGGTGGCTGCGGACGGCGCGGGGTCGGCGCGGGGGACCGGCCGGAGGTTCCCGGCGGCGAACGCCGCGAGCGCAGCCATCACGACGGTGGCGACGAGCAGGTGCACGAGCACCGGGGTGCGGACGGCGGTGAGGGCGATGCCGGCCGCGCCACCGAGGACCGTGCCGAGACTGAAGCAGGCGTGCAGCACCGGCACGACCGGCCGGGAGAGCTGCCGTTCGACCGCCGCGGCCTCGACGTTGAGGCCGATCTCGGCGACACCGGACCCGAACCCGATGAGGAACAGACCCGCCCAGACCCCGACCGCGAGCTGCGCGGGGGCGAGCAGGGCGACGAGGAGCATGCCGGTGACGGGGAGCGCACCGCCGAGCACGATGAGCGGCCGGGTGCCGAGCCGCCGCACGAGGACGCCCGCCGCGAGGATGCCGATCATCGAACCGATCGACAGGCCGAGCAGGACGACGCCCATCCCCTCGATCGAGGCTCCGAGCTCGTCACGGACCGCGGGTGTGCGGGTGATCCACGACGCGATCCCGAACCCGGTCATCGTCGACGTGGCGAAGAGTGCCGCGCGGTGGCGCCCGATCATGGGTCCATCAGAACGTTGCAACCACGAGACGTCAAGGCCCGGCTCAGCGCAGCATCCCGAGTGCCCGCGCCTCGGACACCGCTGCGGTGCGTGAGGACACCCCGAGCTTCGAGAACACGTGGACGAGGTGCGACTTCACCGTGGCGTCGCTGATGTGCAGGCGCGCCGCGACCTCCCCGTTCGACGCCCCCTCGGCGACGAGCCGCAGCACCTCGATCTCCCGCGCGGACAGACTCACCTGCGGAGACCGCATCCGGGCCATCAGCCGCCCCGCGATCGCCGGAGCCAGGGCACTCTGCCCCGAGGCCGCGGCACGGGCGGCGGCGAGGAGCTCGTGCGGCGGCGCGTCCTTGAGCAGGTACCCGCTCGCGCCCGCCTCGACGGCACCGAGGATGTCCCCGTCGGAGTCGTAGTTCGTCAGCACGAGCACGTACGGCGGGGCGTCGAGCGCCCGGATGCGCCGGGTCGCGTCGGCACCGGTGGCGTCCGGCCCGAACTGCAGGTCCATCAGGACGACCTCCGGGGAGCGCTCCGCGGCGAGGGCGACCGCCTCGTCCGGGGTCGATGCCTCACCGACGACCGCGATGCCGTCGTTCCCGTCGAGGAGCGCGCGGAGCCCGGCCCGGACCACCGGGTGGTCGTCGGCGATGAGGATCCGGATCACGACACCTCCAGAACGGCGACGAGGGTGGTGCCGCGGCCGGGGGCCGAGTCGATCTCGAGCCGTCCGCCGAACTGGGCGACGCGGTCCTCGATGGCACGCAACCCGAACGAGTCGGACGCCCCCGCCCGCTCCCGAGCGGTGACCGGGTCGAAACCGACGCCGTCGTCCCCGACCGTCAGTCGCGCCTCCCGGCCGTCGACGGTGAGCGACAGCCGGACGTCGGCGGCGTGCGCGTGCTGCACCACGTTCGCGACGGCGCCCTGGGCGATGCGCAGCAGCGCCGTCTGGACGTCCATCGGCAGGGCGACCTCGGGCACGTCGACCGTCACGGTCAGCCCGTCGCGCGACCACTGCTGCTCGGCGAGCCGGCGGAGTGCCGCGGCGAGACCCTGGTCGAGCGACGGCGGCGTGAGCTCGCGGATGAAGCGACGGGTGTCGGCGAGACCGTCGGCCGCGGTCTCCCGCGCGAGCCGGATGTGCTCGAGGCCGGGGCGGTCTCCGTCGGCGCGCTCCGCGGCGTGCAGGAGCATCTGGATGCTCGACAGTCCCTGCGCGACGGTGTCGTGGATCTCGCGGGCGAGCCGGGCCCGTTCGGCGAGGACGCCCTGCTCGTGCTCGGTGGCGGCGAGCCGGTCGCGGGTGGCGAGGAGCTCGGCGACGAGTGCCTCGCGCTCGACGGCCTCGCGCGCCAGCGCCCGGTACCCGAGCCCGATGAGCAGTGCGACACCCGCGCCGACGAGCGGGCCGACGACGCCGCCCACCGTGAAGCCGCCGTGCAGGCCGAGCGCGACGACCGCGACGAGGGTCGCGACGACCACGGCGACCGGACCGACCGAGCGGGGGAAGACGTGCAGGTACAGGAAGAAGAGCGGGAAGACGAGGTAAGCGGCTTCCGGCACGAGCACGAGCAGGGCGATCCACACGAGGGTCAGCGCGACGACCCACGCAGCCCCGGCGAGCGCGCGGCGGGACTCGGCCGCCCGGGCGACGACCGCTCCGAGCACGTACACGCCCGCGAAGACGACCGCCAGCACGAGCTGCACCCACGAGCCCGGCGCGCCGACCACGACGATGCGGACGACGACGAGGCCGAGGAGCGCGGCGAACAGCACGTGCAGGCCGGTCCGGAGACCGACGAAGACCGGGGTGAGCGTGCTGTGCGCCATGACCTCCCAGCGTACGGAGCACCGAACGGCCGCGGATCAACCGAAAGTTCGATCGGAGGACCAACCCCGTCGGCGATGTCCCGCAGGGCGGGGCTGACGAGGCTGGTGGTCGTGGTCGCGGAGGGTCCGTGACCCGGGAAGGGACCACCGTGTTCGTCGCCTGGCGCGATCTCCGGTTCGCCCGCGGACGCTTCGTGCTCATCGGCTCCGTCGTGGCGCTCATCACCCTGCTCGTCGGGTTCCTCGCGGGACTCACCGGCGGGCTCGCCGCCCAGAACGTCTCCGCCGTGCTGGACCTGCCGGGGGACCGACTGGTCCTGCAGCAGCCGTCGAGCGGGCAGCCGTCGTTCGGCGAGTCGGTCATCGGCCGGGAGGCGCGGGTCGGCTGGCAGACGGCGGCCGGCGTCGACGAGGTGGTCCCGGTGGGCATCGTGCAGGGACGCGCGACGGCCGCCGCCTCGGCCGCGGACTCGGCAGCGGGCGACGGGGCGGCCGTCGGGGTGGCGCTGTTCGGGCTGCCTGCTGCCGGTGCCGGTGCCGGTTCGTCCGGTTCGGGTTCGAGTTCGGGTTCCGGGTCCGGCTCGGGGTCGGGCCCGGTCGCGGCGCTCGCTCCGGCGCGCGACGACGAGGTCGGCCTGTCGCACGCCGCCGCGTCCGACCTCGGTGTCGACGTCGGCGACCGCGTCACGATCACGGGCAGCACCTACCGGGTCGCCTCGGTCGGCGGGGACGCCTGGTACAGCCACACGCCGGTGCTCGCGATGACGCCGGGCGCCTGGTCGGAGGCCGACCGCCGACTCGGTGGTGACGGGACGCCGACGGTCCTGGCGGTGAGCGGTTCCCCGGACTGGGACGCCGTCGCCGCCGCCACCGGCACGTCCGCCGCATCCCACCTCGGTTCGCTCACGGCGCTCGAGACGTTCAAGTCCGAGGTCGGGTCCCTGGCCCTGATGATCGCGATGCTGTTCGGCGTCTCCGCCCTCGTCGTCGGCGCGTTCTTCACGGTGTGGACGATGCAGCGCGCCGGTGACGTCGCCGTCCTCAAGGCCCTCGGCGCGAGCACCGCCTCGCTCGTCCGCGACGCCCTCGGCCAGGCGCTGGTCGTGCTGGTCGTCGGGATCGGCGTCGGCACCGCGGCCGTCGTCGGACTCGGAGCGCTCGCCGGCGGGGCGCTGCCGTTCCTGATGAGCCCCCTCACCACCCTCGTACCCGCGGTGGCGATGGCCGCCCTCGGACTCGCCGGAGCCGTCGTCGCGCTCCGCGCCGTCACCGCAGCCGACCCCCTCACCGCACTCGGGAGCAACCGATGATCACCCTCGACGACGTCACCCTCACCTTCCCGGACGGCGACCGGCGCACCACCGCCGTCGACCACGTGTCGCTGACCGCCCACGCCGGCGAGGTCACGGGCATCACCGGGCCGTCGGGCTCCGGCAAGTCCTCGATCCTGGCGGTCGCGGCGACGCTCATCCGGCCCGATTCCGGACGGGTGCTGATCGGCCGCGCGGGTGCGGGTGCCGGTGCCGACATGGTGGACGCCGCCGCGCTCTCGCGGGACGCCGCCACCGCGCTCCGGCGGGAACGGATCGGCATCGTGTTCCAGCAGTCGAACCTGCTGCCGTCGCTCACCGCCCGCGAGCAGGTGCTCGTCATGGCGCACCTCGGCGGCGGCCGGTCCCGGCGCAGGACCGCACCGGTGCGCGACCGCGTCGACGAACTGCTCGACGCCGTCGGCCTGTCCGCACACGCCGACAAGCGTCCGGCGCAGCTGTCCGGCGGCCAGCGGCAGCGCGTCGCGATCGCCCGGGCGCTCGTGCACGAACCGGACGTGCTGCTCGTCGACGAGCCGACGAGCGCGCTCGACCAGGAGCGGGGTGCGGCGATCATGGGCCTCATCGCGCGGCTGACGCACGAGCGCGGCACGGCGACGATGCTCGTGACGCACGACATGGTGCACCGCGACGCCCTCGACGAGCTGGTGACCGTGGTCGACGGCCGGGTCGTGGCGGCTCCCGCGACGACCGCGGACGCGCACGTCCCGGGGAGGTCCGCCACTGCGGCCTAGGATCGGGAACATGGCGACCGTCCTCCTCGTCCGGCACGGGCGCACCACCGCGAACGCGACCGGCGTGCTCGCCGGGCGGACGGCAGGGGTCGCGCTCGACGCCGTCGGCCGTCGGCAGGTCGCCCGCACGGCCGAACGCATCGCCGCCGTCCCCCTGGCGGCCGTCGTGTCGAGCCCCCTCGAGCGGTGCCGGCAGACCTCCCGAGCGCTGCTCGACCGACAGACGGGCACCCCGGAGACCCGCATCGAGCGGGCGATCACCGAGTGCGACTACGGCGACTGGCAGGGCCGCACGCTCGCCGACCTCGCGAAGGAGCCCCTCTGGCGCACCGTCCAGGCGAACCCGAGCGCGGTCGTGTTCCCCGGCGGCGAGTCCATGCAGGGCATGCAGTCCCGCGCGGTCGCGGCCGTCCGGCGCTTCGACGCGGAGGTCGAGGCCGCGCACGGTCCGGCCGCCGTCTGGGTGGCGGTGAGCCACGGCGACGTGATCAAGTCCGTCCTCGCCGACGCCCTCGGCATGCACCTCGACCTGTTCCAGCGCATCGCGGTCGGACCGGCGTCGGTGTCCATCGTGCGCTACGGCGAGCACCGTCCCGAGGTCGTCGCGTCGAACACCGAGTCCGGCGACCTGGCCTGGCTCGCCGCCGTTCCCGCGCCGTCCGGGGACGCAGCGGTCGGCGGCGGTGCGGGCCACGACGACGCGACCGAGACGGGTACTGCCGGAGCCTGAACGAGTGTCGCCCGCCGCTCCTACAATGCGGGGTATGCCCACCATCGTGCACGGCTTCGACTGGCCCGACCGTCTCGTCGTCGGGACCGTCGGTCGCCCGGGCGAGCGGTCCTTCTACCTCCAGGCGCGGGACGGCCGCCGCGTGACGAGCGTCGCACTCGAGAAGGAGCAGTCAGCCGTCCTCGCGGACAAGCTCGACGAGCTCCTCGACGAGGTCGCCACGGTCGAGGACAACCGCTTCAGCGTCCCGCCGTCCGCCCCGGCCGAACTCCGCGACGGTGCCCCCCTCGACCAGCCGGTCGAGGCCGAGTTCCGCGCCGGCGCCCTGAGCCTCGGGTTCGACCCCGCGACCGCGCAGGTCGTGATCGAGGCGTACCCGATCGACGACGAGCTCGAGATCGTCGCGGAGACGAGCGACGACGGCGAGGAGATCGAGGCCGTCGTCGAGATCCCCGAGCCCGCCGAGCTGTTCCAGGTGAAGATCCCCGTCGGGACGGCACGCGCGTTCGTCGAGCGGACACGGGAGATCGTGGCCGCCGGCCGTCCGCCCGGAGCCGCATGAGCGACGGATCGCTGTCCATCCGGGCACGCATCCGTGAAGCCTCGAACGCCACCTTCCTGGCCGACCTCGACGGTGAGGCCGTCGTCTACAAGCCGATCGAGGGCGAGCGGCCGCTGTGGGACTTCCCGGACGGCACCCTCGCCGATCGCGAGGTCTCGGCGTACCTGGTGTCCGAAGCGTTCGGCTGGGACGTCGTGCCGCCGACGTGGATGGGCGAGGGGCCGTTCGGTCGCGGGATGATCCAGCGGTGGCAGGAGATCGACCTCGAGCAGGACGCGGTGGACCTCGTCCCGACCGAGGACGCCGAGTCCACAGTCGACGGGACGGGGCCGTCGCCCTGGCTCCCCGTGCTCGAGGCGATCGACGAGCAGGACCGGCCCGTGACGCTCGTGCACGAGGACACGGCGGCGCTCCGGCGGATGGCGGTCTTCGACGTCGTCGTGAACAACGCCGACCGCAAGGGCGGGCACGTGCTCGCGATGCCGGACGGACACCGTTTCGGCGTCGACCACGGCCTGACCTTCCACGTCGAGCACAAGCTCCGCACCGTCCTGTGGGGGTGGATCGGCGAACCGCTCGACCCGGACGAACTCGAGGGCCTCGACCGGGTGGCGGAGGCGCTGCACGGGGACCTCGCGGAGGCGCTCGACGAGCACCTCACCGTCGCCGAGCTCGACACCCTGCGCGCGCGGGTGGCGGCGCTCCGCGCGGTCGGCGTGTTCCCACCGCCACCCGGCCACGGCCCGGCGGTCCCCTGGCCCCTGTTCTGACGCCCCGCCCGCCCCGTCCTCCCGCCCGCCCCCCGCAAAACGCAACCTCGGCGGTTTCTCGCAGCGGTACAGCCCTGCGGGGACGGTCAGAGGGACCAGTCGTCCCGGAACAGCGTGGTGCCGCGGCGCGACCCGAGGTAGGAGCCGACGACCGCGACACCGAGGTCGTCGTTCTCCGGAGCGACCACGGTTCCGTCGACCCGCTTCGCCATCGCGTCCACGAACCGTGCGAGCCCCGGGTCGTCGCCGAGCCGGAAGAACGTCGTCTGCGCACCGAGCCGGCCGGCGTTCTCGAGCTCGCGGACGGACAGCGCGATCGTCACCGGGTCCGGCGGGTAGCCGAACCACACCTGCCCGTTCGGCTCGAGGTGCGACGTGGGCTCGCCGTCGGTGACGATGAGCAGCACCGGCTGCGCGGTCGGGTGCTTCCGGAAGTGCCGGTTGGCGAGCAGCAGCGCGTGGTGCAGGTTCGTGCCCTTGTCCCACATGGCGTCGAGGCCGACGAGCTGCTCGATGTCCATCACCTCGGCCTCGCGGCCGAAGGCGATGAGCTGCAGGTCGTCGCCGCGGAACCGGGTCGACACGAGGGTGTGGAGCGCGAGGGCGGTGCGTTTCATCGGGACCCAGCGGTCCTCCATCGCCATCGAGAACGAGGTGTCGACGAGCAGCGCCACGCAGGCCTGCGTCCGCGCCTCGGTCTCCTGGACCTCGACGTCGTCGATCTCGAGCCGCACGCCCGGGCCCATCCGTCCCGACGCCGCGGTGCGCGTGAGGGCGTTCGTGATCGACCGGGTGACGTCCCACGGCTCGGTGTCGCCGTACTGCCACTGCCGCGTCGACCCGGAGGGCTCACCGGCAGCGCCGGACCGTCGGAGGTCCCGGGCGCCCTGCCGGCCGGACATCCGCTGCGCGACGTCCTTGAGCAGGCTCTTGCCGAGCTGCCGCATCGCCTTCGGGGTGAGCCGCAGCTGTCCGTCGGCTCCGCGACGCATCGCCCCAGAGTTCCGGAGCGCCTTCTCGAGCTGCTGCAGCGTCCGCGCGTCGACCGCCGCCTCGGCGCCGAGCTGGCGGGCGAGTGCGTCCAGGTCGAGGTCGTCGAGGTCGGAGCCCGGGCCGGACTGGGCGATCTGGTCAGCGAGGGCGTCGAGGTCGGCGATGTCCTGGAAGACGCCGGTCCCGTCGCCGAGACCGAGCCCCTGGTCGCCCTCCATCCGCTCGGAGCCGCCCCAGTCCTCGCCGGGCCGGAGCGATCGGAGGTTGCCGTCGAGCTGCGCCAGCTGTCCCATCAGGTCCGGGGAGCCGAACGCCTGCTGGGCCAAGGCGTCGAGCTCGTCCCGCTGCTCCTCGGTCATCGAGTTCCGCATCCGCTGCGCCGCCGCCGCCCTCGCGGCGAGGTCGTCGAGCAGTTCCTCGACGTTCTGCGGGTTCGACGGGAAGTACTCGCCGTGCTTCGCCATGAACGCATCGAACTGCTCTTGCGTGTCCGAACCGGCCCGATGCGCCTCGAGCAGGGCGTTGAGGTCGCGCATCATCTCGCCGACGGCGGCACGGTCCGCGTCGGTGGCGCCCTCGAGCGCCTGCTTCATGCCCGCGAAGCGCTGGTCGAGCATCTCCCGGCCGAGCAGGTCCTTGATCTCCTCGTACTTCTGCCGGGCGGTGGGGCTCTTCCAGTCGTAGCCGCTGAGCTCCTGCACCGCGGACGCCGGCGAGGGGGACAGGCTGTCGAGCTGCATCTCGGCGAGGGCGCGATCGCCGTCGTCGAGGTCGGTGTCGCGGGCCAGCTGGCCGCGTTCGGCGAGCACGGCCTCGTCGAGCAGCTGCTTGACCTGCTGCAGGGTGCCGTCGAGGTTGTTGCGGCTCGTGAGCTCCCGGCGACGTTCGGCCACGCGGCGAGCGAGGTCGTCGAGGCCGCGCTGGTCTCGTCCTCCGCGGCGGAGGAACTCCCGGATCGCCCGCTCGGGAGAGGTCCCGCCCATGACGTCCTCGCCGATCGCGTCGAGCGCCTCGGACAGGTCGACCGGGGGAGCGAGGGGATCCGGGCCGTCCTCGTACCTGCCGTACCGGGCGTCGCGCGAGAGCCGCCGGTTCTGCCTAGCCATAGACGGCTTCGCCCCCGCCGGACTCCTTGCTGATCCGCCGAGCCAGGTAGAGCCCTTCGAGTGCGAGCTCGATCGCGCCGGCACGCTCGCCGTCGTCGGTCGCCCCGAGCCGGTCGCAGACCTGGTCGTAGAGGTCGGACTCCCCGATCGAGGGCAGTCCCTCGAGGAAGGCCCGGGCGCTGACCTGCTCGCCGGTGGTCACCATCGTGCCGCCGTCGAGCGCCTCGACCAGGACGGCGAAGTCGAGCCCGCGGAACCGGGAGCGCACCGTCTCGGCAGTGGCCGTCCGGAGCAGGTGCTCGAGCACCTCGTCGGCGCGGTCCTCCTCACCGTTCTCGAACTCGATCTTGCCGCCGAGCACGTCGACCGCCGTCTCGAGGTCGATCGGGCGCGCGACCGCGTGCTCCTCGCCCTGCCGAGCCGCACGGTGCACGGCCGCGGCGGAGACCGTCTCGGCGCCGGCGATCGCGAAGCGGGCGCTGACGCCGCTGCGCTGGTCGACGGCACTCGATGCGCGCAGCGCCCTGGTGAACCTGGCGAGGATCTCGATGAGCGCACCCGGCACGTCGGCGGCGAGCTGCGCCTCCTGGCGGATGACGGCGATCTCGTCCTCGAGCTCGATCGGGTAGTGGGTGCGGATCTCGGCCCCGAACCGGTCCTTCAGCGGCGTGATGATCCGGCCGCGGTTCGTGTAGTCCTCCGGGTTCGCGCTGGCGACCACGAGGACGTCGAGCGGCAGGCGCAGCACGTAGCCGCGGATCTGGACGTCGCGTTCCTCCATCACGTTGAGCATCGCGACCTGGATGCGTTCGGCGAGGTCCGGCAGCTCGTTGATGGCGACGATGCCGCGGTGGCCCCGCGGGACGAGTCCGAAGTGGATGGTCTCGGGGTCGCCGAGGCTCCGACCCTCGGCGACCTTCATCGGGTCGACGTCGCCGATGAGGTCCGCGACGCTCGTGTCCGGCGTCGCGAGCTTCTCGACGTAGCGGTCGTCGCGGTGCCGCCAGTCGATCGGCATCGCGTCACCGAGGTCCTCGGCACGTCGGATGCTCGCGGTCGTGATCGGTTCGTACGGGTGCTCGCCGAGTTCGGAACCGGCGATCACCGGCGTCCACTCGTCGAGCAGGCCCTGCAGGGTGCGGAGCAGGCGGGTCTTGCCCTGCCCGCGTTCGCCGAGCAGGACGACGTCGTGGCCCGCGATGAGGGCGCGTTCGAGCTGGGGGACGACGGTGGTGGCGAAGCCGTGGAGGCCGGGCCACGGGTCGCGGCCCTCGCGGAGGGCGCGGAGGAGGTTGTCGCGGATCTCGGCGCGGACCGACTTCTGGACGTGACCAGAGGCGCGGAGCTCGCCGACCGTTCTGATGGCAGGTCGGGTCACCTCTTCGAGGGTACGCCCGTGCTGTGGACGCGACCAGGGGGCGGACTGGAGGCGCGGCGCGCTCCCGACCCGCGCCTCCAGTCCGCTTGTGGGTTTTCATAGCAATTGCAATGATTGGGGTCCCGGCGTCGGAGCCGGATCGGTCTAGGGGGATCCGGCTCCGCGCCCGGATCGCTCGTTCCGGCCGGGAACCGTCGCGGGGTCGTCGGCGTACGGTCCCCTTTCGTGAGCAGTGCGACGAACGGGGCGATCAAGAGCCTGGTCCCCGCCAGGATGGACAGACTGCCGTGGACGAAGTTCCACTGGAGCGTGGTGGTGGGCCTCGGGGTCTCGTGGGTCCTCGACGGGCTCGAGATCCAGATCGTCTCGAACGCCGGGTTCCAGGCCGACCTCGACCTGTCCACGCAGCAGGTGGCGTCGCTCGGGACGATCTACCTGTTCGGGCAGGTCATCGGCGCGCTGGTGTTCGGGCGCATGTCCGACCGGTTGGGCCGACGGAAGCTCTTCATCCTCACGCTGGCGATCTACCTGATCGGCTCCGGCATCGCGGGCCTCGCCCAGGACTTCTGGTTCCTGGCGGCCTTCCGGTTCGTCGCGGGGCTCGGCATCGGCGGTGAGTACGCGGCGATCAACTCCGCGATCGACGAGCTCATCCCGTCGAAGTACCGCGGGCACGTCGACATCGCGATCAACGGCACCTACTGGGGCGGCGCGGCGCTCGGCGCCTTCGCCAACATCTACCTGCTCGACACGGCGTACTTCGCCGAGGACATCGGATGGCGCATCGGGTTCTTCCTGGGCCCGGTGCTCGGCATCGTGATCATCTTCCTGCGGCGGCACATCCCGGAGAGTCCGCGGTGGCTGATGACGCACGGGCGCGAGGAGGAAGCCGAGGCCACGGTCTCCTCGATCGAGGAAGCGGTGGAGAGGTCGACCGGCTCGCGTCTGCCGGACGTCGATGACTCCAAGGCGATGACGGTGACGCCGCTCGACCGCGTCGGCTTCCTGACCATCGTGCGCGTGCTGTTCCGGCAGTACCCGACCCGTACCCTCGTCGGCGCGACGATGATGATCACGCAGGCGTTCCTCTACAACGCGATCTTCTTCACCTATGCACTCGTGCTCACGAACTTCTTCGGACTGAAGACCGCGCAGACATCGATCTACTTCTTCCCGTTCGCGATCGGCAACCTGCTCGGACCCCTCATCCTCGGGCGCCTCTTCGACACCTGGGGTCGTCGGCAGATGATCTTCTCCACGTACCTGGTCTCCGGGATCGTGCTCGCGACCTCCGCGTTCCTGTTCCGCGCCGATGCGATCAGCGCCGGCGTGCAGGTCGTGTTCTGGTGCGTGTCCTTCTTCTTCGCCTCTGCCGGCGCCTCCAGTGCGTACCTCACGGTCAGCGAGATCTTCCCGCTCGAACTGCGGTCGCAGGCGATCTCGTACTTCTTCGCCCTCGCGCAGATCTTCGGGGCGATCGCTCCGGCGATCTACGGCGCGTTCATCGGTGACGGGTCGTCCCGGGAACCGCTGTTCTGGGGGTACCTGCTCGGGTCGGCGGTGATGATCGGCGGCGGCGTCGTGGCGTTGATCTTCGGGGTGGATGCCGCGCGCAAGGGGCTCGAGGACGTCACCCAACCGCTTTCCGTCCTGACCAAGGAAGCGGATCGGGCGCGGAAATAGTATTCCGTATACGAAGTGTTTAGCGCGGCCGTCTCCTGCCTGTCATCGTGCTCGCATGGCACTCCTCCACAGGGCGACAGCAGCCCGCACGGTCCACGGTCCGTCCACCTCCGGAAGCGGCGGCGTGGGCCGTGCGTGATCCTGGCGACATGGAGCGACCACTGAACCGTCCGGGTGGCAGCGACGACGACCCGAACGGCATCCGGCGGAGCCTGTTGCGCGACGCCGTCTTCGCGCGGCTGCTCGACAACGTCCTGCGTGGCGTCTACCGCCGTGGGCAGCGCATCCGACTCGACACGATCGCGGCCGACATGCGGGTGTCGCGGACGCCGGTGCGCGAGGCGCTCGTCCCCCTCGAGACACTGCGCCTGGTGACCGTGCAGCGCTACGTGGGCGTGGTCGTCGCGCACTGGACCGTCGATCACATGATCGAGCGGGTCCGGATCGCTCGGACGATGATCACCGAGCCCTCGTCCGGTTCGGCCTCGTGCGCGGACCGGTTCGACGTCGCGTGGCTCCGCGAGTGCGCGACCGAGGGTGGGGCGTTCGTGGAGCTCGGGGCGTGGTGGCTCCGTCGGAGCGGAGCAGCCGTCAGTGCCGACTGGCTCCTGTCGCAGCGGGCCGTCCTCGACGCGTTCTTCACGGACGACGTGGCGCTCGCGAACGGCATCGACGCGGTCGTGGCTCGACGGCAACGGCGGCTGATCGCCGAACGAGCGACCGTCGCCGCCGAGCGGGACGCGCTCGACGAGTGCGCGGCGGCGCTGGTCGAACTCGCGGACGCACTGATCGCACTGCCCGAACGGTTCCGGTCCGCGGCATGAGGACTCAGCGGGGATTCGGGGGGTGCTCGCACTGAATCGCCAGGTCCGACCATGGCAGGGTGGTCCGGTTGTCGTCCCCGCGGCCCGGCACGGACCGGACTCGCGCGGAACGCCCCGGCGCCCGACAGGGTGGGCGCTGCCCGCGTGCCCGACCGGTCGGGCCCGCACCGTGTCCGCACACGACAGGAGTGCCCGTGAACGACGTCCGCGACCGATCCCACCGACTCAACCGAGCGACCGGGATCGCACGGCACGGACGCCTCCGCCACCACCACCCCGTCGGTGCCGTCGTGAAGGTGCTGTCCGGCGTCGCCGCGGTCGCCCTCGTCAGCTCGGCATCCGTCGCCGCGATCGCCGCGAAGCAGGTCACGGACGACCTCGGTGACGGCGTGCAGATCCAGGGGCAGTCGTCGCCCGAGGTCAAGGGCTCCACCGCGCTCAGCTCGTACAAGGGTGGCTTCAACATGCTCGTGGTCGGGACGGACAACGACCCGGAGCAGGGCACCGCGTACGGCGAGCGTGATGCCACCCTGAACGACGTCAACATCCTGCTGCACGTCTCCGCCGACCACACGAACGCCACCGCGGTGAGCATCCCCCGCGACCTCGTGACGCCCATCCCCGGCTGTGAGAAGACCGACGGGTCCGGGACGACGCCCGCGATGGCGGCGCAGCCGATCAACGACGCGTGGGGCGAAGGTGGTCTCAACTGCGTCGTGCAGACCGTGCAGGGGCTGACCGGGCTCGACGTGCAGTACTCGGCGGCGGTGTCGTTCAAGGGTGTCATCGAGATGTCGAACGCGATCGGCGGCGTCCCGGTGTGCGTCGCGCAGCCGATCCACGACCGCTACACGGGGCTCGACCTGCCGCAGGGCACCTCGACGCTGCAGGGTGACCAGGCGCTCGCGTTCCTGCGCTCCCGGCACGGGGTCGGCGACGGTTCCGACCTCGGGCGGATCTCGAGCCAGCAGGTGTTCCTGTCGTCGCTCCTGCGCACGGTGAAGTCGAACGACACCCTGACCTCGCCGACCACGCTCTACAAGCTCGCCCGAGCCGCGGCGTCGAACATGCAGCTGTCGCAGAGCCTCAACGACATCGGCACGATGGTGCAGATGGGCAGGGCGCTGCAGGACCTCCCGCTCTCGCAGGTCAACTTCGTGCAGTACCCGGGGACGACCGGCGGCACGGGGGTGTACTCGGGCAAGGTGCAGCCGTCGACCGAGCTCGCGACGCAGTTGTTCACGAAGATCAAGGCCGACCAGTCGTTCTCGCTCGGGGCGGACAGCACCGGGATCGGGTCGGAGAGTGCGGCGTCGGCCGGGCAGGGTGCGGCGGACGGGTCCGGTTCGTCGGGCGCGGCATCGACCGCCACGGGTTCGTCCGCGGCGGCGTCCGGCGCTGCCGGTTCCGGCGCTGCGGCGTCCGGCACTGCGGCGTCCGGCGCTGCCGGAACGACCGGTTCGACCGGGTCCGCCGGCGACACCGCGGCGTCCGGGTCCGGGTCCGCGTCGGCGCCGGCATCGTCCGCGGACACCCCCGCCGCGACGGCCCCGTCCGAGACGATCGACGGCCTGCAGGGCCAGTCCGCCGACGAGCAGACCTGCTCGAAGGCCTTCGGTTCCTGACGCCGCCCGTCCGGCGTGCGGCCCGGCCCCGGCCCGGCCCCGGCCCGTCGCGCGAAAGCGACAGATTGCCGCCGTACAACCGCGTGCATCTGTCGCTTCGGCGCAACGGTCCGGGACTCGTGCCGCGAGAGTGTCGCTTCGGCGCAGCGGTCCGGGACTCGTGCCGCGAGAGTGTCGCTTCGGCGGAGGGGCAGTGCGGGGACATGTCCCGCCAGAGTGTCGCTCTTGCGGAGAGACCGCGGGCACCGAGAACCGGGGGCGTGATGAGCGGCGCCACGAGGTCGCTCCCCGGCCGAGCGCCGCACGATCGGGCGCCACGGGCTCGGCAGCAGGGAGCGACGTCGGTGCTGTGTCGCGACGACGGGGCAGGACCCCGGAATGTGATGGCCGCGTCTCGACGATGCTATTGACCGGGGTACGGCGGGACAACCCCCGGCTGTCCCCACTTCGGGGGACCGGACCGAGCGGTCCGCGATGGCCGAGGTCGAGACCACGCTCGACCTCCTGTATGGTGGTGGCAGTGCTCGCGAGAGCGCCTGGAGACGTCGCATAGTCCGGCCGAGTGCACCACCCTGCTAAGGTGGAGTCCCCTTTGAGGGGACCGAGGGTTCAAATCCCTCCGTCTCCGCACCACACGAAACCCCGGTCCCGTCGGACCGGGGTTTCGTCGTTCCGGGTCGAGTGGACGCTTCCCGGACCACGTGCCGGTGCGGCGGTCAGGCCCGCGGGGGAGCGGTGGTGGCACGCACCACGAGGGACGGCGGCACGAGCGTCCGCGTCGGCTCGGCCGGAGCGTCCGCGCCGATGCGTTCGACGAGCCGCGCCGCTGCGAGTCGCCCGACCTCGTCGTTGTGCGGGTCGACGGTCGTCAGGCGGAGCAGGGGCGATGCGGCGAGCGGGGTCTCGTCGTGGCCGATCACCGAGACGTCCTCCGGTACTCGGAGGCCGGCCTCCTGAACGGCGGCGATCGCACCCATCGCCATGACGTCGTTCGCGGCGAACACGGCGGTCAGGTCCGGGTGGGCGGCGAGCGCGCGGCGGGTGCCCTCGTACCCGGTCTGGTCCGACGTCGGGCCCGCGCCGTACACCAGCGGCTCGATGCCGGACGCGGCCATCCGGGCGACGGTGGCCTCGCGGCGGACGCGAGCCGGGCCTCCCGAACCGGTGATGTGGACGAGCCGCCGGTGGCCCAGGTCGATGAGGTGTTCCGCTGCCAACCGGGCGCCGGCGGCCTCGTCGGAAGCGACCACGTCGAGTCCGCTCGGGACGTCGTCGCGTTCGCCGGCGACGACGACGGGGGTGCTGGCGGGTACGACGAGATCGGGGAACCCCTCGGCGGCGAGGATGACGCCGTCGACCCGGAGCGACACGAGGTCGTCGAACGGCGAGGAGTCGAGGTGCGCGTTGGCGCGCGTGTCCGCCAGGGTGAGCCGGAGTCCGTGCGGGGCGAGGGCCTCGCGCACGCCGTCGAGCATGGGGACGTACCAGGGGTTGCGGAAGTCGTCGACGACGACGCCGATCGTCCGGGTCCGTGTGCCGGCGAGGATCGCGGCGGCGCGGTTCGGGCGGTACCCGAGCTCCGCGGCTGCGGCGAGGACGGCGGAGCGGCGGACCTCGGACACGCCGGGATCGTCCCGCATGACCATCGAGACGAGCGACTTCGAGACGCCGGCGCGGGTCGCGACGTCGATGATCGTCGGCGGTCGGGACACGCGGCTCCTTGACAGGACATGGGCTGGCGGAGCTACAGTCTAGCGATAGCGTCTGGAACGTTCCAGAACACGCAGCACACCTTCTCGAAGGAGAGAACATGAGCGACAGCATCGGCGTCGCCGTCATCGGCGCGGGCATGGCGGGCAAAGCCCACATGGCCGCCTGGCGGAACGCCCCGTCCCTGTTCGGATCGACGCTCCCGCCGGTGCGGCTCGTCTCGATCGGCGACGTGTACGAACCGCTCGCCGCCCAGGCCGCGCGACGCTTCGGGTACGCCCGGCACGACACCGACTGGCGGGCGATCGCCGCCGCGGACGACATCGACGTGGTGAGCGTCGTCGTGGCGAACACGCTCCACCGCGAGATCGTCGAGGGGCTCCTGGCCGCCGGCAAGCACGTCCTCTGCGAGAAGCCGCTCGCCGACTCGCTCGAGGACGCCCGCGCGATGGCCTCCGCCGCCGACGCGGCCGCCGCCCGGGGCCAGACGGCGCGCGTCGGCTTCACCTACCGTCGCGCCCCCGGCCTCGCCGCGATCAAGCAGTTCGTCGAGGACAGCACGCTCGGCCGTGTCCTGCACGTGTCGGGCCGGTACTGGACCGACTACGGCTCGTCGCCCGAGGTGCCCTTCTCGTGGCGTTTCGCCGGGGCTCCCGGCACGGGCGCCCTCGCCGACGTCGGCTCGCACCTGACGTACGTCGCGGAGTTCCTCGCCGGGGAGGTCCGGAGCGTCAACGGCGGCCTCTTCACCACCACGATCACCGAACGCCCGGTCGCCGCCGGCCACGTGCTGCGCGGACAGCAGGCGCAGTTCACCGGCGAGGTCGCCACGGTCGATAACGACGACTACGCCACCTTCAACGCCCGGTTCGGCGGCGGCACGGCGGTCGGCTCGCTCGAGGTCTCGCGCGTCGCCGCAGCGCACCCGAACGGGCTCGTGATCGAGGTGTTCTGCGAGAACGGCGCCGCGCGGTGGGACCAGGAACGCCCCTCCGAGATCGGCCTCGCGCTCCGGTCCGACGGCTCCCGGCTCGGCGGGTACCGCCAGGTCGTGCTCGGTCCGGAGCACCCCTACGTCGCCGGGGGTATGGCGATGGACGCGCCCGGTGTCGGCTGGGGGCAGAACCAGATGTTCGAGTACCAGGCACGGGCCTTCCTCGACGAGGTGACGGGCAACACGACCGACCCGCTGCCGGCGAACGCGACGTTCGACGACGGTGTGCACAACATGGAGGTCCTCGACGCGGTGGCACGGTCCGCCGCGTCCGGCGGAGCATCCCTCGACGTCCGAACCACCGAAGGAGCGAACGCATGAAGCTCGGCCTGTACAACGCCATCTTCCACGACCGACCGCTGGCCTCGGCCATCGAGGCGATCGCCGGCAACGGACTCACCGGCATCGAGCTCAACACCGGTGGGTTCCTGCCGCCGGTGCACGTGCCGAACGTCGACGAGATCCTCGTCGACGACGGTGCGCGCGACGCGTTCCTCGCGCAGTTCGAGGGCACGGGCGTCCGGATCGCCGGCCTCAACTGCAACGGCAACCCGCTGCACCCGAACCCGGAGATCGGGCCGGAGCACGCGGAGGACGTCCGCCGCAGCATCCGGCTCGCCGCGCGGCTCGGGCAGGACCGGGTCGTCACGATGTCCGGGCTCCCCGCCGGCGAGCCCGGCGGTGTCCGGCCGAACTGGATCGTGAACGCCTGGAACTCCGCCGCCCTCGACGTCCTGGAGTACCAGTGGAGCGTCGCCGTGCCGTTCTGGCAGGAGATCGACGCCCTCGCCCGCGAGCACGGCGTCAAGGTCGCGCTCGAGCTGCACCCGCAGAACGTCGTCTTCAACCCGGCGACGATCCGTGAGCTTGTGGAGCGTGGTGGTCTGACGAACATCGGCGTCGAGCTCGACGCGAGTCACCTGTTCTGGCAGCAGATGGACCCGGTGGCGGTCGTCCGGGACCTCGGGCCGCTCGTGTTCCACGCCGCCGCCAAGGACGTCCGGGTCAACCCGCACGCGGCGATCAACGGAGTGCTCGACAACTCGTTCCGTCGCCTCTCGCCGGACGAGCCGCGCACGAACCTCGGCGGCGACGAGTGGGCCAACGAGTGGCCGAAGCCGTCCGCGTGGGACTTCGTCGCGCTCGGCAAGGGCCACGACGAGGCGTACTGGTCGCAGTTCCTCGAGGCGCTGCACGAGGTCGACCCGGAGATGTGGGTGAACATCGAGCACGAGGACACCGAGCTCGGTCGTGACGAGGGCGTCGCGGTCGCCGCCGAGGTCCTGCGCGCCGCGGACGCAGCGCTGGCAGCACGGGCCTGAACCGTCGGCGCGGCTCGTCCGTCGGACGCGGGCCGGACTGGAGGCGCGGTGCGGGTGGGTCGACCGGCTCACCCGCACCGCGCCTCCGGTGTGTCCGCCGGCCCAGTCGGTGACGCATCTTCCGGGTCCTGTCACCGCGCCGTTGTAGCATGCACGACACCTGTCCCGAGCCGAGGAGGCCTGCGTGCCGGAGCCGACCGACCCCGCCTTCCCGATCGACCGCATCCGCGACGTCGGCGACGACGTCATCGCTGCCGTCTCGACCGTGATCGACGGCAAGACGGAGGCCATCCGCACCGCGCTCACGGTGATGCTGGCCGAGGGGCACCTGCTCGTCGAGGACGTCCCCGGCGTCGGCAAGACGGTCCTGGCGAAGGCGCTCGGCGCATCGGTCGGCGGCTCGGTGAACCGCATCCAGTTCACCTCGGACATGCTGCCGTCGGACGTGACCGGTGTGAACATCTTCGACCAGTCCTCGGGCACCTTCCGGTTCTCGCCCGGGCCGGTGTTCGCGAACGTCGTGATCGGCGACGAGATCAACCGCACGAGCCCGAAGACCCAGTCGGCGCTGCTCGAGGCGATGGCCGAGGCGCAGGTGACGGTCGACGGCGTGACGCGGAAGCTGGACAGCCCGTTCATGATCGTCGCCACGCAGAACCCGATCGACATGGAGGGCACCTACCCGCTGCCCGAGGCCCAGCGCGACCGCTTCATGGCACGTCTGACGATGGGGTACCCGAGCGCCGACGCCGAGCGGCAGATGCTCACGAACCGCGGCGGCGGAGACCCGCTCGGGCACCTCCGCGCGATCGTCGACGTGAACACGCTGCGCGACCTGATCCAGTCGGTCCGCACGGTGCACGTCGCGCCCGACGTCGAGGCGTACATCGTCGCGATCGTCCGGGCCACCCGCACCCACCCGGACATCGTCCTCGGTGCGAGCCCGCGCGCCACGCTGCACCTCGCCCAGGCAGCCCGCGCACACGCCGCGCTCCTCGGCCGTCCCTTCGTCACCCCGGACGACGTCGCGACGCTCGCGCCGGTGATCCTGGCCCACCGACTCGTCCCGGTCGCCCGCGGCCTCGGCGGGACCGGCGACGACACCGTCCGCGAGATCGTGGTCCGCATCGTGTCCGACACCGTCGTGCCCTTCACGGCCACCCCCGTCCGCTCCTGATGTCCGGGTCCTCGGCGCCGTCGTCGTTCGCGTTGCGCGTCGGCTCCGTGCGCTCCGGGGTCCTCCGCTCCGGGCGCCGGGGACTGTCGCTCCTGCGCCGGACACCCTTCCCACGTCCGACGATCCGGGGGTGGACGGTCATCGCGGTCGGCATCGGGCTGGTCGGCGGGGGCCTGGTCGGCACGACGAGCGTCGCCGTGTCCGCCGGGCTCCTGCTGCTCGTGCTCGTCGTGCTCGGCGTCGTGATGGCGTTCGTCGTTGCCGCTCCGCTGCGCGGCAGCCGTAGTACGGCACGCGCGATCGTCCAGGTCGGCGAGGTCTACCGGGAGCGCATCACGCTGGGCGGGACGAGTCTGCCGATCGGGCCACGGTCGACGCTGCTCGTCCGTGAACAGCTCGACGACGCCCTCGTCAGCGTGTCCGACGCCGAGACCTACGCCGCCGTCGGCCCGAACGTCCCGCCGGCGGTGCTCGACGTCGAGGCCCTGGCGGTGCACCGCGGTCGGAGCCTCGTCGGCCCGGTCACGATCCGCGTCGAGGACCCGTTCGGCCTGCTCCGCGTCGACCGGCCGGTGGTCGCGGCGGAAGAGGTCGTGGTCGTCCCGGCGACGACACCCCTCGCCGCGATCGACACCGGCGCACTCGCCGGTGCCGTCTCCGCCGACGAGGGCCGGGTCGGGCAGGGCGGTTCGGCGGACGACAGCGAGCTGCGTCCCTACCGCCCGGGCGACCCGATCCGCCGCGTGCACTGGGCCCAGAGCGCCCGCCGCGGGGAACTCCACGTCCGGCAGACCACGCAGGCGCAGCCGCCCGAGGCCGTCATCGCGCTCGACGTCCGTCGTGAGTCGTACCAGCGGCTCGGGCGCGACGACCTCGCCGAGCTGTCCGACCTCGGCGGCGACGCGGCCTTCGAGCACGCGGTGGTGGTGGCCGCGAGCGTGGCGCGCGCCCTGGCCGCGCGGACGTCCCGCGTGCTGCTCGTCAGCGACGGCCCGTCCGGCAGCACCCGGCACGCGGGGGACGCCGGCGGTCTGACCGACGTGCTCGTGGGACTCGCGGACGTCCGGGTGCGCTCCGACGCCCGCGAGGTCACCGAGGTCCTGCCGGACGTCCGCGGCCGGGACGTGCACGGCATGACCGCCGTCGTCACCGGGAACTGCACCGCCGAGCAGGCCGCCGAGCTCGTCTCCTCCACGACCGGTTCGAGCCGCGGGATCCTGGCGACCATCGTCCCGCCGGACCCGGTGGTGCGGGGGATCCTCGACCGCGGCGGGTGGCGCGTCCTCGTGGTGCCGGTCGCCGGTGCCCACGCGCCCGGGAGCATCCGGTGAGCGGCGTCCAGACCCGACCGGCGGCGCCGTCACGTGCCGAGGCCCGCCGGGGCCCCGGTCGGACCGTCGACCGCCCGGATGCGTCGAACCCCTGGGTGGTGGCGGTCGCCCCCGTGCCCGTCCTCATCGCCGCGCTCGCCATGCGCCCGCTCGTGCAGGGCATCGCGTGGTGGGTGTCCGGTGTGCTCGTCGCCGCCCTCCTCGTCGGCACGATGCTGGCCGTCCGGCGCCGCGCCCCTGGCATCCGCTTCGTCGCCCTCGTGGCGGCGCTCGTCGTCTGCTCGTGCGCGGCCGCGGTCGTGAACGACGTCCAGCCGCTCGGCTGGCTCGACCGGGACGGCGCCCTCGGGGAGACCCTCGCCGCGATCCGGCTGAACCCCGCGCCGTTGCCGCAGTCCGACGCGATCCGGCTCATCGTCACGGTCGCGATCGGGTGGGTGGCGGGCGTGTCCCTGTTCCTCGCGGCCGTGGCCCCGACCGCCGCGCTCGCCGCCGCCCCGGCCCTCGTGATCCTCATCGTCCCGGGCATCGTCACCGGTTCCCCGGCGGCACCCGGACTCGTCATCGCCACGGCGGTCGCGTTCCTCGCGCTGCTCTGGCTCTCGGTCAGGCCGGTCCAGCGTGCGCTGCCGGCCGCGGTCGTCGGCGCGATCGGACTCGTCGTCGCCGTGGGACTGCCGGCGATCGTGCCGCTCAACGCCGGCTGGCTGTCCGGGGTCACCGGGGCGATCCAGTCGCCCGTGCAGCCCGGACGTCCGGGCACGCTGCTCAACCTCGGGCAGGACCTCCGGCAGCCGAACGAACTCGAGGTGTTCCGGTACCGCTCGTCGGACGGGCAGCCCGAGTACCTCAAGCTCGCCGACCTCGACGAGTTCGGCACGGGGGACTGGGTGCCGACCACGACCGACGCGAGCAAGTCCCAGACCGCCGACCAGCAGCAGTGGGCCGTCGGCATCAACCCGCGGCTGTCCGCGCGGGGCGACGTCACGATCCGCGTCACCGGCCTGTCCAGCAACTACCTGCCGGTCCCGTCCGGAGCGGTCTCGATCGAGTCCCGGTCGACGAACCTCGACCTGTCCCAGTGGCGGTGGATGGGCGACTCGAGCACGGTCCGCTCCACCGGCCCGGCGACGCCGCGCGGTGCCACGTACGAGGTGTACGGCGCGTCGACCTGGTCGGGTGAGTACCTCGACGCGATCGCCGCCTCCGGGTTGCTCGGGCGGGCGGACGGCCGTGGCTTCGCGACCCCCTCGGCGGCCCAGATCCGCACCGACCTGGCGCTGCCCGACAACCTGCCGAACAGCATCGCGAGGACGGCGCAACGTGTCGCCGGGACCGCGGGCACCGACTACCAGGAGGCCCGTGCGCTCGAGCAGTGGTTCCGCAGCGACCTGTTCACCTACTCGGAGACCGCACCCGTCGAGCAGGGCTACGACGGCGACAGCATGGACGTCATCGCGAAGTTCCTGCAGGTGCGCGAGGGGTACTGCGTGCACTTCTCCTCGGCGATGGCGGTGATGGCCCGCACGCTCGGCATCCCGTCCCGCATCGCCGTCGGCTACCGCGCGGGCGCGACCCAGGCGGACGGCGAGTACACGGTCTCGAACCGGCAGCTGCACTCCTGGCCCGAGCTGTACATCGACGGCGCCGGCTGGGTCGCCTTCGAGCCGACGCCGGACTCCGACCAGGCGGCCACCTCGTCGACCGAGGCGACCTCGACCCCGTCGGCCGCTGCGCCCGAGACGCCGCTGCCCGCGCCGGACCGGTCCGCGCCGGCCGGGTCGGCGACGCCCACCCCGAGCGCGTCCGCGGCGCCCGGGGC
>NZ_JABMCE010000084.1 GCF_013359865.1 Curtobacterium pusillum
GACCAGGCACCGGCACCATCAGCCGTCGCAACCCGGACCCCATCAACCTCGATCTCGGCCCCCTCCGGCGCCGTCCCCGACACACGCGCCGTGCGCTTCTCGCCGTCGACGGCATCGACCGCGGTCTCCATCACGAAGAACACCGTCGTCCAGTCCCGGCTCGTCCCCGAGCTGTTCTGCGCCTTGAGCGTGACCTTGTGACTGCCCGCCGGGACGTCGAGGAAGGTGAACGATGCCTCGACCCCCGGCGCTCCCTGCCAGGCTCCGTCGTCGAGCTTGATCTGGTACAGATCGGGCTTCCCACCGACCTGCGGTGCCGACCACGTGATCGTCGTCTTGTTGCCCGATACGTGGGCCACCGGGAATCCGGGCCGGCCGGGCACCTCCGAGCGGGCTTCGTCGCCGACGAACGTCGCCTTGTCCTGTTCCCGGACCGACGTGTACAGCAGCGCCGCCGATCCACTACCGGACGCCGTGAGGTACTCGCCGGTCCCGATGTGCTGGAGTGAGCCGTCGGCCGCCCGGAGGAAGTCGTGTTCGGGCGTGCACGCCTCGGTGGTCCAGGACATGGTGTAACGCGCCACGGCGAGGCACCGCCCGGCTTCACCGGCGATGAGCTCGTCGACGGCGCGGATGTTGCCACGCTCGCCACGTTCCGGCACCGTCACGGCCATGGTGGTCCCCACCGATTCGTCCCACGTGCGGTCCTGGATCGCCGACTTCGCGAACGAGACGCTGCCCTTGCCGTAGTACACCTTCTCGTCGTGCTCGCCGTTGGCCCGTTCGAGGACGAACGGGACGGCACGGTCGTCGGCCGCGTCCGCCGAGGCGGCTGCGACCGACGGCAGACCGAGCAACGGCGATGCAGTGACCGCGAGCCCGAAGGCGATGCCGCCGAGTCGGCGACGTGGAGAGTTGACCATGGGGGTCCTTTCGGTAGGGAACCCTCATTGACACATGCTCCGATGTAAATATTTCGCATGCCATGTCGTATCCAACGCGCCTCCCACCGGGCGTCACGGCCGGGAATGTGAGGACGCTCACTCGACCCGACCCATGAGCCGGAGTAGTGTCGGACGTCGGCTGCACGCGGCAGCCCACGGACGAACAGAAGGGCAGGTGAGGCGCGATGTCGGGTGACCATCCTCGATCGGGCCGAACGATCCTGCCCCACCGGATCTGCGCGCCCGTCTCCTGATCCCCGCCGCCCGTGACCGGGCGGTTCGCGCCTGCCTGCTCCCGACCACGAGGAGCACGCACATGGCACTGATCGACAACGCGGTGTACGTCGGAGGACGTCGCGTCGAGTCGCCGTCGACCCTGTCGCTCGCCACGCGGGGAGACCTCGCGTGGATCGGGCTGCTCCGTCCCGATCCGTCCGAGCTCGAGGCCGTCGCGACCGAGTTCGGCCTGCACGAGAACGCGGTGGAGGACGCCCGCAAGGGACACCAGCGCGCCAAGCTCGAGCGGTACGGGGACACCCTCTTCCTGGTGCTCCGGCCGGCGTGGTTCGACAGCCGGGCCGAGGCCGTGGAGTTCGGCGAGGTGCACCTGTTCGTCGGCGACCGCTTCGTGGTGAGCGTCCGGCACGCCGAGCGCCCGGACCTCGCGGCGCTCCGGGCCCGGGTGGAGTCCGACCCGGAGTTCCTCGCGAAGGGGTCCGAGGCCGTCACCGCAGCGGTCCTCGACGAGGTCGTGGACGGCTACGCCCCGGTGGTCGAGGTCCTGCAGGACCAGATCGACACCATCGAGGACCAGCTGTTCGCGGGCCAGGTCGACGCCGGCGTCTCGAAGCGCATCTACCAGCTCCTCAGCGAGGTCCTCGGGTTCCAGCGCGCCACCACACCCGTGCCCGCGATGGTGAAGGGGCTCCTGCGTGGCGCCGACAAGTACGGCGTCGACGACGAGGTCCAGCACCGCCTGCGCAACGTGCTCGACCACGCCCTGCGCGTCACCGAGCGCGTCGACTCGTTCCGGGCGCTGCTCGAGAACGCCCTGACGCTCCACTCGACGCTCGTCACGCAGGAGCAGAACGAGGCGATGCGCCGGATGACGAGCGCCAGCCTCGCCCAGGGCGAGGAGAGCCGCCAGCTCGCGCGCGCCGCGCACCGGCAGGGCGAGGAGGTGAAGAAGATCTCCTCATGGGCCGCGATCCTGTTCGCGCCAGGACTGATCGCCGGCGTCTACGGGATGAACTTCGACGACATGCCCGAGCTGCACTGGAAGTACGGGTACCCGGCGGCGATCGTCGGGATGCTCCTGCTCATGACGCTGCTGTGGGCGTGGTTCCGCAAGCGGAACTGGCTGTAGACGCGAGCTGCCTGGAGGCGCGGCGCCGGTCTCGTGGACCGCAACCCGAGACAGCACGATGAGGCTCCGGCAACGACGACTCAGGTGGCACCGATGTCTCGGGCGTGCATAATGATCTGGCTCGGAATGTGAACGTGCACATGGGCGTGCCACGGCCCCGAGCGGGAACGAGTAGCAATGGCGTCGACGCGGGCACAGCAACCGCGGTCGCCCAGCATCCGCGACGTCGCGCGGGTGGCAGGCGTGTCGCACCAGACCGTGTCGCGGGTGCTCAACAACTCGGATGCGATCCGGGCGGAGACCCGGGACAGGGTCCTCGCGGCCATGGAACAACTGCAGTACCGGCCGAACCGGGCCGCGCGGGCGCTGGTCACGAGCCGCACCCACACGATCGGCGTCCTCACCGCACGCCGGGCGCACTACGGGCCGGCGGTCGCGCTCCAGGCGATCGAGGACGCCGCGATGGCACGCGGGTACTCGGTCACGACCGCGAACATCACCGAGGCGACCGACGCCGCGGTGCGCCAGGGTCTCGGGCACCTGCTCGACCTCGACGTCGAGGGCATCGTGGTCATCGCACCGCAGCAGCGCGTGTTCGACCTCATCGAGGAGCTCGGCATCCGCACGCCGTACGTCACGATGCGCTCGAGTGTCGGCGAGGACCCCACCGCCCTGTGGGTGGACCAGATGGAGGGCGCCCGGCTCGCCACGGCGCACCTGCTCGACCTCGGTCACGAGTACGTCCGGCACATCGCGGGGCCGCAGGACTGGATCGAGGCCGACGCCCGGATGCAGGGCTTCCTGCGGGAGATGTCCGATCGTGACATGCCCGTCGTGCCGCCGATCCTCGGGGACTGGACAGCCGACTTCGGCTACCACGCCGGCCGGGAGCTCCTCCGCTGGCGCGACTGCACCGCGATCTTCTGCTCGAACGACCAGATGGCGCTCGGGGTGGTGCACGCGGCGCGCTCGTACGGGCTCGACGTGCCCGGGGACCTGTCGGTGGTCGGGTACGACGACATCCCCGAGGCGAAGCACTTCTGGCCGCCGCTCACCACGGTGCAGGTCGACTTCGCCGAACTCGGTCGACGGTGCGTGGACCTGCTGCTGCCCCGCGACGACGAACTGCTCCGGCCGATCGACATCGTGCCCCAACTCGTGGTGCGCGGCTCCACGAGCGCACCCCGCAAGCGCTGACGCGCGGACCGGCGGACTGGAGGCGCGGGGCGGGGTCGACCCGCGCCTCCAGGCGGGGGGCGGTCGCCCGGGTACCCCAACGCGGGGGACGCGGGCGCGCGCGTTCCGCCGGATCACGCGGGCCGTTACGAAAACGCGACCAATCCGAATTGACAGACGCGCCGATCCCGTGCGTAGTATTACCTCCGTTCCGCCGATGTGAACGGTCACATGGACCGTCACAGGGCAGGACACCGGACGCGACAACGAAGTCCACAGGCCTCCTGTGCCCCTTCGCTGCCGCAAGCAGAACCACCCGAAGGACTGCCGCATCGCAGCGGCAGAAGGAGATGCACCGTGGCGTCAACCCCGATCGACACCGGACTCGAGACCCGGTCGATCACCGCACCCGAGACGATCCTCGAGATGCGTTCGATCACCAAGGAGTTCCCTGGTGTGAAGGCGCTGTCCGACGTCTCGCTCAGCGTCCGTGCCGGCGAGATCCACGCGATCTGCGGCGAGAACGGCGCCGGCAAGTCGACCCTCATGAAGGTCCTGTCCGGCGTCTACCCGTACGGCACCTACGACGGCGAGATCGTCTTCGAGGGCGAAGAGGTCCGGTTCAAGGACATCAAGCAGTCCGAGCAGGCCGGCATCGTCATCATCCACCAGGAGCTCGCGCTCATCCCCGAGCTGTCGATCACCGAGAACCTGTTCCTCGGCAACGAGCCCGGCCGGTTCGGCGTCATCGACTGGACCGCGGCCCAGTTGCGCGCGCAGGACCTCCTCGCCCGCGTCGGCCTCAGCGACGACCCGGACACCCAGATCAAGAACATCGGCGTCGGCAAGCAGCAGCTCGTCGAGATCGCGAAGGCCCTGCACAAGGACGTCAAGCTCCTCATCCTCGACGAGCCCACCGCGGCGCTCAACGAGAACGACTCGCAGCACCTCCTCGACCTCATCGTCGGGCTGAAGGCCAAGGGCATCTCGAGCATCATGATCAGCCACAAGCTGAACGAGATCGAGCAGATCGCCGACGAGATCACGATCATCCGCGACGGCAAGACCATCGAGACGCTGAACGTCAAGGGCGACGGCGTCAACGAGGACCGCATCATCCGCGGCATGGTCGGTCGTTCGCTCGAGTCCCGGTTCCCCGACCGCACCCCGAAGATCGGCGAGACCTTCTTCGAGGTCCGCGACTGGACCGTGCAGCACCCGCTCGACGCCTCGCGCCTGGTCTGCAAGAACTCGACCTTCCACGTCAAGCGCGGCGAGATCGTCGGCTTCGCGGGCCTGATGGGCGCCGGCCGCACCGAGCTCGCGATGAGCATCTTCGGTCGCTCGTACGGCACCTGGCTCGGCGGACAGATCATCAAGGACGGCCGCGAGATCAAGGTCACGAACGTCCAGCAGGCGATCGACAACGGCATCGGCTACGTCTCCGAGGACCGCAAGGCCCTCGGCCTGAACCTGCTCGACTCGGTGAAGCGGTCCACGGTGTCCGCCGACCTGCCCAAGATCTCGAAGGCCGGCGTCGTCGACTCCCTCGAGGAGTACGACGTCGCCGAGAAGTACCGCAAGATGCTCCGCACCAAGGTGCCGACCGTCGAGGAGAACGTCGGGAAGCTCTCCGGCGGGAACCAGCAGAAGGTCGTCCTGTCCAAGTGGATGTTCACCGACCCGGACATCCTCATCCTCGACGAACCGACCCGCGGCATCGACGTGGGTGCGAAGTTCGAGATCTACGGCATCATCCAGCAGCTCGCGGCACAGGGGAAGGGCATCATCCTCATCTCCTCCGAGCTCCCCGAACTCCTCGGCCTCTCCGATCGGATCTACACGATCTTCGAGGGCCAGATCACGGCCGACGTCCCCGCTGACCAGGCCGATCCAGAAACGCTCATGCGCAGCATGACCTCCGCGCGGAAGGGCGCTCCCGTCTCATGAAGAACCTGAAACTGCTCTTCGGCAAGGGCAACAGCATCGGCCAGTACGGCATGATCATCGCGCTGATCGCGATCGTCATCTTCTTCTGGTTCACCACGAACGGGCTCATCCTCGAGCCCACCAACGTGATCAACCTGTTCCTGCAGTACTCCTACATCCTCATCCTGGCGCTGGGGATGGTCATGGTGATCATCGCCGGACACATCGACCTCTCCGTCGGATCGGTGGCGGCGTTCGTCGGCATCATCGTGGCCCAGTCGATGTCCGTGTGGCACTTCCCGGTCTGGCTGGCGATCGTCCTCGGCCTCGCCGTCGGCGCACTCGTCGGTGCGTGGCAGGGCTTCTGGGTGGCGTTCGTCAAGGTCCCGGCGTTCATCGTGACCCTGGCGGGGCAGCTGATCTTCCGCGGTGCGAACCAGATCATCGGCTCCTCCACCTCGGTGCCCGTCCCCGACGGCTACACCCCGATCGGCGCCGGCTTCCTCGGCGACTTCGGTCCCGACTTCGGGTTCTCGAACGGCACGCTCCTGATCGGGTTCGTGACGATCGCCGCGCTCATCATCATCGAGGTCCGCGGACGCGGTCGCCGCAAGAAGATGCAGGCCGAGGTCCCGCCGCTCTGGGTGTCGATCGTCCGTACCGGCATCCTCGTCGCGGTCACCCTGTTCGCGACTTACCTGTTCGCCGCCGGCCCGGTCGGCACGTCGATCCCGATCGTCGCGATCATCCTCGGCGTCCTCACGATCATCTACGGCTTCATCACGAAGAACACCATCTTCGGCCGCCAGGTCTACGCGGTCGGCGGCAACGCCAACGCCGCGGTCCTGTCCGGCGTCAGCGCTCGCAAGGTGAACTTCTTCGTCATGGCGAACATGTCGGTCCTCGCCGCGATCGCCGGCATGGTGTTCGTCGGCTACTCGGGCGCCTCCGGCCCGGCTGACGGCACCGGCTGGGAGCTCGACGCGATCGCCGCCGTGTTCGTCGGTGGCGCAGCGGTCGCCGGTGGCATCGGCACCATCTCGGGATCGATCATCGGTGGTCTCGTGATGGCGCTCCTGTCGAACGGTCTGCAGCTCATGGGCATCGAGTCCAACAAGGTGCAGATCATCCGCGGCCTCGTCCTGCTCGTCGCCGTCGCCTTCGACGTCTACTCGAAGTCGCAGGGTCGACCGTCGCTCATCGGCGGGATGATGCGGCAGTTCCAGCGGAAGGACACGGAGCAGAACACCGTGGCCGCCGCGCAGCCGAGGTCCATCGAGGACCAGCCGGAGAAGGTCAACACCCACTGAAGACGTGGCGTCCGGGATCCCGGACGCACGAACCCCTCACCACAGCTCCACCCCTCAACGAAGAGAAAGCAATCACATGCGCAAGAAGCTCATCGCCGGTATCGGCCTGGCACTCGTCGCGGGCCTCGCCCTCAGCGGCTGCTCGGCTCGCGGCACCTCGGACTCCGGTTCGGGATCGTCCATCAAGAAGGGTGACCTCATCGGTGTCGCGCTCCCGGCGAAGACCTCGCAGAACTGGGTGCTCGCCGGTGCCGCGTTCAAGAAGTCGATCGAGGACGCCGGCTTCAAGGCCGACATCCAGTACGCCAACGCCGGCAACCCGGTGCCGGACCAGCAGTCGCAGATCTCGGGCATGATCACCAAGGGCGCCAAGGCCGTCATCATCGGTGCGGCCGACGGTTCGCAGCTCGGCTCGCAGGTGAAGGCCGCCAAGGCGCAGGGCGCCACGGTCATCGCCTGGGACCGCAACATCCTGAACACGAAGAACGTCGACTACTACGTCGCGTTCAACAACTACAAGGTCGGTCAGCTGCAGGCCAACGCCCTGCTCAAGGGTCTGAAGGACAAGAAGGGCGACGGGCCGTACAACGTCGAGCTCTTCGCCGGTTCCCCGGACGACGCCAACGCCACCGTGTTCTTCAACGGCGCGATGAGCGTCCTCAAGCCGAAGATCGCCGACGGCACGATCAAGGTCGTCTCGGGTCAGACCACGTTCGCCAAGGTGAACACGCAGGGCTGGCTCGCGCAGAAGGCCCAGTCGCGCATGACCGACCTCCTCGCGCAGTACTACACGGGTGACACCAAGATCGACGGCGTGCTCTCGCCGAACGACACCCTCGCCCGTGCGATCCTCACCGCGACGAAGGCCGCCGGCAAGGACAACCCCGTCGTGACCGGTCAGGACTCGGAGACCGCTTCGATCCCGCTGATCATGCAGGGCACGCAGTACTCGACGATCTACAAGAACACCACGGAAGAGGCCCAGGCGGCCATCGACCTCGTGTCCGACCTGTCGAAGGGCAACAAGCCCGACACCAAGATCGACAAGACGAACAACTACAACGGCGTGAAGACGGTCCCCGCGATCGAGCTCACCCCGGTGCTCGTCACGAAGGACAACGCCGTCGAGGCCTACAAGGGCAACGACACCCTCGAGGCGCTCGCCAAGAAGGGCTGATCTCCTTCGCTCCCACGGACGGCCCCGTCTCGCCTCGGCGAGACGGGGCCGTCCCGCGTCCGGGCGGCGGCCGAGCACCGGACTGGAGGCGCGGGGCGGGGCCGACCCGCGCCTCCAGTCCGAGACACGGCCGCGTCTCACCCTGGTGCGTCTCAGGCGTGCGCGGCTCGCAGGCGGTGGACCGCCGCACAGAGGGACGGCACGTCCACCCGCGCCGTCCCGAAGACCACGGCCGGCGTCGTGTCGAAGTACCGACGCGTGAGCCGCTCCCCCAGCAGCGACACCCGCGACCACGGGATGCCCGGCTCGGCCGACGTGACCGCGCTCGGGAGCATCCGCACGGCCTCGCCGATCTCGACGAGCCGCATCCTGACCGCGTCGTACACGAGGTCCTCCGGCAGCGCGTCGTCGTCGACGTACCGCCGGATCACCCCGCACGCCCGGATGACGTCGTCCAGCCGGTCCCCGACGTCACGGCTCACAGCGGGACCGCATCCCGGACGGCGTCAGCGCCCATGCCCGCGGCGTCCACGACGTCGACCCGCACGCCGAGCAGCTGCTCCGCCTCGTCCTGGATCCGCCTGAGCGCGAAGATCCCGAGTCCCGGGTCGAGGTCCACCATGAGGTCCACGTCGCTCGTCGGACCGTCCTCGCCACGGGCGACGCTGCCGAAGAGCCGCGGGTTCCGGCCGCCGAAGCGGTACACGATCCTGGTGAGTTCCCGGCGGGCCGCCGTCACCCGCTCCCGCAGCGGCGGCGGTTCCTCGACGGGGCGGAGGTCGATCGCGGTCGTGAAACCGGCGGCGAGCAGGAGCCGCTGCAGTGCGGCGAGGGACGGCTCGCGACGTCCGTTTTCGTAGGTGCTGATGACGCTCTGCGTGACGCCCGCGCGGTCGGCGAGCTGCACCTGGGTGAGCTCGGCACGGGTACGGGCGTCACGGATGAGCCCGGCAGCCGACACTGGCGGCGCGGGCCGAGGGAGAACTGCGGACATGCGGCCACGATACACAGAATGCGACATTTCTTTACGCACATCTGACGATTCGGAGTGCTCGCCCGTCGAGATTGCGAACAGCGATATCGCGGTGCGCGCTACGACCGTCGGGAGACGTCGGTCCGCAGGAAGTTCTGCGCCGAGCGCGACGGGGTCGGCCCTCGCTGCCCTTGGTACCGCGACTGGTACTCGGCGGAGCCGTACGGCTTGTCCGCGGGGCTCGACAGCTGGAAGAAGCAGAGCTGGCCGATCTTCATCCCCGGCCAGAGCTTGATCGGCAGGGTCGCCACGTTCGACAGCTCGAGCGTCACGTGACCGGAGAAGCCCGGATCGATGAAGCCCGCCGTCGAGTGGGTGAGGAGTCCGAGTCGACCGAGTGAGCTCTTGCCCTCGAGCCGTGCCGCGATGTCGTCGGGCAGCGTGACGACCTCGTACGTCGAGCCCAGGACGAACTCGCCCGGGTGCAGCACGAACGCCTCGTCCGGGTCGGTCTCCACCAGGCGGGTGAGGTCCGGCTGGTCCACGGCGGGGTCGATGTGCGGGTACTTGTGGTTGTCGAACAGCCGGAAGAACTTGTCGAGCCGGACGTCGATGCTCGAGGGCTGCACGAGCGAGGCGTCGTACGGGTCGAGCCCGATGCGGCCTTCGGCGAGCTGGGCGGTGATGTCACGGTCGGAGAGCAGCACGCGCAGAAGCCTAGCGGCAGCGGACGCGCGCCGATATGCTGCGAGGCTGTCCAGCGCCGGGCAGCGGGAGGGGCGCAGACGATGACCGCGTACACCGTGCACGAGCTCGACGTGCCCACGACGATGGACGACGACCCGGAGAAGGTACGAGCCTTCCGGGAGTGGCTCGCGGTCACCGATGCCGCCGAGGTCGACGTGCACGGTCTGACCGAGTTGTCGTGGAAGCCGGAGGAGTACCTCCCGATGTGCCACGAGCCCGGCGCACCGAGCCGGCTGTTCGTCGTGCGGGCGGACAGCGGGCCGGACGGTGGGGCGGACGGGGGCACGGTCGTCGCCGCCGGCTCGTACGACACGAAGCAGGCACCCGGCACGCCGAACTGCTGGATCGCACTCGGCGTCCTCCCCGAGCACCAGCGCCACGGCATCGGCACGCTGCTCGCCGACCACCTCGAGCGAATCGCCCGCGAGGACGGTCGCACGCAGTGGAAGACGTACGCAGTGTCCCGGCAGGTCGGACCGGCATCCGGCCACGGGTACCTCGCCGCTCGGACGGGGTTCGGAGCCGTGCCTGCGGACGAGGCCGGCGCGCGGTTCCTCACGGCCCGTGGCTGGCGCTTCGGGCAGGTGAACCGGATCAGCCGGCTCGGGCTCCCCGCCGACCACTCCGTCGTCCGCGAGCTCCACGACCGTGCCGCGGTGCGCGCCGGACCGGACTACCGCGTGCACGCCTGGGTCGGGCGGACGCCCGAGGAGTGGCTCGACGGCATCGCGCTGCTCGAGACCCGGATGAGCACCGATGCGCCAGACGGGGACATGGCGGAGCCGGAGGACGTCTGGACCGCCGATCGGCTCCGCGAGCACGAGGAGGAGCTCGCACGGGCACCGCGAACGATGCTCACGGTCGCGGTCGAGCACGTCCCGAGCACCACCCTGGCCGGTTTCACGCAGCTGGCCGTGCCGGACGACCCCGAGCGGGCCGTGATGCAGTGGGACACCCTCGTCCTGAAGGAGCACCGCGGACACCGGCTCGGCTGGCTGCTCAAGGTGGTCGGGATCGAGCGCGTCGAGCAGGACTTCCCAGGGCGGCCGTCGATCATCACGTTCAACGCGGAGGAGAACCGGCCGATGCTCGACGTCAACGAGGCCGTCGGGTTCGTCGGTGTCGGCAGCGAGGGGATCTGGGAACGCCGCACGTGACGGCGGGGCGCGTGGACGTCACTCTGAGGCGGACCGCAGCCGGAGCACGAGACGCACGCCGCGCCTCCAGGCCAGCACACCTACCATTGGACGGTCATGACCGTCACGTCACCCGAAACCCAGCCTGGAGGCGCGGCGCCGGAATCCGCGCCAGTCACCGCGCGCACGTCCACCGTCGCGACGGTCCTCGTCGTCGCCGTTCCGCTCGCGGTCGCGTGCTCGATCCTCGGGATGACGCTCACCGGCGCGTTCACCGCGAACCAGCAGCTGGTGTCCGCGGGCGACCTCGTCGAGTACGGCCTGCCCGTCGCACGTGTGGTGCACGACACGATGGCGGCGCTGACGATCGGCCTGCTCGTCGTCGCGGCGTTCGCGCTGCCTGCGCAGAAGAAGGACCACGGGGCCCTCTCGAGCGTGCAGCACCGGGCAACGCGCTGGGCCGCCGTCACGGGTGCCGTGTGGTTCCTCGCCGCCGTCGTGAGCATCGTGTTCACCGGCGCGAACACGCTCGGCGTCCCCCTCACCAGCCCGGTGTTCGCGCGGAACTTCATGCTCTTCACGTTCCAGGTGGAGATCGGGCAGGCGCTCGTCGTCTCCGCCGCGGCGATCCTCATCGCGACCGTCGTCGCCGCGTTCGCCACTCGGGTGACCACGCTCGCGGTGGCGACGGTCGCGGGGCTCTTCGCGCTCCTCCCCCTCGCACTCTCCGGGCACGCCGCCGGGTCGCTCGAGCACGCGAACGCGGTGAACTCCCTCGCGGTGCACCTCGTCGCGGTGTGCGTCTGGGCCGGAGGGCTCGTCGCCGTCGTCGCCCTCCGCACCCGCACGAAGGGTGCCACCGGCCGGGTGGTCTCCCGCTACTCGACGCTTGCCGGCTGGGCGTTCGCCGCGGTCGCGTTCTCGGGCATCGTGAACGCGTCCCTCCGGCTGACGGGACCGCTCGACCTGTTCACCACGACGTACGGGTGGCTGATCACGGTGAAGGCCGTGATCCTCGTCGCGCTCGGGCTCGCCGGTGTGGTCCAGCGCCGCCGACTCGTCCCGGCCCTGCTGCGGTCCCCGCTGGACCGGCGCTCGTTCACACGGTTCGCGCTCGCGGAGATCGTGTTCATGGCCGTCGCGATCGGGGTCTCGGTCGCCGTCTCACGATCGCAGCCGCCGATCCCGCAGACGCCGGAGACCGGGGAGGACACCCGCTCCGGACTGATCGGGTTCCCGTACCCACCGGCGCAGACCGTGCAGACCTACCTGACGCAGTGGCACATCGACTGGGTCTGGCTCGCGATCGCGGTGGTCGGGGCCGGCTGGTACCTGCTCGCCGTGCGGAAGCTCCGGAAGCGCGGGGACAAGTGGCCCGTCGGACGCACCATCGCGTGGCTGCTCGGCTGCGCGCTCTTCATCTGGACGACCTCGGCCGGCCCGGCGGTCTACGGCATGATCCACTTCTCGTCGCACATGCTCCAGCACATGCTGCTGATGATGTTCGTGCCGCTGCCGCTCGTGCTCGGCGGCCCGGTGCTGCTCGCACTGCGGACCCTGCCCGTGCGCAACGACGGTTCCCGCGGGGCCCGTGAGTGGCTCATGCTCTTCACGCACTCCCGGTACATGCAGTTCCTCGCACGGCCCCCTGTCGCCGGGGTCATCTTCGCCGGGTCCCTCGTGGTGTTCTACTTCACGCCGGCGTTCCAGTACGCGATGCAGTCGCACGAGTGGCACGTCGCGATGGTCGTGCACTTCGTGTTCAGCGGTTACCTGTTCTTCTGGGTCTTCGTCGGCGTCGACCCGGGTCCGGCGCGCCCGCAGTACCCGATCCTCATCATCGCCCTCCTCGCGACGCTGGCGTTCCACGCGTTCTTCGGCGTGGCCGTCATGACCTCGGAGTCGGTGTTCGCGGTCGACTGGTTCCACGCGCTGGGGCAGACGAACGACGCCGCCTTGCTCGACGACCAGCACACGGGCGGCGGGATCGCGTGGGGGGCGTCCGAGCTCCCGATGGTGTTCGTGGCGCTGCTGGTGGTGCGGAACTGGGTGAAGTCGGACTCGCGGGACGCGAAGCGCCTCGACCGGAAGGCCGACCGCGACGGGGATGCGGACCTCAAGGCCTACAACGAGCGCCTGGCCGCGATGCACGAGCGCGACTGACCTCCGGGCCCGGGCGGCCGGGCGCCGCACGCGGCACGCGCCCGCTGGCGCACGCGGCACGCGCCCGCTGGCGCACGGTCGCGAGGTCAATACGCGTCAGTCCCCGTGCACGATGCACACGGCGTCGAGGTCCATCGCGGCCTCGAGCGCAGCGGAGATCCCGGACTCGCCGTCCGCTCCCCCGGGTGTCACCGTGTCGACCCACCACAGCGGCGTGGACAGTGTCGGAGCGTCCGGCAGGATCCGCTCGACCTCGTCGAAGGAGTCCACCCGCCGCACCCCGAGCACCGTGATGACCGGGTGCGTGGCGTCCCGGCAGACCTGCACCATCGGGCCGTCGTCGAGCGCCCGGACGCCCCAGGTCTCGTCGTGCAGGAGCAGCGCCTCGGCGACGTCGCGCGTCTCGACCGGCTCGCGGCAGAGCAGGGTGACGTCACGGGGCACGGTGACCGCCGAACGCGTGCGGGGCGCCGCCGACGTGCCCGTCGAGCGTGCCCTCGTCGTGCGCGGGGTCGAGCGGGGCACCGCCGACGAGTTGCAGGAAGCGGTCCTCGTCGATGCGGTCGAGGAAGTCCTCCAGCGCTTCCCACCCGTCGTCGAACCGCACGACCAGTCCGCCGCCGCCGAACGTCGACGTCGTGGTGCGCGGCGGTGGCCACACGCCGTCCCGGTCGAGGAACTCGCTCGCCTCGGGTCCGACCACGACGGCGAGGGGAGACGGTTCGCCGTGCGACACGGCCCGGACCAGGTGGTCGGCGTCACCGCGGCGCTGCATCACGACGCCGAACACCGGTTCGACCTCGTCCGCCACGCGGTGCACGGCGTCGAGCAGCTTCGAGGCGAGGGCCGGGTCCGCGCCGTCCTCGGGGATGGTGAGCACGGCGGACATCGTCTCCACGACGACCCCGTCGAGCAGGTGCGCGGTCATGGTGGCCGAGAACCCCTCGCCCACGGCGTACGAGGTGGACACCCCCGGCGCCTCGTGCTTGGCGTACTGCGTGACGACCCAGCGGTCCCACGGCACGGCCAGCGGTTCGGCGGTGCCCCAGCGCGTCGGGCAGGTGCCGACCGCCTCGCACAGCGCCTCGATCGCGGAGCCGATGTCGATCGCCCGCGCGGAGTGGTGTCGCAGCGTCAGGTCGATGCTGATCTGCCGCACGGAGTCGTTCGCGACGGGGTGCTCCGGCGACGGCGTGCCCATGAGTTCGGGGCCGCGCTGGGCGAAGTCCTCGATGCCGGAGGCGGCGACGCCGGTGCGTCCGTCGCGCAGCGTGCCGTCGAAGTCGGCCACGGCCCATGCGCCTCCGTACACACCCAGCGCGTGGCGGAGGGCGGGGGTGACCGCTGCCTCCCGGCCGGTCCGGAGCACGACCATCCGTCCGGACTCGGAGGCCCGACGGAGCAGCGAGGTGAGCGCCTCGGTCAGCCACACCACCGGCGAGGCTGACTCGACCACGAGGGCGGGGCCGACGACATCGTCGATGAGGGGATGCCTGACCATCCGTGTCCTCCTCGGGTTCGGCGTCGCTCGATCCACCTGGACGGTACACACGGGGACGACACCTGTCCGTCAGGCAGGCGGGCTCACAGCGGAGACTCGGGTGCGGGCCGGGAGGCGCGGCGCACGTCCGGTGCAGGACGCTCGGCGGGCACTCGGCTCGCGTCCAGCGCAGAATCCGCTAGGCTTGCGTCGTCCCGCTGAGCGGGGCGCGCGAGTGTAGTTCAATGGTAGAACTCCAGCTTCCCAAGCTGGTAGCGCGGGTTCGATTCCCGTCACTCGCTCCGACACGAAGGGCCGCCCGACCGTCATTTCACAAGACGGGTGAGACTTCTCTCGACTGAGTTGAGACCCCAGCCCGCGAACGGCCTCGCTGTACTGGTGCCTTGACTGACGAGCCAGCCCCGCAGCGGGTGTGATGCCGCCTTTGCGAGCGGCACCAGATCCCGCTGCAGCAGATCGTCCGCGGTGCGAGGCTGCTGAAACGCGGCGCGCAGCTTCGTGCCGTAAGGCGGGCCTGTCCTCCGGGAGATGTCACGGTAGAAGATGAGCTTGATGCTGACCGCCATCGCTAGCTGATGGCTGGGAGTCGTCGTGGGGGTGATGCCCGCGGTCGCGTTCATACTCGTGGTTGACCGGAATGAAGTCGGGTTGGGGACGACGATCGGTGTAGGGCTGCTTCTCGGTGTCCTTGTCTTGACCGGCTGGCTGGCCTCGTCTGACCCCCGGTGCACGCAGCCGGGACGCCAGGAGCGCGAGCTCGCATACGGAGCGACCGAATTGCGCAGTCATTGGGCTTCAATCGCCGGATTTCCGGATCGCACTCCTCGGCAAGTGCGCGATGGCAGAACCTGCGCCGAGACTGCACTCTCGGCGAGAGTTCCCGGTCTCCTTGGCATGAGCGAGGGGGACCCGGTCAATGCCTGCTCGCTCGTGGCGAGCACCACCGAATTCACGCCCACGGCTACCACGTCGCGCTGGGCCTTGGCGGCCCGTGCGTGCCCTGTTGGCGGAAAGCCGCCACTTTCGGCGGCGTTACCCATTCCACAGTTCATCGGATCACGCATTCGGCCTGTCAACCTAGCCTTAATGGATGCTCAACGAACAGGTCAATGCCGTGGGGAAAGCGTGCATCGCGGCTGGTGCGGACGCAGAGGGACTGAGCAGGCGCCGTGTTGGCCACGCTGTCGTCATCACAATCGGGCTCGGCGTCGTCTCGGTCATTGCCGGGCTGACTCCCTGGATCGTCACCGGGATGCGGCTGCCCGCGCCGACCCTCTGGGACCGGCCCGGGGGGGGAGTAGGCGCACGCCTCGTCATCCTGCCGCTGAACCAGTACTCGGCCGCGCTACTGGCGTCCCTGCTGCTCGTCGGCGGTGCTGTGGCGGGGATCAGTTTCCGGCTCCTGCGACGCAGAAAGCGTCTTGGCCTCCGTCGCGCCCACCTGTTCATCATCGCTGGTGTCGTTGCCGGATTGCAGGCGGCGGCGCTCGTGCAGACTGCGGTCACCGCCCTCAGTGCTCAGCGCGCCCACATGAACGCTGACCCCGTCCTGTGGGCGACGTCCGCGTCGCGGTTCACCGTCCCCCAGGAGTACACGGTGGCGCTCCTCGCCGGCGGCGCCTTGTCGATCGTGCTGGCCGCGGCGCTTCTCGTCCTCCTCGCTTCCGCGCCTCCCGGCGCCGCCCTGGTCGCATTTGCGGTGGCCGCGCTCGCGGTCGGGACCTGGATCAGTGGCTTCGTGGTGCCGGTCGGGGCGCTCGCAACAGAGTCGAGCGACGCGATCCTCACGGTCGTGCGGTGGGTGCCCCCTCTGCTCGTTGGCTGCGCCATCGCTCTACGAGGCATCGGCTCGATACGACGGTTTACCAGTGCCATTGTTTCGATCCTCGTGCTGTGGCTCGGCACGGCTGGCGTGGCAGCCGTCGTCGCGATACTCGGCCGTCTTGCCTACCGACCCTCGGTGACTGGGCTCCTCGGGTACGTCGCCCGGGTGTTGATCAACGAGCTCGGACCGCGGGGCGAAGGGCCGACACTCATGGTTCTCGTGGTCATCGCTGTCATTGGCATGACCGCAGCGAGGCAGATCCTCCGCCTGACGCCACTTTCCTCACGAGCAGTCCTCAACCCCAAGGCAGTCGGCCGTTATCATTGACGCCTAGGTGAAGAAGACCAGAGTCCCCATCCCGATCCAGGCGAGGCCGATGCTCACCAGGGCGGAGAGGCTAGCGACGCTGGTCGCGATGATCGCGGACACTTGTTCCTTCCACAGGCGAAGAGAGCTTGCCGCGATGCAGAGGGCGAGAACAGCGACAGGCAGGGCTGCGACCAATGCGGCAGCCTGCATGGTCGCAACGGCGCGATCATCGGCCGAGGGCGGCAAGCTCCCGTTGTCGTAGTCGAACTGTGAAGGCGGAGTCTGACCGGCGGAGCCCAACACTCCGGTCGCGATGAGCACGGCGCCCCACAGGACGATCAGCGCGATCGCAAGGAGCGCCCGAACATTGACGTGTCCCCACTGCGTCCGCCCCCGAGACCCCATGCGCCGACCATGGCGCGGCGATGGACCACACTCTCTGAGAACAACCAGCGCAGGCCCGTCCCGGAGGGCGATCGTCAACCGGACGCTCGTCCGGTAGCCCCCACGGGATGAGGCTTGTCTCCCTCATCGTGCGCAGCGCTCGACCGATCTGATCGATCACACCGCCCTCGTTGTCCAAGCTGACCTGTCCCGGGTTTCCGGACACCTGACAAAATAGGCTTCCGGCTCGTTCGTGAACTCGCCGATGACGGAGTGCCCGTCGCGGTGGCGTGCCGGGTCCGGCAGGTCTCTGCTTCGGGTTATTACGAGTGGCGATCCCGCCGGCCGTCGAGTCGAGACGTCGAGGATGCGCACCTGATCAACCAGATTCGGGATGTGCATACTCGTTCTCGCGGCACTTATGGTGTTGCAGGGCGTGCACCACCGGAAGTGGCGCACCGGTGGGTCGGGCGGTTGCCGGCGGTGTTCCAGGACCGCGTCAAACGCGTGTTCGCCGCGGATGCACCCGACAAGCTGTGGGTCACCGACATCACGCAGCACCGAACTGATGAAGGGTGGGTGTACTGCGCGGCGGTGATCGACGTGTTGTCACGCCGTTGCGTTGGTTGGTCGCTCACGGATCATCTGCGTTCCGAGCTCGTCGTCGACGCGATCCAGATGGCCACCTGGCGCCGCCAGCCTGTCGCGACGGTCGTGCATTCGGACCGGGGCGCGCAATTCACGTCATGGCTGTTCGGCAGTCCGGCTTCGCGAAGCGGGACTGCTCGGTTCGATGGGGCGAGTCGCGTCCGCGTACGACAACGCGCTGACGGAGTCATTCTTCGGCTCGATGCAGATCGAACTGCTCGACCGCTGCTCCTGGCCGACCCGCGCCGAACTTGCCTCCGCGATGTTCGAGTGGATCGAAACGTTCTACAACCCGACCCGACGTCACTCCGCGCTGGCCTACTACTCACCGATCGAGTTCGAGAACCTCTACACCGCTGCCGAAACCGCGGCATGATCAACACGAAGTACGTGCCCGGAGAACCCGGGACAGGTCAGCAGAACTCGACCCCGCCTACGAATCTGCGCACCCCGCCACCAAAGATGTGCGCCGGCTGCGACCCATGCCGCCGCGCCCGACTCCGCCGGACCCGCACGAGCCTCGTCGACACGCACCCCGACATCGCTCCAGGGTTACGGATGCTCACTCTGCTCAAGCCGACGACTGGCCCTTCGAGTCAACGACCTCGCGACCACCGACCCGCTTCTCGTCACCGAGTGGCACGACTACCTCAACGGCTCCAAACGGCCCGAGCTGATGTTCGCCGGAACCGACCGGTACTGGTGGAAGTGCGCCTTCGGACACGTCCAGCAACAGAGCGTCCCGAACCGGCGGAAGTCGCGGGGATGCACCGAGTGCAAACCTGAGGACAGGATCCTCAACCAGAACTGAACAAACACGAAAACGACGGCGAAGCTCTCCAGCTTCCGCCGTCGTTTTCGTCGTTGTGAGCACCCGGCTCAGAAGGTCTCACGTCCGGTGAGAAGAATCCGCGACCTCTAAAACAGAGACCTCCTCAAGCGCTGCATGGTCTCATTGCTGCGAAGGAGTCTCACTTGACTTGAGAAGCGACACGACCGGGCGGCCCTTCTGCGTGCGGGGTCCGTCCAGGATCGGGCACGAGGGTGCTGGGATGCGTCACTCCCTCCCGTTCCTCGTCGCCGGTGGCATCGCTCTCTCCCTCGCCCTCGCCGGGTGCAGCGGCGGCAGCACGTCCGCGGGACCGAGTGCCGGCGCAACCGCCAGGTCGAGCGCGAGTCCGACGCCGACGCCGACGCCGACGATCAGCGACGCGGACCGCGAAGCCGTCACGAGGTCGCTCGCCGCCCTCGAGCGGGAGTACGACGCCACGGTCGGCGTGACCGCGACGGACACGACGACCGGCGAGACCGTGGCGTACAACGGCGAGCGGCGGTTCGGGTACGCCTCGACGCTCAAGGTGTTCGCGGCCGCCGAGTTCCTGCGCTCCGTGCACGGGGCGGCCCGTGCGGAACGCGCGCACTGGACCGCGGCCGACGTCGCCGCCGCCGGGCACTCCCCCGTGACGAGCGAGCACGAGTCCGACGGGCTGACGTACGCGCAGCTCGCCGAGGCCGCCGTCAGACAGAGCGACAACACCGCACTGAACCTCGTCCTGGACCGCCTCAGCGGACCGGCGGCCCTCGACGACGCCCTCGCCCGACTCGGCGACCGGACCACCGAGGTCGTGCACGACGAGCCGGACCTCAACACGATCGAACCCGGCAGCACCGAGGACACCACGACCCCGGCGGCGTTCACGGCCTCGCTCGCGAGGGTCCTCGACGGCCGCACGCTCGACGCGTCGGACACGGCGCTGCTCGAGCGGTGGATGAGCGGCAACGCGACCGGCGACACGCTCGTCCGCGCCGGAGCGCCGACAGGGTGGACGGTCGCGGACAAGTCCGGCGGTGCGGGCGGCATCCGGAACGACATCGCCCTGGTGACGCGTCCCGACGGCGGCACGATCGTCATCTCCGTCCTCACGACGAAGAACGACCCGGGCGCGGCCTACGACGACGCCCTCGTCGCCGACGCCGCGGCCGCGGTGCTCACGCCGTTCGACACGGAGCGCTGACGCCGGGTCACACGACGTCACGGACGACACGTGTCGAAAGCTCGCCACACCTACGATCTGGACATGACAACCCGCCTCGGCGGCGCCGGCACGCGAACCCACGTCGTCATCGGCGGCGGTGTGGTCGGTGCGGCGACCGCGTACTCGCTCGCCACCCGCGGCGAGCGCGTCGTGCTCCTCGAACAGCACGGCCGTGGGCACGAGCGTGGCTCCTCGCACGGGGCGACGCGCATCTTCCGGCAGGGCTACGCCGATCCCGAGTACGTGACGCTCACGTCCCGCGCGCTCGAGCTGTGGGAAGGGCTCGAGCGCGCGGCGAACGAGCAGCTCATCGTCCGGACCGGTGCCGTCGACCACGGCCGGCCCGAGGTCGTGGACGCCATCGCCGCCGCGCTGGCCGACGCCGGCATCCCGCACGACACCCTGACCCCGGAGCAGGCCGCCGCACGCTGGCCCGGCATCGCGTTCGAGGGGCACGTCCTGGCCCACGCCACGGCCGGACGCATCCGCTCGGCGGAGGCGATCGAGGTCTTCCTCACCCTCGCCGAACGGACCGGACTCGTGGAGCTCCGGTTCGACACCCGCGTCACCGGCATCGAGGACCACGGCGGCGATGTCACGGTGGCCCTGTCGGACGGGAGCACGGTCCGCACCTCGTCCGTGATCGCGGCCGTCGGTTCCTGGGCCCCCACGCTGGTCGGCGACCTGCTCGCCGAGCGCGGGGCGCGCCTCCCGGCCCTCCGGATCACCCAGGAGCAGCCCGCCCACTTCCCCAGCCGTCTGCCGGACGAGGCGTGGCCGAGCTTCGTGCACTGGGCCGACGGGGACGACGTGTACGGCCTGCTCACGCCGGGCGAGGGCGTCAAGGTCGGGTTCCACGGCACGGGACCGGTGGTCGACCCGGACCACCGCGACTTCACGCCCGTGCCCGCTGAGGCCGAGCGGCTGCAGGCGTACGTCGCGCGGTACGTGCCCGGCGTCGACGCGACGCGGCCGACGTTCATCAGCTGCCTGTACGACACCTCCCCCGATGAGGACTTCGTCATCGACCGCCGGGGTCCGATCACCGTCGCGACCGGGTTCTCGGGCCACGGGTTCAAGTTCGCACCGCTGCTCGGCGACATGATCGCCGACCTCGCCACCGGCGGGGCACCACATCCCCGGTTCTCCCTGTCGGAGCAGTCCGCCCCGGCCCCCGAAGACTCCTGAGGACCCGACCCCGCGACGCGTCCGGTGCGGCAGCGCGCCCACCGCGGCGTCATCGGGGGGCCGCACGTGCGACGCTTGCCGGGTGCCGCGGTGCGCTCGCTCGCGGACGGCAACCGGATGATGGAGGTCTCCGCATGCGCGTCGTGATCGCGCCCGATTCGTTCAAGGGCACCGCGACCGCGGCCGAGGTCGCCGCAGCGGTGGGCGACGGCTGGCTCGTCGAGCGCCCGGACGACGACGTCCTCCTCGCGCCGATGGCCGACGGCGGCGAGGGCACGCTCGACGCGTTCGAGGCCGCCGTTGCCGGTGCCGTCCGGGTTCCGGTCACGGTCACCGGACCGGCCGGTTCCCCCGTCGACACGTCCTGGCTCCGGCTGCCCGACGGCCGTGCGGTCGTCGAACTCGCGGCCACGAGCGGGCTGCCGCTCCTCGGCGACGAGCTGCTCCCGGACACCGCGACCTCCGCCGGCTTCGGCGAGGCGATCGCCGCGGCGCTCGACGCGGGGGCCACGGGACTCGTGCTCGGCATCGGCGGGAGCGCGTCCACGGACGGCGGTCGGCCGGTGCTCGAGGCGCTCGGGTACGACGGCCCCGGTCTGCGCGGGCTCCCACCGCTGGGCGTCACCGTGCTGACCGATGTGACGTCGCCGCTGCTCGGGCCGACCGGTGCCGCCGCGGTGTTCGGGCCGCAGAAGGGCATCACCCCGGACCGCATCGCGTCGTTCGACGAACGACTCTCCGACTGGGCGGCGCAGTTCCCCGCGGTCGACCCGACGACCCCGGGCGCAGGGGCCGCCGGTGGGGTCGGATTCGGGTTGCTCGCGTGGGGCGCGACGCTCGCGCGCGGGGCTTCGGCGGTCGCCGAGGTCCTGGGTCTGCCGGCACTGCTCGACGGGGCCGACGTGGTGATCACGGGCGAGGGCCGCTTCGACGGGCAGAGCGCGGCTGGCAAGGTGCCCGTGGTGGTGCATTCCCTCGGCGCAGCGCACGCGCCGACCGCGCGGATCATGCTCGTCGCGGGGGCGATCGACGCGCCGCTCGACGACTACGACGCCGCGGCCTCGCTCACCGTCCTGGCGACGCAGACGACCGGCGAGCCCTCCGACGCGCTGACCGACCCGCTGCGCTTCGCGACCATCGCGGGCCGGCGGCTCGCCCGGATGGCCTGACGCATTCCTCGCAAGGGTGCCCCAACGGGACCTCCCACCCGGATGGCGCGCTCCACCAGACTGGTCGCCGGGCCGGATCCGGCCCGCACGCACCATCCACGAGGAGACCATTGCGCACCGTCAACGCGTACGCCGCACCGTCGGCCACGGAGCCGCTCGTCAAGACCACCATCACCCGTCGTGACCTCGGGCCGAACGACGTCGAGATCGACATCGCCTACGCCGGGATCTGCCACTCGGACATCCACACCGTCCGCGGCGAGTGGGGCGAGATCCAGTACCCGCAGGTCGTCGGCCACGAGATCGTCGGCCACGTCGTCTCCGTCGGCAGCGACGTCACCGAGCACCAGGTCGGCGACCTCGTCGGCGTCGGCTGCATGGTGAACTCCTGCGGGGAGTGCGAGAGCTGCCTGAAGGGCGAGGAGCAGTACTGCCTCAAGGGCAACATCCAGACCTACGCGGGCGTCGATCCCGCCGACGGCTCGATCACCCAGGGCGGCTACTCGCAGGCCGTCGTCGTGAACGAGGACTTCGTGCTCCGCATCCCCGAGTCGCTCGACATCGAGAAGGTCGCGCCGCTGCTCTGCGCCGGCATCACGCTGTACTCGCCGCTGCGCCACTGGGACGCCGGCCCCGGCACGAAGGTCGCGATCGTCGGCATGGGCGGCCTCGGTCACATGGGTGTGAAGATCGCAGCGGCGCTCGGCGCGGACGTGACCGTGCTGTCCCAGACCACCGCGAAGCAGGAGGACTCGCTCCGCTTCGGTGCGAAGGCCCACTACGCGACGCAGGACCCGGCGACGTTCGAGGAGCTCGCGAGCTCCTTCGACCTCATCATCAACACGGTGTCGGCGAAGATCCCGATGGGCGCCTACCTGGACCTGCTCAAGGTCGACGGCACGCTCGTCAACGTCGGCGCACCGTCCGAGCCGCTCGAGGTACCGGCCTTCGCGCTCATCCCGTCGCGCCGCTCGTGGGCGGGTTCGTCCATCGGCGGGATCCGCGAGACGCAGGAGATGCTCGACTTCTGCGCCGAGCACGGCATCCTGCCGGAGACCGAGCTCATCAGCGCCGAGCAGATCAACGAGGCCTACGAGCGCGTCCTCTCCTCGGACGTGCGGTACCGCTTCGTGATCGACGCGGCGACGCTGGCGTAGCGGCTCGCGTCCACGACGCGACCAGCAGGAGACGGGAGGCGCGGTGCCGGCGGGCACCGCGCCTCCCGTCTCCTCCGTGCTGTCCCCGGAACGCGGGCCGGTCGTCCGGCTCGCGCACCCCGCGGCGCGGGCCGGTCCGGCCACGGCAGACTCGATAGATGAGCAACACGACGGGCGAGGGGCCCTCGTCCCTCGTGTCGGTGTCGGGTACGGACACCGACTCCGCCATCGCGGACCTCGCCGGCATGTACGCCGGCCGCGCGTGGCACTCCAGCCGGACCGACGGCGACTACTGGTACCGCTACGTCGGCATCGGCGACGAACGCATGAGCATCCGCCGGTCGCAGATGCACGGCTCGCTGCGCGGTGACGTCGCCGTCGAGGGCGAGGTCGTCGTCCAGTGGATCGACGCCGGCACCGCGACGGTCGACGCCGGGCGTGACGAGGTCCGCATGCAGCCGGGTGTGCCGACGCTCTTCCCGGTCGAGCGGCGCTTCGACGTGGACTACCGCGACTGGGACCAGCGGCTCGTGCACCTCGACCGCGACCTCGTGCTCGACGTCGCCTCGGAGCAGTACCTCGTCGACGGCTCGGTCGACTTCGACCGGTCCACACCGCCGTCCGCGGCCTCGATCAACGGGTGGCGCCGAGCGGTCGCGTCCTCGGTCGACGTGCTCCGCGAGTCGGGGCCGGGGTCGCTCGCCTGGCACGAATCGCAGCGCGAGGTCGCCCGGGCACTGCTCGACCTGTACCGCTTCCGCGCCGAGCCCGCCCCGGTCGGCTGGTACGAGCACCGGAACGCCCGGGTGCGGACCGCCGTGGAGCACATCCACACCCACGCCCACGAGCCCCTGACGGTGTCGGACGTCGCGCGGGTCGCCGACCTCAGCGTGCGCGGACTGCAGGAGGCGTTCCAGCGCACCCTCGACCGCTCGCCGATGCAGTACCTCCGCGAGGTGCGGCTCCGACGCGCCCACGAGGACCTCCTGCACGCCCAGCCCGGCCAGGTCTCGGTCGCTGACGTCGCTGCGCGCTGGGGCTTCACGCACATGGGCCGCTTCTCGGGCGAGTACCTCCGCCGGTTCGGCGAGTACCCGAAGGTGACGCTGCGGCGTTAGCCCACTTCGTCGCCCGAGGGCAGCGCGTTGCACCAGTCGACGGACCCGGCGTCGATGCTCGCCTCGAGCGCGCCCGAGGTCGCGTCGACGATGCTCACGAGGCCGCCCGTCGGGGACTTCGCCGCGACCGCGACGAACTGGCCGTTCGGGGAGGGGCAGACGGCGGTCACGCTCGCGTCGTCGGGGACGGTCACGGGGAGCCTGGAGGCGCGGCTCCCGTCCACGCGGACGATCCGTTGCGAGATGGTCCCGTCCGACCGCACGTCGCCCACGACGCGCAGGTAGCTGTCGTCGGTCAGCTGGGCGATCCGCCCCAGGTAGGCGGCGTCGGTGCTGGCAGCGGGCGCCTGCAGTTCGGTGCGCTTCCCGTCGGTGAGGTCGAGGCGGACGATGCCGGTCCCCGTCTCGACGACGGCCGTGGTGCCGGTGCCGACGAAGCCGTGCAGGTACGTGGCGCTGCCGAGCCGGACGGCGTCGGTCCGCCCGCTCATGTCGACGAGCACGAGGTCGTCGCTGCCGGTCCGGACGAGGGCGCTCTCGGTGCGCGGCACGTACGCCCACTGCCCGACCGTCATCGGTACCGCTCCGGTGACCGGCGCGCCGCTGCCGTCGATCGCGGTGGGCAGGTGCGTGCCGGTCATGTCGACCACGTACAGCCCGACGTCGCGGGACTGCCCGGTCGAGGTGTCGGCGTACTCGAACCCGAACGAGGCGCCGTCGTCCGCCGCGTGCAGGGCGGTCACGCGGCCCTCGCGGGTCGGCAGCGTGAGGTGCTCGACGGGGGCGTCCTCGTCCTGCACCCCGCCGCTGAGCGGGACGATGTCGACGGAGGAACCGGTGTCGGTGCCGCTCACGACGACGAGCGACCGGCCGAGCCGCGCGTACTCGGAGATGCCGGTGGCCTCGTAGACGGTCCTCGCTCCCCCGGCGTCGAGCGAGCGCCGGACGATGCGGTCCTTCCCGCCGCCGGCACCGTCGCCGCCGGGCACGAGCGCGAGGACGTCGGTGCTGCCCGTGCGGATCGAGGCGCGGAGGTCGGCGGTGGCACGCTGGCCGGGCGCCCGGACGCCGTCGACCGAGATCTCGTACGAGCGGTCGTAGGCCAGCGGCCCGGCGAACTCGACCGCGATGGTGTTCCCGCTCGAGGTCACGGTGTGCGCGGCGGCCGGGCTGACCCGGACGTCCGCGGCGGACACCTTCTCGATCGCCTGGTTCGCCGTGAGGATGACGCGCTGGGCCGGGCGGGAGACGAGGCCGCTCGCGTCGTACGACACGTCCCGCAGCCGCGGTCCCTGCTGGGAGCCGACGACCGCGGCGACCGCGCCCACGATGACGAACACCAGCACGGTGGCGACGAGGCGGCGTCGGAACCGGTTCCGTGGGCGCGCCCGGAGCTCAGTACTCATACGGGTCCTTCGGCTGCGCGATCTTCGTGACCTTCGCGGCCCTGATGACGATCCGGGCGTCCGCGGACTGGTCGGGGTTCGCGGCGAGCGCCCCGGACACGGTGACCCACTGGTCCTCGTCCGGGACGCCGCCGTCCGTGACGACCGCGAGCCCGACGGGTTGTGCGTCCACCGCGCAGCAGCTGATCACGAACCGGGTCAGCGTGAAGGACCCGTCCGATCCGGGCACCACGAACCCGGAGAGCTCCACCTTCTTGCCGACGAGGGAGGTCGTGTCCGTGGTCTGCCGGATGAGGGCGGCCCAGTCCTTCACGCCGTACTCCGACGTGTCGACCGAGCCACTGCCGAGGAGGGAGACGGCGGCCTCGGACCCGGCGGCGTCCGACAGGGTCGCCGAGTCCACGCTCCGCTGCTGTGCGGTGCGGGCGGACAGCGTCGTCGGGGGCAGGACGAGCATGGCGGCGGTGACCCCGATCGTGACGAGAGCCGCCACGCCACCGAGGGCGATGCGCGTGAGGCGAGCCGCGCCTCCGGTCCGCTCGTCGTGTCCTTCGTCGCCGTGCGCGTGTCCGTGACCGCGCGCGACCACGACCAGTCCGGCCACCGACGCGGGCACCGCGACGGCCGCGAGCACGACCGTGAACACCGAGTACCGCGGGTTGATGTACAGGTCCAGGTGCCCGGCGACCGCGAGCCACAGCGTGCAGAGCGCCACTCCGAGCACCGACCCGAGGCCGAGGTACGAGGGCAGGCGCGGCTCAGACGAGGACATTCATCACCAACCCGACGGTCGCGGCGAACAGGACGCAGACGACGGCGAGCAGCACGAGGAAGCGTGTGCGGAACGTCGTCCGGAGCAGGGCGATCATCTTCACGTCGATGATCGGCCCGATGATCAGGAACGCGGTGATCGACCCCGGCAGGAACGTCGATGCGAACGACAGCGCGAAGAAGGCGTCCACGTTCGAGCAGAGCGACACCGTCATCGCGAGGAGCATCATCGCGGCGACGGACAGCACCGGGTTCGCACCGATCGACACCAGCGTGGACCGGGGCACGGCGACCTGGATCGCCGCGGCGAGACCGGCGCCGACGAACAGGGCCGGCATCATCGTCGCGGTCTCGCCGCCGAACTGCGCAGCGCTCTCCCGCCAGCGGTTCCGCGCGCGGGGCGCTCCGATCGCCGCGCGGCAGCGGGCTTCGAAGGCGGGCAGCAGCAGGTCCGCCGGGCGCCGGTGTGCGGCGACGATCCAGCCGACGAGGTTCGCGATGACGAAGCCGCCGACGATGCGGACCGGGAGGATCCAACCGGACCAGCCGAACGCCTGCGCGGTGCTGATGATCACGAGCGGGTTGAGGATCGGGGCGGCGACCAGGAAGGTGACGGCCTCGGCCGGGGTGAAGCCGCGCATCATGAGGCCGCGCGCGAGCGGCACGTTGCCGCACTCGCACACCGGGAACAGCATGCCGATCAGGGAGATCACCGCCCGGCGCGGCATCGGGCGCTGCGGGAGGACCTTCTCGAGCGCACCCACCGGCACCCACACCTCGACGACGATCGACAGCACGATGCCGAGGACCACGAACGGCAGGGACTCGACGACGACGCTGATCGCCAGCGTGAGGAAGTCCTGCACGACGTTCGGCAGGCCCGCGCTGCCGACGGCCGGGGAGAGCAGGCGGATCCCGAGCAGCACGACGACGGCGAGGAGCACGAGCCCGGGACCGGTGAGGGCCCGGGAGCGGGAGCGCTGCTGCGGCGGCGGCGTGGTCGTCGTCACCGGGCAAGGATAGGCGACCGATGCGGCGGACGGGAGGCGCGGTGCCGGCCGGCACCGCGCCTCCCGTCCGTCAGGGGGTCACGTCGTCAGACGGACGCACCCGTCCACTCGTCCTCGGCGGCGACGTGGTCGCTGCCCGCCGTGCCGGCAGCCAGCGCCGCGGCCACGCGTGAGGCGTGCGACGGCGGGTCCGCGGGCACGTCGGCGGGGCGCCCCTCGTCGTTGATCTTGCGGAGCTCCGGCACGATCTCGGTCGCCAGGATGTCGATCTGCTCGAGGACCGTCTTGAGCGGCAGCCCGGCGTGGTCGACGAGGAACAGCTGACGCTGGTAGTGGCCGACGTGGTCCTTCATCGCGGCGTACCGGTCGATGACCTGCTGCGGCGAACCCACCGTGAGCGGGGTCTGCTGCGTGAAGTCCTCCATCGAGGGGCCGTGACCGTAGACGGGGGCGTTGTCGAAGTACGGGCGGAACTCGTCGATCGCGTCCTGCGAGTTCTTGCGGGCGAAGAACTGCCCACCGAGGCCGACGATCGCTTGGTCGGCACGCCCGTGGCCGTAGTGCTCGAAGCGCTGCCGGTAGAGGCCGACCATCTGCGAGGTGTGCTGGATCGGCCAGAAGATGTTGTTGTGGAAGAAGCCGTCGCCGTAGTAGGCGGCCTGCTCGGCGATCTCCGGGGTGCGGATCGAGCCGTGCCAGACGAAGGGCGGGACGCCGTCGAGCGGGCGCGGGGTCGAGGTGAAGCCCTGCAGCGGCGTGCGGAACTTGCCCTGCCAGTTGACGACGTCGTTCTCCCAGAGCTGGCGGACCAGCGCGTAGTTCTCGATCGCGAGGTTCACGCCCTGACGGATGTCCTGGCCGAACCAGGGGTAGACCGGGCCGGTGTTGCCGCGGCCCATCATCAGGTCCATGCGGCCGTCGGAGATGACCTGGAGCATCGCGTACTCCTCGGCGATGCGCACCGGGTCGTTCGTGGTGATCAGGGTCGTCGACGTCGAGAGCGTGATGTTCTTCGTCCGGGCGGCGAGGTACGCGAGCATCGTCGTCGGGCTGGACGCCACGAACGGCGGGTTGTGGTGCTCACCCGTGGCGAAGACGTCGAGGCCCGCCTGGTCGGCGTGCTCGGCGATCGTCAGGATGTCCTTGACGCGCTGGGTGTCATCCGGCGTGGTGCCGGTCGTGGGGTCGGTCGTGACGTCACTGACCGTGAAGATCCCGAACTGCATGATGCGCCACCTTTCGCGATATCAATGCGTTTGCATCGACTTGCTGGGTACAACGTACCGCAGCCGTCGGCATTCCCGCCATCGGCGTTCACCCAGCGGCCGGGATCGCCTCCGTGTCGGTGCGTGCGGCGTGGTGCATGCCGTCCGCGATCCACACGATCGTCACCACCGCGAGCACGCTCGCGCTCGACGCCATCCGACCGGCGACGAGGATCGCGGCGTGGTCGTGCTGGCCGCCGGCGACGCCGTACACGAGCGCCGCGACGCCGACCAGGAACGTCACGCCGGTCGCGACGAGCAGGACGCCGGAGACCACGTGCCGGGGACCCCTCCGGCCGTCGCGGTCCCCGCGCTCCCCGCGGTCGACCCGTGGCCCGACGGCGCGGACCAGCCCGAGCCAGCACAGCGCGATGCCGCACGCACCCACGATGTCGCTCACCCGGTGCCACCCGTACACCACGGTCTGGTTCGCCACGAAGACCGCGTAGGCGGCACCGATCAGCGTGACGATCGGCCGGAACCGGCGCGGTGTGACCATCAGCACGGCGAAGAGGGCGGCGAGCGCGATGGTGGCGTGTCCGGACGGGAACGAGTTCGGCGTCGTCGACTGAGCGATCTCCGGGCGCTCGGCGATACGCTTGAGGAGCGTCGAGGTGGCTGCCGACGCGAGCACGACGACGCCCGCTCCGAGTCCCACCGCGAGCCGACGCCGGGCGAACGCGACGGCGGCGATCACGACCACGAGCAACAGGATCACCGGCACCGAGATGACGTTGAGAGCAGTGTCCGACGAGAACAGGTCGGACTCCCGAACCCCGCCGAGCGCGGCGTCCTCGACCCGCTGCCCCACCGGCGTCAGGACAGCCGCCGCGTAGACGAGAGGCACGATCACGAACCCCAGAGCCGCCAACAGACCCCACCGCAACCGCCGCGAGACACTCGGTCCACGCGGCTCCGGGCGGTTGCGTTCGGGCGTTCGGGTCACCGGGCTGGTCCTCCTCGGGGTCCTCGTGGTCGGTGTCGTCGCGCGCCTGGTCACGCGCGTGCGATTCGGACGGTCGGGGTCCGACACGATACCGTTGGACCGCCGGTCGGAGCCTGGGAACCGCGGGGCATCGTCCCTCGGGTCCCGGAACGCACCGACCCGTCACGCGCGGGTGAACGCACCGGCGCACATCGCCGGACCGACGTACCCCGCGTCGGCTGCGTACGAGGAGGATACCGAAGTGGCCATCAAGGAACCGAGCATCACCGCTTCCCCGAACCGCGGGCTCGCGCTGACCGCCGGGAGCGTCCTGGCCATCTGGGGCTTCCTGGGCTTCTTCCTCGCCGCCGACGGCGACCCCGGCTTCTTCAACCGCCACGGCGGGATGCTCTGGAACGCGTTCGGGGTCAACCCCGCGACCGCGCTCGTCTGGGTCCTGCTGGCCGCCGCGCTCCTCCTCGTCGGGCTCGGCAACACCATCGGGTCGCGCAACGTGAACCTCCTCGTGGGAGTCGTGCTCGTCGTGTTCGCGGCCTACGGCTTCGTGTTCGTGAACACCTCGGCCAACGTCTTCGCACTCAACACCACGGACAACGTGTTCCACGCGATCGTCGGCGTGATCCTGCTGCTCACGGCGCTCGGCGCCGACAAGCAGAACATCCGCGCGCTCCGCGCCGAGGCCGCTCGCGCCTGACGTCGCGCGGGTCATCCCGTCGCTCGACGTTCCCGACGCCCCGCCCGCCCTCGTGGCCGGCGGGGCGTCGCGCGTCAGTCCGCGTCGGGTTCCGACGGGGGTGCAGCGGCCTCGAGCTCGGTCGCGACCACGCGCGGCGCCTCGGACATGAAACGCCGGACGTCGAGGTCCACGATGATGTCCTGCGGCCGCAGCGGACGGGAGAGGTACAGCCCCTCGAGCGAGGTCAGCCGCGAGAGCGCCACGTAGGTCTGGCCGGCGCTGAACACCCGGTTGCCGAGGTCGACCACGGCCCGGTCGTAGGTGCTCCCCTGCGACTTGTGGATCGTCACCGCCCAGGCCAGGCGCAGCGGGAACTGCTGGAACTCCCCGACGGTGTCCTTCTTGAGTTCCTTCTTGTCCGGGTCGTAGGAGTACTTGAACTTCTCCCACACCGACGGCTGGACCTCGAACGACTCCCCGTCGACGTCCACCCACACGGTGTCTCGGATGGTCTGCACGATGCCGAGGGTGCCGTTCACCCAGCGCTGGTCGGGATCGTTGCGCAGGAACATCACGTGCGCGCCGGGCTTCAGCTCGAGGGCTTCGTCCGCCGGGAAGTTCCGGCCGCCGAAGTCGCCGTTGACGTCGGCCCGCGCGGTCTTCACCTTGCCGGGCAGCCGGTCGAGCGCCGCCTTGTTGATGCGCGCCACGGTGTCGTTCCGGGTCGCGAGGGTGATCGCGTCGTCGGGCGCCGGCCGCGCCCCCGCGGCGTTGAGCTGCCCCGCGACGTCAGCGGTCACACGCCCGTGTCGCACCGCCGTCAGCATGGCCGCGAAGGCGTCGTCGCGCTGTCGGTGCACGGTCGCGAGTTCGACGATGTGCAGTTCGGCCTCGAGCCACACCTTCGCGTCGAAGAACCACATCGAACGGTAGTGGTCGGTGAAGTACGCACGTTCGTCGCCGTCGCCCGGAACCGGCGGCAGCTGGTACGGATCGCCGAACATGACGACCTGCACGCCGCCGAACGCCTCGAACTGGCGGCCACGGGCCTTGCGCAACGACCGGTCCATCGCGTCGAGGAGGTCGGCGTTCACCATCGAGACCTCGTCGATCACGAGGGTGTCGATCGTGTTGAGAAGCTTGCGGGTCTCCGGCCCCTGGCGGAGGTCGGCGTCGGCGATGAGCCCGATCGGCAGCCTGAAGAGCGAGTGGATCGTCTGCCCACCGACGTTCAACGCGGCGACGCCGGTCGGGGCGCAGATGACGACCTGCTTCTCCGTGTTCCACGACAGGTGGTTCAGGAGCGTCGACTTCCCCGTCCCCGCACGCCCGGTGATGAACACGTGGTCGCGGGTGTGCTCGATGTACTCGAAGACCGCGCGCTGCTCGGCGCTGAGTTCGACGCTCATCACGCACCCGTGCCCGGATCGGCGAGCTCCTCGGCTGCGAACGAACCACGATCACGACGTCGAACCACGTCCTGCCGCGGCTCGGTGTCGGATCCGTGGTTCGGACCGACCACTGGCACGACCCGCCGGAGCCGCACGAACACCACGATGACGACGGCCACGACCAACGCGACGCCCGCGACCACGAGCAGGATGCCCCCTCGCGCCTGGTCGACGAGCGGGTCCGGTCCCCACGTGCGCCCCATCGCGCCGAACCACGAGGCCTGCAGGAGTCCGAGGGGGCCGCGCATCGCGATGCCGAGCGACACCAGCCCGGCGGACACGACCACGGCACCGGCGATCCGGACGAGGGCGGCCGGCATCGACGGGCGCCGTGCACCGGCGGCGATCGGCGTGAGCAGGGTCGGCACCGCCAGCAACCCGACGAGCAGGAACACGGCGTCGATCACCGTGCGCCCGGTCGAGTCGCCCACCGACCACCGCAGCGCGTCGGTCACGAAGAACACCCACCACACCGCGGCGAGGAACACGAACGCCGGGAACGGCTGCACGAGGTACCGCACGGCAGCGTTGTCGAGCAGCAGGCCGGTCCACTCGCGGACGCCGGTGCTGTCGTCGTCACGCGGGTGGACGGCCGCGCGGATGAGCTGCACCGGAGCCGATGCCCAGACGAGCGCGGGGACGACGAGTCCGAGCAGCAGGTGTGCCCCGACGTTCGCGGAGAGGAGGAAGCGGTCGTAGGTGTGCAGCGACCCGGACGTGGCCACGACGAGCGACACCAGGGCGATGCCGGCGGAGACCGTGCGACCGACCGGCCATCGCCCACCGTGGCGGCGCAGCCGGACGACCCCGGCGGTGTACGTCGCCGCGAGGAGCACGGCTGTCATCAGCCAGAAGAGGTCGATGTTCCACGCCGTCAGCCACCCCCACGTGCCGGGCGCGTGCGGGAGCGTGTCGTCCGTGAGCAGCTCGGCGGGGGACGGGTTCGTGGTCTTGCTCAGCGCGATCTGGTCGACGGGTGTCGCCGTCCGCCCGAGCGCCGCCGCGAACCCACTGGCGACGCCCATCACGGCGAGCTCTGTGACGAGGAGCAGCCAGAACGGCCGCCGGCGCTCGGGAGCGGCCGTGAGGGATCGGATGGCGCGCTGCCGCTGCACCGCGCCGAGGACCCCCATCGCCACGATCGCGCCGATCTTGACGAGGACGAGCACACCGTACGCGGTGAACAGGTTCGAGAGCGCCCCGACGCGGATCTGCGCCGACGCGACGCCCGACACGGCCACGAGCACGAAGCAGCCCAGCGCGATGCTCGAGTAGCGGCCGACCACGACGGCGAGACGATCCCCGCCGATCACCGGCCGCAGGAGCACGAGCATCACGAGCCCGCCGACCCACAGTGCCGCCCCGACGAGGTGCAGGCCCAGCGCGGTGACCGCGGCGTCGTGACTGGCCGTCCCAGCGGCGTGGCCCTGCTGGGCGAGCGGGATGAGACCGATCATCGCCACGCCCGTCGTCAGGGCGACCATGCCCCGGGAGCGGACGGCGAAGCACAGTACCGTGACGGCCGCGGCGACGAGGACGGTCACGAGCCAAGCGAGCCCCAGGTCCGTCCCGGTGAGGAAGACGCCCATCGACTGGCCGAACTGCTCGTCGATGCTGACCTTCGAACCGGCGACGCTGAGGAACGTGAAGAACGTGGTGACGGCGGACGCCACCGTCCAGACGCCGGCGGCACCGGCGGCGATGTCGATCGCACGGTTCCACTCCGGCGCCGTGCGGGAGAGCCCCACCGTCGCGAGGGCCAGTCCACCGATCGTCGTGGCGAGGGAGAGGTCGACGACGAGGCGGGCGATCGGCAGGCCGAAGCGGACGACGGCACCCGGGTCGGCGATGAGGGCGGCGTTCGCCCCACCACCGATGACGAGGGCGACCAGGAGTGAGACGAACGCGACGAGCAGCAACGCGGCGGGGCCTGCGATGCGCGCGATCCGGTTCACCCGTCAAGCCTAGGCGTTGCCCCACCCGGCCACGGAATCGACCGAGCCGGCCTGTGGAGGACGAGCCGCGCCTCCAGGCCCGGGAACGACGAAAGGGACGGCCGCAGCCGTCCCTTCCATGTGGTGCAGCGGTCTTACTTGACCGAAGCCTTCAGCTTCGAGCCGGCGCTGACCTTGACCGAGTCGCTCGCGGCGATCTCGATGGCGTCACCCGTCTGCGGGTTGCGGCCGGTGCGGGCGGCGCGGTGGGTCTTCTCGAAGGCGATCCAACCGGGGATCGTGACCTTGGTGCCGTCGGCAACCGAGCTCGAGACGACGGAGAAGAGCGCGTCGACGACGCCGTTGACGGTGGCCTGGCTCTGGCCGGACTCCTGCGCGACGGCAGCGACGAGCTCGGTGCGGTTCAGTGACTTGTCAGCCATGGATGTCCTCCTCGGACTTCTTGCAGTATCGGTCGGACGACTTCTCGCCCGGCGCCCGGAGCGGTTGCCCCGTGCCGCGGTACCGGGGGCGAGCTGCCCGGCGGAACCGGAGTCGAACGTACCAGCCACCGGGGACGAAATCGGCCGACTCGCCCGGATTTCCGGGGTTGTCGCGGTACTCATGGGGCAGATGTGACCGATGTGACGAAGATGTCCCCCGAAACGACGGACGCCCCGTCACCGCTGGGGTGACGGGGCGTCCGCGGAAGCAGGTGCTTACCAGGAGCTCTTCGTGATGCCCGGCAGCTCGCCACGGTGAGCCATGTCGCGGAAGCGGACACGGCTGATGCCGAACTCACCGAGGTGGCCACGGGGGCGGCCGTCGATGGCGTCGCGGTTGCGGTAGCGCACCGGCGACGCGTCGCGCGGGAGCTTCTGCAGGCCGACGCGGGCGGCCTCACGCGACTCGTCGGTGCCGTTCGGGTCCACGAGGGCCTTCTTCAGCTCGAGACGACGCTCGGCGTAGCGCGCGATGATCTCGGCGCGCTGGTTGTTCTTCGCGATCTTGCTCTTCTTCGCCATGCTTAGCGCTCCTCACGGAAGTCGACGTGCTTGCGGATCACCGGGTCGTACTTCTTGAGCACGAGGCGGTCCGGGTTGTTGCGACGGTTCTTCTTGGTCACGTAGGTGAACCCGGTGCCCGCCGTCGAGCGGAGCTTGATGATCGGACGAACGTCCTGACCCTTCTTGGCCATCAGATCTTCTCCCCACGGGCGAGGAGATCCTTGACGACGGACTCGATGCCGCGTGCGTCGATCACCTTGATGCCCTTCGCGCTGAGCGTGAGCGTGACGTTACGACGAAGCGAGGGCACGTAGTACGTCTTCTTCTGCACGTTCGGGTCGAAGCGACGCTTCGTCCGGCGGTGCGAGTGCGAGATGTTGTGTCCGAAGCCGGGGGTGGCTCCGGTCACCTGGCACACTGCTGCCATGGTTTCCTCCTGAGGTACCGTGCGACCGGACGGCCGCACCCAAGGTCACTTGCCTGGCGCGCACGCGCTCGTCAGCTGACGAAGCGAGGGGGTTGTGCGCGCCGCCCAGGCCCGCGGACCCTGTCGAAGAGGCCGTGAGCACCGCGCGACCGCGGCGTTCGCGACGGTCGGAGGGCTTGGAACAACTGGGTCTACCGCGCGGACGCGGCGGACCAGGGGTCAACGTTACGCGACGACCGGGCGTGTCGCAACCCGCCGGTCAGCCTCGGGGGCGTCGCCCGAGTTCGACCGGCGCCAGCAGCAGGTACCGCTCCTGCCGGATCCAGTACAGCCCCGTCGCGCGACGCTCGGCCCGCGTCGCGAAGCGGTACCGGAACATCCGCGCTCGGACCCACCTCGGCCGCTCACCGCCGAACGGATCGTGTCCGAGCAGGCGCAGGGTCGGCCGGTCGGCCTCGAGCAGACGGACGACGAACACCCGGAACCACCGGTCGTCGGCGCCGAGCGGGAGGAACCACATCAACCAGTCCAGCCGCAGGTGGTACGGCGCGAACTGCCCCGGCCGACGCCGGGGGTCACCGGGCTTCCCGCGGAACTCGTACGGCTGCCAGTCCTCCTCGGCCGGCGCCTCCGCGAGTGTTCCCTCGACGATGACCTCGTCGCGCTGCTGGGTCACGCTGCCGAAGGCTCCGTAGGCGTTCGCGAGGTGCCACCGGTTGAACGAGGCGTTCATGAGCTGCCGCCGCGACACCAGGTTCCTCGCTGCAGGCCAGGAGAGCCACGCCAGCAGTCCTCCGACCACCACCGTCACCGCGACGAACGACACCGGGGTCGCCGTCGGACCCGCCGTCACCGCCGGTTCGAGCCACGGCAGGACGGCCCCGACCGATCGATCGTCGACGGCCGCGAAGGTCAGCACGAGCGTGATCCAGTTGAGCCACGCGAAGTTCCCCGAGACCACGAGCCACAGCTGCGTCAACAGGACGAGCGCCGCCGCCACCGATGCAACCGGCTGCGGTGCGAACAGGAAGAACGGCACGACGAGCTGCACGAAGTGGCTGCCGAGCGTCTCGAGCCGGTGCACCCGACGCGGCAACAGGTGGGCAGTCCGCGACACCGGGTTCGGCATCGGCTGCGTCTCGTGGTGGTAGTACAGCGCCGTCAGGTCCCGCCAGCTGCGGTCGCCGCGCATCTTGATCATCCCGGCCCCGAACTCCAGCCGGAACACGAGCCATCGCAACGCGAACACGACGACGATCGGCGGCGCGACGTCGTCCGCGCCGAGGAACGCCACCGTGAACAGGGCCTCCACGAGCAGCGACTCCCACCCGAATGCCCAGAAGGTCTGCCCGACGTCGGAGATCGAGAGGTACGCCAGCCACAGCACGAGGAAGCAGACCATTGGCACCCACCACGGAGCACGCTGCGGCAGCCCGAGGACCACGGCGAACGACACCACCGCTCCCCCGCCGGCGAGCATCCGGAGCCGCCGGTCCGTGTACCGCCACCACCGCCACACGACCGGGAGCCGTCGCGCGTACGGGCGCTCCATGAAGCGCGGGACCGGGAGGAGCCCGTGCTCACCGACGAGGGCGGGGAACTGGGCGAGCGCGGAGAGGAACGCCAGGCAGGCGATCGCCGCGACGCCGCGCTGCAGCACGAACCGGGCCACGTCGTAGTCGGACGCGCCGGCCCACTGGGTCCAGGCTGCGAGGTCCACGTCCCGGAGGCTACGCGCGTCCCGCTGCGGTGGGGCCCGGCTGCAGCGGAGTCGCTACGGCGCCTCGGTCGGCTTCGGCGCCAGCGCTTGCACCATCAGCTCCCCCAGCTGCTGCGGTGCCGTGAACATCGGCCAGTGCCCCGTCTCGAGCCCCACGATCGAGAGTTCCTCGGTGGCCACGAGTTCCGCTGCCCAGGTCTGGTGGTCGGCCACCATCGTGGCGAGGTCGGTCGCCGGGACCTCGCACGTGATGACCGTCGCGGGGATGGTGTGGCGTGCCGCGTCGGAGTAGTGGAACGGGTCGGACGGCACTGCCGCGGGCTCGGGGATCGCCCGGTGCTCGAACGATGTACGAAGTGACGGCGTCATCCCCCGCAGGGTCGCCGGCTCCCAGACGTCCCACGACGGCAGCGGCACGACCCCGTCCACCACGGGCAGTTCGTCGTTGATGCAGCCGCCCTCCGGTCCGGGGAACGTGTCGACGTAGAGCAGGTGCGCGACGAGCGACGGGCGCTGGTCGGCCGCCATGTATGCGATGGGGCCGGCGCCGGAGTGCCCGGCGAGCGCCACCGGTTCCTCGGGCGTCGCGACGTCGTCGAGCTTCTCGACGAGGGCCGTGACCTGCTCGTCGAGCGTGTCGCCGTCGCGGGTGACCGCTTCGACCGAGTGCCCCGCGGCGCGGAGCACCGGGGACACCTCGTCCCATGCGCTCGCGTCGAGCCAGAAGCCGGGCACCAGGATCACGTGCATGACGCGGAGGCTACTCGACGCCGCCGACATCCGTGCGTGCCGTCGTGCAGGCTGCGCACTCGCCGAAGATGTCCACGACGTGGCTCGCGTTCGAGAACCCGTTCGCCGCTGCGACCTCCTGCGCCCACCGCTCCACCGGGTCCGCCTCGATCTCGACCGTGCGGCCGCAGTTCCGGCAGATCAGGTGGTGGTGGTGGGTGTCGGTCGTGCAGGCGCGGTACAGCGATTCGCCGTCCTGCTGCAGCGAGTCGGCGTCGCCCTCGGTCGCCAGGTCGGAGAGCGCCCGGTACACGGTCGCCAGTCCGATGGTGGAGCCGTCGTCGCGCAGGTGCTGGTGCAGCGCCTGCGCGCTGACGAACCCCTCGGTGCTGGACAGCGCGGTGCGCACGGCTTCCCGCTGCCAGGTGTTCCGCTTCGGCTTCTGCACGGCGTTCACGCTGCCACCCCTTCCCTGTCCGCGGCTTGGGAGAGGCGCGGCTCGCCCCCGCCGGTCTGCTCACGGCTCGCAACGCGGTCGCGTCCACGGCGCTCGCGTCGGCCGCCGACGATCCGGCAGACCACCCAGATCAGGAACGAGATCGTCGTGACGTAGGGGCTGATCGGCAGTCCGCCGCCGAGGGCGAGCAGGATGCCGCCGACGACCGACACGACGGCGAACACCGTCGACAGGATCGGCACGACGACCGGGTTCGAGCTGAGGCGCAGGGCCGCCGCCGCGGGGGTGACGAGCAGCGAGAGCACCAGGAGGGCGCCGACGATCTGCACCGACACCGCCGTCGCGAGGCCGAGCGCGAGCATGAACACGATCGCCAGGGTCCGCACCGGGACGCCGGCGGCGGCGGCCACGTCGGGGTCGACCGACGAGAACATCAGCGGGCGCCAGATCACGAGCAGGGTCACGACGACGATCGCGGCGATCACGATGAGGAACGTCAGCTGCGGGTTGTCGACCGAGACGATCTGCCCGGTGAGCAGACCGAACTTGTTCGCAGCCCGCCCCTTGTACAGCGCCAGGCAGAGGATCCCGAGGCCGAGACCGAACGGCATGAGCACGGCGATGATCGAGTTGCGGTCCCGCGCCTTCGAGCCGAGCAGCCCGATGAGGAGCGCCGCGATCACCGAACCGACGAGCGACCCCGTCACGACGTTCACCCCGAGCAGCAGCGAGGCCGAGGCGCCCGCGAACGAGAGCTCCGAGATGCCGTGCACCGCGAAGGGCATGTTGCGAGCGACCACGAACGGGCCGACGAGGCCGCCGACGATGCCGAGCACCGCGCCCGCCCAGATCGAGTTCTGCACGAGCACGACGAGCTCGCCGTAGTCCTGGAAGGAGAAGATCGTCGACCAGACGTCCATCAGATCCGCCCTTCGTCCGGTACCGGCTGGTGCGGGTCGACCTCGCCGTGGTGGTGTTCGTGCGCCTCGTTCGCCCCGACGATGACGATCCGACCCATGGTGCGGACGACGTCGACGGGCGTGCCGTACAGGTCGCTCAGGACGTCGGCGCGCAGGACCTCGTCCGGCGAGCCGATCCGGAACCGCCCGCCGGCGATGTAGAGGACCCGGTCGACGACGTCGAGAATCGGGTTCACGTCGTGCGTCACGAACAGCACGGCCGCGTCGCGCTGTCGGCGCTGCCGGTCGATGAGTTCGGTCACGCCGCGCTGGTGTCGCAGGTCGAGCGAGATGAGGGGCTCGTCGCAGAGGAGCAGAGCGGGGTCGGCGGCGATGGCCTGCCCCACACGGGTGCGCTGCTGCTCGCCGCCGGACAGCTCGGCGACCGGGGCGTCGGCGAACGCCGTGGCACCGACCTCGTCGAGGATGCGGTCGACCCGGGAGCGCTCGGCGCGACTCGCGGGCAGGATCCCCCACCGCGACCCGGTGACGCCCTGCGCGATCATGTCCCGCGCCCGCAGCGGGGTGCCCGCGTCCATCAACCGCTGCTGCGGGATGTACCCGATCCGCCGGTGTCCGCGCCGGACCGGCTGGCCGAGGAACGACATCGTGCCGGAGGTCAGTCGCTGCTGGCCGAGGACGGTCCGGAGGAGCGAGGTCTTGCCCGCACCGTTCGGCCCGAGGACGGCGACGAACTCGCCGGGCGCCAGGTCGAGGTCGAGGTGCGACCACAGCCGGCGCGCCCCGTAGGACAACCCGGCGTCGCGCAGCGTGAGCACGGCGGAGCCGCCACTGCCCGGGGCAGTGGCGGTCCGCTCGGTGGTCGGGTGGGAAACGGTCGTCACTTCTGGAGCGCCGCCTGCACCGCGTCGATGTTCGCCTGCTGCCACGAGACGTAATCCTCCCCCTTCGGGAGCGTCTCCGTGACACCGACGACCGGGATGCCGTTGTCCTCGGCCGCCTTCTTGACCTGTTCCGTCTCGGGACTGGAGGTCTGATCGTTGTACGCGAGGAGCTTCACGGTGCCGCCGCTGAACAGCTTGAGCGTGTCGTTGAGCGCGGCCGGCGGGACGTCGTCGCCCTCCTCGATCGCCTCGGAGAAGTCGTCCGGCGTGACGTTGTCCAGCCCGATCGCGTCGAAGAGGTACCCGGGCACCGGTTCCGTGTAGGAGACCTTCTCGCCGTCGTACGTCTTCTTGAGCTCGGCCGTCTTCGACTCGAGCCCCTCGAGCTTCGTCGTGAGGGCGTCCGCGTTCTTCGTGAACGTGTCCCCGTCCGTGCTGTCGAGATCGCCGAGACGCTTCGACACGTCGGCCACGAGCTTCACCATCGTCGGGTAGCTGTAGAACACGTGCTCGTTGAACTCCGAGTCGCCGCCCTTGTCGAGCCCGGAGAGCTTCACCACGTTGATCGTGTCGGCCTTCGTGCTCGAGGCGTCGGCGAGCGTGGTCATGAAGTCGTCGTACCCGCCGCCGTTCTCGATCAGGAGGTCTGCCTTCGACACCGCGAGCTGCGTCTTCGCGCTCGACTCGAAGGAGTGCGGGTCCTGCGACGGGTCGTTCAGGATGCTCGTGACGGAGACGTGGTCGCCGCCGATCGCCTCGACGATCGAGCCGTAGACGTTCGTGGAGGCGACGACCTTGATCGTGCCGTCACTCGAGGCATCACCGGAGGCAGAGGACGTCGCGCAGCCCGTCAGGGCGAGTGCGGCGGCGCCGGCGACGAGCGGCAGGGCGAGGAGGCGGTTGCGCATGTCGACCAGCGTAGGGCTTGTTGATAACGGTTGTCAAAACCAGTATCAGATCATCGACAGACGGGAGGCGCGGTGCCAGCTGGCACCGCGCCTCCTGTCCGTCACTCGGTGACGTCTACGGCTTCGTGGCCGCCTCGATCGTGTTCTCGGCGATCGTGTCCTCCTCACGCCCCGGCGTCCGGAGGTTCCACTTCTTGATCACGAAACTGAACAGGAAGTAGTAGATGACCGCGTACCCGAGGCCGATCGGGATGAGCCAGATCGCCCCGTCCGCCTTGCCGAAGTTCAGCACGTAGTCGATCGCACCGGCCGAGAACGAGAACCCGTCGTGGATCCCGAGCGCGTTCACGAGGGCGAGCGACGTGCCCGTGAGCACCGCGTGGATGATGTACAGCGGGAACGCCACGAACATGAACGAGTACTCGAGGGGCTCGGTGATGCCCGTGACGAACGAGGTGAGCGCCGCCGAGAGCATGATGCCGCCGACGAGCTTGCGGTTGTGCGGCTTGGCGTTGCGCCAGATCGCGAGGGCACCGGCGGGGAGCGCGAACATCATGATCGGGAAGAACCCGGTCTGGAAGATGCCCGCAGAGGGGTCGCCGGCGAGGAAGCGGGCGATGTCACCGTGGTAGGTCGTGCCGCCGGTGCTGAAGCTCCCGAGCTGGAACCACGGGAAGAAGTTGAGCAGCTGGTGCAGCCCGATCGGGATGAGCATGCGGTTGACGAAGCCGAAGATGCCGCCACCGATGACAGCGTTGTCCGCGACCGCCTGACCGGCCGCGGTCAGGGCGATGTCGAAGTAACGGTAGAAGAACGACATCACGACGGCGATGAGCAGGCCCGCGACCGCGGTGAGGATGGGGACGAGGCGGCGACCCGAGAAGAAGCCGAGGAAGTCGGGCATCTTCGTACGGTGGAACTTCTCCCACAGCACGGCCGAGACGAGACCCATGACGATGCCGCCGAGGACACCGAAGTTGATCGTCGCCTGGTTCCCGCTGGCATCCTTCACGCCGTCGAGGACGATCGGCGACATCGCCGCGAAGACCTGGTACATGACCATGTAGCCGACGACCGCAGCGAGCGCCGTGGTGCCGTCCGACTTCTTCGCCCAGCCGATCGCGATGCCGACCGCGAAGAGCAGCGGCAGCCAGGTGAAGACACCGTTGCCGGCGGCGGCGATGATCGTCGCGCCCTTCTCGAAACCGGGGATGGCACCGAGCATGTCGGCCTGACCGAGACGGAGCAGGATGCCCGCGGCGGGCATGACCGCGATCGGAAGGAGCAGGCTCCGGCCGAGGCGCTGGGCGTTGGCGAAGACGCGCGACTGCTTCTTCGGGGTCTTCTTCTCCGGCACATCCGTGGCAGCAGCAGTGCTCATCGGAGTTCCTCTCGTCATCGGGTGGAGCTTGTCGGGGTGAGTTGAGTCGTGCCGCCGGCACCGGTAACCTCGGCGATGTCGCCAGGTCCGGTCCTGTCCGGTCATGACCAGTTCCGTAGTCTGAACCGAGACCGGACACATGTCAACCTGGTACGAAAACCCTTAACGAGGAGGAAACGATGGCCGACATCAAGGCAGCCGACATCATCGCCGCGCTCGGTGGCGCGGACAACATCGAAGAGGTCGAGGGCTGCATCACGCGCCTCCGCGTCGAGGTGGAGGACGGTGACCTCGTCGACAAGGGTGCACTGCAGGCCGCGGGCGCGCAGGCGGTCGTCGGCGGCGGCACCGGCTGGCAGGTCATCGTCGGCCCCATCGCCGACAACCTCGCGCAGGACATCCAGGACGAGCTGTGACGAGCGTCCGGACCCCCTTCGCGGGCCCGGTCGTCTCGCTCGCCGACGTGCCCGACCCGGTGTTCGCCGGGCAGCTCGTCGGCGCAGGGGTCGCGGTGGACCCGACCGGCGTCGAGGGCGCGGTCACCGCGGTGGCCCCGGTCGACGGTTCGATCGTGAAACTGCACCCGCACGCGTTCGCGCTGCAGGGGGCAGCCGGAACGGACGTCCTCGTGCACGTGGGCATCGACACGGTGAAGCTCTCGGGCGAGGGCTTCGAGCTCCTCGCCGCCGAGGGCGACACCGTGACCGCGGGTGACCCCGTCGTCCGGTTCACGCCGTCGGTGATCTCGGCCGCCGGCTACTCGCCGATCTGCCCCGTCGTCGTGCTCGGCTCGGCGCCGGACTCCATCGCGCAGGACACCGTCGGCACGACGGTCCGCGAGGGCGACGCCCTCTTCGACGCATAACGGACCTGCGCCCGCACCACGCGCCTCCAGGACGCGAAAGCGACAGTGTGCTGCGGGAACCCGACGACGCACTGTCGCTTTCGCGTCCCGCGCTGCTGTCCTACGTGGCCGACTGGGACGCGGTGACCTCCATCTGCACGCGGTAGCGATCCGAGCGGTACCACGAGCGACTGTGCTCCACGGGCCGGTCCCCCGCGTACGAGACCCGGTCGAACTCGAGCACCGGTGCGCCCGTCTTCGTCCCGAGCAGGGTCGCGACGTCGTCCGCCGCGGGCTTCGCCGCCACGGTCTGCTGCGCGCGGTCGATCGGCGTGCCGTACTCGACCGCCGCGAGCGAGTAGACCGACCCGGACAGGTCGTGGTCGAGGAGCCCGGGGAAGGCGTCGGCGGAGAGCCAGGCGTCGTCGATCGACACCGGCGCCCCGTCCGCCATCCGCAGGCGCTTCAGGTGGTACGCCGTGTCCGTCTCCCCCAGGCGGAGCGCCGCGACGGTGTCCGCGGGCGGGATCCGCTCCTCGCGCACGAGCACGACCGTCGTGGGCACGTGGCCGAGCGCGCGCATCTCCTCGGTGAAGGATGCCAGGTGCAGCGTGGACTGCACCGGGCGGTGCGCCACGAACGTGCCCTTGCCGCGCACGCGTTCGAGGTACCCCTCGTTGACGAGCTGCCCGAGTGCCTCGCGCACGGTGATCCGGGAGACGCCGTACTCGGCGATGAGCTGCCGTTCCGACGGGATCGCCGCGCCGGGCGCGAGCCGCGAGGTCGCGAGGTCGAGCAGGATGCGCCGCAGCTGCTGGTGCTTCGGTTCGGCACCCTCGGTGATGCGGCTCGTCATTGGTTCCTCGTGCTCCGTCGCTGGTGGTGCGAGTGGTCATGGGCGGACATGACCAGTTGCCATCACAGTAGCGAGTCCCTCTCCGAACGCCAACGTCCATGACGACATGACGGACGCGATCACAGGAGTATTCGTATGTGAAATCTTTGACTCCAGCTTTCAAGTACTGACAGGGTGCAGGCGAACCTCTTCAAGGGGCGACGAGAAGGGAGAGCTCATGAAGCACCTGAAGACGAAGGTCCTGATCGGACTCGGGCTGTCAGTCGGTCTGATCGCTGGTACCGCGACGATGGCCGCGGCCGGGCCGCTCGAGGTCATGGGGACGGGGCCGGAGGCTGGTGGAGTGGCCATCAGCGACACCGGCGCACGGTCGAGCGGCGAGTCCATGGGCACCGGAACGCGGAGCGACGGCGGAGGCGGGGCCTTCTGGCAGTGGGGTGTCAGTGGCGGAGACACGTGGTCGAACTACTTCCGCGAGAAGCGCTGCCACGGCGCGACCGCGGTGGGCAAGGGGACCAAGCGCGTCACGGGCGTCCCCGGCGGGAAGTACGCGTACGCGGCGACGCCGAAGGCCTCCAGCGGCAACAAGGCGTACTACCACAACTGCTGATCGACGAGGGGGCATCATGACCGTTCGACCGGTGATGCTCGCGTACGGCATCCCGCCGCTCCTCGCGTTCGTCCTGGGGTTCTTCGGGCTCGTGCAGGTCAACGAGGCCGGGGTCGTCGGCGCCTCGGCGGTGGTGACCGCGTCGGCCGGACCCGAGACAGGGTCGAACCAGCGAGTGGTGAACGCACTCGAACGAGTCGCCCGGACGGAGGGCGCCACCATCGCCCGGGTCGTGGCGGACCGAGCGGCACCGACGACACGTCGCGCCGTGCTCGTCACCGATGCCCCGACGAGCCGAGGAGAGGCCTGGCTACGGGACGGCGCCCCGGACTTCTCGAGGTCGATGACCACCGAGGTCCGACCGATGTCCGTGCTCGACGAGTACGACCCGACCGGGTCGTACGACGTGTTCGGAGACGAGCGGGCCCGGAAGGCGACCATGGCCGCTCTGGCGGACGTCGGCTACGAGGTGACGTCCGAACGGCTCCCGTGGTTGCAGCGGGTCGGCGTCACCGACGGCGTGACCAGCACGACGGGGCTCGTCGGCGCACTCACGCTCGGCTGCGTGATCCTGTGCCTGACCGGAACGATCGGGTCCCCTCGGCGGAGCGCGATCCGGCGGCTGCACGGCTGGAGCGCCGGGCGCGTCCTGCTCGCCGAGCTGTCCGATGCGCGTGCCGGGGTGCTCGTCGTCGCCGTCGGGACACCGGTCGTCACAGCCGGACTGTGGGTGTACAACGGCCTGACCTCGGCGACGACGCTCGCCGCCGCCGTCGCGGCGCTCTGGGCGGCCCTGCTCCTGCCGGTCCTCGCGTCGCACGTGATCGGCACCCTCCTCGCGTACCGACGACCGATGGTGGGTTCTCTCCGCGGCGCGCGGCCCGGCGGCCTGGTCGCGGTCGTCGCGCAGGCCGCACGTGTCCCCGCTCTCCTCCTGCTCGTCGCCGCGGTGTTCGAGCTCACCGGTGCCGTCGCCGTCGCCCGTGCGGGAACTGCCGAACGTGATCTCCGGGCGGCCGGTGACACCGTGCAGCTCTGGGTCACGCCGGACCCGCGCCCGATCGGGACGCAGCGGTACTGGGACCGGATCGGAGAGTTCGCCGGTCACGCCATCGCCCACCGGGACGCCCTGCTGTCCGCGACGGTCGAGGTGTCGACCGGGAGGGGCCGCACGACGGTCCCGGCTGTCGTCGTCGATCCCGGATATCTGCGCCTGCGAGACGTGCGCGCGGCCGATGGGACGCGCGTGACCGCCGGCGACCGGGTGTCCGTCTGGCTGCCGGCGGACAGCGATCTGGCCCGCGGCCCGCTCGTACGGTCGTTGTCCGAGTGGGAGCTGCGCGATGCCCCCGCACCGGTCCGTCAGGACATCGCCGGTGGCCGTCTCGCCCCGCAGGAGCTCTACTCGTACCCCGGTGATTCCGTCGCGCGTTCCTGGTTCGACGACGCCGTGCTCGTGGTCGTCCCGGAACCCGCCGAGGCCTTCTCCGCGGACCAGCTCGGCTCGTGGCTGTCCACCGGGGACGTGGTCTTCACGAACCGCGCCGCCGCAGAACGGTCGATCAGGCCATCGGGCCTCGCGTCGGAGTTCAGTGCCGTCGTGGCGGTCGGTCAGGTCGCGGCGGAACAGGCGCGGCGCGCCGCCACCGCCGTGATCATCGGCGGGGCGACGGTCGCGAGCAGCTCCGTCGTCGGCCTCGTGCTCGCACTGCTCGCCACGACGGCTCATCGACGACGCCACGGTCGCGCCCTCTTCGCGAGGTTCGCGAGCGGCGCACCCTTCCTCCGGGTCGACACCGGTCTGCTGGCGATGGAGGCAGCATTGCTGATGATGGCGACCGTGGTCGCGATCAACCGGTGGTGGGATCAGCGCCCGGACGGAACGGGGCGCAATTCCGTCCTGGACCCGGTCGCCCAGTCCGCAGGCACCGCTGGAGCACTCGCGGCGCTGGCACTCGTGGCGTTGAGCGCCGCCAGCGTCGTCGCCCTGGCCGTCACCGCGCGGAACGTCACTCGAACCCGAGGGAACGGATCACGATGATCGAAGTACGCCACGCGTCCAAACGGCGGGGACGCCGGGAGCTCTGGCGCGACCTGTCGTTCGACGTCGACCGCGGCGAAGTCGTCGCCCTGGTCGGGCCGAGTGGCGCCGGGAAGTCGACGCTCCTCGATTGTCTCGGCCACATCGACACCCTCGACGACGGCACGATCCACCTCGACGGCGTCACGGCCGGTCGGAGCGCCCGTCGTGCGCGTCGCATGCGCCGTCGGTTCCTCGGGTACCTCTTCCAGGACTTCGGTCTGGTTGCCGACATGACCGTACAGGCGAACATCGACCTGGCCCGGGTGCCGCAACGCCTGGCGGCGCGCCGAGGGCTCCCGACGGCCGAGGCGCTCGACCGGGTCGGACTCGGCGGTCGCGCGACGGACCGTGCACACGAGCTCAGTGGCGGTGAACAGCAGCGGGTGGCGCTCGCACGGCTCCTCGCCAAGCAGCCCGAGGTCATCCTCGCTGACGAACCCACCAGCGCCCTCGACGGAGGGAACGCCGACATGGTGCTCGATCTGCTGTGCGAGTTCGCCGCCGACGGTGCCGCGGTGGTCATCGCGACGCACTCGGCAGCCGTCGAAGCGAGAGCAGTGCGGACCGTCTCACTGTCGGGTCCGTCGGACTGACCGGCGGGAACCGATTCGACGGGCCTGACGGATCGGAGGGGGCACTGGATGTGCCCGGGCGGGTCGGGCGGGGGAAGTCGTCAGGCGTTGGCGACGAGCCAGGCCAGTTCGGTCCGTGACAGCGCCCGGTCAGCCCACACCTGCCGGTCGACACCGACCGGCAGGGGCGCGGACGTCTGCCCCTGCCAGACCAGCGACAGCCCTGCACGCTCGAGCACGGCGGCCGACGCCGGGTTGTTCGTGAGCACCCGTCCGGTGACCGGGACGTCGGGTGCGACGTCGTGCGCCGCGGCCACGGCAGCGAGGGCCACCTCGGTCGCGTAGCCGTTCCCCCACGCCGACGGCGCGAGACGGTACCCGAGGTTCCACATCCCGGCGGAGGTCATGTCGACGCCCCCGACCCCGAGGAACGCGTTGTCCGCGGCCGCCCGTACCGCCCAGGAGCCGAGGCCGTGCCGTGCGCGGCCGCCGATCTTCCGCTGCACGAGGTCCACGGTGGACGCCCGCACCGAGTGGCGTCCGGCGGGCAGATGGGTCCACGTGCGGGCGTCGGAGAACACTCCGTGCACGTCGTCGATGTCCGCCGGGGTGAGCGGGGTGAGCAGGAGGCGATCCGTTCGGATCTCCTGCGGGGGCATCAGGAGCTGGTGGACCATGCACCGATCATCACGCCGACCACCGACATCCGGGTGAACACCACGCGACTTCCGCGCGCACGGGCCGGGACGTGCGGCAAACCGCACGCGGGCGCGACCGACCGTGATCTGCCGAGCGTCAAAGACCGATCAGTCGAGCAGGAGCGCCGGCTCCTCGATCACCGACGCCACGTCGTGCACGAAGCGCGACGCCACGTCCCCGTCGACGACCCGGTGGTCGAACGAGGCGCCGACCGTCGTCACCATCCGCGAGCGCACCTCGCCGTCGACGACCCACGGCTTCGGCTTGATCGTGCCCATCGCCACGATCGCGACCTCGCCCGGGTTGAGGATGGGCGTCCCGGTGTCCATGCCGAACACCCCGATGTTGGTGATCGTCACGGTGCCGTCGGCCATCTGCTGGGGCGTGGTCTTGCCGTCGCGGGCGGTGAGTGTCAGTTCCTCGAGGGCCTGCGCCAGCTCGAGGAGCGACATGTCCTGCGCGTCCTTGATGTTCGGCACGATGAGTCCGCGCGGGGTCGCCGCAGCGATGCCGAGGTTCACGAAGTGGTGGACGATGATCTCGCGGTCGGTCCAGGTCGAGTTCACCGAACGGTTGCGGCGGACGGCCCAGATCACGGCCTTCGCGATGATGAGCAGCGGCGAGACCTTCACGCCGGCGAACGTGGGCGAGGACTTCAGCCGCTTGACGAACTCCATCGTGCGGGTAGCGTCGACGTCGACGAACAGTGAGACGTGGGGCGCGGTGAACGCCGATGTGGTCATCGCGGTCGCGATCGCCTTGCGGACGCCCTTCACCGGGAGGGTCTCGCGCCGGACGTCGCCCCACTCCGGGGTCTCGATGTTCCGGAAGACGCTGGCCTGCTTCGCGTGGCGGATGACGTCGTCGCGGGTGACCTCGCCCGCGAGGCCGGTCGGCACGACCTCGGTCAGCTCGACACCGAGGTCCTTCGCGAGCTTCCGGATCGGCGGCTTCGCGAGCACGTTGGTCGCGGTGCGGCTCGTGCGTGCGGGGTTCGAGCCCTGGGCCGCGACGGCTTCCGCGGTGCTGTCCTCACCGGGATCGGTCGCCACCTCGGCGGCTGCGGCCGCGTCCGCACTGGAGGCGCGGCTCGCCTCGGCCGCGAGGGCTGCTGCCCGGCGCGCGCCCGGCTTGCGGCGGGACGGGGACGAGGTCGCGGAGCCGTAGCCGACGAGGACGGCGCCGGAGGACTCGTCGGTGCCGACGACGGAGGCGTCGACGGCGACCGGCTGCGGCGGCACGGCAGCGGCCGGCGCAGCAGCAGCCGGGGGAGTCGGCGCGGGGGCGGCGACCGGAGCGGGTGCTGTCGGTGCCGGCACGACCGGAACGACCGGCGCGGGTGCGGCAGGCGGGGTGGACGCGACCGCGGGACTGGTCGGGACGCTGTCGGCGACTGCAGCCGCGCCTCCCGGCCGAGGGCCGACGGACGCACCGGAGGCGACGGACGCTTCGGACTCGACGCGGATGATCGGGCGACCGACCTCGACGGTGTCGCCTTCGGACACGAGCAGCCCGGTGACCGTGCCGGCGAACGGCGACGGGAGCTCGACGAGCGACTTGGCCGTCTCGATCTCGACGAGCACCTGGTCGACGGCGATCTCGTCCCCGATCGCGACGCGCCACTGCACGATCTCGGCCTCGGTGAGGCCTTCGCCCACGTCGGGCAGGGGGAATTCGGCGACGGCCACTACGGCTCCTTCGGCGTTCTGGTCGGGCTCGGTCAGCATGTCAGTAGGCGAGGGCGCGGTCGACGGCCTCGAGGACGCGGTCGGCGTCCGGCAGGTGCAGGTGCTCCAACTTCGACACCGGGAAGGGGATGTCGAACCCGGAGACCCGGAGCGGCGGCGCCTGCATCGTGTAGAACGCCTTCTCGGCGACGGTGGCGGCGATCTCGCTGCCGACGCTCACGAACCCTGATGCCTCTTGCGCGATGACGAGGCGGCCGGTCTTCCGCACGGACGCGAGGAGCGGTTCCCAGTCGATCGGGGAGATCGAGCGGAGGTCGATGACCTCGCAGCTGGTGCCCTCGGCCTCGGCGATCTCCGCCGCCTGCATGAGGGTCGCGACCATCGCGCCGTGGCCGACGAGGGTGACCTCGGTGCCGGTGCGGGCGACTCGCGTGGTGTGCATCGGGACGTGGCCGTCGACCAGGTCCACCTGGCCCTTCGGCCAGTAACGGGACTTCGGCTCGAGGAAGACGACCGGGTCCTTCGACGCGATCGCTTCCTGGATCATCCAGTAGGCGTCGTTCGGGGTGCTCGGGCTCACCACGCGCAGGCCCGGGGTGTGCGCGAAGTACGTCTCCGGGGACTCCTGGTGGTGCTCCACGGCGCCGATGTGGCCGCCGTAGGGGATCCGGATGACGACGGGCAGCGACATGTGCGCCGGCAGCCGGTTCGCCATCTTCGCGAGCTGCGAGGTGATCTGGTCGAAGCCGGGCCAGACGAAGCCGTCGAACTGGATCTCGACGACCGGGCGGTAGCCGCGCAGGGCAAGGCCGATCGCGGTGCCGACGATGCCGGCCTCGGCGAGCGGGGTGTCCCGGACGCGTTCGGCGCCGAACTTCTCCTGCAGGCCCTCCGTGATGCGGAAGACGCCGCCGAGCGCCCCGATGTCCTCACCCATGAGCAGGACCTTGTCGTCCGCCTGCATCGCGGCGGCGAGGCCGGCGTTGAGCGCCTTGGCCATCGTCAGGGTCGGGGTGGGGTCGCTCGGGACCTCACCGGCGCCCGGGTGGGAGCGCAGCGTGTAGTCGAAGAGCTGCTCGGTGCTGCTCATGCGTGGGCGCCCCCTTCGTAGCCGGCCTCGTACTGCTCGAGCCAGGCCTTCTGCTCGGCGATCAGCGGGTGCGGCTCGCGGTACACGTTGTCGAACATCACGTCGACGGACGGCGGCGTCAGGGCGACCGTGCGGCGGCGGACGTCGGCGGCGATGTCCTCGCCCTCCGCGTCGAACGCGGCGAGCTGCTCGTCGGTGACGCCCTTCGATCGCAGGTAGGCGGCGGACCGTGCGATCGGGTCGCGCTCCACCCACGAGGTCAGTTCGTCGTCGCCGCGGTACCGGCTCGGGTCGTCGGAGCTCGTGTGCGCGCCGATGCGGTAGGTCTCGGCCTCGACGAACGCCGGACCCGCGCCGCTGCGGGCGTGGTCGGTCGCCACGACCGAGGCCGTGTACGACGCCAGGATGTCGTTGCCGTCGACGCGGACGCTCGGGATCCCGAAGCCGCGCGGCCGGTCCACCAGCGGGGTCGGCGACTGCACGGACACCGGGACGGAGATCGCCCAGTGGTTGTTCTGCAGGAAGAACACGACGGGGGCCTTGGTCGAGGCGGCGAAGACGTACGCCTCGTTCACGTCGCCCTGGCTCGTCGCGCCGTCGCCGAAGTACACGATCGTGCAGGCGTCACGCTCCGGGTCACCCGTGCCGACGTCGCCGTCGAGGTGCTGACCGAGGGCGTACCCGGTGGCGTGCAGCGTCTGCGAACCGATCACGAGCGTCGAGATGTGGGTGTTGCCGCGCTCGTCCGGGTCCCAGCCGCCGTGCGTCTGACCGCGGTACATCGCGATGATCTCCATCGGCTCGACACCGCGGTGCATGGTGACGGCGTGCTCGCGGTACGACGGGAAGACGTGGTCCTGCGCGCGTAGGGCGAACACCGAGCCGACCTGAGCAGCTTCCTGGCCGTGGCTCGGGACCCAGAGGCCCAGCTGCCCGGTGCGCTGCAGGTTGTGGCCGGCGTGGTCGAACCGACGCGTGAGCACCATGCGGCGGTGCATCGCCAGCAGGGTCTCGTCCGGGATCGCGCGCGCGGCGGCGGCGAACTCGGCGTTCTCGTCGGTCTCCACGAACCGGCCCTCGGGGTCGAGGAGCCGGATGGTGGTCGTCGCGGGAGCCGCGGCGCGGAATGACATGCGGGCCAGCGTAGCGGCAGCGACTACTCGGCTACCTGGAGGTCCCCCACAAGTGAGCGAGCCGTTTCGAGGAGCGTTTCCACAGCCTCGTGCTCGCCGATCGAGATGCGGATGCCCTCGTTCCCGAAGGCCCGGACGATGATGCCTGCGTGCTCGAATCGCTCCGCGGCGTGCGCGGTCAGGTCCCCCGTCGGCAGCCACACGAAGTTGCCCTGCGCGTCGGGGACGTCCCACCCCTGTCCGCGCAGCGACGCGACGATGCGGTCACGCCGCGAGGCCAGCTCGGCGACCCGCTCGAGCAGTTCGGCCTCGCGCTCGAGACTCGCGAGCGCTGCGGCCTGCCCCTGAGCCGTCACCGACAACGGGATCGCGCAGGCGCGCACGGCGTCGAGCACGTACGCCGGGCCGAGGGCGTAGCCGACGCGGAGTCCCGCCAGCCCGTACGCCTTCGAGAAGGTACGGAGGACGACGAGATTCGGGTAGCGCTCGAGGAGCGGCGCACCGCGAACGGCCGTCGGCTCGGTGACGAACTCCGCGTACGCCTCGTCCAGCACCACCAGCACGGACTCCGGAACCCGCGCCATGAACGCGTCGAACTCGGCCGCCGTGACGACGGGCCCGGTCGGGTTGTTCGGCGTGCAGACGATCACCATGCGGGTGCGATCGGTGACCGCGGCGGCCATCGCGTCGAGGTCGTGTCCGCCGTCGGCGCGGTTCGGCACCTGCACGCTCGTGGCGCCGGCCACCGTGACGACCCCGGGGTAGGCCTCGAAGGAGCGCCAGGCGTACACGATCTCGTCGCCGGGTCCGCTCGTGGCCTTGGCGAGCTCGTGCAGGATCGCGACGCTTCCGGGTGCGACGTGCACCTCGTCCACGGTGACGCCGAAGCGGTTGGCCAGCACGGCGCGGACGGCGAGGGCGGTGGCGTCCGGGTAGCGGTTGAACGCGGTCTGCGCCTGCACGGCCTCGACGACGCCGGGCAGCGGCGGGAACGGGTTCTCGTTGCTCGACAGCTTGAAGGCGGAGGCGGCCGCCTGGCGTCCCTGCTTGTACGCGGGGAGCACCGCGATCTCGGGCCGGATGTGCACGCGCTCGTCAGTCACCGTGCCAGGGTATCTGCACCCCGGAGAACGTCGGAGGGCATCATGGGGGCATGCGATTCCTCGTCCGCCTCGTCGTCAACGCCGTCGCGCTCTGGCTCACCACACTCATCGTCAGCGGCGTCTCCGTCACCCCGTTCGGTGACGGCGGGACCACCGCCACGGTGCTGACGTTCCTGCTCGTGGCGTTCGTGTTCGGGCTCGTGAACGCCGTCATCGGCACGCTCATCCGGATCGTGGCGTTCCCGATCTACATCCTCACGCTCGGGCTCATCTCGTTCGTCGTGAACGCCATCCTGCTGCTCATCGTCGCTGGCATCTCGGACGCGTTCGGCTTCGGGCTCAACGTCGAGTCCTTCGGGTGGGGCATCGTCGGCGCCTTCGTCCTCGCGGTCTTCGCGTGGCTGATCGGGCTGTTCGTGCGGCCGGTGCTCAACCGTCAGCGCGCGTGACGCAGGCCGACGACGCAACCCGCACCGTGCCTCCCGGTCTGCACGCCGACGCGACCGCCGTCGCGGTCAGCCGGTCCCTGCGACATGATGTCCCCATGACCACGGACGACGGAGCCCCCTTCCGCGTCTCGTTCGTCTGCAGCGGCAACATCTGCCGGTCCCCCATGGCCGGCATCGTCTTCGCCCAGCTGGCAGCGGAAGCCGGCATGGCCGAGCGGTTCCACGTCGAGTCCGCCGGCACCGGCGACTGGCACGTCGGCGAGCCCGCCGACGAGCGCACGATCGCGGCACTCGCAGCGCGCGGATACGATGGCAGCAGGCATCGCGCCCGTCAGTTCGACCCGGACCGGTTCCCGGATCTCGACCTGGTGGTCGCACTCGACCGCTCCCACGAACGCATCCTGCGCTCGTGGGCACCGACCATGGACGACGCCGCGAAGGTGACGCTCCTGCTGCGGTACGACGACGCCTGGCCCCAGCAGACCGACGTACCGGATCCGTACTACGCGGACCGGCACGAGTTCGACCGAGTGCTCTCGACCGTCGAACGGGCCTGCCGGGCGCTCTTCCGCCAACTCGAGCCGGCAGTCCGTCAGGGAGCCCCATGACCCCCCTTCCCCCGCAGCCGATCAGTCCGCTCGACGGGCGCTACTACCCGATCGTGCACACGGTGGGCGAGCACCTCTCCGAGGCAGGTCTCAACCGCGCGCGTGTCGTGGTCGAGGTCGAGTGGCTCATCTTCCTCACCGACCACGCGATGTTCACCACGTCGCCCCTCAGCGTCGACGACAAGACCGCGCTCCGCCAGGTCGTGGAGACCTTCGGGCACGCCCAGATCGCCGAACTCGCCGAGATCGAGGCGACCACCCGGCACGACGTCAAGGCGGTCGAGTACTTCGTCCGTCGTCGTCTGTCGGAGCTCGGGCTCGACTCGATCGCGGAACTCACGCACTTCGCCTGCACGAGCGAGGACATCAACAACCTCTCCTACGCCCTCACCGTGCGCGACACCGTCGACCAGGTGTGGCTGCCGGCGTACAAGGCCGTCGTCGCCGCGCTCCGTGCCATGGCCGACGAGCTGAAGGCGGTGCCGATGCTCTCGCACACGCACGGGCAGCCGGCGACCCCGACGACCCTCGGCAAGGAGATCGCCGTCGTCGTGTACCGCCTCGAGCGCGTCCTGTCGCAGATCGAGGGCGGCGAGTACCTCGGCAAGTTCTCCGGCGCGACCGGCACCTTCTCGGCACACCTCGCCGCGGACCCCGAGGCCGACTGGCCCGCGCTGTCCCGCGAGTTCGTCGAGGGCCTCGGTCTCACCTGGAACCCGCTCACCACGCAGATCGAGTCGCACGACTGGCAGGCCGAGCTGTACGACCGGGTCCGGCACGCGAACCGCATCCTGCACAACCTCGCGACCGACATGTGGACCTACATCTCGATGGGGTACTTCACCCAGATCCCGGTCGCCGGCGCCACCGGGTCGTCCACGATGCCGCACAAGATCAACCCGATCCGGTTCGAGAACGCCGAGGCGAACCTCGAGATCTCGTCGGCGCTGTTCTCCACGCTGTCCGAGACGCTCGTGACGAGCCGCCTGCAGCGGGATCTCACGGACTCCACCACGCAGCGGAACATCGGCGTCGCGTTCGGGCACTCGCTGCTCGCGCTCGACAACCTCCGTCGGGGCCTGATCGAGGTCTCCGTGAACGAGGCCCGGCTCGCCGAGGACCTCGACCACAACTGGGAGGTGCTCGGCGAGGCGATCCAGACCGTCATCCGGGCCGAGGTCACCGCCGGGCAGTCCAACATCGAGGACCCGTACGCGATGCTCAAGGAGCTCACGCGCGGCAAGCGCATCGGCCAGGCGGAACTCGTGGCGTTCGTCAACGGCCTGGACATCTCGTCCGGGGCGAAGGCGCGCTTGACGAACCTGACGCCCGCGACCTACACGGGTCTGGCCGACGAGCTGGTCGACCACCTCGACGTCTGACGGTCCGCGTTCTGCGGGTGGTCGGCGGGTGGTCGGCGGGCGGCCTGGAGGCGCGGGGCGCCTCCGCCGTGCGCCGGCCGTCCTCAGGCGGTGACGTCCGTCGCCTCGGCGACCAGTGCCTCCAGGACCCTCCGCACCCCGGGGCGGACCGCGCGGTCCGCCCGCACGAGCGCCTCGATGCGCCGACCCGCGCGGACGTCGGCGAGTTCGGCGAGGCGGAACCGCCCGGGAGCCCGCGTCCCCGAGGTGTACCGCGGCACGAGCGCGACACCGTGCCCGGCCGCGACGAGGTTCTCGATGACCGGCAGGTGGACCGTCCGGAACCCGACACTCGGCGGGGTGTCGGTCGCGGCCGCCATCGCGGTGAGCACCCGGTCGATCGGGTAGCCCTCCGGGACGCCGATCCAGGACTCCCCGACGACGTCGCCGATGCTGACCCGGTCGCGGCCGGCGAGCCGGTGTCCGAGCGGGAGGGCGACGTCGAGCGGCTCGCGCAGCAGCGGGACGGTCTCGAGCGCCGCCCGTCCCGCGGGCGGGGCGCCGTCCGGCCGGTGCCCGATCACGACGTCGTGGTCGGCGGCGAGCGGACCGAACTCGTCCTCGCTGACGTCCACGTCGACCAGGACCAGTTCGATGCCGGGGTGGGCGCGCATCCGGGTGAGGAGTCCGGGGAGCAGGAGCTCGGCGGCCGAGGGGAACACCGCGAGGTCGACGCGTCCGGTCGCGCCGCCGAGGTGTTCCCGCCACGCCGCGTCGACGGCGGCGATCGCCGTCGCCACACCGGTCGCCAGCCCGGCGAGGACCCGACCGTGCTCGGTCAGCCGCACCCCGCGGCCGACCCGCTCGACCAGCTGGACCCCGACCTGGCGCTGCAGCGTCTGCAGCTGCTGGGACACCGCACTCGGCGTGCGGTGGGTGGCCTCGGCGACCGCCGTGACGCTGCCCCGCTCGCCCAGTTCGCGGAGGACGGCGAGGAGCTGCACGTCGAAGCCAACCATGCAGTGACCCTACAACGTGGCTCCGGAACTCTTCGCTGGTGCTGAAGGATCAGGGTGCGTCACGATCGTCCCGTGCGCACTCGTGACCGTCTCCTCGCCGTCGTCGTCGCCGTCGTGTGGGGCCTGAACTTCCCCGCGACCGCGCTCGCTCTCGAGCACTTCCCGCCGTTCCTGCTCGCCGCGATCCGGTTCACGCTGCTCGCCGTTCCGACCGTGCTGCTCGTGCCCCGACCACGGATCCCGTTCGGTCGGCTGCTGCTCGTCGGTCTCGGGCTCGGCGTGCTGCAGTTCGCGTTCCTCTACCTCGGCATGGCGGCCGGGCTGCCGTCGGGACTCGCGTCACTCGTGCTCCAGGCGTCGGCGCCGTTCACGGTCGTCCTCGCCGGGGTGTTCCTGCGCGAGCGGCTCACCGGTCGGCAGGTGATCGGTGTCACGATCGCCGTGTGCGCCCTGGCGGCGATCGCCGTGCACCGCGCGCAGGCGGCGGCGCTGCTCCCCGTCGTGCTCGCCCTCTGCGGTGCCCTCGGGTGGGCGATCGGCAACGTGGCGACCCGGCGTGCGGGTGCGTCGAACCCGCTCCACCTGACGCTGTGGTGGTCGGTCGTGCCCCCGATCCCGATGGCTGTGCTGTCCTTCGTCGTCGAGGGGCCGGAGCGCATCGGGCACGCCCTCGGCACCGCCTTCACGGCGGCGGCGCTGCCCGCGGACCTCGGCCTGCTGTACATCGTGCTGGTGGCGACCCTCGTCGGCTACGGCATCTGGTCGAGGCTCATGGCGACCTACCCGTCGAGCACCGTCGCACCCTTCTCGATGCTGGTGCCCGTCGTGGGCGTCCTCGCGTCGTGGGCGGCGTTCGGCGAGGTACCGGACGCGGTCGAGATCGTCGCGGGCGTCGTCGTCGTGGGGGCGGTGCTGTGGTCGTCACGTCCGGCCCGAGCACGCGCGCTGCCCGTCACCACCGCGGGGATCACGGTCCCGGTGCTCAGCCCCGGTGCTGGCGACGCTCCGCGATGATCCCGGCGAGCGCGCCGCGCAGGTGCGGGTAGCGGAACTCGTAGCCCGCCTCGACCAGACGCGTCGGCACGGCCCACCGGCTCTTCAGCACGAGTTCGGTCTCGGTGCGGATCGCGAACGACCCGACCTCGAGCATCCACCGCCAGGTCGGCAGACCGAACCGTCGTCCGACGGCATCGCGGATCGTCGCCATCACCGTGCGGTTGTCGGACGGGTTCGGACTCGAGACGTTGACCGGTCCGTCGATGCCCTCGTGGTCGCGCACGAAGCGGATCGCCCCGAGGACGTCGGCGATGTGCACCCAGCTGAACTTCTGCCGGCCGCGGGTGTGCCGGTCGTGGTGGTACGTCCCCGCTCGGAGTCGGGAGCGCGTCGGGAACCACCTGCCGTCGTACTGCGGCCCGCCGAGCCCCGCCTTCGCGAGCCGGAGCAGCGGGACGAGGGCGCTGCCGTCGCCGAAGACGATCGCCATGCGGAGCGCCACACGGCGGGTACCGGGCAGGTCCACCGCGAACAGGGCGTCCTCCCACGCCTTCGCCACCGAGACCGAGAACCCCTCGCCGAGCTCGCCCGTCGTCTCGTCCTGCGGGCGGTCGTCGGCGTGGCGGTAGATCGTCGCCGTGGACGCGTTGACCCACAGCGGCGGCGGGTGCTCGCTCGTGCGGATCGCCTCGGCCAGCTCGAGCGTGGTGTCGACCCGGGACCGGACGATCTCCGCGCGGTTCCGTCGCCCGTACCGGCAGTTCACGCTCTTGCCCGCCATGTTCACGACGAGGGCGGCACCGTCGACGAGTTCCCGGATCCGCAGGGTGTTGCCCCACACGGCGTCCCCGGTGCGGCCGACCGTGACGACCTGGTAGCCCTCCTCGCGGAAGGCGTCCTGCAGGTACCGTCCGACGAACCCGCTCGCTCCCGCGATCACGACCCGCGGCTGCTGCTCGACCATCAACGTCCCCCTTCTGGACCGGTGTCGGGCACGACGGCGTACCGGAAGGCCCCCTCGTACCGGTACAGCGTGCCGATGAGCGGCGCGGTGAGCACCAGGGACACGCGCTGCCGGTCGGCATCGTCATCGAATCGTTCCACGAGCGTCACACGCGGCGCGATCAGGGCCGGGAGGCGCAGCTCGCGTCCCAGCGCACGGAACGTCACGCGGGTGGAGACCAGGCGCAGGGCGCCGGTGTCCGGACCGTCCGCGTCGACCTCGGTCCGGAGGAGGGCGCTGACGCGCCCGCGGTGACCGAGGTGGTCGACGAGCCCCTCGGGTTCGGCGGTGATGGCGTCCACCATCGTGCGGGTGCCTGAGCGGAAGCGGAAGGTGCGGTACGCGCGCACGGCGACCCGTTCCTCCTGGCCCGGCGTCGACCCCCGGCGGACGCGAGCCGGGCGGTTCTCGACCCTGAAGGGAACGTCCCGCTCCCAGACCGGGAACATCACGGCGTCACGCGCGAACCAGGCGAGCAGCGGCCAGAGCCAGCGACGGGGCGTACCGACGACGTCGAAGACGCCCTCGCCACGGCCGACGTGGCCGGGCGGGATCGGGCCGAAGTACGTCCGGAGGCGAGGGTGCAGGCGGGCGAGGACGTCGGGCGGCGTGCTCAGCTGGTACGGCGACCGGGTCACACACTCGATACTGGCATGTCGCCAGTGCGGCTCCCTACGATGTTGCGCATGGGACACGACCACGGGCACGGGCACGCGTCCGAGCGCGCCCTGCTCGTGGCGTTCTGCATCTCCGCGGGCATCCTGCTGGCCGAGGTCATCGGCGCGGTCGTGACCGGGTCGCTGGCGCTGCTCGTCGACGCCGGACACATGGTGGTCGACACCGGGGGGATCGGCATCGGTCTGGTCGCCACCCGCCTGGCCCGGCGCAGTCCGACGGCGCAGCGCACGTGGGGGTTCCAGCGCGCCGAGGTCCTCGGCGCCACGGCGCAGGCCGCGATCCTGCTCGCGGTCGGCGTCTACGTCATCATCTCCGCCGTGCAGCGGCTGTTCGTCCCCGCCGAGATCCACTCCGGACCGCTGCTCGTGTTCGGCGTCATCGGGCTCGTCGGCAACCTCGTGGCGTACGCCGTCCTGCTGCGGGCCGCGGGTGAGGGGTTCACCTCGCGCGCCGCGCGGCTCGAGGTCCTCAACGACACCCTGGGTTCGGTCGCCGTGATCGCCGCAGCGTTCGTGCTCATGCTGACCGGGTGGGAGCGGGCGGACTCGGTCGCGGCCATCCTGATCGGTCTGCTCATCCTGCCTCGGGCGATCCGACTGCTGCGCGAGACCGCGAACGTGCTGCTCGAGTCGACGCCGCCGGGGCTCGACCTCGACGCCGTGCGGGGTCACATCCTCGAACTCGACCACGTCATCGCCGTGCACGACCTGCACGCGACGCTCGTGGCGACCGGTGTGCCGAACCTGACGGCTCACGTCGTCGTGGACGACCACTGCTTCTCGACCGCCCACGCGCCGCGCATCCTCGACGAGCTGCAGCGGTGCGTGGCGGAGCACTTCGACGTCCCCGTGGAGCATTCGACGTTCCAGCTCGAGCCGGCCTCACACCGGCGGCACGAGCACGAGGTGCACGCGTAGGCACGAGGTGTACGCGTAGGAGCAGGTCAGCAGCCGCCGTCGCTCGTCGGGAACGCCGTGATGACGCGGTCGGTGGTGGACGAGACGATCACGCGCACGAACGGCTCCGCGGCCGGGCGGGACCCGTCGTCGAACCGCACCGGGGCGGCGTAGCAGACCTTCCCGTCGCCGGCGTCCTGCGGGTACCCGGCGGCGGGGGACTCTAGCGCCGTCTGCACCGCGGTCAGCATCGCGTCGTCCCAGTCGCGGGAGCCGTGGCCCGACACGACGTCCTCCCAGTCCTGGGTGTGGCGGACGCGGATGTGCTCGTAGCCCTGGCCGGAGTCCCCGCACTGCAGCACCACCGTGCCGAGCGCCGCGCTGTCGTACCGGGCCACCGTCTCGCGGGCGCTCGTGCCGCAGCGGTCGAGGACGCCGGTTCCGGGGAGGTCCGGGCCCGTGCGGGCGATCGTCACCGTGCCGTCGCGGGACGTCCCGTCGCCGGCCGTGGCGCTCGGGGTCACGCCGGCGCCGTCGGCACCGAGCACGGGGTCGTCCGCGCCGCGCTGCGCGGTCAGTGCGACGCCGCCCGCGACGAGGCCGGCGGCCAGGACGGCCGCGACGCCGGTGACGACCGGACGGCTGCGTTTCTGGGACACGCGCCCAGTATGCCGGACCGGCACCGGGCCTCCTGGCCGACCATCGGGCCCGCTGCGGGCCCGCTGCGGGCCCGCCGTGAGCGCGCGTCGAACCACGATTCCGACGTCGCACCACGTGTTGCCGCGGTGCGATGTCGGAATCGTGGTTCGGAGCAGCCGCCGGACGCGCGGCGCGCAGCGCGCTACGCGCGAGCGGCCAGGCGCGAGCCGGCGACGACCGCCAGGACGGCCACGAACACGACGTACCCGAGCAGCACCGGCAGCGTCGGCAGCACCAGCAGCGCGGCGCCGACGGCCACGACCGGCACCGTCAGACCGGCGTAGGCGATGAGGAACGTCGCCGCGAGCACCCCGCCGCGACGCTCCGGCCCGACGAGCGCCCCGGCACTGCCGATCGACGCACGGAACAGCAGCCCGACACCGGCTCCGGCGACGACCCCGCCGCCGATGAACCCGGCGACCTGCAGCACGATCGCGGCGACTGCCAGGACCACGAGGCCGCCGACGAGCAGCACCATGCCGAGTCGGATCTGCGTCCGCTGCGACAGCCGGGCGAACACGATCTGGGACACGGCACTCGCGGCGAACACCCCGAAGGTCGTGGCGCCCGCAGCGAGCCGGTCGGTCACGTGGAAGGTCGTCGCGAGGAACGTCGGCGCGACCGAGGTGAAGAGGCCCTGCACTGCGAGCGCCGCGAACGCTGCGGTGCCGGCGGCCCAGAACGCACCCGCCTTGCCGTCCGGGGCCTGCAGTCGCTGCGGACGGTACGGGACGGGCGACGCGGGCCGGTCGACGGTCTCCGGTGCCGCGAGCACCACGACGAACGCGACGACGAGAGCCACGACGAACACGACGTACGGCACCATGAGCGGCTGGCCGACGAACTCGGCGAGGGCTCCCCCGACGAGGGCTCCGAGGGACAACCCACCGAGGTTCACCGCCCCCGCGACGACACCGGCGCCCGCGGCCGAGGACGCGGTCCCGGTCGCCCGGACCCGGAGCTCACCGAGGTGTGCCGTGGCCGTCGCCGTGAGGAGTCCCACACCGAGGCCGGTCACGAGCCGCGCGACGATGAGCCCGCTGACGTCGTTCCAGAGCAGGAAGAGGACCGCCGCGACGAGCTCGAGGGCGACCGACACGAGGATGAGCGGCCGGCGGCCGTGCACGTCGCTGAGGTGTCCGGCGAGGTACAACGACCCGACGACGCCGACGCCGTACGCCGCGAACACCACGGTCGTCGTGAACGTCGGGAACCCGTCGCGCGCCTGGTAGATGACGTACAGCGGAGCGGGGACGGTCGCGAAGGCCATCACCGAGAGGAACGCGAGGGCCACGGCCCAGAAGCCGAAGCCGTGACGGCGGCGCGTGTGCGAACGGCGGCCGCGGGGCGCGGGGACGCGGTCGGCGGTGACTTCGTGCGCTGCTGCAGGAGTGGCGGCAGTCCGGGTGACGGTTGACATGCTCCGATGGTGTCGCTTCCCCGTCATCGAGTCCAACGGACCTTCTTGATGGCTACCATCGATGCGGTCGATACTGGGTGGGTGGAGACCCGCTTGCTCGAACAGTTCGTGACCGTCGCAGCCGAGGGCAGCGTCACCCGGGCGGCTGAGCGGCTCTGGGCCGCACAATCGACCGTGTCCGCCGGCATCGCCTCGCTCGAGCGCAGCCTCGGCGTCCGGCTGTTCGACCGCACCGGGCGGCACCTCGTCCTCACCACCGCCGGTGAGGACCTGCTCCCCCACGCCCGCGGCGTGCTGGAGTCCCTCGACCGGATGCGCGACCTCGCGACCGTCGAGGACGCCGACCTCCGCGGCCGGGTCCGACTCGGGATCTTCACGAGTATGGACATCGTCGACCTCACCGGAGTTCTGCGGCGGTTCCGGCAGCGGCACCCGCTCGTCGCCGTCGAACTCATGACGTCGCCGTCCGGGACGACCGGTCTCGTGCAGGACCTGGTCGCGGGGCGACTCGACATCGCGTACACCGGGCTGCCCGCGGTCCCCGCCGGCGTCGTGGTGGAACCGCTCCGGGAGATGCCGTTCCGGGTCTTCACCGCCGCCGACCACCGCTTCGCGGGCCGACGGTCGGTCTCACTCGCCGAGCTCGCCGACGAGCCGTTCATCGACACCGCACACGGGTTCGGGAACCGGATCATCCTCGACACCGCGCTCGAACGGCTCGGCATCCGTCGGCGCATCGTCGCGGAGATGAACGACATGCCCGCGGTGATCCGGTTCGCGTCCGCCGGCCTCGGTGTCGGGGTCGTGCCCGACTCCGGGGTGCGGCACGACGGCGCGGTGCTCGAACTCGAGGACGAGGTCGAGCCCCTCCGGATCGGGCTCGCGACGAGGACGAGTCCGGAGCCGAACCGCGCGGTGCGGACGCTGGCCCGCGACATCGTCGCGGCCCGCGTGAGCTGAGGGCCCCCCACGGACTGGAGGCGCTGGTCGTCGCCGCCACGCGCCTCCAGGCCGTCAGTCCCCCCAGATCTCCCCGACGATCGCACCCAGCAGGTTGTCGGTCGGGAAGTTGGCCTGGTCGATCTCGACCCAGGTGTCGCCGCGGACGTACAGCGTCCGCGCCCAGTCCGGGGAGTCCGGCGCGACCCTCCTGGTCTGACGACAGAGCCTGATGCCGTCGGCATCGGTGCAGGTGGGCGACCATCCCTCGTAGGAGGTGCGCTGGAGCTCGTCGAGCTGTGACGGCGTCCCGTGTCCAGCCGTGACCGCGAGGCTGCGGGCAGCCTCAGGGTCCTCCCACATGCAGTACAGGTCGGTCGCGGGCAAGTTCGGTTCCTGGTCCGTCGGCAACGGCGGCGGTGTGGCATCCGCCGGCAGCCCCTCCTCGACCGGCAGCACGCGTTGAAGCGGCGCATCCCCGAAGAGCCGGTCGTAGTCCGAGGCGGGGACCAGCGCGCGGCAGTCCTTCGGGATCGCCGACACCATGTCCTTCGGCGTCGTTCGGGGCGTCGGTGTCGGGGTCGCGGTGATCGGCGCGGACGTCGGGGTCGTCGCGGAGGGCGCCGGCTCGGGCTGCTGGGTCCGGGTCGGTGCGGCCACCGGCTCGTCGTGCTGCGAGAGCGACAGGGCCACGGCGCCCGTCGCGGTGCCGATGGCCAGCAGTCCGACGACCCCGATCGCGATGCCGGGTCGGAACCGGCGCCGCTTCGGACGCGGGGTGGCGCGCTCGAGGACGTTCTGCTTCATCGAGACGAGCAGGCGCTGCAGGTCGTCTCCCTCGGGAGGCTCAGTGTTCATCGTGCATCACCACCTTCTTCAGTCGGCGTCGGCTGCGGGAGACCCGCTGGGTGACCGCACCCACGCTGAGTCCGAGCATCTCGGCGGCCTCGGAGTAGGAGTGCCCGTCGAGCAGGCACAGCTCGCAGATGCGGCGGTCGGTCTCGGGGAGCGCGGCGATCTCGTCGCGGACCCAGCGGAGGCGTTCACGGGCTTCGGCGTGGTCCTCCGGCGCGGCGAGCTGCTCGGGGAGTTCGTCGGCGCGGCGCCGAGCCTGCTTGCGGCCCGTGTTGAACGCGTGGTTGCGGCACACGACGAGCAGCCACGGGAGCATCGTGTCCGCCGGCAGCTCGAGGGTCGCCGCGCGCTGCCAGAGGGTGAGGAACGAGTCCTGCACGATCTCCTCGACGTCCTGCCGGTCGTCGGCGAGGGCCCACGCGTACCGGGTGAGGGTGGCGGCGTAGCGGTCGAACGCACGGGCCAGCGCGGTCTTGTCGCCATGGGCCATCGACCGGACGATCGCCTCGTCCGTTTCGGTGCCGGTCGTCACGTCCACATGCCACCTCCTTCACTCCAGAGGTGTCGGACGGACACGCGATCCTGACAGGACCGTGGCGAAAACGTGACTCCGGGCGTGTCGGAGCCGGCCGGACCTAGCCGTCGAGCAGGTGCGCGATCCCGGCGACCGACCGCTTCGCCGCGGCCGAGGTCGACACGAAGCCGACGACGAGGATCCCCGCTCCGATGCCGACCACGATCCACCACATCGCGTGTGTGGCGACAGCGAACCCAGCGCCGACGCTCGCCACCGCACTCGCCCCCGTGACCGTACCGGCGAGTGCGACCCCGAGGGAGACCCCGGTCTGCCGGCTCGTGGACGCGACGGCCGCGGCCGACCCGGACTGCGCGCGCGGCATGCCCGACACGGCGGTGTTCGTGATCGGGGCGTTCACCATGCCGAACCCGAAGCCGAACAGCACGAAGGCGACGACGAGCACCCACATCGGGGTGTGCGCGTCGATCGTGGTGAGGATCGCCCCGGCACCGCCGACGCCGATCCCCGCGAGGACGAGCGGGACCCGTGAGCCGACCGACCCGACGAGCCGACCGGACACCGGGGACAGCACCATCGTCGCGACCGCAGCGGGCAGCGTCCACAGACCGGCCTCGAACGGGGACATGCCCCGGACCTCCTGCAGGTACAGCGCGTTGAGGAAGAGGAACGCCCCGTTGGCGCCGAACGCCGCGATCGCGGTGACGACGGCGGACGAGAAGGGGATGCTCCGGAAGAAGCGGACGTCGACGAGCGGCTCCCGACGGCGGCGCTCCACGGCGACGAGCACCGCGAGGGACGCCGCCGCGAGGACGAACAGGCCGAGGGCGGCCGGCGACGTCCAGCCGAGCCGCGGGCCCTCGATCAGCCCGCCGACCAGGGTCGCGAGCAGGACGATGACGAGCACCTGGCCGAGGGGGTCGAGCCGCCGCGGCTTCGGCGACTTCGACTCGGGGACGAACAGGAACGTGAGGACGATCGCCGCGACGCCGATCGGGACGTTGATCCAGAAGATCGCCCGCCAGCCGATCGTGTCCGTGAGCGCCCCGCCGACGAGCGGCCCGAGCCCCATCGACACCCCGACGACCGCACCCCAGATGCCGACCGCACGGGCGCGTTCCCTCGCATCGTCGAACGTGGCGGTGATGATCGACATCGCCACGGGGTTCATCATCGATCCCCCGACGGCCTGGACCATCCGGAACACCACGAGCCAGCCGACACCGGGCGCCAGCGAGCACAGCAGCGAGCCGACCGTGAACAGCGCGAGACCGATCTGGAAGGTCGTCCGGCGACCGATGCGGTCCGCGGTGGACCCGGAGAGCATGAGCAGGCTCGCGAGGACGAGCGTGTACGCGTCGATCGTCCACTGCAGCCCGGAGATGGTGCTGTCGAGCTCACGCCCGATCGAGGGCAGCGCGACGTTCACCACGGTGGCGTCCATCGAGACGATGAACAGGCTCATGCAGCAGACCGCGAGGATGAGGTACCGGTGCCGGTACCGTCGCGGCAGGTCCGGATCGCCCTGGAAGGGGCGGCGTGACGGCAGCGCTCGCGCGGCGCGTGACTCAGTGGAAGTCGTTGCCGTCTCCTTCACCCGGGGTCTTGTGACCGCCGAGCATGTCGTTGTCGTCCTGGTCGCTCGACGAGGCGAGCTGGAGCATCGCGAGGACGACCACGACGACGATGAACGCGATGCCGAGGAAGATCACGGCGAGCTGGAGCTCACGCGTCGAGAACAGTACGACGAGTCCGGTGAAGACCGCGATGATCGCGGAGATCCCGAGGAGCTCGACCGGGCGCAGGCGGTCGCGACGGCTGGGGGTGGTCATGCGTGTGGTGCTCCGTCCGGGGCTGCGGCCGGTGCGACCGTTCCCCACTTGTGCGAGAGGCCGGCGATCGCGTGGAAGACCGCCGTGATGGCGAGGTATGCGCCGAGCAGGCCGACGAGGACGATCGAGGCGTCCAGTATCCCGGTGACCTGCTCGACACCACCGAGCTGCTCGGAGTAGTCCGGGGGCGTCAGGAGGAAGGCGACCGCGAGCAGCAGCGTCAGACCGCCGATGGTCATCCAGTCGCGTGCGAACGGCGACCGACGGCGGGCGCGCAGGCCCTGCGTCAGTTCGAGCGCGCCGGTCAGCACAGCGAAGACGACGATCACCGCGATGAACGCCGGGAGTCCGAACCCGTTGCACGCGAAGGCAGCGACCGCGGCGGCCAGGGTGACCACGGCCTGGACCTGCGTGGTCCGCCGCGAACGACCGTCGGCCGGGAGCCGGGTGGCGCCCGCCAAGAGGAGCACGAGCCCGTCGACCACCGCGAAGCCGCCGAACAGCAGCAGGCCGTAGCCCGCGGCGTGGTTGGACGAGAAGGTGATGACGAGGGCCACGATCGCGGCTGGGACGGCCCGGAGGACGGGGACAGGCCAGTACCGCGCGCGCTGGCCGGAGTCGTCCACGGAGTCGGACACGAGACCTCTTTCGGGCATGCGGATCGTGGTTCGATCCTACCGCCGGACCGTGGCGCGGCCGACCGCGGGCGGTGCCCCGCCGCTGAGGATGCTCGAACCCCGCACCCGCACCCGCACCCGCACCCGCACGACGGAACGACGGCGGAGCGGCGTCGAACGCGCCGCTCCGCCGGGTCCGTCGGCGTCAGGCGCTCGACACGTCGTCCGCGTCGACGCTGCCCCGACGGCGTCGACGTGCGAGCCACCAGCAGGCCGCACCGGCGGCGACGGCCACGCCCCCGATCACCGCCAGGAGCCCGAGCTCCTCGGCGCCGGTGTAGGCGAGTGAGCCGCCGGGTGCCGTGTCCCGCCCGCTCGGGAGCTGCGGGCTGGCGTCACCCCGCCCGAGTCCGTCCCCGTCGCGGTCGCCCTGGCCGGCGTCCCCCGGGCCGCCGTCACCCGGGCCGGGGTCTCCCGGGCCGCCGTCACCGGGGTCGACGACCCCGATCCCGACCTCGGGCGAGGGGCGGCCGCCGTCCGGGTCCGTGGGCGAGGTCGCCGTCGCGACGTTCACCACGTCCGACCCGTCCCCGCGGTACGCCGGGTCGAGCACCGCCCGGATCCGGAACGCCGTGGACTCCCCCACGGCGAGCGCGCTCCCCGAGGAGCACGTCACCACTCGCCCGGCGGCGGTGCACCCGTCGTCCGAGCCGACGAACCGCATCGCTTCCGGCAGCTCGTCCACGGCGCCGACGTCCTGGGCGACGTCCGGCCCGACGTTCCGCGCGGTGACGGTGTACTCGACCTCGTCACCCGGTTCCACTCCGGTCGACGGCGTGACGGACTTGTCGGTCTCGACGTGCGCCTCGGGACCGTCACCCGGCTCGACCGCCGCGCTCGCAGTGGAGACGTTGTCCGCTTCGTTCGTGTCCGCCAGGGGAGGAGCCGGGGCGACCGCCGCCACACTGTCGAGACTCCCGGTCACTCCGGACGGGAGCTGCCCGGTGATCGTCACGGTGGCCGAACCCTCGCGTGGCAGGTCGACCTCGGCCGAGACGTCGCCCGTTCCCGACTGCGAGCCGCACGCGGAGCCGCTCACCGCGGTGCAGCTCCACGTCACGTCCCGCAGCGCCTCGGGCACGTCGACGTCGAGGGTGCTCGGCTCGGACGCGTTGGCGCCGACGTTCCGTGCGGTCACGGCGTACTCGACCGCGCCCCCGGCGGTGACGGTCGGCGCGAGGTCGTGCTCCACGGCGAGGTCGGCGGGCTGCCACACGCGGAGGGCGTCGATCTCGTGCGTGTTCACGTGGACCCCGGTGGCCCCGGCGAACCCGAGCCGGAGCGTGCTCGGGAGCGGGGCCTGCCCGTCGCCGTGCAGGGGCACCCGGTCGAGCACGGTCCGCATCGCACCGCCGGCCTCGAGCCGCACGGTGACGGAGAGCTCGCCGGCCCCGCCAGGCAGGAGCGTGACGCGGACCTTCCGGGGCGTGGCCCCCTCGGTCCCGACGCCGCCCGGCGCCGTGACCCCGTCGACGTAGCGGTAACCGACGAGGCCGTCTCCGGATCCGCGGATCACGACCGACTCCGCGCGTGCGCCCGGGCCCGACAGGTTCAGCGGCGAGGAGAAGTTGCCGTACCGATCGAGCGCGATCGCGGCGAACCCGCCGGGGAGACCCGGGAGGTCGCAGGGCAGGCCGCCACCCTGACTCGCTTCGTCCCGGCAGGCGTACCCCAGGGCGGCACCGAACGCACCGACGCCCTGGGGTGCGGCACCGTCGGCGAGCGAGAGGAGCAGGCCGTCGGCGCCCGGGTCGCCCACGTCGTTGTACATCGCGTACTCGAACTCGATCTCGAGTCCGAGATCGGACGGGAACGTGTCGTCGGTCGACCACGACCCGGCCTGTTTCCGGACGTCGTCGGTGAGTCGGAGCCGTCCGCCGCTGATCTCGGCGTCACCGCTGAGGGTGCCGCCTGCCGCGGAGTCGAACCGGTTCTCGTAGGGGAAGGCGAGCTCGCCCGCGGTGGACGCTGCCGGGCTGAGCGCCGGCGCGGCGAGGACGCCGAGCGCCGTGAGCACGCTGGCGACGGCCACGGCGCGCCGCGCTGGACGTGAGCGGGCGGCCGCACGGCCACCCGTCGGGGTGTTGGGATCTCTCATGCCCCGATCGTCGCGATCGGGTGGCGACCACCGGGGCGGCGTCGGCCGATCTGTGGATCGCCACACCGCGCCTCCTGGCTGTGGAGGACAGAGCGGGAGTCATCGATGCTCTGCCGATCGGGAATAGCGGGGCGGCCGAGCGCATTGGTTGTCGCTGACACCTTTCCGTCACAGAACCAGATAGGGATCACCATGACGAACGTCCTCGCCCTCGTCGGCAGCCTCCGCGCCGCATCCATCAACCGCAAGCTCGCCGAAGCGGCCGCACACCACGCCCCGGAGGGCATCGAGCTGACCACGTTCGACGGCATCGTCGAGCTGCCGTTCTACAACGAGGACATCGACGGCGACACCCCGCCGGCCGCCGCCGTCGAGTTCCGCGCCGCGATCGACGCCGCCGACGCCCTGCTGCTCATCACGCCCGAGTACAACGGGACGATCCCGGCCGTCCTGAAGAACGCGCTCGACTGGGCATCGCGCCCCTTCGGCGCCTCGCCGCTCTCCGGCAAGCCGCTCGCCGTCATCGGCTCGGCCTTCGGCCAGTACGGCGGCGTCTGGGCGCACGACGATGCCCGCAAGGCCGCCGGCATCGCCGGCGCGAAGGTCCTCGAGGACGTCAAGGTCGCGATCCCGCAGTCGGTCGTCCGCTTCGCCGAGACCCATCCGCGCGAGGACGCCGAGGTCACGCAGCTCGTCCAGGGCGCGCTGAGCGCGCTCGCGGAGGCAGCCGACGAGGAGCCGACCGCCGCCTGACGGTCCGCACCACACGACGGACGGGAGGCGCGGTGCGGGGTCGCACCGCGCCTCCCGTCCGTCGTGTGGAAGCGGCCGACCCGTCAGGTCCCTCGATGCTCGAGCAACGTGACGGGCTACCCTGAACGGCATGTCCACGCAGGAGATCACGGAGGCGTCCGGGTACTGGTTCCCCGACGACGACGCGACCCAGCGCGGCGTCACCGTGCTGAACGCCCTGCGCAAGTACCGCACCGCGGAGACGGCCATGCGCCGCCGCACCCGTGATTCGATGGGCATGGGCGAGACCGATCTGCTCGCCGTCCGGTTCCTGCTGCAGGCCCAGCGTTCGGGTCGTGCGGTCAGCCCGAAGGACCTCGCCGCCTACCTCGGGATCTCGTCCGCGTCGACGACGATCCTCATCGACCGACTCGTGAAGTCGAACCACGTCCGCCGCGACCCGCACCCCACCGACCGCCGCGCCCTCGTCATCACGCCCACGGCCGAGACCGACGACGAGGTCCGCGCGACGCTCGGCGTGATGCACCGCCGGATGATGACGATCGCCGAGGACCTCTCCCCCGACGACGGCCGTGTCGTCACGGTGTTCCTCGAGCGGATGCGCTCCGCCGTCGACCAGGTCGACCCCGCCGTCGCGCACTGAGCGGCGCGCGGGGGACGCGCTTCTGAGCGAGTCTCCTGGCGACCCGCGTAGACCGGACTGGTCACCAACGCGGAAGGAGCCGATCATGCACGCATCGGACAAGCTCGCCAAGAACCTCCAGGCGGTCCTCGTGGACCTCATCGACCTGCACGTCCAGGGCAAGCAAGCCCACTGGAACATCCTCGGGACCAACTTCCGGGACCTCCACCTCCAGCTCGACGAGATCGTCGAAGCGGCCCGTGCGTTCGCCGACGACACCGCCGAGCGCATGCGTGCGCTCTACGCCGTGCCGGACGGCCGCTCCAGCACCGTCGCCGAGACGAGCCACCTCGACCAGTTCCCCGATGGCGAGATCACCACGCACGACGCCATCGACCAGATCACGCTGCGGCTGTACCAGGCGACCGGGACGATGCGCGACGTCCACGACGAGGTCGACGAGGAGGACCCGACGACCGCGGACCTGCTCCACGGCTTCATCGAGCGCCTCGAGCAGCTCGCCTGGATGGTCTCGGCCGAGAACCGGGCACCGAGCACGCCCCTCGCCTCGGCCACCACGCCTGCCGTCGCGGACGCCTCGGCGCACGCGTAGGGGCGGCCGGTGGACCTCGGGATCCAGGACAAGACCGCGCTGGTCTTCGGCGGCGACTCCGGCATCGGGTGGAACACGGCCCGCATCCTCCTCGCCGAGGGTGCGACGGTCGTCGTCAGCGACATCGACCAGGCGCAGCTCGACAACAGCGCGGACCAGTTGGAGGCGCCGCAGGGCAAGCTGCACGCCTTCGCGGCCGACGTGACCAGCGCCGCCAGCCTCGCCGCCCTGCACGCGAAGGTGCGCGACGCCGTCGGCGAGATCGACATCCTGGTGCAGTCCTCGGGCGTCACCGGCGCCCAGGGGCTGTTCCACGAGATCGACGAGGAAGGCTGGGCGAAGACGATCGACATCGACCTCATGGGGCCCGTCCGCATCACGCGCGAGTTCATCGCCGACCTGCGACAGGGCGGCTGGGGTCGCATCGTGTACCTCGTCTCCGAGGACGCCTCGCAGCCGTACGACGATGAACTCCCGTACTGCGCCGCCAAGGCCGGGGTGCTCTCGTTCGCGAAGGGCCTGTCGCGGACCTACGCGAAGGAGGGTCTCCTCGTCAACACGGTGTCACCCGCGTTCATCCACACGCCGATGACCGACGCGATGATGAACAAGCGCTCGAAGGAGCTCGGCACCTCGTTCGACGAGGCGATCGAGTCGTTCCTCGACGAGAAGCGCCCGTACATGGAGTTGCAGCGCCGCGGTGAGCCGGAAGAGGTGGCGAACGTCGTCGCGTTCCTGTGCTCCGAGCTCGCGAGCTTCGTGAACGGCTCGAACTACCGGGTCGACTCCGGCTCGGTCGCCACGATCTAGGGGGAACCATGACCGACTTCCGCTACCTCATCGTCGGCGGCGGGATGGTCGCCGACGCCGCCGCCCGCGGGATCCGGGAGATCGACACCGAGGGCCCGATCGGCATCATCAGCGAGGACGTCGACCGGCCCTACGCCCGGCCGGCGCTCTCGAAGAAGCTCTGGACCGACCCGGACTTCAGCTGGGACGAGAAGGTCGACCTGCACACCGAGGAGACCGGGGCGTCCTTCCTCCTGGGCACCGCCGTGACGTCGATCGACCGGACCGCCAAGACCGTGACGACCTCCGACGGCGAGACCCACGGCTACGAGCGGCTGCTCCTCGCCACGGGTGGGAAGCCGCGCAGCCTCCCCGGGCTCGACCCGTCGCCGCGCGTCCTCGACTACCGCAGCGCGACGGACTACCGCCGGCTGCGGGAACTCGCGGACGCCGGGGCGCACGTGGCCGTCGTCGGCGGCAGCTACATCGGCACCGAGATCGCCTCGGGCATCGTCCAGAACGGCGCCCGCGTCACGCTGATCGACCCGGACGAGGTCGTCGGCGGCCGGATGTTCCCCGAGGACCTCGCGCAGGCGTTCCAGCAGCGGTTCGTCGACCACGGCGTCGAGCTCCGACTCGGGCGCCGCGTCTCCGAGGGATCGCAGAGCGAGGCGGGCGTGGTGCTCACGCTGGACGACGGCTCCGTCGTCGAAGCCGACGCGGTCGTTGTCGGGCTCGGCATCGAACCCGCCACGAAGCTCGCCGCCGACGCCGGACTCACCGTGCGCGACGGCGTCGTCGTCTCCTCGACGCTGCTCACGGACGACGACTCGATCTTCGCCGCAGGGGACATCGCCGAGTACCCGGACCGGATCCTCGGCACACGCCGCGTCGAGCACGTCGACAACGCCCAGCAGCAGGGTCGACAGGCCGGCCGGAACCTCGCGGACGCCGACGAGACCTACGACCACACGCCGATGTTCTACTCCGACGTCTTCGACATGGGGTACGAGGCGGTCGGGCAGGTCACCACGAAGCTCCGCCCCGTCGAGGACTGGCAGGAGCCGACCGTCACCGGCGTCGTCTACTACCTCGACGAGGACGACACCGTGCGGGGCGTCCTGCTCTGGAACGTGTGGGACAAGACCGACGAGGCCCGCAAGGTCCTCGCCGAGGCACACGCGCTCACGCCCGACATGCTGCCAGGCCTCATCACGCCGTAGCGTCGCGACCGACTGGAGGCCCGGTGCCGGTTCCGAGAACCGGCACCGGGCCTCCAGTCGGTTCCGTCGACCGCTCCCGCTCAGCCCGCCCTGCGGGTCTCGGGGGCGACCGCGTCGACGACCTCGCGGCGGTCCGCCGGGTCGACCGGCTGGTCGTCGCCGTCCGCCACCGCGACGGCGTGGGCGGACTTGGCCGCCTCGAGCGTCTCGTCGTCGTTCCGTGCCATGCCGAACAGCTCCACGAACCGGGACTTCACGAGCAGCCAGACGTCGCGGGGGCTGAGCCGCGCGAGGTCCGACGCCGTCGAGTCGTCGCGGACCCGCTGCAGCGAGGACACCCCGCGGTCCGGCAGCTGGCGGCCGACGTGCGCCACCGCGAGCAGCGCGACCGCGTCCGCCTGGGCGTGCATGACCGAGTGGGCGCCGTCGACGATCTCGCGGAGAACCGCGTACGGGAACTCACGCGCCAACCGCCGTACCCAGTCGCGGGGCACCATCGCGTCGTACTCACCGCGGACGATGAGCGTGCGGGCCCGCACGTGCGCCGCGCGCTCCTCGAGCGGGAACGCGATCATCCGCGGGAGCACCTTCGAGAACCAGTGCCAGCCGCACAGGGCGTAGGCCGTGATGCCGTGCCAGCGGACCGCGGCCGGCTCGTGCAGCGTCGAGCGGAGGAACCGGAAGGCCGACTGCCGGATCGTCCGCGCGCGCGAATCGACCACGGGACTGATGAGCACGAGATCGGAGATCTCCGGACGACGAGCAGCGACCTCGGTGACGACCTGCGTGCCCATCGAGTGCCCGACGAGCACCGGATCGACCAGTCCGAGGTCGTCGATGACCCGCTCGACCGCGGCGGCGTAGCGCTCGATCGAGACCGCGCCCCGGAACCGCGGCACGCCCGCGAACCCGGGCAGGTCGAGGGCGTGCACCGGCCCGTTCTGGTTGAGGTGCGGGGCGAGCCGCTCGTAGTACGTCGCGGCGATGCCGAGGCCGGCCACGAGCAGGAAGGCCCGCTCGCCGGGCTCGCCGATGGAACTCACCCGCACGTACGTGCCGTCGACCGCGACGCGGTCGATCTCCACCGTGACGTCGGCGTTCTCGGCCTTCGCGAGTTCGCTCGCCGGGTCCGGGGTGGCTGCCGTGTGCTCGTCGTTCACTTCGGTCTCCTCGGGTCTAGCGGTCGCCCAGGATACCCGCCGCTGACCCGCTGACGCCGCTGGCGCCCCGTCAGCCGCTGAAGGCGTTCGCGGGGAACCCGTGGACCCTGGTCGGCACCGCGAAGACGGCACCGGAACGCGGATGCTCGTCGAGCTGCTCCTCGGTCAGGTTCTCGCGCGCCGTACCGATGAACAGCGTCGACATGTCCGGGCCGCCGAACGCCACCGACGTGACGTTCGGCGCCGGGACCTCGACGGTCTCGAGGTGCGCGCCCGTCGCGTCCCACCGCTCGACCCGCCCGCTGCCGTACACCGCCGTCCAGAAGCAGTCCTCGTCGTCCCGGACGAGACCGTCGTGCGCGGCACCGCTCACGAACGGCTCGAGGTCGCCCAGCTCACCGTCCGGCCCGTAGCTCCCGCGGTAGATCGTGGACGTGCTCGTGTCCGTGACGTACATGACGCTGCCGTCGGCGGACCACTCCATGCCGTTCGTGACCCCGAACCCGCCACGGAGCAGCCGGGTCGTCCCGTCCGCTTCGAACGCGTACAGCGCCGCCGCGGGGTCCTGCTCGGAGAGGTCCATGCTGCCGACGAGGAACCTGCCGAACGGATCGCACTTGCCCTCGTTGAACCGCATGTCGGCGGCCGCGTGCTGCACGCGGGCCAGCTCACGCTCCACCGTGCCGCGCTCGTCGGTCAGCACGACGGAGTCCCCGAGAGCCGCGACGAAGCCGCCCCGGGCCCGCGGCTGGAAGCTCGCGAGCGGCGGCGGGAGGGCGACGCTCGACTCCACCGAGCCGTCCGCCCGGGCAGTGGTCAGCAGGCCGAGCGTGATGTCGGTCCAGCGCAGCCGATCGCTCCGCGGGTCCCAGACGATGCTCTCGACGAGCACCGCCTGCTCGTCGCAGAAGACGGTCGCGGGTCCGGTCACGGCGTCGGTGCTCATGCCCCCGGTCTACCGACGACGCCTCCGCCCTCCCCCAGCGAGATACGGAATGTTCGGCGGCCCCGCAGTGTCGGTGGCAGCGTGACCCGGTGATCTGTCCGCTGCATGCCTGGGGCGACGAGAGCATCCGCTCGCACGGCCTCGACGCCCCCGCGTACCTGCTCGGCGCCTCGATCGTCGACACCGACGACGTTCCGGCGACCCGGGACACGCTCGAAGCGCTGCGCCCGACGCACGGCAAACTCCACTGGCACGACCTGAACCCTCGGGAGCGGCAGCGGGTGGTGTCCGTCATCGGGAAGTTGGAAGCGTTCCACCTCGTCGTGGTCGCGTCGCCGATCGATCACCGGCGAGAAGAACGCGCTCGAGCACTGTGCCTCGAGCGACTCGCTTGGGAGCTCGCCAGCCACGACGTGACCGCGTTGACCCTCGAAGCCCGTTCGCGCCGGCTGATGGACCGCGACCTCCGGACGGTCCGAGCGCTCCGAGGCCGATTCGTCGTGCCGTCCTCACTGCGCATCCAGCACGGCGACCCGAAGGCCGAACCGATGCTGTGGCTCCCCGACCAGGTGCTCGGCGCATTCGGACGAGCCCGAGCGGAGCGGCGCGAGATCGACGCCGCGATCAGAGGCTCCCTCGACACGTTCGATGTGGAGCCCTGAGGGACGGGAAAGCGCAAGAGCCGGGACCTGGTATACCCCAGTTGCACCGGCTCTGCTTCTCGATCCCCCAGCAGGAGGCGAGCGGAACCAACATATCACAGGCGGGCGTAGCGGGCGCGGAAGAAGCTGAAGACGCCGAAGGCCAGGAACCCGATGCCGATCGCCACGAGGACGAACACCCCGCCCGGCATGCTCCGGAGTGCGTCGAACGCCCCGTCGAGTCCGGTCGCCTGGTCGGGTTCGCTCCGGAAGGCCGCGACCGCGATGAGTACGCCGACGATCGCCACGGCGAGACCCTTCAGGACGTAGCCGACGACGGCGAGCACCGTCACGACGCGGTCGAGGTCCCGGGGAGGTCGCACGAGGTCCTTCCGGTACGAACGCCGGCATCCGATCACCACGAGCCCGACGCCGATCGCGATGGCGACCCCCGCGGCGAGGAGCAGCACGAACACCCCACCGGGCGTCGCGAGCGCCTTCGCCGCGGCGCTTCGGGTCGAGCCGGTCGAGCTCTTCCCCGCACCGACGGCGTACGACGCAGCCGAGTACGCGATCACGCCGTAGACGATCGCCTTCCCGAGGTTCTTCAGCCGTCCGGCCCATGCGCGTGCACTGTCCGATCGACCGCCCACGATCGCCTCGACCGCGAGACGGATCATCAGCGCCGCGGTGCCGACGGCGACGAGCCACAGCAGCACGACACCACCGGGGATCGATGCGACCTGCTGCAGCGCGCCGGACTGGTCGGTCTCGCTGCCGGACGACCCGTTCCCGAATCCGAGCAGGATCGCGAGGTACCCGATCAGCAGGTGCACGACGCCGCTGCCGACGTACCCGGCGCGCGCGGTCACCTCGAACCACCGGCTGTCGGCGAAGCGTTTCGCTTCGCGACCGGTCTTCCGGGCCGCCTGTTCCGCCTGCTCACTCACCACGCCGAGCGTGCCCGACGTTGCGCGCCGTGTCCGGCAGGAGCCGTGGAACGCAGCCGTCTGTCGGACTGGAGGCGCGGGTCGAGCCCGCCCCGCGCCTCCAGTCGGTCCCCGGTCACGCTGGCGCAGCGCACGACCACCACGACGCCCCGACGAGCACGCGCTGCCCGGCTCGCCGCTCGCCGCGCCTCGCCGCGGCGACCGCCGCCGCCACATCACCTGTGTTGCCGGACGCACTCCACCCGTCGGACCAGGCGATGATCCTCGAGCGCTCCGAGTCGATGAGGACGAACCCGCCACCCATGACCCCGACGAACTGCTCGTCGATGGCCTCGAGCAGGTCGGCCGAGCCGGAGTCGCAGGCATCGCACCCGCAGTCCGGCAGGACCCCGATCTCGATCGGCGGGTCGCCGACGAGCAGGTCGACGACGGTGCCGGGAGCGCCCTCCATCGAGCGCACGCCGATGTGGAGCGGCAGCGCACCCGGAGCAGCGGGGATGAGCCGCACGCCGTCGTCGGCGGTCGGGTGGGCCTCGGCCAGGCCGAGGGCCACGAGCGCGTCGGCCCAGGAGCGCACCCGCGCGCCCACGACGGTGTAGCGGTGCGGGTCGGTGACGCGGGAGTACTCCTCGTCGAGCGGGGCGCGGTCCGGATGAGGATCCGGCCACGAGATGGTGCTCTCGGGTCGACTCCGCCACGAGGACGCGACGGCACGACGGACGTCCAGGAGGGTCGGGACGCCCATGTCAGTCGCCCTTCACGTTGACGACCTGCCGCAGCGTGTGCCGGATGGACACGAGCTCGGACGCGTCGGCCATCACCTGGTCGATGGGCTTGTACGCGGCCGGGATCTCGTCGAGGAACGCGTCAGTGTCGCGGTACTCGATGCCGACCATGGCCGCCCGGAGCTCGTCGTGGGTGAAGGTCCGCCGCGCCGCCGACCGCGAGTACAGCCGGCCGGCACCGTGCGGCGACGACTCGAGCGACGGCTTGTTCCCGAGTCCCTCGACGACGTACGACGCCGTGCCCATCGAGCCCGGGACCAGCCCGAGCTGACCGGCCTTCGCCTGGATCGCACCCTTCCGGGACACCCACACGCTCTTCCCCCAGTGCGTCTCCCGCTGGGTGAAGTTGTGGTGGCAGTTGATCCGCTCCTGCTCGTCGACCGGCTGACCGAGCACCTCCGACAGCTGCCGGACGACCCGGTCCATCATCTCGTCGCGGTTGAGGAGCGCGAAGTGCTGCGCCCACCGCAGCTCGGCGATGTACCGGTCGAACTCCGGGGTGCCCTCGACGAGGTACGCCAGGTCGGGATCCGGCAGCTCGATCCACCAGCGCTTCATCATCCGCTTGGCGACCGCGATGTGCCGCTGCGCGATCTTGTTGCCGATGCCCCGGGACCCGGAGTGCAGGAACAGCCAGATCCGGTCCTCCTCATCGAGCGAGACCTCGATGAAGTGGTTGCCGGACCCGAGGGTGCCGAGCTGGTTCCGCCAACCGCCGTGCGCTCCCGCGGGGTCGAACCCGGCGGTCTCGGCCATCGTCTCGAGCTCGGCGACGCGCGGCTCCGCGGTCGCGACGATCTTCCGGTTCGAGGCGCCGGCGGACAGTGGGATCGCCCGCTCGATCTGCTCGCGCAGCTCATGCAGGTCGTCCGACACGTCCGCTTTCCCGAACTGGGTCCGGACGGCGATCATGCCGCAGCCGATGTCCACCCCGACGGCCGCCGGCATGACCGCGCCGAGGGTCGGGATGACCGACCCGACGGTGGCGCCGAGGCCGAGGTGGGCGTCCGGCATGAGTGCCAGGTGCGGGAACACGAACGGCATGCGGGCGGTCGTGCGGGCCTGCTGCTCGGTGTTCTCCTCGAGCATGGAGGCCCAGCTGAGCAGCCGGTCGTTGATCTTCTTCATGTGGTTCGTCTCGCTTTCGTGACGGTCTTCGATGACGGTCCGAGACGGACTCCCCCCGCTCCGCTCTCGCGCAGCTACGAGCGCAGGGAGAGGAGGACAGCGGAGAGGGACGCCCCGGGCCGGGTGGGCACGGGGCGTCGGGTGACGGCGCGTGCCTACGCGGGATTGCGGAGGGACTGCTTCGCGTACTGCTGTCCGGGCAGCACGATGAACGCGTCGAGCTGGAGCTCGACTCGCTGTTCGTGGTGCTGCACGGCGCGCATGCGCGGTCCTTCCGGTGGTGCCCGGGGCGGGCGTTCCTGCCGATGGGCAGGAGGACCGACAGTAGTGCGACACGCCCGGGCTGCACAAGACACCCCGGGCGTGTCGCGATTGGTCCACGGCTTGGAGGCGCGCCTCCGGCCGTCCGCAGCGGGGTACGTCCGCCTGATGGTCGGGCCCCGGACCGGGGCAGTCTGGGTGCATGACCGAGCGGACCCGAGACACTCCCGACGCGACCGAGGGCGAGGAGCGCACCGACGGCTACGTCCCGCTCCGCTCGTACGGGGCGATCGGTGACGGTCGGACGGTCGCGCTCATCGCGCTGGACGGTCGGATCGACTGGCTCCCGATCCCGTCGATGGACTCACCACCCGTGTTCGCGAGCATCCTGGACGCCGAGCACGGCGGCCACATCGCGCTGCGACCGACCGGCGACGCCGAGGCCTCGCGCCGGTACGAGCCGGGCACGAACGTGCTCGTCACGACCTGGACGTCCGACTCCGGATCGTGCACGGTCACCGACGCGATGATCACCGGGGTCGCCGGACGGCTGCCGTGGGCGGAGATCGGGCGATGCGTGCAGGGCGTCTCGGGCAGCGTCGAGCTGGAGTGGTCGATCGTCCCCGGCACGCTGCTGAACACCGCCGAGCCGAAGCGTCTCGAGACCGTGAACGGCACGGTCATCGGCGTGGACGGCATCACGATCGCGATGGCCGAGCACGGCTTCGGCCCCGTGCACGAGGACGGCCCTCGGTTCTCCGGCCGCTTCACCACGGCCGAGGGGTCGAAGCACATCCTGACGGTCGTCGGCACGGACGACGAACCGGTCTTCCTGCCCGACCCGGAGCAGAGCATGGAGGGGATCGACCGGACGATCCGGAACTGGTCGACCTGGTCCGAGGAGTTCTCCTACGACGGGCCCTGGGCCGGCGCCGTGCAGCGGAGTGCCCTGGCGCTCAAGCTGCTCATCTACTCGCCCACCGGTGCGATCGCCGCGGCGCCGACGACGAGCCTGCCCGAGGACCGCACCGGCGGGAAGAACTGGGACTACCGGTTCGCCTGGGTCCGCGACCTGGCGTACACGGTGCACGCCCTCACCCGCTTCGGCCTGCGCGAGGAGACCCACGCCGCGGTGTCCTGGGTGATCCGGACCATCGCGGACAACGGCGACACCATGCCAATCTTCTACGAGCTCGACGGGACGCTGTCCGACGAGGTGCACGAGCGCGACGTCCCCGGCTGGCGTGGCATCGGCCCGGTGACGGAGGGCAACCGGGCGTCCGGGCAGCTGCAGCTCGGCGTCTGGGGCGACGTGTTCGAGATCATGCGCCAGTACGTCCGCGCCGGCAACGTCCTCGACCGCAAGACCGCGAAGACGCTCGAGGGTCTCGCCGACGGCGCGTGCAAGCAGTGGGAGAAGCCCGACGCGAGCATGTGGGAGCTCGAGGAGACACAGCACTACACGACGAGCAAGATCGGGTGCTGGCAGGCGCTCGACGCTGCTGTCGAACTGCACGACGCGGGGCAGATCGACGGCTCGCGGGACATGTGGGTGAAGAACCGGGAACTCATCGAGGCCTGGGTGTCGGAGCACGGGTGGGACGAGGAGCGCGGCCACTACGTCATGTACCCGGGCTCCGAGGCCCTCGACTGCTCGATCCTGCTCCACGCGATGTCGGCGTTCGACCGCGGTCCCCGCATGAGCGCGACGATCGACGCGATCCAGGAGCAGTTGCAGCACGGACCGCTCGTGTACCGGTACTCGGGGGTCGAGGACGAGGAGTCACCGTTCGTCGCGTGCTCGTTCTGGCTCGTCGCCGCGCTGGCCTGCGTCGGACGCATCGACGACGCCCGGGCCCTGATGGACGACGCGGTCGACCAGGCGAACGACGTCGGCCTGTTCAGCGAGATGATCAGCGAGGACGGTGCGTTCATGGGCAACCTGCCGCAGGGGCTGTCGCACCTCGCGCTCATCCAGGCGGCGCTGACGGTCGAGGAGACGGCCGCCGAGCAGGACGACGACGAGGGCCCGGGTCAGGCGAGCGAGATCGCGACGAGCCCGGCGACCCCGAGCAGGTAGAGCACGACGACGACGAACGAGTCCACGCCCAGCCCGACGATGCGCCGCTGCGGCCGGAAGACGAGTCCGACGGCGTACACGAGCGTGAGCAGGACGGCGAGCGCGGTGAGGTAGACGTCGCTCGCGTTCGCCTGCGGCAGCACGGCCTTGCCGGACAGCACGGTGGCGACGAGGAACAGGACCGGCAGGAACGCGTTCCCGCCGAAGATGTCCGACACCGCCAGGTTGTCGTCGCCCTGCCTCACCGCCTGCAGGCCCGTCGAGATCTCCGGCAGGCTCGTCGCCAGGGCGAGGACGGTGGCTCCGAACAGCACCCCGGACAGGCCGATCTTGCCGGAGGCGGCGTCGCCGGCCTGCTCGAGCACCACGCCCGCGACGAGCGTCGCCAACGCGGAGACCGCGAAGACGATCGCCGCGCGCCGGGTGCTCATCGGCGGTTCGGCGGGCTTCCGGGTGCGGTGTCCCGAGGCGTGCGGTGCCGCGTCCGGCGCCCGTCCGTCCTCGTGCCACGGCAGGTGCTTGCCGGCACGCTGCACGAGCAGGAGCCCGACGAGCCAGATCGCCGCGATGAGCACGACGTCCGGTGTGAGCCGGGCGACGACGAGGTCGGGCGGGAGTTGACTCCCCGCGATGACCACTCCGAGGACGGCGACCACGACGATCGCCTCGAGCACCAGGGTGAGCGACGCCGCACGGTACGTGATCGGCTTCACGCCCCGCCCGCGCTTGCCGAAGGCGTCGAGCACCGCGATGACGACGGTCTGCAGTGCGATGCCGCCGAGGATGTTGCCCGCTGCGACCTCGATCGAGCCGGACAGGCCGGCACTGACGGTGATCGCGATCTCCGGCAGGTTCGTCGCGACGGCGAGCACGATGAGACCGCCGAGCGCACTGCCGAGGTGCAGCCGGGCGTCGAGCACGTCGGTCGTCTTCGAGAGCTGGATGCCGGCTGTCCAGATCACCGCGGCACCGGCTGCGAAGACGAGCACGAGCAGCCAGAGCGGCAGGGAGTCCATGCTCCCGATCGTGGCCGTTCCCCACCGGACGCGTTACCGGGGTGCGCTGCACGGCGCATCATGGTCTGACGATGAACGACGTCGATGCACGCATGGACCGGCTGCGACGGGCCGCCCGCTACCGGTACCAGCAGCTCGTGGACAGCGAGATCGAGCGCGGCTCCCTCGATCCGGACGAGGTCCGTGAGGAACGCCGTCTGCTGCAGGCCCGCGACGTCGGTCAGCACGCCCGGGCTCTCATCGAGGAGGCCGAGCGTCGCGGGACCTTCGAGGGGAACCCGTACCACGGCAAGCGTCTGCCAGGGAACGACGGGCACCACGACCCGGACTGGTGGATCAAGGCGAAGATCGAGCGCGAGGAGATCACCGGCATCGCCCCGCCCGCCCTGGCCCTGCGGAAGGAGGACGCGGAGCTCGACGAGCACCTCGACGCCCTCTCCGCCGAGGCCGACGTGCGCGACGTGCTCGAGGACTTCAACGCCCGGGTGAAGGAGGCCCGCCGGCAGTTGCTCGGTGGGCCGCCGGTGGTCACCCCGCTGCGCGAGGTCGACGACGAGATCACCCGCTGGCGGGACCGTCGGGAGGCGCGGCTCGCGTCCGACGCGCGCGCGGCGGCCGAACGGGCGGCCGCGTTCGGGGACCGGCCACGTCGGTGGTGGCGCCGACGTCGGTGAGGCGATCCGCGCCTCCAGTCCGCTGGTCCGCACGCGCGCGGCGGACGCGCAACGACCGCAGCACCACGCGCTTGGCGTGGTGCTGCGGTCGTCCCTGGCGGTCTGGTCCTACTTGATCTTGGCGGTGATCGTCGCGGTGCCGACGAGGAGGCCGGACTTGACGGCGTCCGTCTTGAAGGTGCTGTCGAGCAGCTTCGCGGCGTCGGCGGAGACGTGCACGGTCGTGCCGGTCAGGATGGCGTCGTCGCCCTCGAGCTGGAGCGGCTTGAGCGTGCCACCGTGCAGCGAGAACAGGTACGCGTCGTTCACGGCGACCTTGCCGTTGACGAGGACGTCACCGTAGAGCTTCGACGAGCCCGGGTTGACGACGAAGTTCTGCAGCGTGACCGTGGTGTCGCCGGCGCTCAGCGTCAGGCCGGAGTCGTCGTGGTTCAGCAGGCCCTGCACGTACGGGCGGTAGTCGCCGTCCGGCGACCAGTACGTGACCGAGCCGGAGGTGATCGGGAACGAGACCGAACCGTCGGCGAGCTTCGCGTTGCCGGAGACGCCCGGGGTCAGCTTGAGGGCGGTCAGCGCGTCGGTGAAGCCGGAGTCCAGCTTGACCGCGGTGTTGCCGCCGAGGACCTCGGGGACGGAGGCGACCGGCCCGGGGATCTTGGAGGAGCTCGAGGAGACGGTGTGGACCGTGCCGTCGGCCTGGGCGGCCGAGACACCGAACGCTGCGCCGCCGAGGACGAGCGCGCCGGTGGCGGCGAGGGAGATCGTGGTCTTGGTGAGCTTGCGCATGGTCTGTCCTTTGCTGTGGCGGGCGCTCCGGCCGGTGGCGGCGCGCTCCTGTGCGTATGCCACTCTGTGTGAATGCTGAGGCCCGGCCGAGTTCGACCGGAGAGTGCCCTGGGCGTTTGCCCTTGTGACACTCATTCGGCACCCCCTCGCAAACGGTTTGGACGACTTTCTGGGATCGCTCCGCATGCCCCTCCGTAGCGTGGGGGCATGGCCACCGCATCCTCGACGAGCACCGACCGGATCCGCGCGATCGACGCCTGGTGGCGCGCCGCGAACTACCTCACGGTCGGGCAGATCTACCTGCTCGACAACCCGCTGCTCGACCGCCCGATCGCCCCGGAGGACGTGAAGCCGCGGCTGCTCGGGCACTGGGGCACCTCCCCCGCGCTCAACCTCGTGTACGCGCACTGCAACGCTCTCATCGCCGACACCGACCGCGATCTGCTCTACGTCTGCGGTCCGGGCCACGGCGGTCCGGCGATGAACGCGAACGCCTGGCTCGACGGCACCTGGGGCGAGCTCTACCCCTCCATCACCCCCGACCCCGCCGGGCTCCAGGCGTTCTTCCGGCAGTTCTCGTTCCCCGGCGGGATCCCCTCGCACGCCGCCCCGGAGACGCCCGGGTCGATCAACGAGGGCGGCGAACTCGGCTACTCCCTCGCGCACGCGTACGGGGCGGCGCTCGACAACCCCGACCTCGTCGTCGCGTGCGTCGTCGGCGACGGCGAGGCCGAGACCGGGCCGCTCGCGGGCTCCTGGCAGGCGCACACCTTCCTCGACCCGGTGTCCGACGGCGCCGTGCTGCCGATCCTCAACCTCAACGGGTGGAAGATCGCGAACCCGACCGTCCTCGCCCGCATCCCGTCCGACGACCTGGACGCGTACTTCCGCGGCCTCGGGTACGAGCCGATCACCGTGGACTCCTCCCGCGTCGACGACGACCCGTACGCCGTGCACGCCCTGTTCGACGCGGCGCTCCGCCGTGCACTCGCGACCATCGACGACATCCAGGCAGCCGCACGGGCCCAGGCGCAGCGCGCCGCGTCCGGGCTGCCCGCGGGTGCCACGGACCTCCGCCCCCGCTGGCCGATGATCGTGCTGCGGACCCCCAAGGGCTGGACCGGGCCGAAGGAGGTCGACGGCCAGCAGGTCGAGGGGACCTTCCGCGCGCACCAGGTCCCGCTTCCCGCTGTCAGGGAGAACGACGAGCACCGCCGGCAGCTCGAGGAGTGGATGCGCTCCTACCGGCCCGAGGAGCTCTTCGACGACGACGGACAGCCGATCGGCATCCTCACCACGATCCGGCCCTCCGGCGACCGCCGGATGAGCGCGACCCCGCACGCGAACGGCGGACGCCTCCGCACCGCACTCGACCGGCCGGGACTCGAGGAGTTCGGCGTCCCCGCCGGCACCCCGGCGAGCGCCACGGGCACCCTCGGACCGTGGATCGCCGCGCTCGTCCAGCGCAACCCGTCCGCGTTCCGCCTGTTCGGCCCCGACGAGACCGTCTCGAACAAGCTCGACGCCGTGTTCGACGTGACCTCCCGCGTCTGGCGCGCCCAGCGCGGTGTCGGAGACGAGCACCTCGGCGCCCACGGCCGGGTCACCGAGGTGCTGTCCGAGCACCTGCTCGAGGGCATGCTCGAGGGCTACGTGCTGAGCGGACGCCACGGCATCCTCAACACCTACGAGGCGTTCGCACACATCATCGACTCGATGGTGGGCCAGTACGCGAAGTGGCTCGAGTCCTCGACGGACATCGACTGGCGTGCCCCCGTCTCGAACCTGTCGATCCTGCTCTCGTCGCACGTCTGGCGGCAGGACCACAACGGCTTCTCGCACCAGGACCCCGGGTTCCTCGACGTCGTCGCGTCGAAGCAGCAGGACCTCGTCCGCATCAAGCTGCCGGCGGACGCCAACGCGCTGCTCGCCGTCGCCGCGCACGCGATGGAGACCACCGACCGCATCGAGGTGATCGTCGCCGGCAAGCACCCCGAGCCGGTGTTCCTGTCACTGGACGACGCGGTCACGCACGTGTCCGCCGGACTCGGCACGTGGGACTGGGCCGGCACCGAGGACACCGTCGGGCACGTCGACGTCGTGCTCGCCTGCGCCGGGGACGTCCCCACCGTGGAGGCCGTCGCCGCCGCGGACATCATCCGGCAGCACGCGCCGTCCGTCGGGGTGCGCGTCGTCAACGTCGTCGACCTCCTCGCGCTCGGGGACCCCCGGAAGCACGAGCACCCGATCCCCGACGAGCGGTACGACGAACTGTTCCTGCCCGGGACGCCGACCGTGTTCGCGTTCCACGGGTACCCCTCGCTGGTGCACCAGCTCACCTACCGTCGGCACGGGCACGACGACCTGCACGTGCACGGCTTCCTCGAGCAGGGCACCACGACGACGCCGTTCGACATGCTCATGCGGAACGAGATGGATCGGTTCGCGCTCGCGCACGATGCGCTGACGCGGGTGGACGCCGGGGCGCACGAGTCCCTGCTCGGCCGGCTCTCGGACGCGCGGGAGGCTGCGCGTACGTACGCGTACACGCGGGGTGAGGACCACCCGTCGGTGGGCGAGTGGCGGTTCTCGGGGTGGCCGCAGGACGAGCCGGCGTCGGGTGGCACCGGTGGCGATCCGGGCACGGGTGAGACCGAGGGGGCGGCGCCCGGCAACTGACGCCGAGCTCGCAGGACCGAGGTGCCACGCTGGAACGGTGAGCGACCTCGTCATCCCGGCCCCGCCCCTCCCGACCGTCCCGACGTCGACCGGCGGCCGCTTCCCCGTCCGACGGGTGTTCTGCGTCGGACGGAACTACGCCGCCCACGCACGGGAGATGGGCCACGACCCGGACCGCGAGCCGCCGTTCTTCTTCACGAAGCCGGCCCACGCCGTCGTGGTGGACGGCGCCGACACCCCGTACCCGTCGATCACGGAGCGCCTCGAGCACGAGGTCGAACTCGTCGTGGCGATCGGGACCGGCGGCGCGGACATCGCCGTCGAGGACGCCCTCGCGCACGTGTGGGGGTACACCGTCGGCATCGACCTGACCCGTCGTGACCTGCAGGCCGAGGCCAAGAGGCTCGGTCGCCCGTGGGACACCGCGAAGGGGTTCGACGCCTCGGCGCCCATCGGTGAACTCGTCCCCGCCGCCGACGTCGACCCGGCCTCGGGTCCGATCGAGCTGCGGGTGAACGGGGCGCTCCGACAGTCCGGTGACCTCGCGGACCAGATCTGGTCGGTGGCGGAGACCGTCGCCGAGCTGTCCCGCTTCGTTGCTCTGGCCCCCGGGGACCTCCTCATGACCGGCACTCCCGAGGGCGTGGGTGCCCTCGAGCGGGGCGACACCCTGGAGGGCACCATCGCAGGGGTCGGTTCGGTGCGGACGCGGATCACCTGAACACCCCCGCGCACAGATGTGCGGGGGCTGGGAGGGCTCACAGCTGTGCGCGGGCTGGGAGGGCTCACAGCGACGGCGAGTAGCAAGGTGTCGGCGTCGCTGTTCGGGCTCGCGACGTCTTCACACACGGGACACGCCGATCGCGACGGGGCCATCGGCCGTGTCCGGACAACGGAGGTGGCGCCGTGCAGGAACACGACCTGCTCGCGACGTCCTGGACATGGGCGGGCGTCGAGCCGATAGTCGAACGCATCCGCGCCGTCGGTGCCGCCGGCTTCGCAGGACTGTCACTCACGCTCGGTGATCTGCACGAGGTGCGCGCCACGATCGGTTTCGCCGAACTCCGCCGCGTGCTCGACGGCTCCGGCATCGTCTGGGTCCAGCTCGGGCCGCTCGAACGCTGGTGGACGTGCGCCGGCCGCACCGCCGACCAGGACGCCGACCGCGGGGTCGTGCTCGAGGCGGCTTCGAGCCTCAGCGCCTGGCAGGTCATCGCCCGGGCCGACACGACCCTGCCCGGGATCTCCCCCGCGGCGATGATCGACGACTGGCTCGAACTGGCCGGTCAGGCGGCGAAGGTCGGTGCTCAGCTCGTGCTCGAACCCGAACCGTGGTCGAACCTGCCGACGGTCGAACGAGCCTCCCGCTTCGTCGCCGCAGCCGGCCATCCGAACGGCGGCCTGCTCGTCGATGCGATGCACGCGCTCCGGGGCGGGTCCACCCTCGCGTCGATCCAACAGGGAGTGGCTCCCGCGACGCTCGCCGCGGTCGAGCTCAGCGACGGACTGCTGCACACGCCGGCGGGCATGACGCTCGCCGAGGAATCGCGCGAAGCACGGCACCTGCCCGGCGCCGGCGCATGGGACCTCCCCGGATTCGTCCGCACCGTCCGGGACCTCGGGTACGACGAACCGTGGGGTGTCGAGGTCCGGACGGCCGCGCACCGCGCCATGCCGATCGGGGACGCGCTCCGGACCGCTGCCGCGGCGACCCGGGCCGTGCTCGATGCCGCGGACGCGTACGGCGCACCCGCCGCCCCGGCGATGCCGACCACGCCTGCGCCGACCTCCGCGGTGGACTTCGAGCCGCCCGCTTCCTGGCAGCGGAGCGACCGCCGGCGTGATGCCGACACAGGCACGCCCGCGTAGCGTCGAACGCATGACCGACCACGCAGCACACGACGACGACCTGCTCCGCCGCTCGCAGGAGACCATCGACGAGGCGAAGGCGGCGGCGGCCGATGTGACCGAGCCCGACGAGGACGAGCTCATCGACGAGGACCTCCCCGTCGCCGACGACTCCGAACCGGCCGACGGTCCTGCGCCCGCGCCGTGATCCTCCCCGCGCGCGCCTGATCCTCTGTCGATCGCGACGACCCCGGATGCCGGTGCGACCACGGGCGTCGACGCGGGAATCTCCGGCTGGGACGTGACGTTCACGGTGTCGGGCACGTCTTCCGCACGTGTCCACCAGAGGCGTCACGCGTCTGGTGGCGTCGTGACCGGTCACCCCCAACGATCGGTCACGGCGCTTCGACGGCGGCCCGTGCGTTCCCTGATCCGGCGCGCGGGCCGCCTTCCCCGGGCCCGCTCATCACTCCGCACCGAAGCACGGGGACGGGTGCCTACTCGTCGACCTCGTCACCGAGGAAGTCCGCGTACGTGACCTCCTCCGACTCGGTCAGCGGGGCTCCCGGAGCCACGGCTGTCCGTGCCGATCGGTCCCCTGCGATCGTGACTCGTTCCTCCGCGGAGAAGGGGGGCAGGTACTTGCTCGCGCTCATGCTCGCGCCCTTTCGTCCCGCCGAACGTAACAGCCCGTGCCAGAATCCAGGACGATCCCTGACCAAACGTCCCCCGGCGGGGGGCGGTGCGGGGGACGGAAGTTCGCCGTGGGCTGACCCCATGCGGATGCATGCTCACGTCTCCCTGACGACGTCGGAGGGGTCCTTGTCCACCCGCCACCCCCGCCACGATGGCTGCCGGAGCCGTCCGTCCGACGTCCACTCAGCGAACTCCACCTCGCCCACACGCTTCGGGGTCACCCAGTGCGCGTCACGGGCGTCCGGCCGTGGGACGTCCACGAACGGGGAGGTCTTCCGCTCGAGCACCCCGAGCACCGATCCGATCTCGTCGAGGTCCCGGTCGCGGAACCCGGTGCCGACCTTCCCGACGTACTCGAGCCCGTCCGGCCCCGGCACGCCGAGCAGCAGGGATCCGACACCGCCCGCACGCCGTCCGCTGCCGGGCTTCCACCCGCCGACCACGACCTCCTGCGTGGCGTGGTGCTTGAGCTTCAACCACGCCTCGGAGCGCCGCCCCTCGGCGTACTTCGACGACCGCTTCTTCGCCACGACCCCCTCGAGCCCCTTGTCGGCCGAGTCGGACATCGCTCGTGCCAGATCCCCCTGGTACGCCGGCGGGACGTCGATCGCGCCACCGGGGTCCACCACGGTCTCGAGCGCCTGCCGTCGCGCGTCGTACCCGAGCCTCGTGAGGTCGTGTCCGTCGGCTTCGAGCACGTCGAAGAGCAGCAGCCGGACCGGTGTCGCCTCGCGCGCGGCGTCGACCTCGCGCTTCCGGGTCAGGCCCATCCGGTTCTGCAGCAGCTGGAACGACGGACGGCCACGGCCGTCGAGCGCGACGATCTCACCGTCGAACACACCGTCGACCCCGGCGCGCTCCCCGAGTTCCTGCAGCTCGGGGTACTGCGTGGTCAGGTCGTTGTCGTTCCGGCTGCGGAGGGTCACCTCGCCGTTGCGGACGGTCGCGAGCGCTCGGATGCCGTCCCACTTCATCTCGAACGCCCAGTCCGCCGGGTCGAGGGTCGGCTCCCCCTTCGCGAGCGACGCCTGCATCGTGCGGCGATCGGACGGCGCCGTCTCGGAGGCCGCCGCCCCGGCGATGCGCCGCTGTCCGTCCCGTTGAACGGAGGACGACCGGGAGGCGCGGCTCGGCCCCGCGCCGTCACCGTCGTCCGCCGAGCGGTCCGGCTGGTCCTTCGTGCGGTGGATGAGCCAGTTCTTCTCGTCGCCCTCGCGCCCTCGGCCCCGGCCGCGCGTGTGCAGCAACGCCAGCCGACGGACGCCGCCGGCCCGTCCGTGCAGCGTGACGATGACCTCTTCGCCCTCTCGCCACTTCTCGAGCTCGTAGGTGCCGTCGTCCCAGATCGTGACCGTTCCGCCGCCGTACTCGTCCTTCGGGATCGTGCCCTCGAACGCGCCGTACTCGAGCGGGTGGTCCTCGGTCTGCACGGCCAGGTGGTTCTTGCCCGGGTCCGTCGGTTCGCCCTTCGGCAGTGCCCAGCTGACGAGGACGCCCTCGTGCTCCAGCCGGAAGTCGTAGTGGTCCCGGGTGGCGTGGTGCTCCTGGATGACGAACGTCGGCGTGCCGTCCTTCCGGACCGTCGGCGATTCCTCGGGGACCGGCTCGGGCGTCTTCGCGGCGTCGCGCTTCGCCCGGTACGTGGCCAGGCGGTCGCGGGCCGGCTGTTCCGCGTCGTTCGCCCGCTGGGTCCGGTCGCTGTCCCAGTGACCGTGGTCCTGCCTGCCGACCGCGAGCGAGGCGGACGCGACCGGGTGCAGGAGGTCGCCCCGCGCCTCCAGGCGTTCGAGCACTTCGTCCAGCGTGAGCTGGGCGAGTCCGCGCTCCTCGAGCTCGTTCCAGGTGCGCGGGGCCGCGACCGTCGGCCGGTCCCGGCCGCGCAGGGAGTACGGAGCGATCGTCGTCTTGTTGCCGTTGTTCTGCGACCAGTCGACGAAGACCTTGCCCGTGCGCTCGGCCCGGCTCATGGAGGACAGCACGAGATCGGGGAGGTCCTGCTCGAGCGCCCTGGCGAGTTCGTGCGCAACGTCGGACACCTGCGCCGTCGTGGCCCGACCGTCGAGCGCCGCGTACAGGTGGATGCCCTTCGACCCGGACGTCACCGGGTACGAGTCCAGCCCCATGCCGTGCAGGAGCTCGCGCGCCGCGAACGCCACCTCGACGCACTCGGGCAACCCGACCCCGTCACCCGGGTCGAGGTCGAGGACGAGCCGGTCGGGGTTCTGCTGCCCGCCGCGGGGCCCGAACCGCCACTGCGGCACGTGGAGCTCGAGCGCGGCCTGCTGCGCCATCCACACGAGCGTCGGCAGGTCGTCGACGATCGGGTACTCGTTGTCGTGCTCGGAGTGGTGGATCGTGTGGTGGCGGACCCAGTCCGGGGCGGAGTCCGGCAGGTTCTTCTCGAAGAAGACCTTCCCGTCGACACCGTTCGCCCAGCGCTTCCGGGTCACGGGACGGTCCTTCACGTGCGGGATCATCCACGGCGCCACCCGCTCGTAGTACTCGATCACGCGACCCTTGGTGGTCCCCGTCTCGGGGTAGAGGACCTTGTCGGTGTTCGTCAGGGCGATGCGTCGGTCGCCCACGAGGACGACCGTCTTCCGGGCGGTCGGGCTCACAGCGCCACCCCGGTCGCTCCCGCCACCGTGAGGGTCGAGCCGGACGTGTACGACGACTCCGGCCCGGCGAGGTACACGTAGGCGCTGCCGAGTTCGACCGGCTGCGCGGGCCGTCCGAACGGGGTGTCCTGTCCGTACGCGGCGATCTCGTCGCCCGGGTAGCTGATCGGCTGGAGCGGCGTCCACACCGGACCCGGGACGACCGTGTTCGCGCGGATGCCCTTCGAGGCCAGCTGCCGGGCGAGACCGTTCGTGTACGCGATGATCGCCGCCTTCGTCGCCGCGTAGTCGATCATCCGGTCCTGCGGCAGGTACGCCGACACCGAACTCGTCGTCACGATCGCGCTGCCCGGGGCCATGTGCGGCACGGCGGCGCGGACGAGCCAGAACAGTGAGTACAGGTTGAGCTTCATCGTCCGGTCGAAGTCCTCGGTCGACTGCTGGGTGACGTCCTCGTGCACCTGCTGGTGCCCCGCCACCAGGACGAGGGCGTCGAGTCCGCCGAGCTCGCTGACGGCGTCGCGGACGAGCTCCTGGCAGAAGGCCTCGTCCGTGAGGTCACCGGGCAGCAACACCGCCTTCCGGCCGAGGTCCCCCACGATGTCGCGGACCGCTTCGAGATCGTCGCGTTCCTCGGGCAGTGCGTTGAGCGCGACGTCGGCGCCTTCCTTCGCCATCGCGATCGCCGCCGCCCGACCGATGCCCGAATCGGCACCGGTCACGAGCACCCGGTATCCCGGCATCCGCCCCGTGCCGAGGTAACTCGTCTCCCCGTGGTCGGGCTCGGGGTCCATCGCACTCGCCAGCCCGGACCCCTGCTGTGTCTGCGCGGGGAACGGCGGTCGCGGGAACTGCGAGCGCGGGTCCTGCTTGTCGAGCTGGCTCATGGGTCCATCGTGCTCGCGGGACGCGTCACGCGGTTCAGCGAAGCCGGAACTGTGGAGAACCCGTCCACTCCGGGCGCTCCTGTGCAGAGACGGGCATCATGTCCACATGAGGTCGATCTGGAAGGGCTCCATCGCGTTCGGGCTCGTCAACGTGCCGATCAAGGTCTACGCGGCGACCGAGACGCACGACGTCTCGCTGCACCAGGTCCACGACGAGGACAAGGGCCGCATCCGGTACAAGCGCGTGTGCGAGTTCGGTCACGAGGTCGAGTACGCCGACATCCAGCGCGCCTACGACGACGGCGACAAGACCGTCGTGCTGACCGCGGACGACTTCAAGAAGCTCCCCGAGGAGCAGTCGCACGAGATCGAGGTTCTCGAGTTCGTGCCCGTCGAGCAGGTCGACCCGATGATGTTCGAGAAGTCGTACTACCTCGAGCCGGACTCCCGCTCCCCCAAGGCGTACGTGCTGCTCCGGGAGACCCTGGCGAAGACCGACCGGCTCGCGATCGTGCAGTTCACCCTGCGCCAGAAGACCCGGCTCGGAGTGCTCCGTGTGAACGACGACGTCATCCTGCTGCAGGGGCTCCTCTGGGGCGACGAGGTGCGCGCCGCGGACTTCAAGAGCCTCGACGCGTCCGTGAAGGTCAGCGCGAACGAGCTGAAGATGTCGTCCTCGCTCGTCGACAGCATGTCCACCGACTTCGACCCCGACCGCTACACCGACGAGTACCAGGCGGAGCTGCAGCAGCTCATCGACGCGAAGCTCGAGGCCGGTGACGACATCGACACCGAGAAGACCTTCGGCGAGCGCGCCGAGGAGGCCGAGGGCGAGGGCGGCGACGTCATCGACCTGATGGCCGCCCTGCGGGCGTCCGTCGACAAGAACCGGTCGTCGCGGTCGTCGTCGCGGTCGTCGTCGTCCCGGACCGGAGGCGCGGGGTCGCGCTCGTCGTCCGGCTCGCGATCGTCGTCGGGTTCGGCGGACGACGACACGGACGACTCGACGAAGAAGCCGGCGGCCCGGAAGACCACGGCCGCGAAGAAGACCGCAGCGCCGAAGTCGACCGCTTCGAAGTCGACCGCTTCGAACTCGACGTCGAGGAAGGCGCCGGCCAGGAAGCCCGCCGCCAAGAAGAAGGCGAGCTAGCCGTCCCTGCGGGTGTGCCGGAGTGCGATCGGGATCGACCCCCAGAGCAGTGCCGTTCCGACGAACACCACGATCCCGCCGACGAGTCCCCCGACGTCGCCGATGACCACGTCGAACACGAACAGCACGGTGCCCGCGAACAGCAGCGCACTCGCGACGAGTGCCGCGATGAGGATGACGTTGCCCGCCCGCACGAGGTCGTGCTTCTGCCGCTGGCGGAAGACCAGCCGGTGCGAGGCCACCGCGGACAGCGCCGTGACGGTGACGAGGACGGCCAGCACGACGAGGACGAGGTAGATCGTCTCCTGCTGCGCGGTGAGGGACGTGAACCGCTGCTGGAACGGCAGGGTCAGCAGGAACCCGGCGAGGATCTGCGTGCCGGTCTGCACGATCCGGAGCTCCTGCTGGATGTCGGCCCAGTTCCGGTCCCATCGTTCGGTCGGTGTCTCGTGCCGCCCGCGCTCGGTCTCGCTCATACCGCGAACCTACCCAGGGCGAGCGTCCGACCGGGATCCGACACGAGCCGGAAACACGGGTCCGCGACACTTGGGGCATGACTCCACAAGAGCCAGGGAGCCCGCCCTCGTCATCCTTGAGCGCAGGCCCGCCCGTCACCGTCTCCATCACCCGCCTGGTCGAACCCGACCGGATCCCGGACGTCACCCGCTGGGTGCAGTCGGGTGTGAACCTGGCGAACCGCTACCCCGGGTTCCTCGGCTCGGGATGGGTGCGCTCGCACGCCACGAGCCGCGAGTGGCACATGCTGTACCGGTTCGCCGACCACGACTCGCTCGCCACGTGGGAGAACTCCGACGACCGGCTGCGGTGGCTCGATCTCGGCCGTGACCTCGTGGTGGAGTCCCGCGTCGAGAAGCGCACCGGCATCGAGGGCTGGTTCGACGTTCCGCAGGACGCCCCGGCCTCGAGCGCACCGCCGCGGTGGAAGCAGGCGGTGAGCATCTGGCTGGGGTTCTTCCCGGTCAACCTGGCGTTCACATACCTCATGGCCTGGCTGGTCCCCGCGTTCGGTGCGCTGCCCGTGCTGCCCCGGGTGCTCCTGACGACGCTCGTGCTCACGCCGATCATGACGTTCTGGGTGCTGCCGTTCGTCACGCGCCTGATCCGGCCGTGGCTCCTCGCGTCACCGCGGAGCGCGGCATCGGTGCGCGCGGCGCGGCGGAACGCGGCATCGCGCAGCGCGTAGGACTCAGCCCAGCACCGACAGCTGGTCGAGCCGCTCGAGGATCACGCCCTCGCGCAGCGCCCACGGGCAGATCTCCAGCGCCGGCAGGTCGAAGATGTCCAGGCACGCCTCGGCGACGAGCGCTCCCGGGACCACCTGGTGCGCCCGACTCGCCGAGACCCCGGGCAGTGTGGACAGCTGCTCGACGCTCATCGTCAGCAACGAGGGCAGCTTCTCGCGCAGGACCGCCCCGTCGAGCGCACGGGGCACGAGCGGCCCGGCACCCGAGGGCGCTGCGCCGCAGATCCGCGCGATCGAGCGGAAGGTCTTCGAGGTCGCCACCGCACGGTCGGGTCGCCCGGCGCGCAGCAGGAGCCCGGCGTCGCGGGCGATCTCGACGCGGATCTCGTGGCGGATCCGGCGGACGTCGTCCTCCGTGGGGGTGCCCTCCGCGAAGTACGTGCGGGCCAGTCGTGCGGCACCGATCGGCATCGACCACGCCACGTCGGGCGCCTCGTCCGCGCCGCCGGCGATCTCGAGCGACCCGCCGCCGATGTCGAAGACCGCGAGGCGTCCGGCGGACCAGCCGAACCAGCGCCGGACCGCGAGGAACGTCAGCCGCGCTTCGTCCTCGCCGGAGAGCACGGCGAGCTCGACGCCCGTGGCCGACTCGACGTGGGCGAGCACGGCCTCGGAGTTCCCCGCGTCGCGCACCGCCGAGGTCGCGAACGCGAGCATGTCCTCGCACCCGCGCTCCTCGGCGACGCGGACGGCGTCGGCGACGAAGGCGGTGAGTGCGTCGACGCCCGCCTCGGTCACCGCGCCTGCGGCGTCGAGGTGCTCGGCGAGCCGGAGCGGCTGCTTGAACGAGGAGGCCGGCAACGGCGCGGCCCCGCCGTGGGCGTCGACCACGAGGAGGTGGCCGGTGTTGGACCCGATGTCGAGGACTCCTACGCGCACGCACGCAGAATACCGGCACCCCACCCCCGCAAAACGCAAACGAGGCGGTTGCTCGCAGCGCAGTAACGCTGCGAACAACCGCCAACGTTGCGTTTCGCGGACCGGGAGGCGCGGGTCGGGAGGCGCGGGTCACGCCCGCAGGAAGGACTCCAGTTCCGAGGCGGTCGGGTACGAGGACTGCGCGCCCGGCTTGGTCGCGGCGTACGCCCCGACACCGACGGCGAACCGCGCCGCGTCGACGAGGGAGTCGCCCGCCGCGAGCCGCAGCGCCACGGCCCCCATGAACGCGTCCCCGCAGCCCGTGGTGTCGACCGGCTCCACCCGGACGGCGTCGACCGACACCGGGTCGTCGTCGCCGTCGTGCACGGTGCAGCCGGCGCCGCCCCGGGTCACGATCGAGCGCCGGACGCCGTGCTCGCCGAGCGACACGGCCTCGTGCTCGTTGACGAGCAGCACGTCGGTCAGGTCGAGGAGCTCCTGCGGGACGGCACCGAACGGCGACAGGTTCGTCAGCACCGTGACACCCGCGGCGCGTGCGGCACGGGCGGCGGCGAGGACGACGTCGATCGAGACCTCGAGGCAGAGACCCAGCACCCCGGCGCCCTCGAACGCGTCGGCGGGCACGTCGTCCGGCGTCAGGGTGCCGTTCGCGCCGGCGGAGATCACGATCGTGTTCTCCCCCGCGCTGTCGACCGTGATGACGGCGGTGCCGGTGGCCACGCCCTCCCGGACGGCGACGTGCGTCGTTTCCACACCCGCGGCCGCGACGGAGTCGCGGAGCAGCGCACCGTTCCCGTCGTCGCCGACCGCACCGATCAGGCGCACGGTGCCCCCGAGCCTCCCGGCTGCCACCGCCTGGTTGGCGGACTTGCCCCCCGGCAGGATCGCGAGGTCCGACCCCTGGAGGGTCTCGCCGGGTTTCGGGAAGCGCTCCGTGCGGACCACCAGGTCCGCGTTGAGGCTGCCCACGACGACGATCCGGGTCATGCAGCGGCTCCTGTCTCGGCCGAGGCCGGGCGGGGGATGAGGAAGGACGTGGCGAGCGCCGCGCACGTGATCACGGCACCGAGCAGCATGCCACCGGAGTAGCCCGCGGTCCCCGCGGACCCGCCGGTCCCGAGGGCGATCTGGAGCGCCGGCAGCACCGCGAAGCTGATGCCCGCGCCGAGGTTGAACGCACCCGCGTTGAGGCCGGGCAGGAAGCCGGGGTTCGACTCCGGCGACAGCACGATGCCGAGCCCGTTGAGGATGATGTTCGCGATGCCCGCGTACGTGATGCCGATGAGGACCGTGGCGGCGATGAGCACCGGCAGGGAGTGCACCCCGACGAGCGCCATGAGCACGGTGGCGACGATGCTGCCGATCAGACCGACGCGCAGCACGGCACGGTAGCCGAGCGTCGGCGCGAGCCGACCGGCGAACGGTCCGACGACCCAGCCGACCAGCGCGTACGGGGTGAGGAACGCGAGCGAGGCGAGGTCGGCCTCCATCCCGAAGCCCGCGTCCGTGTTCTGCGCGAGCGACGTGACCAGACCGTTCACCACGGCGAACACACCGGTCATCGTCAGCAGCGTCGTGACGAGGAGCGCCCAGGTCGCGCGGCGCTTGAGGAACCGCGTCTCGACGAGGGGTTCGCGGACCCGCGACTCGACGGCCCAGAAGACGCCGAACGCGACGAGGGCGAGCACGATCCCGCCGACGACGATCGCCCAGTTCGCACTGCCGAGCTTGCCGGCCTCGTTGAACGCGGTGAGGAGCGCCCCGACGCTGACGACGAGGGGCAGCACGCCGAGCCAGTCCATGCGGGTGCCGGCCGACGGCTTCGACTCGACGCCCCAGGCCGCGACCATGATCGCCGCGATGACGGTGACGATCGCGATGACCCAGAAGATCCCGCGGAACCCGAAGTGCGTCGCGATCCAGCCACCGGCGAGCGCGTCGACACCCGCGATCCCGCCGTTGACCGCGGTCAGCAGCCCGAGCGCGGCGCCGTAGCGCTTCGGGTCGGCGATCTCGTTGCGGAGGATGAGCAGGCCGATCGGCACGACCGGCCCCGTGACGCCCTGGATCATCCGGCCCGCGAACAGCATCGGGACGTTCACCGCGAGCGCTGCCACGACACTGCCGACGAGCATCACGGCGAGCATGCCGAGCAGGACGCGCTTGCGGCCGACGATGTCGGACAGGCGCGGGAGGAACAGCGAGAACAGCGCTGCCAGGGTGAAGAACAGCGTCTGCGACAGGCCGATCGTGGCGTCGTCGGTGTGCAGTTCGCGGGCCATCGTGACCAGCGCGGGGCTGAGCATGCTCGCGTTGAGCTGGAAGGCGATGCAGGCGGCGAGCAGTGCGGCGGTGAGTGCCGCGATGGACTGCTTCGACTTCGTCGTCGAGATGGTGGTCATGGCGTTCAGGCCTCCGGGCTGACGGTGTTCTCGTCGGACGCGATCGCGTCCGCTGTGGGGCGCGGCGTCCAGCCCGTGTCGGGCGTCTCGCCGATGCGCTCGAGGGCGTCGACCACGAGGTCCCAGAACCGGCCGTGGTCGAGCTCCATGGCGGCGCTCGTGCGGCAGTCCTCGGGCGCCGGCGCGCGGAAGTCCGCGACCGTCATGCCGAGCGTGAGGGTGCCCTGCGTCTCGATGTGGATCGGGACCTTCACGGCACGGACGACGGTGGGGTCGATGACGTAGGCGACGGCGCAGGGGTCGTGCACGGGCGGGGCGTCGAAGCCCTGCGCGTCCTTGTAGGTCTGGCCGAAGAAGTCGAGCAGCTCACCGACGAAGGCGGCGGGCGCGGTGCCCACGGCGGCGATGCGGGCGGCGACCTCCGGCGTCGCGAGCGCCTGGTGGGTGAGGTCGAGGCCGACCATCACGACCTCCCAGCCGGCCTCGAACACGATCGACGCCGCCTCGGGGTCGATGACGATGTTGAACTCGGCGACCGGGCTCCAGTTGCCGACATGCACGCCACCGCCCATGAGCACGACCTGCTTGACGCGCTCGATGATGCGGGGCTCCTTGCGGGCGGCGAGCGCGATGTTCGTCAGGCCGCCCGTCGGCACGAGCGTGACCGTGCCGGGCTCGTGCGCCATGACGGTGTCGATGATGAGGTCGACCGCGTGCCGCTCGTCCAGCTGGAAGGACGGCTCGGGGAGCATCGGGCCGTCGAGGCCGCTCTCGCCGTGGATGTCCGGTGCGACCTCGATCTGGCGCAGGAGCGGGCGATCGGCGCCGGCGGCGAACGGGACGCCGGTGATGCCGACGATCCGGGCGACGGCGAGCGCGTTGCGGGTGACCTTCGGCAGGGTCTGGTTGCCGACGACGGTGGTCACGGCGAGGAGCTCGATGTCCGGGTTGCCGTGGGCGAGCAGGATGGCGACGGCATCGTCGTGGCCGGGGTCGCAGTCGAGGATGATCTTCTCGGGCACGCTGGGCGCTCCACTTCTTCGGGGATGAGGTCGGGGCCCGACGCGGTGGGGGTCCGCAGCGGAGGATCAGCTCCTGCGGCGCGTCAAGCGTTTGACATCTCATCGCATCAAACGCTTGACGTCAAGTCCGCTGGCCGATCTCGGTAGGCTCGCTGCGTGCCAGCATCCGCCTCGGTCCCCCGTCGTGTCACCGCGGCGATGGTGGCCGAACGCGCCGGGACGAGCATCGCCACCGTGTCCCTCGTCGTGAACGGCAAGGACCGCGGCCGGGTCTCGGCGCCGATCGCCACGCGCGTCCGTGACGCCGTCGAGGAGCTCGGGTACGTGGTCGACCACGCCGCGAGCTCCCTTGCGCGGGGCAGCGGGGACCTGGTCGTCCTCATCGCGCCGGACCTGTCGAACCCGTTCTTCGCCGAGGTCATCCGCGGCGTGCGGGACACCGTCGGCGACCGGTTCCAGCTCGTGCTCTCGGTGACCGAGCGCGGCGCCCAGCCCGTCGCCGCCGACGTCCGGCGGTTCGAGCGCCTCCGGCCCGCCGGCATCCTGGTGGACGCCCCCGCCGCGGGCGAGGCGATGACCGCCACCGTGCCCGTCGTCCTGCTCGACGCCCCGGGCGGCTCCGAGGCCGTGAACTACGACCTCTCCCCGGGCGTGCACGACCTCGTGCGGCACCTGCACGAGCAGGGGCACCGGCGCGTCGGGTACCTCGACGGGACCTCGCGCGCGACGACGTTCGGCGTCCGCCGGGAGCTCTTCGAGCAGGCCTGCGCCGCCGCCGGCATCGCGGTCTCCGAGGTCACGGCTCGTGCCGACCTCACCGTGGACGCCGCGGCGTCCGCGACCGAGCACGTCATCGAGGCTTGGCAGGAGGACGGCGTCACGGCGGTCGTCGCGGCCGCCGACACCCTGGCGTACGGGGTGCTCCGGGTGGCGGGACAGCTGGGCATCGCCGTTCCCGGACACCTCGCGGTCGCGGGCTTCGACGACCTGCCGTCGTCGTCCGTGACGGCGCCGGCCCTGACGAGCGTCGCACTCCCCGGCGCAGACCTCGGCCGTGCGGCGGCCCTGCGGCTGCTCGCGACACTGGACGGCATCGCGCCGGAGTCGGCGTCGCTGCCGACGCACCTGGTGCGTCGCGCGAGCACGGGCGCGTAGCGCCCCGCGCGAAGCCGCGCACCCGCCCGAAAGCGACAGGCCACAGCAACCGGACGCCGTCCGTCCCGCGTAAGCGACACATTGGCGCGTCACTCCCGCGGCAGCCTGTCGCTCTCGCGAGAGCGCGACGGACGGGAGGCACGGTGCGGGGCCGACCCGCGCCTCCAGGCCGGAGACGGGCGCGACCACCCCGCCGAAGCGACTCACCACAGGCTTCGTGCGCCGCCCGTGCCGCGAAAGCGACAGTCTGCCGCAGGACCCCCGCGGCAGCCTGTCGCTTTCGCGGGGCCGCCCGCCAGCTACTCCTCGGAGCGCTCGACCGCGGTGGGCCCGGCGGCAGCCGGCGCGCCGGCCGCGCGGCCCTCGCGCTGGGCGCGCTCGAGCTCGTCGGCCTCGGGACCACCGATGGCCTCGCCGCGGGCGACCATGCCGGCCACGTCCGCCAGCTTCATCTGCGGCAGGAACAGCGCGAGCACGAGAGCGGCGGCGATGAACGGCAGCAGGTACCAGAACACGGGCGCGAGGGAGTCGGCGTACGCGTTCACGATGCCGTCCTGCAGCGCCTCCGGCAGCTTCGACAGGGCGTTCGGGTCGATGCTCGCACTGCTGCTCGCCGCCTGGGACGCCGGGACGCCCGCGTCGGTGAACACCCCGGTGAGGGTGTCCGTCAGGCGCGACGTGAAGAGTGCGCCGAACACGGCGACACCGAGGGAGGCGCCGACCTCGCGGAAGTAGTTGTTCGTCGAGGTCGCGGTGCCGACCTCCTGCGGGGGCACGGCGTTCTGCGCGACGAGCACGACGACCTGCATGATGAGACCGAGCCCGGCGCCGAACACGAACAGGTAGACGCAGATCAGCCAGATCGGGGTCGTCGCCGCGAGCGTCGTCATGCTCAGCATCGCGATGCCGACGAGGACGGTGCCGACGACCGGGTACAGCCGGTACTTGCCCGTCTTCGTGATGAGCACACCCGAGACGATCGACGTGCCCATCAGGCCGGCCATCATCGGGAGCATGAGCAGACCGGAGACGGCCGCCGAGGTGCCGGAGGACATCTGCAGGAACGTCGGGACGAACGCGATCGCCGCGAACATGCCGATGCCCAGGACGAAGCCGATCCCCGTCGCCAGGACGAAGGTGCGGTTCCGGAAGAACGACAGGGGGATGATCGGGTCCTGCGCCCGGGACTCGACGAGCACGAAGAGCGCGGCGGCGACGAGGAACCCGGCACCCCAGGCCCAGGTCTCCGGCGCGTCCCAGCCGTGCTCGCGGTTGCCACCGAACTCGGTGAAGAACACCAGGCACGCGGTCGTCGCCGAGAGCAGCGCGACGCCGAGGACGTCGACCCGCTTGGTGGCCTTCTTGCTCGGCAGCGTCAGCGCGAACCACGCGACACCGAACGCGGCGATGCCGACGGGGATGTTGATCCAGAACGCCCAGTTCCACGTCAGGTGGTCGACGAAGAAACCGCCGAGGAGCGGGCCGCCGACGGCCGAGAGACCGAAGATCGCGCCGAGCGGGCCGAGGTACTTGCCGCGCTCCGAGGCGGGGACGATGTCGGCGATGATCGCCTGCGACAGGATCATGAGGCCACCGCCGCCGAGGCCCTGCAGGGCACGGAACACCACGAACTGCCAGAAGTCCGTCGACAGGGCGCAGCCGAGCGACGCCAGCGTGAAGAGCGCGATCGCGACCAGGAACAGCGTGCGCCGTCCGATCACGTCGCCGAACTTGCCGTAGATCGGCATGACGATCGTCGACGCGAGCAGGTACCCGGTCGTGATCCACGCCTGGTGGGCGACACCGCCGAGCTCGCCGACGATGGTCGGCATCGCCGTGGAGACGATGGTCTGGTCGAGGCTGGAGAGCAGCATCCCCGCGATGAGGGCGGAGAAGATGATCCAGATCCGGCGCTGCGTGAGGAGCAGCGGTCCGTCGGAGCCTGGGCGGGCACGCTTGGTCGTGCCCGGCGCGGTGGCGCTCATGCGGTGTGGTCCTGTCCGGTCGTGATGGCCGCCCTCAGGAGGCGGAGGTTCTCGGTGAGCAGTTCGTCGAACGCGGGTCCGGTCGCCTCGTCGAACGCGTCGTCGAAGTACGTGCCGGCCGTGACCTTGAGCAGCCCGGCGGCCGTCTCGACGACGAGCCGGGGCCGCCGGTCGTCGGGGTCGGTCCAGCCGAAGCGCTGTCCGACGGCGTCGGTGACCTTGGCGAGCTGGACGTCGGTCGCCGAGAGGAACCGCGCGACCAGGGCGGGCTCCCGCTCGAAGACCCGGCGGACCAGGGCCTCGTCGGCGCGGTCGAGCCCGACGAGGTGCACGTGCTCGATAGCCAGCGCCACGATCGACCCGAGCGGGTCGAGGTCCGCCGGTACGGCCCTGCCCGCGGCGAAGTCCACGAGCACGTCCTCGTTCGCGTGCAGTTCGATGCCGAGGACGACGTCCTCCTTCGACGCGAAGTGGTTGAAGAACGTGCGCCGGGACACCCCGACGGTGTCGCAGAGCTGCTCGATCGTGAAGCCGTGCAGCCCGTGCTCGACCGTCGAACGACGCGCCTCGACGATCATGCGTCGTCGCAGCGCGCGCGTGCGTTCGGTGGTGCTCACTGGTCAAGAATTGCACTCTCGGATTCAGAGTGCAACGTGGGCTCGGTGGCTAGAGCGCCTTCTCGAAGCAGAACGACCACGGCATCGTCGCCGCGTACGGCTCGTACACCGGGATCGGGGTCCACCCGGTCTTCTCGTAGAGCGCGACCGCCTCGGGCTGCTTGTCCCCGGTCTGCAGGACGAGCCGGGTCGCGCCGTGCTCCCGTCCGACCCGCTCCCCCTCGGCGAGCAGCGCGGTCGCCGCACCCTTGCCCCGCGCCGCCGCGAGCACGATGAGGCGCTTCAGCTCGACCTCGTCACCGAGCCGCCGGACCGCGATGTGGCCGAGGGCCTCGCCGTCCTCGTCGATCGCGAGCAGCGAGGTGATGATCGTCGCCGGGTCCACAGCGAGGGCACGGCCGCGTTCGGCGGTCACCGCCGGGTCCTCGTCAGCGTTCGACGCGCCGTACCGGTCGTGCATCTCCTCGTCCATGCGGGCGCGGAGCGCCACTCCGCGGGGGTCCTCCCACGCGACGCGTTCGATCGTGATCACGGTCGTCCATCCTGGCACGGAGGACCGACACGATCAGGACAGCTCGGCGATCGGTCCCTTCCCGGCCACGAGGTCCGCGAGCACCGCAGCGGCGTCCTCGACCACCACGGCGGCGCCGGCGCCGCGGAGTTCGTCGCCGCCGATGCCACCCGTCATCACGGCCACGCACGGCACGCCGACCTTCCCGGCGGCCTCGACGTCCCACATCGCGTCTCCGACCATCACCGCCCGGTCGGCGGACACCCCGACCCGGTCGAGCGCGACCTGGACGATCCCGGGCGCGGGCTTCGCCTCGTCGACGTCCTCACCGCTCGTCACCGCGGCGATCCACTCCTCGGCGTCCAGCAGCTCGCGGAGCCGCTCGAGTTCCTGCTCCGGGGCGCTGGTCGCGAGCACGACCGCATGCCCGGCGGCCGCCACCGCCTCGAGGAGGTCACGCGCACCGGGCAGCAGCCGGAGCCGCAGCATCTGCTCCGCGTAGTACGCGGTGTGGAACTCCTTCGCCGTGGCGCGGACGTCCTCCGCAGCGTCCGGCAGCAGCGACTCGAGGAGCTTGCCCGAGTCCATGCCGATCGCCCGGTGCACCCGCCAGGCGTCGACGGGCGCGCCCGCCGCGCGGCAGGCGCGCCACCAGGCGTCGACGTGGGCGTAGTTCGAGTCGACGAGGGTCCCGTCGATGTCGAAGAGGACAGCAGTGGAGGGTGCGTCGGGCATGCTCCCATGCTGGCCCGGAGGCGCGGATCGCCTCTCAGGAGCGCATCGCGTCCGTCAGACGGTCGCGGTCTCGCCGACCTGGAGGATCGTGGTCGGCACGCCGCCGAGCCCTTCGGTCCCGAGCATGCGGACGTTCATCTGCTGTCCCGCGTCGCTGAGCAGCAGCTCGTGGATCTGGATGGCGCGCTCCGGAGCGACTTCGCGCACGTAGTCGACGCCGGCGGCCGTGGACGCCCAGGGGCCGCTCGTCGGCACGAGCAGCGTCTGCACCGGAACACCGGGCACGAGGTAGGCGTCACCCGGGTGGAACACCGCGCCGTTCACGAGGAAGCCGACGTTGGCGATCGTCGGGATGTCCCGGTGGATGACGGCGTGCTCCTCGCCGAAGACCTGCACGGAGAACGGGCCGACCTCGAACGCGTCGCCCGCCCGCACCGCGGCGACCCGGCCGCCGTGCTCCCCGAGCTGCTCGACGACCCCGGCGGGCCCCCGGACCACGAGGGACTCGTTCGCGTCGAGTCCCGAGCGGATGGCGTCGACGTCGAAGTGGTCCGCGTGCTCGTGGGTGACGAGCACGGCAGTGGCGCGTCGGACGAGGTCGGCGGCCTCGGGCGTGAAGGTGCCCGGGTCGATGACGAGGGTGGCGCCGTCCTGCTCGAGGACGACGGTGGCGTGGTTGTACTTCGTCAGCTCCATGCGGACGAGTCTACAACCGTGTTGTACATCGGTGAGCCTGGTCCGGATGAGAGCCCGTTCACCGTTCGAGCCGACCGGCGATGCGGTGGAGGAGCTCCGGCACCTGGGCGAGCACCGCGCGCTCCGCGTCGGAGAGGTCGGAGTCGATGACCGATGCGAAGGTCCCGGCACGCGCGCGACGCTCGCGGAGCATGACGTCCCGGCCGGCGTCCGTGAGCCGGATGACCGACACGCGGCGGTCGCCGTCGGCGACCCCGCGGACGACGAAGCCGCGCTCCTCGAGCTCGGCCACCGTCCTCGACTGCCCCTGGTGCTTGACTCCGCGTGCGCGGGCCAGCTCGGCGATCGTCATCGGCCCCTGCCGGTCGAGCAGCCCGAGGCTCGCGCTCTGCGTCTGCGGGAGCCCGTCCGTCAGCGCCCGGGTCGCCCGCACGATGCGCCCGATCGACTCGCGGAGCTCCTCCGCGAGGGCGTCGGGGTGTGTCGTCATGTCTCGACCGTACCGCCGGTGACGGTCCACGGGCAGACGACGCAAGGCCCGTGGCGGTGTCGCCACGGGCCTTGCGTCGTCTGGTCGCGTCAGCTGCTGCGCACGTCGTCCGCAGCGCCCTGCGCGTGGTCCTTCACGTCGGACGCGGCACCCTGCGCCTCGTCCTTGACCGTCTGCGCCGCGTCCTGCGCGGTGTCCTTGAGGTCCTGCGCGTGCCCCTTCGCCACGTCGCCGAGCTGGGAACCGACGTCCTTCGCCTGGCCCTTGACGTCCTCGACGAGGGGCGCAGCCCTGTCCTTCAGCTCGCCGGCGAGCTCCTCCTCCTTGTCGGAGGTGGGGATCAGCGACGAGGCGAGCCAACCGGCTCCGAAGGCGATGAGACCGACTGCGAGGGGGTTGCCCTTCGCCTTCTCGACGCCCCGGTGCGCGACGTCCTTCGCCTGGTCGGTGGCGCCGGACGCCGATCCGGAGGCGCTCGAGCGTGCCGAACCGGCCGCGCCCATGACGGACTCGCGGACGCCTTGGAACCGGCTCTTCACCTTCTCGGTCTGACGGTGCGCGATGGACGACGGGCTCACCTTGTCGGCGAGGGCGTCGACGTCGGAACCGAGTTCACCTCGGGTGCGCTCGATGTCGGCGCGGATCTCGTCTGGGGTGCTCATGGCTTCCTCCCGGTGTTGGGCTTCAGTGTCTCGGGGACTTCCTTGGCGGTCTCGATCGTCTGGGGCGCGCCCTTGATCTCCTTGATCTCCTTGCGCCCGCGGAGCGCGAGGACCGCGGCGACGATCGCGTAGATCGCGGCGATGATGAGGGCCGACCACGCGTTGCCGACGAGGTACCCGAGGCCCCACCAGGCGGCGATCGACAGGAACAGCAGCGCGAACAGTGCGGTGAGCCCGGCGCCGCCGAACATCCCGCCCGCCTTGCCGGCCTTCTTCGCGGAGTCGGTCAACTCGGCCTTGGCGAGGGCGACCTCCTGCCGGAACAGGCTCGACAGGTCGCGCGACACGTCGGAGAGCAGCTCGCCGAGCGGCGTCGTGGCGGCGCGCTCCTCGGGCGACGGTTCGCCGGTGGGCGTGGCGCCCGGGACGGTGTGGCTCATACGCCGCTCCCGGTCCCGGTCGACGAGTCGCCGGCTTCCTTCTCGTGCTTGACCTCGGTGGCGAGCGCCTTCGTCAGACGCCCGGCGAGGATCCCCGCACCGGCGGCGATCGCGATGAAGGTACCGGGACGCTTCGCGGCGAAGGACTTCACCTCGTCGAGCAGCGAGCCCGGGTCGCGGTTCTCGAGGAACCCGGCGACGGAGTTCGCGCGCCCCGAGAGGTCGCGGACGACCTTCGACGCGACGCCCTGCTCGTCGTCGTTCTCCGCCATGCGGCCGAGCTGCTCACCGATGCTCCGCAGGCCCCCGGCGGCACGCTGCTGCTGGTCCGCCGCCTGCTCCTTGAGCGTGTCCGTCGCCTGGCTGTAGAGCTGCTTGGCGTGGTCGGTCGCCTCGGACGCGACGTTCGAGGCCTGCTCCTTGGCCGTGCCGGCGACGTCCGAGGCCTTCGCCTTCGCGTCACCGGCGACGTCCTGCGCAGCACCCTTCGCCGCGTCGGCCTTGCCGGAACCACCGTCCGCGCTCCCGCTCGTCGTCCCGGTCCCGGTGTAGGACGGGGCCGCCGTCGAGCTCGGGGTGGCGGGGAGCTGCTCGTCCGCGGGGATCGCGTCGAGGGGCGCGTCGAACTCCGCCGCGTCGTCGCCGTACGGAGCGTACGGGCGTGCTGCGTCGGGGTCCGAGGGTCCGGCGGCGGTCGTGCCGCTCGCGAAGGACGGCACGGTCACGCCCGGACGGATCTCGTGCCCCTCGGAGGCGGCGGTGCGGTCGTGGATGGGCGTCCCGGAGTCGTTCCCGGGTGGGTTCGTGGTCATGGTCGGCCTTCCGGTTGTCGTGGCCCCGGCGTGCACCGGGGGCGTTGCGACATCGACCGTGCGCGGACGGCGCTGTGCCACGGTCCAGGAACGCCGCGAAGCGCGGATCGTCGGTCCGCACAGCGCGCTCCCGGTTGGATCGGAGGATGCTCTCCGTCTCGGTCGTCGTGCCCGTGCGCGACGACGCGGTGCACCTCTGCCGCTGCCTCGACGCCCTGGCCGAACAGTCCGTGGCGGCCGACGAGGTGATCGTGGTCGACAACGGGAGCCGTGACGACAGCGCCGCGGTGGCGCGTGCGGCAGGGGCGGTCGTCCTCACCGAGCGCGTCCGCGGCATCGCCCGCGCCTCCGCACGCGGCTACGACCGCGCGTCCGGCGACGTGATCGTCCGGCTCGACGCCGACTCGGTCCCGCCACCCGGGTGGATCGCCGCCGCTGTGCGACTCCTCGACGACCCGGCGGTCGTCGCGGTGACCGGCCCCGGACGCCCGCGCGATGGTGGCCCCGTCGTCAGCCGACTCTGGGACGTCGTGTACATGCGCCCCTACTTCGTCCTGATGCGGGCCGCGCTCGGTCGACCGCCGCTCTTCGGGTCGGCGATGGCGATGCGTCGGCGCACGTGGCTCGCGGTCCGCACACACGTCCACCGGGAGGACGCCGAGGTGCACGACGACGTGGACCTGAGCATGCAGCTCGACCCGGGCTGGCGCGTGGTGGCCGACCCCGCGCTCGAGGTGCAGGTGTCCGCACGACCGCTGTCGAGCCTCCCGTCCGCATTGCTGCGGACCCGACGCGCCTTCCACACCTTCCGTGTGAACGGGCGACGGGCGAACCCGGTGCGGCGGTGGGCGCGACGGGCACGCGTGGCGGTGCGCGAGCGCGCCGCCACCCGCTGGTCCCGTCGCTGACGGCTCAGGGGGCGCCGTGGGCGACGGTGATGCGTGCCTCGTGCGGGTTCACCAGGATCTTGGAGACGTAGAGCGGTCGACCCGCGAACCGGAGGCTCCGGGACAGGACGAGCACCGGCTCGTCCGCGGCGACGCCGAGGCGGTGACCACGTGTCTCGCCGGGGGTGCCGATCGAGATCTCGGTGGTGCCCGGGCCGGGGACGATCCCCGCCTGCAGCAGCGCCGTCAACACCGTCTCGTCCGGCCGGCTCATTCGGAGGAGTTCGCGGACGGGCGCGAGTTCGCCGACGAGGGCGTCGTCGGACGGCAGGTGCTCCTGGACGAGCCCGACGGCGACGTCGCCGCGGCGGACGACGCTCTCGACGAACCAGGACTGGGCGGACTCCGCGAGGCCGAGCGACTCGGCGGCGAACAGCCCCGTCCGGTCCTGGACCACCATCTCGGTGCGCTCGACGACGGTGCCGCCCTCGGGTGCGAGGAGGCGTTCGGGTGCCTCGACCCGCTCGATGCCCGACACCGGCAGGCGCTCAGCGACGAACCGTCCGATGCCGCGACGGGAGCGGATGAAACCGTCCTCCTCGAGGAAGATGAGCGCCTCGCGCACGACGGTCCGGGAGACGCCGAGGAGTTCCACGAGCTCCGCCTCCGACGGCAGGAGGATACCGGGGGCGAGGGCTCCGCTCCGGATCGCGTCGCTGATGCGCATGTACGCAGCGACGCGGAGGGGGACGCCCGCGTGTGCGGGGAGCGGGCCGCGGAGGGCCTCGGCGGGTGCGGTCATGCTCCCCACCATGTCAGACGACGGCCGCGGCGAGCGCTCGCGAGCGCTGGGTGTCGAACGGGTCGAGGTCGGGCTGCGACGCCTCCTGGGCGACGGCCGACGCACCGACCTGCGCCGCGGTGGCGAGTGCCTCGGCGGGGTCGAGCCCGATGGCGAAGCCGATGGTCACCGCGGCCGTGAACGCGTCGCCGGCGCCGACGGTGTTCCGCGCCGCCGTCCGGACCGCCGGGACCCGGAGGACCCGCTCGCCGTGTTCGACGAGCGCCGCTCCCTCGGACCCGGCCGTGACGACGACGCGGCGGCAGCGGGCGAGCTCCGGCAACGCCGCCCACTCGAGCTCGTTGACGACGACGAGGTCGGCGCGGTCGAGCGTCGCGGGGTCGAGTCGACGGGCCGGTGCGGCGTTGACCACGACGAAGCCGTCGGCGCGTGCCACGGCGGCGTCGACGACGGCCGGGTCGACCTCGAGCTGGCACAGGAGCACATCGACGTCGGGCATCCGGTGCGGCAGCGTGACGCGGTCGTTCGCACCGGGGTGCACGACGATCGCGTTCTCGGCCGCCGCGTCCACGGCGACGGCGGCGGTGCCGGTCCGGGCGTCCGTCGCGCGGGCGACGAGGTCGGTCCGGACCCCGGCGGCCCGGAGCCGGGCGAGCGCGAACGCACCGTCGGCGTCGTCCCCGACCGTCCCGATCACCGTGACGTCCGCGCCGAGTCGGGCTGCTGCGACCGCCTGGTTCGCACCCTTGCCGCCGAGGAACGTCATGCGGTCGTCGGCGAGGACGGTCTCGCCCGGCGCCGGCAGCTCCCCGACCCGGAACACGGTGTCGACGTTGATGCTGCCGAGCACCGCGATGGACGGCAGTGCGCCCGTGCGGGTCACGCTCGCACCGCCGGGTTCGGGGCGACTGCGAGGATGCGGTCCCGGATGACGTCGGCCGCCCGCTCGTCCGCGGTCACCACGACCCGGACCGACGGGCCGTCGGCGACGGGGGCGGTCCGGCCGTGCTCGGCACCGCCGACCACGACGTCGAGCGGCGTGGGGCGGACGGTGGGTTCGACCTCGCCGGCCGCGATCGCCGCCGCGAGGGGGTCGTGCAGCGGTGCGCGGCGGACGTGGTCGACCGTCTCGTAGAAGTCGATGTACCGGCTCAGCATCGTCCCGAGCGCCACCCGCAGCGGGTCACCGGCGGCGGTGAACCGCTCCGCGTCGGCGTCGTCGAACCGGTGCTGCCGCGTGACGTCGAGCGGGACGAGCACGAGGTCGAAGCCGGCGCGCAGGACCCGACGTGCAGCCTCGGCGTCGTTGTGGATGTTCGCCTCGGCCGTCGGGGACACGTTGCCGGCGTCCCACACGGCGCCGCCCATGATCGTGAGCGTGCCGACGAGCTCCGGCAGGCGTGGCTCGAGGTCGAGGGCGACGGCCAGGTTCGTCAGCGGTCCGATGGCGAGGACGTCGAGCTTCCGCGCGGTGTCGGCGTGGTCACGCGCCAGGCGGACGAGGAGCTCCGCGGCCGGGTCCTCCGCCGCCGCGACCCCCGCGGGCAGGTCGACTCCGCCGACGCCGTTGACGCCGTGGACGTGCGGGGCCCCGCCGCCGTAGGCACCGCCGAGCGGGTCGTGCGCCCCGACGGCCACGGGGACGGTCCGACCGCACATGCCGAGGAGCGCCGTGGTGTTGACGGCCGCGGTGGCCGAGTCGATGTTCCCGGACACGGTGCCGATGCCGACGAGGTCGACGTGCGGGACGTCGAGCAGGTAGGTGAGCGCGAGCGCGTCGTCGACGCCGGTGTCGCAGTCGAGGAAGAGCGGAACGGTGGGGGTGGTCATGCGGTCATGGCTCCTTCGGGGCGTGCTCCGGCGGGCAGAGCGTTCGGGGTGGGACGGAGGACGAGTGCGGCGGCGAACGCGGCGGTGGTGAGCGCGACGGAGACCCAGAGGGCGAGGTGGTACCCCTCGGGAGTGCCCGCACTGACGGCGGGTCCGACCAGGGCCACGCCGGTGCCCGCTCCCAGGCCGAAGCACGCGCCGTGGATCCCGGGCAGCGAGCCCGGGGCATCGGCCGGGGCGTTGAGCACGGAGAGACCGTTCGCGGTCGCCTGGTAGAGGCCGAGGTAGAACACGCCCATCGCGATGAGCAGCCCGAACGTCACCCACTTGTCCAGCGCGAGGAAGGCGAGCGCGATCGAGATGACGAGGATCGCGCCCGTGGCGAGGCGGAGCGAACGGACCCATCCGATGCGCTGCGCGATCCAGCCCGCGGCCGGGGCGGTCAGGAGTCCGGCGATCGCCGTGGGGGTGAGGAACAGCAGCCCGGACATCGCGGCGTTGAGACCGAACCCCTCGCGCCCGTCCTGGCTGAGGACCACCACGGTGAAGTTCGTGGACGCGAAGACCCCGGAGAGCGTGAGGAACGTGCACATGAGGACGGGCCACGCCGTCCGCGCACGGAGTGCCGGCACGGCGATGAGCGGCTGCTCGACCCGGCGCTCGACCAGCACGAAGGCGACCGCCGCGACGACCGCCACGGCGAGCCAGATCGTCGTGACCGGGTCGGCGAGCCCGCGGGAGGGGACCTCGCTGACGAACTGCGAGAACCCGACGAGGAACGCACCGAGGACGCTCGCGCCGAGCCAGTCCATCCGGCGTGCGGCGCTGCGGCGGACTCGGGGCACGAAGGCGATCACCGACAGGGTGCCGAGCACCGCGACGACGAGGATCACCACGAAGACCGCTCGCCACCCGAAGGCGTCCGTCACTGCTCCGCCGATGTAGCCGTCGAGGCCCCCGAGGCCGCCGTTGACCGCGGTGACGACACCGACCGAGACCCCGAACTGCTTCGCGGTGAGCTCTTCGGAGAGCACGAGGAACGCGATCGTCATGGCTGCCGACGACGTCCCCTGCAGCACACGGCCGGTGAGGAGCAGCGGCAGCGACGACGCCGTCACGGTGAGCACGGTCCCGGCGAGCAGCGCTCCCATCGTCACGAGGAGCGCCCGCCGGCGACCGATCGTGTCGGACCAGCGGGAGACGACCATGCCGAGCACGGAGCCGGAGAGGAAGAACAGCGACTGCACCTGGGACACGACGCCGGTGGACGCGTGCAGGTCCACCGCCATCGCGGGGATCGCCGGGGTGAGCAGGCTCGCGTTGAGCTGGAACGCGAGGACGGCGACGATGAGCGCGCCGACGAGGAGCGCCACCCGCGGCCCGTGCAGCCGCGTGGGCGCTGCGCCGGGGAGCGTGGGGGTGGGGGCGATGGGCATGCGAACTCCTTCGTTCGACGTCGTACGGACCTGTAATACAGGTCCGTACTCTATGCCGGAGCCCGCCTCCCCGCAACAGGGACTCGCGTCAGCGCATCGCGACCCAGACCGGGAACGCCGCTGCCGCACTCCAGGCCTGTGGTCGGCAGGCCGCCGGGTAGGGCGCCGGCCGCGCCACCTCGGTCGCGGCGTCCCCGGCGTACAGCTCCGGCATGCGGAAGTCGAACGCGACCGCGGCGGCGAGGAGCTGCTCGGAGAGCACCCGGGCTTCGTCCTGGTGGTCCGACCGCGTGAGTCCCGCGATCACGATGGCGGTGTCGTGCGCCCACACGGTGCCGCCGTGGTAGCTCAGGGGCCAGTAGCCCGCAGCAGTCGTGGAGAGGGTCCGGACGCCGAAGCCGCTCGCCATGTCGGGCGCGACGACGCGGGCGGCGACGACGGCCTCCTCGTCCGGGGTGAGCAGGCCGGTGCCGAGCAGGTGGCCGATGTTGCTCGTGGCCGAGTCGACCGGGTGCTTCCCGGCGTCGAGGGCGATCGCCGGGTAGCGCCCGACGTCGTCCGAGACCCAGAAGGCCTCACGGAAGCGCTCCGCGAGCCGGGCCGCCCAGGCGCGCCAGTCGTCCCCGCCGGGGCGGCCGAACGCGTCGAGCAGGTCGGCGCCGTGCACCGCGGCCTCGTGGGCGTAGCCCTGCACCTCGCACAGCGCGATCGGGCCCTCGGCGAGGGTCCCGTCGCGCCACTGCACGCTGTCGCCGGAGTCCTTCCAGCCCTGGTTCGCCAGGCCGCGCCCGGACTCGTCGACGTACTCGAGGAGCCCGTCGCCGTCGGCGTCGCCGTGGTCGCGCATCCAGGCGAGGGCCCGCTCGAGTGTCGGCAGGAGCGCCTCCACCTCGGCATCGGGCAGCCCGGCACGCCACGCGTCGTGGAGCAGGCACACCCAGAGCGCGGTCGCGTCGACGGTGCCGTAGTACAGCGGCGGCAGGGAGATCTCGTCGTTGTCGACCGGCAGGGACGCCTGGCGCAGCTCGTGCATGACCTTGCCCGGCTGCTCGGCCGTCGCGGGGTCCGTGGTCGTTCCCTGCAACGCGGCGAGCACACGGAGCGTCCCGCCCGCGATGCTCGTGTCGACGGGGAGCAGGAAACGGGCGGCCCAGAGCGAGTCGCGGCCGAACAGGGTGAAGAACCACGGGGCGCCGGCGGCGAGGAACTCCCCCTCGGGCCGCGCGAGCCGGAGCGCGTCGAGGTCGTCCGTGGCACGCTCGAGCCAGCGACGGAGTCGGTCGTCCAGCACCCCGGCGGGGGCATCGAACGGACGCGGGGTCGTCACCCCGGAGACGACGGCGTCGGGCGTCTCGACGGCGCAGTCCCAGCCGAGCTCGACCTCGTGAGCGCGGTCGACCCGCCACCGCAGGACCACGTCCTCGCCGTCGAGCGTGACCTCGGCGCCCGGGGCGTCGAGCCGAACGCGGACCGAACCGGCGGTCCACGACGCGCACTGCCCGCCGGTTTCGGCGGTCACCGGGACGGCGCCGTGCCCGGCCTTCACGGCGTCCATGCCCGCGGCGTCCGGGGCGATCCGCACCGTGACGGCGAGCTGCGCGGCGTCCGCGTCCGTGCCCCGGAGTCGGTCCGTGACGCGCAACCGCTCCCCCACGCCGTCGATGCGCACCGTGCGACGGCGGTCGAGGCGGACGTCCGGATCGGCACCGGAGCCGTCGAGTCCGCGCAGGAGCCCGGTGAAGACGACCTCCCGGGCGCCGGCGGGCACGACGGCGATCGTCTCGACGTCGGTGCCCTCGACCGCCACGTGGACCGCGGACACGAACCGCTGGTCGCCGGTCCAGTAGCCGTGCACGGGGTTTGCGCCGAGCGCGCCGTCCCGACCGGACCACGCCTGGGTGGGGGCCGCGACGACGGCCACCTCGTCGTGGAGCAGCGGCTGCAGCGGGACGCTCGGGATCGCGGTGGCGGCGGGGGTGGTGATGGTGGAGGTCATGCGGCTTCCTCGTCGACGGGATCGGGGGACGGGGCCCAGGTGGGCTGCCAGCCCGGCAGGGGCGACGGCGCGTCGGGCAGCCGGCGGACGGCCAGGTGCTCGGTGCGGATGCCCGCGGGTTCGTCGGGCGCGCGGAGGACCCGCACGGCCCGGCCGCCGTCGTGGTCGGTGACGGCCTCGGTGAGCGACGCCGAGCGACCGCGGTACACGACCCCGACGCCCTCGTCCGCCTCGACACCGTCGGGCAGCGCGCCGTCGGCGACGGCGGTGCGGAACACCGGCGACCGGTTCGGGTCGGAGTCGGTGTGCACGCCGAGCGAACCCGGCACGAAGCCGAGTCCGTCCGGCACGACGGACGGCTTCGGGCCGTGGCTCTGGGTGACGCCACCGGTGTGCCAGCAGAGCGCGCCGGCCGATCCGCCCGCGAGCACGACGCCGGCCTCCCACGCCTCGCGCAGGGCGTCGTCGAGGCCGTGGGCGCGCCAGACGGCGAGCAGGTTGACGACGGACCCGCCGGAGACCCAGACCACGTCGGCGCCGAGCACGGTGTCCCGGAGCGACGGCACGTTCCGCCTCGGGAAGAACCGGAGGTGGGACGCCTCGACGCCGACGGTGCGGCCGGCCGCGAGCTCGGCACCCTCGACGGTGCGCTGGTCCCCGCCGGCCGTGTTGACGTGGAGCACGCGCGGCGCACGGTGCTCGGGCACGCGGGCGAGCCGGATCGCCTCGAAGAGCAGGGGCCCGTACGCCGAGTCGTCCCACTCGCCCGCGACCAGGCCGCCGCACGTGGCGACGATGGTCGGCTCGGCGGCGGTCACTCCTTCACCGCCCCGTCGCTCGAGTTCATGATCCGCTTCTGGAACACGAAGAACGCGATCGCGACCGGGATGGTCATGACGAACGCCGCCGCGAGCTTGATCGGGAACTGGTTCCCCGCGCTCAGGGCTCCGGACGCCAGCGACGCGACGCCCTTGGTGAGGGTGGTCAGCCCGGGCGAGGACGAAGAGACGATGAAGTGCGGCAGCTCGTTCCAGGAGGCCTGGAACGACAGGATCGTGATCGTCACGACGGCCGGGCGGGCCATCGGGAGCACGATCGACCAGAACGTGCGGAACGTTCCGGCGCCGTCGATCTTCGCCTGCTCCTCGACGCTCACGGGGATGGACTCGAAGAAGTTCTTCATGATGAACACCCCGGCGGCGTCCACGAGCAGCGGCACGATCATGCCCGAGTACGAGTCGTACATGCCGAGCTGGTTGATCACGAGGAACTTCGGGATGAGCAGCACCACGCCGGGGACCGCCATCACGGCGACGAGCGCGGCGAAGACCGTCTGCCGTCCGCGGAAGCGGAGGCGGGCGAGCGCGTACCCCGCCAGGGAGTCGAAGAAGATCCGGCCGAGCGTGACGAACACCGCCACGATGACGGAGTTCATCGTCCAGATGCCGAAGTCGGAGTTCTGGAAGAGCGCCCCGAACGCCGCCGCCGTCCACGTCACCGGCAGGGCGAGCGGGTGCAGCGAGGCGTCCTGGTCCGTCTTGAAGGAGTTGACGACCGCGACGTAGAACGGCAGCAGGTAGACCGCCGCGATCACGATGCCGACGACGAGCAGGGCCACACCCCTCGGGGTGAGCCGACGCGGCCGCCTGCCGGGGCCGGGTGCCTGCGAGACGGTGGCGGCGCGCAGGTCCGGCACGGTGCCTCCAGGCAGGGTCGGACTGGAGGCACGGCGCGGGTCGGCCGCGCCCGGTGCGGTTCCCGACGTGGGTGCGCTGGTCATGGCGTGGTTCCCTTCTCGATCCAGCGCATGCGGCGCCGGGACACCGGGCGTTCGCGCAGCGCCCAGCGCTGCAGCAGCGTGAAGACGACGATGATGGCGAACAGGATGAACGCGATCGCCGCGCCGACGCCCCACTGCTGGCTCGTGAAGGCCGACGTGTACGAGAGGTAGGCCGGTGTCATCGTGGTGTTCGCCGGAGCACCCTTCGTGCCGGTGTAGATCTGGTCGAACACCTGCCACGTCCCGATCAGACCGAGGGTCAGCACCGTGAACAGCGTCGGGCGCAGCTGCGGCAGCGTGATCCGCCAGAACCGTGTCCAGGCGCCGGCCCCGTCGATCATCGCCGCCTCGTCGACGTCCGCCGACAGGTTCTGCAGCGCGGCGAGGAAGAGCAGCATGAACGTGCCGCTCGTCGTGAACACCGCCAGCAGGATGAAGGCGGTCATCGCGACCGACGGCCCGGCGAGCCACTCCCACCACGAGATGCCGAGCATCGTGTGCTCCGAGAGCAACGCCGGCGGGTTCCCCGCACCGAGGTGGAACAGGCCGGTCGGCTCGTTGAACCAGTTCGGCCCGTTGACCCCGACCCAGCCGATGATCTTGTTGACCGCACCGGTCGACGAGAACAGGAACAGCCAGAGGACGGTGATGGCGACGGAGCTCGTCACCGAGGGGAAGTAGAACGCGGTCCGGAAGAAGCCGCGCCCGCGCAGGGCACGCCCGTTCACGAGGAGGGCGAGGCCGAGCGCGACGGCGGTCTGCAGCGGCACGACGAACACGACGTACCAGAGGTTGTTCCGCAGCGCCGTGCCGAAGTTCTGCTCGTCGAGACCCCCACCACCGAGGATCTTCGCGTAGTTCCGACCGCCGACGAACGAGACGTCGGAGGAGAACGGACTGCCGACCCCGTGCCAGTCGGAGAGGCTGACCCAGGCCGCCATCACCACCGGCACGGCGAGGAACAGGCCGAGCACGATGATCGTCGGCGCGGTGAACAGCCAGCCGGAGACGGCCTCGGCGCGGTTCTTCCGGGACACGGTGTCAGCCCTTCAGCGCGGCGGCCATGTTCTTCTGGACGCCCTCGAGCAGGGTCTTCGTGTCGGTCGTCTTCAAGCTGCCGAGCTTGGAGTCGAAGTCGGAGATGACGTCCGCCGTACCCGCCTTGTTCGGCACACCCTTCGCGCTGTCCGCCTCGTCGAGGAACGCCGCGTACTGCGGGTACTCCTTCTTCCACTTGGTCGCCGCGGACTCGACGGACGGCATCACGCCGAAGGCCTTGGCGAACGCCAGCTGCTGCGACGTGCTCGTCATCTTCTCGACGAAGGCGAGGGCGGCCTTCTGGTTCGGCGAGTCCTTCGCGATGCCCCAGCAGTTCGTGAACTGGAGCGTGCCGGCGCCCTTCGGACCCTTCGGCAGCTGGACCACCTTGTAGTCGACGTCCGGGTAGCTGGACGACATCGCTCCGGTGAGCCAGTTGCCCTCGACCGTCATCGCGGCCTTGTCCTTGCCGAACGCATCGCCGCCCCAGCTCTCGCCGAGGTCGCTGGAGAACTTCGCCGAGCCGTCCTGGAGCAGGCCCTTCACGTAGTCGAGCGCCTTGACGTTCGCCGCGGAGTCCACGGTGGCCTTCGTCTGGTCGGCGTTCGTGAGCGCACCGCCCGCCTGCGCCATGAAGGCCCCGAGCCGTTCGTACTGCGGACTCATCGTCAGACCGACCCGACCGGCCTGCGTGAGCTTCTTCGACACGCTGGCGAGCTCGTCCCACGTCTTCGGGACGTCGCTGTCGGTGAGCCCCGCGGCCTTCCAGTCCTTCGTGTTGATGAAGAGCGCGAGGGTCGAGAAGTCCTTGGGCGCACAGTAGAGCTGGTCGTCGACGGTGAACGACTTGGTGAGCGTCGGGTAGAAGTCGTCCTCGTTCGACAGGTCGTCGCCGTACGCCAGGAGGGAGCCGTTCGAAGCGTACCCGGTGAGTGACGAGGTGCTGACGTAGAAGACGTCGGCGGGCTTGCCGGACGCGAAGCCCTGGGCGAGCTGCTGGTCGAGGTTGTTCGCCGGTTGGACGGACACCCCGGTGCCCGACGACTTCGACCACGCGGCCGCGGCGCTCTTCACGGCGGCGGTCTCGGCGTCCCCGGAGGAACCGATGAGGACGGTGAGGTCCTTGTCACTCGAGGTGAGCTTGCCGGCGGAAGCGCCGGAGGACGACCCGGAGCCGCTGAAGCCGGAGCCGCAGGCGGACAGGGTCAGGGCTGCGGTGAGCGCCATCGCTCCCGCGGTCAGCATGCGTGCTGTGCGTCGTTGCATCGGGGGACTCCTCGTTGAGTTCGGGACTTCGATCGTTCAAATTTGATCGATCAAACGAGTCGACCATACACCCGGGAGGCACTACGGTGAAGCCCATGTCGCACCCCGCCACCGTCGCCGACGTCGCCCGCGCCGCAGGCGTCTCACGGCAGACCGTGTCGAACGTGCTCAACCGTCCCGAGGTCGTCCGGCCCTCGACCCGCTCCCGGGTCCAGGCCGCTGTCCAGGAGCTCGGGTACCGCCCGCACGCGTCCGCCCGACGGCTCCGGACGCGTCAGAGCTCGACGCTCGGCGTCCGGCTCGAACCCGTGCACGGGATCTCCGGCGCGGTGCTCGACCGCTTCCTGCACGCCCTGGTCGACAGTGCCGACGAGCGCGGCATGCGGATCCTGCTCTTCACCGCCGAGGACGTCGACGACGAGCTCGCCCACATCGAGCACCTCGTCGAGGGCTCGGACGTCGACGGGTTCGTCCTCACGTCGACGTTCCACGGTGACCCCCGGCCGGCGTGGCTCGGTACCCGTGGCGTCCCGTTCGTGATGTTCGGGCGACCGTGGGGACTCCCCGACGTCGACGCCGCCCCGCACCCCTGGGTCGACGTCGACGGCCGCGCCGGCCTGCACGACGCGACGACGCACCTGCTGGCGCTCGGCCACCGCCGGATCGGCTTCCTCGGCTGGCCGAGCCACTCCGGCCAGGGCGACGAACGGCGTCGCGGGTGGCAGGGAGCCATGCCCCCCGACGAGCCCCTCGACGCGCTCGACCTGACGTGCGAGGACGATGTCGCCGCGGCCAGGCGCACGGTCACCGGGGCGCTCGACGGCGGAGCCCGATTCGACGCCCTCGTCTGCGCCTCGGACACCCTCGCACTGGGCGCCCGGTTCGCGCTCGGCGCCTCGGTGCCGGTGGTGGGCTACGACGACACCCCGGTGGCCGAAGCGCTCGGCATCTCGAGCGTCGAGCAACCCCTCGTCGAGGTCGCCTCCGCCGCGGTCGAGCTCCTCATGGGCTCGGGACGCTCCGTCCTGCCGGCGTCCACGGGTCACCGCCTGCTCGCACCCCGGGTCGTCTGGCGCGCCTGACCCGAGCCCTACGCCGGGCCGGCGGGCCTCGACCGCACGTGGGCCCGCTCCCCCTGCGGTCCGTACAGGCACAGCACCTCGGTCACCTCGTCGGTCACGTTGCCGATCCAGTGCGGGGTGTGGGTGTCGAACTCGGCGACCTCGCCCGGACCGAGGTCGAGGTCGCGTTCCCCGAGCAGGAGTCGCAACCGGCCGGAGAGCACGTAGAGCCACTCGTAGCCCTCGTGCGTCTTCAGCGTCGGCTCCCCGGCGGGCGAACGCGGCGGGAAGAGCTGCTTGAACGAGCGCACGCCGCCGGTCCGTCGCGTCAGCGGCACGACCACCCGGCCTCCGTGCATCTCGGGCTTCAGGTGCACACGCGGGTCACCGGTCCGCGGCGCCCCGACGAGGTCGTCGAGCGGCACCTGGTACGCCTGCGCGAGCGGCAGCAGCAGTTCGAGCGTCGGCTTCCGCTGGCCGGATTCCAGCCGCGACAGCGTGGACACCGAGATGCCCGTCTGCTTCGAGAGCGCGGCGAGCGTGACGTCCCGGTGCGAACGCAACGCGCGCAGTCGGGGGCCGACCCCGTCGACCACCTCAGCGGTCGTGCGCGGGGTGATCCGTTCCTCCCGGCCGTGCGCCATGCCGACCATGTTGCCAGAGCAGCAAGCAGGATTGCCAGACCCAGCGGCAGTTCCGCAGGATGCACGCATGCGTGATCACTACGACGTCATCGTCATCGGCGGAGCCGCCGCCGGCCTGTCAGCAGCGCTCATCCTCGGCCGTTCGCGCCGGTCGGTCCTCGTCGTCGACTCCGGCGAGCCCCGCAACGCACGCGCAGAAGGCGCGCACAACTACCTCGGCCGCGAGGGCGCCGCACCGTCCGAGCTGTACCGGGTCGGTCGCGACGAGGTCGCCGCCTACGGAGTCGAGGTGACGGCCGGGAGGATCGTGGCCGCGTCCGCCACGGACGGGGACCGTGCCGACGCGATCGGCTTCTCGGTCACCCTGGACTCCGGCGCGATCGTCGCGGCGCGCAGGCTCGTCGTCGCCTCCGGCGCCGTCGACGTCCTGCCGGACGTCCCGGGACTCGCGGAGCAGTGGGGGCGCGGGGTCGTGCACTGCCCGTTCTGCCACGGGTGGGAGATCCGCGACCAGCGCATCGGCGTGCTCGTGACGACTCCGATCGGCGCGCACCACGCGCTCATGTTCCGCGCGCTGAGCGAGGACGTGACGGCGTTCGTCACCGATCCGTCCCTCGTCGACGACACGGCTCTCGCGGGACTGCGAGCACGCGGCGTCCGGGTCGTGACCGGTCCGGTCGCGCGTGTGCTGTCCGCGTCGGGGGCGTTGACGGGGGTGGAGCTCGGGTCCGGCGAGGTCGTGTCGTTGGACGCCCTGGCCGCGGCGAGCACCGTCGAGGCGCGGGTCGACTTCCTCTCCGGGCTGGGACTCGTCGCCGTCGACCAGCGGATGGGCGACCTCCGGTTCGGGAGCGCCCTGTCGGTGGACGCCGCCGGGCAGACCACGGTGCCCGGGGTGTACGCGGCGGGGAACGTGGCGTCCCCGACGGCCACGGTCATCGCGTCCGCCGCTGCCGGGACGCAGGCGGGTGCCGCGGTGCACGGCGACCTGGTGCAGGCGGACCTGGCGGCGGCGCTCGCGGCTTCGGATGCCGGTCAGCCGACGCGGTAGCCCGCCTGCGCGGCGAGGAGCGGCGCGAGCGTGTACAGCTGGTCGGCGCCGATCGTCGCACCGCGGAACCCCTCGAGCCGCTCCACCCGGTCGAGGTCGGCGCTCCGCAGGTCCACGTGCTCGATCCGCGTGTTCGACCCCTCCGCCGCCCGGATCCGCGTGCCGTCGAACGACACCCGGAGCAGTCGGGCATCGGCGATGTCGAGCTCGTCGACGACGCAGTCGCGGAACACCACGTCGGTGAGCGTCGAGCCGCGGAGGTTCACGAACCCGAGCTTCATGCCGACGAACTCGACGCCGTTCAAGCCCGCGTCGTACAGCTCCGCCGAACCCACCCGTCCGCCGGCGATCCGGACCTCGCGCCAGGAGCTGCTCGACGCCCGGAGCACGGGGGCGTCGAGCGTCTCGACGATCGAGTCGCGCACCCGCAGTCCGCGCAGGTCGGCGGCGTCCACCCGGAGCGTCCCGATCACGGACTCCTCGATCTCGAGGTCGGGGAGGCGCTCCCCCGCGAGGTCGAACGTTCCGATGCGCTTGCCCTCGATCCGGTCACCGGTCAGGACGTCCCCGGGGCCGGGCGCCCAGTCCTCGAGGTCGGCGGGTTCGGTCAGGGTGATGCGCGGGGCGTCGGTTCCTCCGGAGCTGCGGGCCATGTGATCAGTCTGCCGGGTGGGACCGACGTCGCAGTTCGCTGTGGAGCGCGTAGTCCTTCGCGGGGCCGTGCGCCTCCCACCGGACCGTCCAGTGGTCGACGTCACCGGCGAGCACCCCCGTGTACTCGTCGGGCGAGCACGCGTGGGCCACGGACCCGCCCCAGACCCAGTCGTGGAAGACGCGGCCGTCGGCGAAGTGCACGGTCCACCCGAGGCCGGTGCCGGTGCCGGTGCCGGGTCCGCGACGCACGAACAGCGTCCGCGACACGGGCACGGTCCTGCCGTCGAAGACCATGGTGCCCGTCTCGTCCCAGCGGACCTCGTCCGGGCCGGTGCCCGTCAGCGTGGTGGTCCCGGTCACGGTGCCGTCCACGCCGGCGAGCCGATCGGTCACGTGCCGGCGCAGCACCCACTCCCCGAGCAGGTCCGTCGGCAGCAGCACCAGCCCACCCTACGGGCGCAGCAGCGCGCTCAGCCCTGCAACGGACCGGACGCGGGAACGCGAGCACCGTCGGCGAACCCGGCCACGAGCTCGCGCAGGGCGTCCTCGGAGGTGTGCCGCGCCTCCCATCCGAGCACCGACCGTGCGCGGTCCGTCCGCATCACCGGCACCTGGGCCGCGATGTCCACCCACCCGGCGTCCGTCGGCTGCAGGCGGAGCCGCCACGTCAGGGTGACGATCCCGCGGATGAGCCACATCGGCACGCGGACGGCACCGAGCATCCCGAACGCCCTGGCCATCCGCGGCGGGTTCAGGACGGGCGAGGCGGCGATGTTGAACGCGCCGTCCGCCTTCCGCTCGACCGCCCGCCAGTACGCGTCGGCGACGTCGTCGGCGTGCACCGCCTGGAAGACGAACGGCAACGGCAACGGCAGGAGCGCCCATCGGCCCCAGCGGACGATCGACATCGGCACGAGGTGGCCGAGGAAGAGTCCCCGGATCTCGGCAGCGGCATCCCGCTGGAAGATCAGCCCGGGCCGGAGCCGCGTCACGACGACCTCCGGATGACGGGCGGAGAACTCGTCCATCGCTGCCTCGTTCGCCGCCTTGTGGATCGAGTACGTCGCCGTCGGGATGCCGTCCGCGGGCCAGGACTCGTCGACCGGCGCCCGCTTGCCGTCGACGTCCACGCCGCGGTACGTCCCCACCGAGGACGCGACGACGACCTGCCGGACACCGGCGTCCGCGACGGCTTCCAGGACGTTGGCGGTCCCGAGCACGTTCGTCCGGTACTGAGCGGGGATGTCGTGCGTCGGTTGCAGCGCCCAGGCGAGGTGCACGACGGCGTCGGCGCCCCGGAACACGGCGGTCAGCTGCTCGACGGCGTCGTCCGCGCCGACGTCGACGGCGTGCCAGACCGCCGCGTCGTAGGGCGCGACCCGGGCGTCCGGCAGGCGGCGGGCGACCCCGACGACCTGCACCGGGATGCCGTCGCCCGAGCCCTCGAGCCGCGCCGCGGCGAGTCGCCGCAGCACGGCCGTGCCGACGTTCCCGGTGCCGCCGACGACGACGATCCGCATCAGGCTGCTGCCAGCGCGGGGTCGAGGACCACCTTCACGCAGCCGTCCTGCTTCTTCTGGAACACCGAGTACATGTGCGGCGCGTCCTCCAGCGAGACCCGGTGGGTGGTGAGGTCGAGCGTCCCGAGCGGGTCCGACGGGTCCTGCACGAGCGGCATGATGTCGTCGATCCAGCGCTTCACGTTGCACTGGCCCTCGCGCACCGTGATCTGCTTGTCGAACAGTTTCATCATCGGCATCGGATCGGCCATCCCGCCGTAGACGCCGCTGAGCGACACGGTCCCACCACGGCGCACGAGGTCGATCGCCGCGTGCACGGCCGCGAGCCGGTCGACACCCGCGGTCTCGATCGCCTTCTGCGCGAGCTTGTCCGGCAGCAGACCGGCGGCCCGCTGGGCGAACCCCGCCGCCGGGTTCCCGTGCGCCTCCATGCCGACGGCGTCGACGACCGCGTCCGGACCGCGGCCGTCGGTGAGGTCGACGAGCTGCGGCACGACGTCCTTCGTCAGGTCGAACACTTCGGCGCCGTGCTTCGCGCCCAGGTCCCGACGGACCTGCTCGGGGTCGACGGCGAGCACCCGGTAGCCCAGGCGCGCCCCGATCCGCGCGGCGAACTGCCCGACCGGACCGAGCCCGAGCACCGCCAGCGTGCCGCCCTCGGGCACGTCGGCGTACTGCACGGCCTGCCACGCGGTGGGCAGGATGTCGCTGAGGAACAACCAGCGGTCGTCCGGCGTCCCGTCGTCCGGGACCACGATCGGGCCGTAGTCGGCGTGCGGCACGCGGAGGTACTCGGCCTGCCCGCCGGGGACCTGGCCGTACATCTTCGTGTAGCCGAACAGCGAGGCGCCGGTGCCGTACTCCGTCACCTGGGTCGTCTCGCACTGGGACTGGAGCCCGCGCCGGCACATCCAGCAGTGCCCGCAGGAGATGTTGAACGGGATGACGACCCGGTCGCCCACCTTCAGGTTCGTGACGCCGGAGCCGACCTCCTCGACGATGCCCATCGGTTCGTGCCCGAGCACGTCGCCCTTGTCGATGTACGGGCCGAGCACCCGGTAGAGGTGCAGGTCGGAGCCGCAGATCGCCGTGGAGGTGATCCGCACGATCGCGTCGGTCGGCTCTTGGACCGTCGGGTCGGGGACGGTCTCGACGGACACCTTCTCGGTGCCTTGCCAGGTCAGTGCGCGCACGTTGCGTTCCTCTCGTGGTCGCTTCGGGCCGCACTGGAGGCGCGGCTCGTCTCCCCACGTCGGTACCCGCCCGCCCCGTGGTGCGTTCCCAGCCCCGTCCGCTGCGCGCGCTCCCTGACGGACGACCGCCGTCCCTCCGGTCTCAGACGACGGGGTCGACGAGGACCGCCCGCAGCACGGCCTCGTGCTCGACGCGGTCGCCCGGTCCCGCGCTGCCGGCGAGCATGATGAGCGACTTCCAGAGCGCCCAGCCCCGAGCCCGCGCCCAGGTGTCGCGATCGAGTCCGGCGGCGTCGCGGAACACCCGCCGCGCCTCCTCGTCGAGGAACGTCCAGGCGAGCACGAGGTCGCACGCCGGATCCCCCACCCCGCACGTCCCGAAGTCGATCAGCGCGGCGAGCCGGCCCGCGTCGTCGACGAGCAGGTTCCCGGGCGCGACGTCGCCGTGGAACCAGACGCCCGGACCGTCCCACGCCGTCGCGGTGGCCTCGTCCCAGACCCGCACGCAGGCACCGTGATCGACGGCGTCGCCGAGCGTGTCGAGCGCCGCGACCACCTCGGACGCGTAGTACGACGGGTGTGCTCCCCGGTGGAACGAGTGCGCTCCGGCGACCGGGCCGTCCCCCGCGGGGATCGCCCGCAGCTGCCGCAGCACCGTGCCGACGTCCGCGGCGAAGGCCCGTCGGTCCAGGGCGACCGCACGGAGCGCGACCGTGCCGTCGAGCCACCGACGGACCGACCACGGGAACGGGTACCCGTCGGCCGGGACGCCGAGGCCGACCGGTTCCGGCACCGCGACCTCGAGCTGCGGTGCGAGGTACGGCAGGACCCGCTGCTCCTTCTCGACCGCGGGCACGTACCCCGCGGCGCTCGGCAGTCGCACGGACAACTCGCTGCCGAGTCGGTAGGTGCGGTTGTCCCAGCCCTGCGGATCGACCTCGTGCACGGGCAGGCCGGCCCAGTGCGGGAACTGTGCGGCCACGAGCCGTTCCACGAGCTCGGCATCGATGCGGGGTCGGGGCACGTCGATGCGCATGCCCCCAAGCTAGGCGGTTCGGCCGGTCGGTTCGCCGGCCCTGACTCAGCCGCGCAGCCGGTCCCGCTCCGACTGCGGCAGGTGCTCGGTCGCGGTCGCGCGCGCCGCCGGCGTCAGGAAGCGCCCGCTCCGCTCGAGGAACGCCACGAGCGCCGACTCCGACGCCCGTTTCCCGGTCTCCCGCAGCACCCAGCCGAGCGCCGACTGCACCGTGTCGCTGCGCTCCCGCACGAGCCGTCCCGCGATGCCGAGCGGCACCTCCGCGTCACCCTGCTTCGCGAACGCCAGGGTCGCCACGACCGCGATCCGACGGACCATCGCCACGTCGGACTTCACGAGCGCGAACAGCGGGCCGGTCGAGCCGCCGACGAGCGGTGCTCCGACGAGCTCCTCCGCGCCGAGGTCGACCAGGACGGTGTCGTCGAACCGTTCCGCCTTCGCCGCGGCCAGGTACTCGTCGGTCAGCTCCGGGTCCGGCCGCTCTCGCATCTCCTGCACGAGCAGCAGCACCGCGACGAGTCGGGCCCCCGCGTCCTCGCTCCACAGGAGCGCCGACCGCTCACCGTCGTCGAGGCCCGCGAAATGCCGCGCGACCCTTCGGGCCGCCGCGACGTCGCCGGGCGTCCGTGCGAACGCCGCGAGCACGGCCTCCGCATCGGCGGGGTTCCGCCCGGCACCGGCCTGGAGGCGCGTCACGCGACCTCCCCGTCCGCTGCCTCGCCCCGGGGCACCGCCCGGCGACCGCGCCGCAGGACGATGACCGCGACGACCACGAGGAACGCGGCGAACAGCCAGGTGCCCACCCTCGGGTCGAGGAGACGGGCGATCCACGCGCCTCCCGGCGAGCAGATCGCGGCCGTGATGCCGACCGTCAGACCGACCCGCACTTCCGCCGCGCGCCGACGGAGGTTCGCCGCCGTGCCGGACACCGACGTCGGCACCATCGTCAGGAGGGACGTCCCCTTCGCGAGCAGATCACCGGCGCCGAGCACCACCTCGAGCCCGGGCACGATGACGACACCGCCGCCCACCCCGACGAGCCCGGAGAGCACGCCGGACAGCAGACCGAGCAGCAGGAGGACGATCGCCCCGACGACCCCGAAGTGCACGTCGCCGACGCGGGTCGGCACGGTCACGGACAAGGAGACCAGGACCACGGCGATGAACCCGACGAAGATCCACGGCAGGACCCGGAGCGGGAGGGTCCGCAGCAGCCGGGCACCGATCGGGGCCCCGACCACGCTGCCGACCGCCAGGGTGAGTGCGGCGAGCCAGTGCACCTCGCCCTGCGCGGCGTAGGTGATGGCCCCCACGACGGCTGCGGGAGCGATCGCCACGAGGGACGTCGCCGATGCCCGACGTTGGTCGAGGTGGAGGAACGCCATGAGCGCGGGCACGACGATGACCCCTCCGCCGACGCCGAACAGGCCGGACAGCACCCCGGCGACGACCCCGATCGCGACCAGCACGATCACCCGTCCGCCGCGCTCCTCCATGGAGGATGGAGCCTACTAGGCGCCAGCTCGGAGCCGACGGGCACGCCGGACGAATCAGCTCATCCGTGCAACTGCGGTTCGGAGCGCTTCCGCGTGGAGGTAGATGTCGTCGAGCTCGTCGATCGCGTGCTTCGTCTCGACCTTGTTCTCGTCGAACAGTCCGAGGTACTTCTGCTTCTTGCCGTTGAACCAGAGGCGGGCGATCGGCTTTCGGTTGTTGTCATCGAGCAGGACCGCGAAGTACGACTTCTGGTCTCGGTGCGCGATCCGGTCTGGCTTCACTTCACTGCAGGCGATCGCCTTGACGATCTGGTAGCCCTCCAGCTCCTCGAGCGTGGTCTCGATCTCGGTGTCGCGGGCGAGGTCCCCCTCGGCAACAGGCTCGCTCGTCACCACCTCGGCCGGCGCATCGGCCTCGATCGGAGAGCTGTACGAAGCGCCGAGGGCGGTCTTGAGCCGGTCGTTGACCTGCTCGTTGAGGAACTGCTTCGACGCCTTCGCGACCAGTGTCGTGAACTGGCTCCGCGCCTCCTGGGTGAAACGGCCGTCGTAGACACGCGACGTGAAGAGACGGACGAAGTCCTCTTCGGGCTCGCGGAACTGCGCCGCGATCGCGCGCTTGATCGAACCGACGTACTTGAGTTCTTCCGCGGCGCTGATCACGGAGTCGAGGTCGAAGACATCCTTCGTCAGCTTGCGGAGCTCGGGGAGCAGCGTCTCGTCGATGTCAGCGAGGTCGAGGACCAGGAACGGCCGGTCGTCCATCTTGTTGGGCGCGTCGAGGTCTGTGTAGAAGTTGTAGACCTCGCCGTTGGTCAGGACAGCGATCCGCGCATTCGTGACGGAGAAGTAGCGGAACAGCTGCGAGGCGTGTTCGATCTTCAGTGCACCGGTCGACTTCTTGCACTCGATGAGGATCTGCACCTCACCGTCACGCATGATCGCGTAGTCGACCTTCTCCCCGCGCTTCACGCCGACATCGGCGGTGAACTCCGGGACGACTTCCAACGGGTTGAACACGTCGTAGCCGAGGATCGTCGAGATGAAGGGCATGACGAAGGCGTTCTTCGTCGCCTCCTCGGTCTGGATCGCCTCGCGCTGGTTCTGCACTTTGGTCGCCAGTGCGGCGAGCCGCTCTTCGAACTCCATTGTTTCTCCCATAGGTCACTGCCACGCTAATTGACGAGCCGTCATCAGCTCGTGCCGCGTGCTACCCCACTTCGCGGGTGACCTCGCCACGATACTGCATGTAGAACATCAGTGGTGATCTCGGGTCCTGGGCGTTATGCTGCTCCACACACCCTCGGATGTTTCGACTACCGGGCGCGAAGCCCCGCTCCGGCGGGGCTTCTGTACGTCAGGCGGACCATCACTTCGGACGGACGATCGTGCCGTGCTCATCCGCGATCCGCTCGGGCAACTGGGCGGCACGGAGGGCGGATGCTGCCATACAGCGGCGGTCCGAGCGGAACGTCCCGAAGTGCAGGGTCACGCCGGGGAGCGTCTGAAGCGCTCGGAGGATCAGCGGAAGTGCAGCACCTTCAGCGGATCGACCAGCGTCCCGCCCTGCCGCACCTCCACGTGCACGTGTGGCCCCGTCGACTGCCCGGTGTTGCCCGACTTCGCGATCTGCGTCCGGGCGCTGACGATCTGGCCCTGCTTCACCTGGATCACACTGAGGTGCGCCGTGAGGACGGTCGTCATGCCGTAGGTCACGACGACGTAGTTGCCGAACGTCGGGTTGTTCGCGACGGCACTCGTGACCTTCCCGGTCGCGGAGGCGTACACGGGCGTGCCCGTCCCCACTGCGGCGTCGGTGCCCTGGTGGTAGCGGGGGACGTGTCCGGCGCCCCGGTCGTCGCCGTACTCGCCGGAGATCTTCGTGCTCGCGACGGGCCAGAGCAGCCCCGACACCGGCCGGGTCGACCAGGACCGGGTGTCGCTCTTGCCGTAGAGCACGACGTTGTTGTCGACCTGCACGAGCAACTGGCCGCCGCCGGCGCGGCTGGTGTTCGTCGCCCACAGCGCCTTGCCCTGGGCGGAGTAGACGACGAGGTTGCCGTCCTTCTGCACCGAGGCGTAGGCGTTGTAGTTGCGGATGGTGGTGGTCGTGAGCCACGCCACGGCGCCGTTGAGTCGCTGGACGAGCATGCCGTTGCCCATCATCGTGAGGGTGCGCGCGTTGGACTGGTCGGCGCGGAGCGTGGTGCCGGGCAGGATGACGTTGCCGGCGGGGACGCGGTCCTGGTACGAGGTCCAGTTGACGATCGCGCTGGAACCGGCGAAGAGCGCCATGGTGCCGTCACCGCGGACGTCGAAGCGTGTGGACTGCGTGGTGCCGGCCGAGGCCCAGCGCGCGACGCGCTTGCCGTTCCGCATGAGGTCGAGGGCGCGGTTCCTGCCGATCACGGCGACGGCACCCGACTGGCCGGGCGTGTTCGAGGCCCACAGGACGGCGTTGCCGATGCCGTACTCGACGAGGTTGCCGTCGCCCTGCATGACGAGGCGGAACTGTCCGTTCGGCGACGTCACGGAGTCCCCCGGCTCGAGGGTCGTCCCGGCAGGGGCGGAGCCAGTGTAGACGGCCGCGGCAGCGGCCGGCTCGGCCATTCCGACGAGCGCCCCGGCCGCGACGGCGAGTGCTGCGACGGTCGCCACGATGCGTGGGAGTCGCCTGGCGCGCGCGACGGTCGACGGTGTGCTGCTCATGGAACCCCTGCCCTGGAACCGGTCACGCCCCTGCGCGACCGTTCGGCAGCGCGCTCTCGACACGCCGCCGAACGATGTTCACCTTTTCCGTGGAGCTGCACAACCCCCTTGACAGCCGCGGAGAACCCCAGTTCCGGGGCCACCGCGACTGGTCACGGCGCCTGGAAGAACTCCTTGGGGGTGGCCAGGAGGGCCTCGAGCTTGTGGAAGGACTGCGTCCAGCCGGCGATGTTCATGTCACGCATGACCTCCGGGAACGGACCCTGGGTGAGGGTGACGATCGTGCCGTCGCCGTCCTCGGCGAACTCGAGCGTGAGGGACAGCAGCGTGCCGTCCTCGACACCCGGGATGCCGTGCGCGGTCGAGGTGCCCACGATGATGCGGTTCTCCTCGATCTCCTGCAGGACGGAGGTGACCGGCGACGACCACTCCGGGTTGTCGTTGTTCACCATGGTCAGGTTCCAGGCCCCGCCGACCCGGGCGTCGACCTCGACGGTGGCGACGGGGACGTGGAAGCCGAGCGGTCCGAACCAGAGCGCGAGCAGCGCGGGGTCGACGAAGGCGCGGTAGACGTCGGTGACGGGGTACGCGAACCGGTGGGTGGTGTGGGCGGTGAACTGCTCGGTCATGACTGCTCCTGCGAGTCGGTGGTCACGGTGGGTGTGGCACTGGACGCGCGGACCACGCGGGTGTGGTCGCGCTGGGCGGCGAGCACTGCCTCCAGGCTGTCGAACCGACGGTCCCAGACGGGCTGCAACCCACCCAGCCACGTGCCGAGTTCGTCGACGGCCTCCGGCTGGAGACGGCACGTGCGCCACGTGCCGTGCCGTTCCCGGGTGATGAGACCCGCGCGTTCGAGGACACCGAGGTGCCTCGAGATCGCCGGGGCGCTGACGTCGAACGGCACGGAGAGGTCGGTGACGGTCGCCTCGCCCTTCCCGAGCCGTTCGACGATGCGGCGGCGAATGGGGTCGGCGAGCGCCGACAGGACGACGTCGATGCGGTCGGTCTCCATCGTCGCCTCCTTGGTGAACATTCCGGTTAATTAACCGATGGGTTCATCGATTCACCCCTGCGTCACCATGCGCAACCCCTCACCGGAAGCGCGACGGCGGCGCACCGAACGCTTTCGAGAACGCGGCGGTGAACGCCGCCGGGGTCGCGTAGCCGAGCCGGCCCGCCACGTCGGTCACGCTGGCACGTCGGAGTGCCGGGAGGCTCGACAACAGTCGAGCGCGCACGCGCCAGCCCGCCGGTCCCACGCCCGTCGCCGCGCGGAAGCGCCGGTCGAGGGTGCGTTCGGACACGGCCGCCGCCCGCGCCCAGTCGGCGTTCGTCACGTGCACGTCCGGTGCGGCGAGGTACGCCCGGCAGAGGTCGCGCAGCACCCCGACCGGCGGCAGCGAGACGGTGAGCGGGATCGGTGCGACGCGCTGGAGCTCGTGGAGGGCGAGCCGGATCAGCGCACCGTCCCGACCGGCCTCGTCGTAGGGGACCTCGAGGGCGTTCGCCGCGCGCAGGACCTCGCGGAGCAGCGCCCCGACCTCGACCACGGTGCAGGACGTCGGCCACCACGGCACCGCGTCCGGCTCGATGTACAGGCTCCACGTGGCGACGTCGAGCATCCGGACCTCGTGCGGGACGCCGGCGGGGATGAGCACGGCGCGGTCGGTCGGCACCGTCCAGGACCCCTCGTCCGTCTCGACGAGCATGACCCCGCTGGCCCCGTACAGCAGCTGCGCCCGGCGGTGGGCGTGGCGGGCGAGCAGGTGGTCCGGCGGGTAGTCGGTGCCGATCGGCAGGACGTCGACGGGCTCGTCGTCGAGGTCGGCCACGGACACGTTGCGCACGGCCCAAGGCTAGGTCTCGAAGGAAGTCGCCGCACATTCGATCGTGCGACTCGAGCGGTCGCGCTGGGATGGAAGCATGTCGTTCGTCGTGCTCGTCCTCGTCGGGGTCCTCGTCGGGATCACCACCGTGCTGTTCGGCTTCGGCGGCGGCTTCGTCACGGTGCCGATCGTCACCGTGGCGGACGCTGCCCTCGGTGGTGATGCCGTCCGGGTGGCGACCGCGACCTCGGCGCTCGTCATGCTCGTGAACGCCGCCGTCGCCACGGCGTCCGCCCGCCGGGGAACGCTCGGACCCCTGCGGGGCCGCACCGGCCTGTTCCTGCTGCTCGGCCTCGGCGGAGCCGTCGGTGTCGCGGCCGCCCGGTTCGCGCCGGACGCGCTGCTGCGTTGGGGCTTCGTCGCCTACCTCGCCGTGACGGTGGCGGACCTGCTGCTCCGTCCGGGGTTCCTCCGGCCGGCGGCGATCCGGGCGCAGCGAGGTGCACGCGGCGGGGTGCCGACTGCCCTCGGCCTCCCGATCGGTGCGGCGGCTGCGTTCCTCGGCGTGGGCGGCAGCGTGATGACCGTGCCGATGATGCGTCGTGCCGGCAGCTCCATGGCCGCTGCCGCTACCCTCGCCAACCCGCTCACCCTCGCGATCACGCTGCCCGCGGCAGCCGTGACGCTGCTCGTCCCGGCGACCGGACTGCACGGCGCGGACGCAACCGTCGGGCTCGTCGGCGCGGTGGACGTCCGGGCCGCGGCAGCGCTGCTCCTCGGCGCGATGCCCGCCATCGTCCTGCTCCGCCGACGTCCGCCGCGCCTGCCCGAGACCGTGCACGCCTGGGGGTACCTCGCGCTGCTCGTCGCCGCCGGTGTCGCCGTGGCTGCTGGCTGAGCCGCCCGACGGGGACAGGATGGAGGCATGCCGACGCCGAACCCCGCCTTCGTCCCGCCCACCGCACACACCACGCGCCCGGACATCCGCGGCACGTTCGGGACAGCAGCGTCGACGCACTGGATCGCGACGGCCACGGCGCAGTCGGTGCTCGAACGCGGCGGGAACGCGTTCGACGCGGCGACCGCGGGCGCGTTCGTCCTGCACGTCGTCGAACCGCACCTCAACGGTCCGGGTGGCGACCTCACCGCCGTGTTCGCCACCGCGACGAACCCGACGCCGACGATCCTGGTCGGGCAGGGTCCGGCGCCGGAGGGGGCGACACCGGACCACTACCGCGCCGAGGGACTCGACCTCGTCCCCGGGTCCGGTGCCCTCGCCGCCGCCGTCCCCGGCGCTGTCGACGCCTGGCTCCTGCTCCTCCGCGACCACGGCACGTGGGAACTCGCCGACGTGCTCGCACCGGCCATCGGCTACGCCCGTGACGGCCACCCCGTCGCCCCCGCCGTCGTCCGCACGATCACCGCCGTGCGGGGGCTCTTCGAGGAGCACTGGCCCACCTCCGCAGCGCGGTGGCTGCCGGGAGGCGCGGTGCCGGTCTCCGGGGACCTGGTGCGCAACGAGGTGCTCGCCTCCGTCCTCGAACGGCTCGTGACCGCCGGCGACGGTTCGGGGAGCCGTACCGCCCGCATCGACGCGGCACGCACGGAGTGGGCGGAGGGGTTCGTCGCCGAGGCCGTCGACCGTTTCGTCCGGCAGCCGCACCGGCACTCGTCGGGGACCGACCACGCGGGTGTGATCCGGGCGTCCGACCTCGCCGCGTTCCGGGCGTCGTACGAACCCGCCACGACGGCCGAGTTCCGCGGGTGCACGATCGCGAAGACCGGACCGTGGGGTCAGGGTCCGGCGCTCCTGCAGACCCTCCGGCTGCTCGAACCGCTCGACGACACCCTGCTCGATCCGTCCACCGAGGTCGGTGCCCACACGATCGTCGAGGCGCAGAAGCTCGCGCTCGCGGACCGCGAGGCGTTCTACGGCGACGGCGACGTCCCCCTCGACGTGCTGCTCTCGGACGCGTACACCGACGAACGCCGGGCGCTCATCGGCGACCGCGCCTCGGCCGAACTGCGCCCGGGAACGGTCGACGGCGTCGTGCACGCGATCCCGCCGGTCCGGACGCTGGCCGAGGCCGAGCGCGTCGGCACGGTCGCAGCGCAGGGCGTCGGCGAGCCGACCGTCCGGGTCACCGCAACGCCGGCCGCCCCGGTCACTCCGGTCGAGGACCGCGGGGAGCCCTTCGTCGCACCCGACGGAGAGACCCGCGGCGACACGGTCCACATCGATGTCGTGGACCGCTGGGGCAACATCATCAGTGCGACGCCGTCCGGCGGCTGGCTGCAGTCGTCCCCCACGATCCCGGAACTCGGGTTCTGCCTCGGCACCCGTTTGCAGATGACCTGGCTCGAGGAGGGCACCGCGTCGACCCTCCGTCCCGGCGAGCGGCCGCGCACGACGCTGACGCCCACGCTCGTGCTGCGCGACGGCGTTCCCGTCGCCGCCCTCGGGTCGCCCGGAGGCGATCAGCAGGACCAGTGGCAGCTGCTGTTCCTGCTGCGGTGGATCGTCGGCGGGTACTCCCCGCAGCAGGCGATCGACGCCCCGGCGATGCACACGACGTCGTTCCCGGGGTCGTTCTGGCCGCGCACGTGGGAGCCGGCGGGGCTCGTGGTCGAGGACCGGCTGGGCGACGAGGTCATCGCGGGGCTCGAGGCGCGCGGGCACGTCGTCACCCGGGCGGGCGACTGGTCCCTCGGCCGCATGTCGTGCGTGACACGGGACCCGGCGACCGGCGTCCTCGGTGCCGCGGCGAACTCACGCGGTGCGCAGGGCTACGCGGCGGGTCGCTGACGCCGACGGCGGGCTGCCCGGACCAGCCGGACGAGGTTGACGACGGGGTAGGCGAGCGCGAGCATCGCGACGACGGCCATGCCGAGCGCCCCCACCCAGGCCGGTGCGTCCTGCGCCAGCATCCGGACGATCTGCACGACGGCGTTCACACCGACCGCGGCGAGGACCAGCGACGCGACGGCCCGCCACACGAGCCCCAGACGCGTGACCGGTTCGCCGTCGGACGCGCCCGCACCGAACCCGGGGGCGTCGTACGGGATCCCCATCGTGATCTGACCGCCGTCGCCGTCGGCCGTGCGTGGACGGGCGACGGCCTCGCTGTGCTCCGGCGCCCGGTACGGCAACTTCGGCCGGTAGAGGTCCTGCGCCGTCTGCCGCCCCAGCTGGAAGTCCTGCGGATCCTGCACGGGTCACTCCCCACCCGGCGCGTCCCTCGCACCGTGCACTCACGATACCGAGGAGGCACCGCACCTGCATCTTCGCCGAGAACGGCTTGCGAGAACGAGCGTTCTCCGATTGACTCGGCTTCGGCGGTCCTGTCCGGGGCCGTACCCCACACGAAAGGAACGGCCATGCCCACGCGCACCGCACGCACTGCTTGGAACGGCGGCCTCGAGGACGGTTCCGGCCAGGTCGAACTCTCCAGCTCCAAGGTCGGCACCTACGGCGTCTCGTTCCCGAAGCGCGCCGCCGAGGACGCCGACGGCACCACCAGCCCCGAGGAGCTCATCGCCGCGGCGCACTCCGCCTGCTACGCCATGCAGTTCTCCGCGCTCCTCGGCGAGGCCGGCGGCACCGTCGAGGCGCTCGACGTCAAGGCCGACGTCTCGCTCGGTCCGGACAGCGCGGGCGGGTTCAAGCTCACCGGCATCGTCCTCACCGTCAACGGCGAGGTCTCCGGCATCGACGAGGCCACCTTCCTCAAGGCGGCCGACGACGCCAAGGCGACGTGCCCGGTCAGCAAGGCGCTGACCGGCGTCGACATCTCACTGAACGCGACGTTCGAGCAGTAGCCGCGTCGCGTCCGTGACGCGACCACCCGTCGGACTGGAGGCCCGGTGCACGCCCGCACCGGGCCTCCAGTCCGTCTCCTGGTCCCGTCCAGAACGCGACTGGCACGATGGCGGGATGGCCGAGCAGTCGTTCCCCGGTGCGCCCAGGCCGGGACGCCTGCCCCGGCCGCGCGTCCGGAACCTCGCGCAGCACGACATCCGGGACGCGCGGGCCCGGCTCCGCGGGACCCTCTACGAGCACGTCACGCCCGACACCCGCCCGCTCGAGCAGTACTCGCCCGTGCAGATCGTCGACTTCTGCCTCGACCTCGCCGAGGTGATGCTCGCCTCCGGCGCGGACACGCGGAGCGTCGAGACGGCCGTGGTCGCGGTGTCCACGAAGTGGAACCTCGCGCCGCTCGACCTCGACTTCTCCGGCAGCTCGGTGACGATCCAGTACGCGCCCGCGGACGCACCACCGCTCGTGAAGGTCCGCACCGTGCAGTCCGACGGCTCCGACCTCGACCGGCTGGCCCGCGCGAACCAGATCGTCGACGACCTCGTGCACGACGAACGGGACATGACCTCGGCGGTGAGCGCCCTCGTCGCGGTGCTCCGGCTGCCGCCGCGCTGGCCGAGGTGGATGGCCGACGTGGGGCTGTCGATCCTCGGCATCTCGATCTCGATGCAGGCGGGAGGCGGCTGGCGTGCCGGACTCGGCGCCTTCGTCCTCATGCTCGGGATCATCGTCTCCGGTCGGTGGCTGACCGGTCGGGGGTTCCCGCAGTTCTTCGTGTCCGGGGCGCAGGGGGCCGTCGCCTCCGCGATCGGGACGCTCGCGATCTGGGCCGGCGTGCTGCATCCCGGGCAGGCCGCGACGATGGTGGCCGCCCTCGTGGTGCTCCTGCTCCCGCACCCCTCGCTCGTCACCTGGGCCCAGGACGCGATCTCGGGATTCCGCGCCATGGCCGTCGCCCGGGCGTTCTACATCGGCCTCGTCATCGCGGCGATCGTGGTCGGGGTGCCGGCCGGCATCGCGGTGACGAAGTGGCTCAGCATCGAGGTCGACCCCTCGGGCATCGTCACGCAGACACTGCCGCTGTGGGCGTCCCTGCTGCTGACGGTCGTCTCAGCGGCGGCGAACTGCTTCGTGCAGCAGGCCAGCGCCCGCGTGATCCCGGTGGCGGTGGTGTTCTCCGTGGCCGCCGGCGCGGCGCTCCGGGGGCTCCGTGAGCTGGGCATCCCGCTGCTCGGCGCGACGTTCCTCGCCGCGGTGCTGCTCGGCGTCCTCGCCACGATCGCGGCGGCCCGGATGCGGACGGCCGTGGCGGCGATCTCGGTGCCGGCGTTCTGCGGTGCGCTCCTGCCCGGCGTCGCGGTCTCGAACGCGCTGCTCAACGTCATGTCCGGGTCGTCGAGCGCGGCGCTCGACTTCGTCGCAGCGGTGTCCGTCGCGCTGGCGATCGGGGCCGGGCTCGTGCTCGGCGGGCTCGTGGCGACGCCGGGAGCCCGGCGAGCGTTGCGCCGGTCGCGGCGGGTCGTGGTGCACTCGGTGCACAACGACACGACCGCGATCCGGGTCATCCGCGACTCGGGCTACGACCCGGGCAACGGGACGGTGCCGCGAGCGCCGCGACCCCGGTGAGCTGGACCGCGGCCGCGAGGTCTCGGTTCAGCCCGCGTCGGAGACGGCGCTGGACACGGCGGTGGGCGCGTCGTACTCACCGTCCGGGATCGCGCGGAGCGCGTCGAGGACGTCGCCGTCCGCACCCTCCCGCTCAGCGGTCGCCACGATGTCGTCCTTCGAGGCCGGGTAGTCGATGCCGCTCAGGTACTTCTGGACCTGGATCGGGTTCGCTGATGCCATGTCGGTTCCTTTCGTCGGGAACCCACCGACTACGCCGATCGTCCTCAGCGCCGATCCGGGATCGCGCTCAGCGGCCAGCCCGGTCAGATCTCCCAGCCGCCGTCGCTCCACGTGGAGTGACGCCGTGCGGCCTGCGGCTCGAACCGCTCCGTCCAGCCGCGCTCGAGGCGGGCGACGGCTCGGTCGAACGCCGGCACGAGGTCGAGGTCCGAGCGCAGCAGCGCCTGCAGCTGGAGTCCCTCGTAGAGCGCGATCAGCTGCTCCGCCCCACGGCGCGGGTCCATCGTGTGCGGAGCCCGGCCGACGGCGACGTCGTGCTCCAGGCCGCGCTTGATCTGCGCGTAGAAGAGCTGGTAGCGCGACCGGAGGTAGGACGCCATCGGGTGCTCCGGGTTGCCCGCGACGGAGAGCAGCGCGACGAGGAGTCGCACGAGCGCGCGGTCCTCGGCGTTCGACGCGACGACGGCGCGCAGCAGCTGGACGGTGGACCCGTCGCCGACCTCGCGCGTGACCTCGTCCATCCGGCCGCCGTTCCACCGGTCCACCGCGGCGAGCACGAGCCCGTCCCACGAGGGGAAGTGTTGCCGGAGCTCCTCGACGGAGAGACCGAGCCGCTCGGCCACCAGGCTCGGGCCGGCTTCGTGGAAGGGGACGTCGTGCAACAGGTCGACGGTGGCGCCCACGATCGTGATCCGCAGGTGCAGGGTCGCGGCCGCGGCGGCTGCCGCCTGCGTGTCCGCGCTGGTGTGTTCGAGCATCGTGCCCTCCGTCGGTCCCCGGACGTCCTGTCCGTGTCGCCCACTGGGGGGCTGCTCCATCCAAACGGAGATCGGGGGACACCAGCATCCCCGGTCCGGGTGTCGGCATGTCGGGGGACAACGCGCACACTCGCAGCACGATCGCGGCGATCCGTGTGACGATGCCCTGATGACCCCGAACGACCCCACCGCCCAGGGACTGGCGACCATGGCTTCAGCCGGCTTCGAGTTCGGCGGCGACGCCGAACAGGTCGCGCACGACGTCCGGACGATGTGGGAGCAGCTCGGTCGCCCGGTGGGCGCGTTCGACGCCGCGGCCCGTGCGATCGCTGCCCTGCCGCAGCGTCCCGAGGTGCCGGTCGCCGACCAGGCGCGGCGCCGCGAGTTCGAACGCGCCGTGGGGATCAACCCGGTCGAGGTCGAACTCGCGGCCGCGCTGTCAGCCCGCGAGCTGCTCGAGCGCATGGCCCGCACCTGCGGCGCATCCTGCTGAACCGCTGGCGAGCGTCCGAGCGCTACGGCGTCGGCATGCCCCCGTCGACGTGGAGCGTCTCGCCCACGACGAACGACGACTCGCCGCTCGCCAGGAAGACGTACGCTGGCGCGAGCTCGGCCGGCTGCCCCCAGCGACCGAGGTAGGTCTCCTCGCCGGCGGACGGCAGGGCCTCGGGCGGCTGACCACCCGCGGGCTGCAACGGCGTCCAGATCGGGCCCGGGGCGACGGCGTTGACGCGGATGCCCTTCGGCGCGAGTTGCGCCGCGAGCCCCTTCGCCAGGTTGTTCACGGTCGACTTCGTGGCCGCGTAGTGCACCAGGTGGGGTGACGGTGCGTACGCCTGGATCGAGGTCGTGTTGATGATCGCCGAACCGGGCCGGAGGTGCGGCACCGCGGCCTTGGTGATGCGGAAGGTCGCGTAGGCGTTCGTCTTGAACGTCTCGTCGAACTCCTCGTCCGAGATGTCCTCGATCGAGGAGATGTTCTGCTGCTTACCGGCGTTGTTCACGAGGATGTCGAGTCCGCCGAGCTGTTCCACGGCGTCCGCGACGAGTTGCTCGCAGAACGCGAGCGAGGTGATGTCGCCGGGGAGGGCGACCGCCTTGCGCCCGGCCGCCTCGATGAGCGCGACGACGCGGTCGGCGTCCTCCTGCTCCTCCGGGAGGTACGAGATGGCGACGTCGGCACCCTCGCGGGCGTAGGCGATCGCGACGGCGGCCCCGATCCCGGAGTCGCCGCCGGTGATGAGTGCCTTGCGGCCCTCGAGTCGACCCGAGCCGCGGTAGGTGTCCTCACCGTGGTCGGCGGGGACGTTCTCCGCCAACTCCTCGTCGGTTCCGGCACCCTCGAGGTACTGCTCGTCGGGCTTCTTGTCGGCGTACATCTTCGTCGGGTCCTGCATGGAGTACTGGTCCGTCATGGTGCCGACGGTACGCAGGTGGTCACCCCGCTCCGTCCAGGAGACCGTCCCCCGCCGTGCGCATCGGCTCCCGAGCACGTCGCGTCGGAAGGTCACGGTCCGGTGACGGCCAGGCTCCGATTCGGTAACACCCGTCGTCCACGGAGGATCGGCGTCGTACCGTCGAGTCGTGACCTTCCGGACCGTGCTGGCGTTGAGCGCTGCCGTGTTCGCCTTCTCGGGCGGCACGGTCGTCGTCGACGGCGTGTCCGGTGTCGGTGCCGCCCCGGCCGCCGCGGTCGAGGTCTCCCCGCACTCCGAACCCCGCGACGACGCCGCACGCGTGACGAACGCGAAGCTCAAGCGGGTCGACTCGATCGAGCTCGACGCCGAGTCGCTCGTCTTCCGCCGTGGTTCGAAGACCGTGGTCGAGGCATCGATGCGCGACTCACGGACGACGGTGAGTCTGCTCAACCGACTGCTCGGCACTCCGTCCCGCACCCAGACGGCCGAGGGCGACGGCGGGGCGTGCTTCCCGTCCGGCACGACCTACACCTGGGGCGGTGCCGTCCGTGTCGCGGCGCTGACGACCCCCGCACCGGCCGGCAACGCGGTGGAGATCCGCGTCCTCCGCGACGCCGTGCAGTCCCGCTTCGGCGACGACGTCGAGCTGACCGGCCCGGACGGCGTCCAGGTGGGCGACGACATCCACGACGCGATCGCCGACGCCCCGAAGTCCGAACGGGTGTCGTTCGGGTCCGACGACGCGAAGGCCTGGCAGCTCCTGCTCGAGGCCGGCTGGACGCCCGACGACGACCAGACGTCCGAGGACGCCTCGGACTCCGGCACGAACGGCGTCTCAGCGCTGACCGACGACACCACGGTCACGGTGCTCGGGTCGCCGATGCCCGTGCACGCCCAGCGCAGCTGCTGAGCGGCTTCAGCGCCGCCGCTGACACCGGGACTCAGATCCGCAGCGTCGCCACCACCGGGAAGTGGTCGCTCGCGAACCAGGTCTCCGGGCCGTCGTGGTCGATCACGACCCGGTCGACGCCGGTGATCCCCCGCGTGAACACCCAGTCGATGCGTTCGCCCGAGTCCACCGGCGGTTGCCAGTCGTTGAACGTCGCCGTCCGGTCGTCCTGATCGCCCCCGAGCAGCCACGCGTCCTGGAACCCCGCCGCCGCGAGCACCCGAGACGCTCCGCCCGCCCCGGCGGGTTCGTTGCAGTCCCCCGCGACGATCACCGGCCCGTCCGTGGTGCTCAACCGTTCGACGATGAGCGCCGCGCTCTTCGTCCGGACCTCGTCGCCGTGCGGCCCGACCTCGTGGTCGAGGTGCGTGGTCAGGAGCGTGAACGCCTCGCCCTCGGCGTCGAGGAACCGCACGTGGTTCGCGACGCGGGGGAACAGGCTCGCCCACGTGTTCGAGACGGGCTCGTCCGGCGTGTCCGAGAGCCAGAAGGTCCCGTCGTCGACGGGGCGGAGACGGCTGCGCCGGAAGAACACGGCGGCGTGCTCCCCTGCGGTGTCCCCTTCGCGTCCCTGACCGACGTCGCCGTGCTCGGGCAGACCGGCGCGGAGGTCGTCCATCTGGTGCGCGAAGGCCTCCTGCACACAGAGCAGGTCGGGGTCGTGTCGCCGGATCACGTCGAGCAGCACCGGCAGCCGGGCGGGCCAGTCGTGCGCGGGGTCCGGGTTCTTGATGTTGTACGTCATCAGGGTGATCGGACGCGCTGCGTTGCTCACCCGTCGAACCTACCCGCCGGCACCCTCAGCGCACCAAGGCCCGCCGCAGCGCGATGACCCCGTCCCGCGCGCGGGTCTTGGCCGTGCCGACGGGGACACCGAGCGACGTCGCGACCTCGGGTCCGCTCATGCCGACGAGGTGCCGGAGCACCACGGCCTCGCGCTGCCGGTCCGGCAGGGTCGCCACGGCACGACGGAGCTCGGCGCGGTCGAGGACGCTCTCGGCCCGTTCCGCACTGGAGTGGTCGACGAGGTCGAGGTCCCGCGCGCCGATCCGCAGGTCGCGGTCGCGGTCGGCCCGGCTCTTCCGGACGCGGTCGATCGCCCGGCGCTGTGCGATCGTCCTGATCCAGGCGATCGCCGAGTGTGCGGGGTCGAAGCGGTCCGCGATCTGCCAGATCTCGAGGAAGACGTCCTGCACGACCTCCTCGGCCTGCCACGCGTCGACGAGCTGGTGCCGGACGTAGCGCTCGACGAGCGGCCGGAACCGGGCGTGCAACCGGGTGAAGGCGGCGCGGTCCCCGGCGGCCACGGCGAGCAGGAGGGCACGTTCTTCGTCGCGCTTCGCGAGGAGTTCGTCGTTCATATTGCAAATTTCACATGACGAAAATGTACTTGCAAGTACACTCTGAGCATGCGCCCGGAACACGCCCCGAAAACCCTTCGACGCACCACCGCGAAAGGACTGGCGACCCGGAAGCGGATCGTCTCGACCGCGGCTGAACTCATGCTCACGCGCGGCATCGCCGGAACGACGCTCGACGACATCGGCGCTGCCGCCACGGTCGGGCGCTCGCAGATGTACCACTACTTCACCGACAAGCGCGAGCTCGTGCGGGACGTCGTCCGGCAGCAGACCGAGGCGATCATCGCGCACCAGGGACCGGACTACGACGATCTCACCACGTGGGAGGCCTGGCAGCGCTGGCGCGACCGCATGGTGGCGGACTCCGAGGCCGGCGGGTGCGTCGGCGGCTGCCCGCTCGGTTCACTGGGCACGGAGGTCGCCGAGCGGGACGTCGACGCGCGGGACCTCGTGGCCGCCGGTTTCGCCCGCTGGGAGCAGGGCTTCCGGGACGGCATCACCACGATGCGTGAGCGCGGTCTGCTCGGTCCGGACGCCGACCCGCACGCACTGGCCACGACCGTGATGGTCGCGCTGCAGGGCGGTCTGCTCCTGGCGCAGGTGCAGCGCGACGTGCGCCCGCTCGCGATCGGGCTCGACACCGCGATCGCCGCGATCCGCCGGTACGCGACCGGGCGAGGCGTCAGTTGATGCAGACGCCTTCCTTGCCGTAGCTCTTCACGTCGGTCGACGTCGGCTTCGGCTCGGACGAGGCGGACTTCGACGGCTTCGCGTCGGACGCCCCGGAACCGGACGACCCGGAACCGCTGGCAGGGGCGGACGTCTCGCTGCCGGCCGCCGCGACCGGGCTCACCGTCTTGCCGTCCGACCCGAGGACGAGCGTGACACCCGTGACCGCACTCGTACGCACCGCGACGGCCCCCGGCACCACGGCCGCGACGGCCTTCGCCTGTCCCTCCATACCCGCCGGGTACTGCACCTGCGTCGTCTTGGTCAGGTCGGACGAACCCGGGGCGCCCACCTGGAAGCCGCGCGCGGTGAGGACCGTCCCCGCTGCCCCCGCCGCTCCGGTCACACCGCTCCCGTTCAGTACGGTCACCGAGGTGTTCGCAGGCTGTGCACGCCCGGCCTTGGTGTACTGCTCGGGTTCGCCGACGAGTCCCTGCACGAACGCGGGCAGGCCGACGGTGTCGACCTGCACGATCGACAGCGCGGAGCCGTTCACGGTGATGGTGGGCGTGCCGAGCGTCGGGATCGTGGCCGACTGGATGTTGCCAGGACGCAGGTTCCGCATCTGCGTCGCGAGGGAGATCAGGTCGGTGTCGGTCTGGATGGAGCCGCCGACCGCCCCGAGGATGTTGCCCATCTTCACCGGGTTGAGGAGCGTGCCGGCCGACAGGACCTTGCGGGCCTCCTGCGAGAGGAAGTACTGCTGCCGCACGTTGCGGTCGAGGTCGCCGTTCGGCAGACCGTGCCGCTGCCGGACGAAGGACAGCGCCTGCTTGGCGTCGAGGGTCGACTTGCCCTTCGGGAGGTCCACGCCGGAGTACGGGTCGTTCACCGCGTTGTTGAGACAGACGTCGACGGGGCCGAGCTCCTTGACCACCTGGTAGAAGCCGAGCAGCGAGACACGCACGTAGTGGTCGATCGACAACCCGCTGAGGTTCTGGATCGTCTGGATGAGCAGCTTCGCACCGCCCTTGTCGCCGCCGCCGTTGAGCGTGCCGAAGTAGAAGGCGCTGTTGAGCTTGCCCTTGCCCACACCGGGGATGTCGACGTAGGAGTCGCGGGGGAACGAGATCATCGTCGCCTGCGTGCCGTCGGCGTTGATGTGCAGGACGATCATCGTGTCGGTGTTCGTGGCGCCGCCGTCCGAGGTGGTGCTGAGCTCGGCCATCTCCTCCGGCGTGGCGTTGTCCGGCCGGTGGTCGTCGCCGACGAGCAGGATGTTCTGCGCCTTGCCGTCGACGTCGTCCTTCTCGGAGGTGTGGCCGGTGATCGCGTCGATCCTCGTGACGCCGTTGGAGAGCCGTCCGTACGCGTACGCGGCGTAGCCGCCGCTCAGCAGCAGTGCCATCGTGAGCACGCCGGCGACCGCCGGGAAGACGATCCCGGCGCGTCGCTTCTGGCGGCCGTGGCGCGGCGGCGTGAAGCCGCGTCGGCCGCGGCCGGTCGTCTGCTCAAGGTCGTTGCTCACCCCGAAACCATAACGGCCATGCACGAAGTGGACATCAAACGGTCCTGGCAGGTCGCCGCGATTCCGACCAGGCCGGCAGCCGGCCCTTGTGGGTCTCGCGCGCCCGGAGCACCGTGACACCGGTGATGGCCGCTGATGCAAGCGGCGAGCATCACGGGCTTCCCGGCCGACCTTGTCGGACAGGAGTCCGAAGAACGGGACGAATGCGGCGATCACGACCTCCCCCTTGGCCTTGAGTGCGCGGAACTCCGGCACGTCCTCGAGCTCCGAGCGGAGGTGCAGGCCGACGAGGGCCGCCGCCGATGAACGCGGCGAACCCGAAGACGTCGATGAACCTCGTGGGCGCATGACGAACCCGGCGCCGAACACCGCGAAGTCGAACCACTCGACGAAGTGGCCCACGCCTGCCGCGACGATCACCTTCCGCATGCTCCGACGGCGAGCAGCTGCGGGACCGCGACATGGACTCGACGGCCCGAGGACCTCATCGAGGTGGCGAACCGGATCAGCGCCGGTCCGGGGGTGATCAGTGCCGCGGCTGCATGAACCCCGGGTTGCCGGACGCCGCGACCGTGAACCGGACGACGTCACTGCGGTAGCGGTCGTCGGAGAACTCGAACGGTCGCCCGTCCGCGTCGATCGAGGTCCTACGGACGCGGAGGATCGGCGACCCCTCGGCGACCTCCATGAGCTGGCTGTCCAGGGCGTCCGCGGCGATCGCGTCGATCTCGTGCGCCACGTCCGCGAACCGGTGCCCCCGCGTGGCGAGGAACTCCGTGATGGACTCCTGGTCGATCTGCGCGAACTCGAAGAGCAGACGACCGACCGACTCGACGAAGGTCGAGCGCTCGAGCATCGCCGGGCGGCCGTCGAGCGTCCGGAGCCGCACGACATCGACCACCCGCTCGCCCGACTCGATGCCGAGCGCAGCGGCCTGGTGCTCGTCGGCGCGTCGGACCGCCAGTTCCTCGGTCCGGGCGCCGGGCGTCCGGTGGAAGGAACGCGCCCACGTGGTGAACGGCGTGTACACGTCCGCACGCTGCTGCACCTGCCGGGTCCGCACCCGCGAGGGGCGTCCGCGCGTCGACTCGATGAGCCCCTCGGCCCGGAGCTCGGCGAGCGCGTTGCGGATCGGTCCGCGCGACGTGTTCCACCGCACGGCGAGTTCCCCCTCGGTCGGGACGTCGTCTCCGGGCGCGAGCTCGCCGTCGAGGATCTGCGTGCGCAGGGCATCCGCGATCTGCTTGTACACGAAGTCGGCCACCTGTCGATACTACGGGTGGCCATCACCGAGCCTTGGTCGTCAACACCGTAGTCAAACGACGGAGTTGTATGACGATCAGGTGAACGAGCGATGTCGGTACGGTAGATGTATACCTATCTTGCTCCAGCATGTGCAATCGTCGGGGACATGTCCAAACCGTCCCACTACGACGTCGCGATCGTCGGCGCCGGCATCGTCGGGCTGGCCCACGCCTGGGAGGCCCACCGCCGCGGACTCCGCACCGTCGTCGTCGACGCCGCTGCCGGCGTGCACGGCGCCTCCGTCCGCAACTTCGGCCACGCCTGCATCACTCCGCAGACCGGTGCCGCCGCAGTCTTCGCGGCCGAGGCCCGGACGCGCTGGCTCGACCTCGCCGTCCGGGCCGGGTTCACCGCCCGCGAGACCGGCACGGTGGTCGTCGCCCGACGTGCCGAGGAGCTCGCCGTGCTCGAGGAGCACAACGAGCGGCACAGCGAGCAGCTCAGCGGACCACACGGTGCGACCCGACTCCTGACCGCCGCCGAGACCACCGACCGTGTCCCGGTCGCGCCGGGGGCGGTCGTCGGTGGGGCCTTCCTCCCCGCGGACCTGCAGGTGGACCCGCGGACCGCTGTCCCCGCGATCGCCCGCCACCTCGCGGAGCAGGGAGTGGACTTCCGGTGGCGGACCGCGGCGACCGGAGCGACCTCGGGCACGCTCGGGACCACCCGTGGAGACATCGCGGCGCACACGATCGTCGTCGCGACGAACCACGACCTCGACCGGCTCTTCCCGGCGGTCGCCGAGCGCGTGCACCTGGTCCGGTGCCGCCTGCACATGCTCCGCGCGACGCCGGTGCTCCGCGCCCCGCTCACCGTCCCGCTGCTCACCGGCTGGTCGATGCTCCGCTACTCCGGGTTCGCCGAGCAGCCGAGCGCCGCGGCCCTGCGTGACCGACTCGCGACCGAGCTGCCGGAGGGCATCGAACTCGACCTCAACCAGATGGTGACGCAGCACGTCGACGGGTCGCTCATCCTCGGCGACACCCACGAGCGCGGCGTCGACGCGGTGCCGTTCGAGTCCGAGCGCGGCTTCGACCTCGTGATCCGCGAGACGAAGCGGCTGTTCGGCGTCCGGGACGTCCCGGTCGTCGAACGCTGGCAGGGCGTGTACGCGTCCTCGCCGGACCGCGAGTTCGTCATCGAGCAGCCCGAGCCCGGCGTCCACGTCGTCACCGTCGCGAGCGGGATCGGCATGACGACCGGCCTCGGTATCGCCCCCTCCACCTTCGACGGCACGGCAGCCGACATCGCCACCGGCCGCATCCCCACCGAGACCGCACAGGAGAACCGATGAACACCGCCACCCCCACGGCCGCGATCGACGGCCAGCCGATCACCCTCGTCGTCCTCGACATGGCCGGCACCACCATCACCGACGACGGGCTCGTCGAGCGTGCCTTCCGCTCCGCCGATGCCGCGGTCGGACTCGCCGACGACGACGCGGCCCGCGAGGACATGCTCCAGTACGTCCGCGACACCATGGGCTACTCGAAGATCGTGGTGTTCCGACACCTCGCGCACGGTGACGAGGCCCTCGCCCAGCGCGCGAACGCCGCCTTCGAGGCCGCGTACCGCGACATCCTCTCGGAGGGGGCTGCCAAGGCGATCCCCGGTGCTGCGGAGGCGATCGGGATCCTCCGCAGCGCCGGCATCTCGACCGCGTTCACGACGGGCTTCTCGGCCGAGACGCAGGCCGCCCTCCTCGCCTCGCTCGGCTGGGAGGACGCCGTCGACGTCGTCCTGACCCCGGCCGACGCCGGCCGCGGTCGCCCGTTCCCGGACATGCCGCTCGTCGCGCTCATCCGCACGGAGACCGAGTCGGTCCGGAACGTGGTCGTCGTCGGCGACACCGCGAACGACGTGCTCTCGGGTGTCCGTGCCGGTGCGGCCGCCTCGGTCGGCGTCCTCACGGGGGCGCACGACGAGCGCGCACTGCGCGACGCCGGGGCCACTCACGTGCTCGCGTCGATCGCGGACCTCCCCGCCCTGCTCGGACTGCCCGTCCCCGTCCTGGAGGCATCGTGAGCGCCCGCAGCGCAGCGCCCGTCACCGACGTGGATGCGCCCGGCATCGAGTTCCGGGACGTCACCGTCTGCGGGGACGACGGCCGCGTCATCCTCGACTCCCTGTCCATGGCGGTGCCGCGCGGGGAGATCGTCGCGCTCCTCGGGCCGTCCGGCGCGGGCAAGACGACGGCGCTCCGGGCCGTCGCGGGGTTCCAGACGCCCGCTGCCGGACAGGTGCTCCTCGGCGGCAGGGACGTCACCCGGGTCGCTCCCCGTGACCGCGGCATCGGCATGGTCGTGCAGAGCTACGCCCTGTTCCCGCACATGTCCGTCGGGCAGAACGTCGCGTACGGCCTCCGGTCCCGGGGTGTGCGCCGACGGGACTGCGCCGGCCGGGTCCGCGACGCCCTGGCGATGGTCGGCATGGAGCCGTTCGCCGACCGACGCCCCTCGACGCTCTCCGGCGGGCAGCAGCAGCGCGTGGCCATCGCCCGGGCGCTCGCGCCCCGCCCCGAGGTGCTCCTGCTCGACGAACCGCTCTCGGCGCTCGACGCGCAGCTGCGCTCCGGGATGCTCGCCGAACTCGCCCGCTTGCACCGGGAGCTCCCGGACGTCACGATGCTGTACGTCACGCACGGGCAGGACGAGGCGCTCGCGCTCGCCGACCGGATCGCCGTGATGGCGGACGCGCGACTCGTCGAGTACGGCGGGTCCGAGTCCCTCTACCGGGACCCGGAGTACGCGTTCACGGCCGGCTTCCTCGGGGCCGCGAACCTGCTCGACGGCGATGCGGTCGACGCCGGGACGGTCCGGGTGGCGGGGGCGGACGCGTCGGTCCGCACGGTCGAGCGGCTCGACGCCGGCGACGCCGTCCGCCTCGCGGTGCGCCCGCACCGGGTCCGTCTGCTCGACGGCACCGACCGAGCCACGAACGAGCTCGTCGTCACCGTCACCGACGTGCAGTGGCGCGGTGCGACCCACCATGTCACCGGCACCATCGGGGCGCAGTCGTTCTCGGCCGAACTCCTCGAGCTCGCGCTCCCACCGACCGTCGGCTCCTCCGTGCGCCTCGGGTTCGAACCCCAGGACGTCGTCGTCGTCCGTGACGGCCGGCACCTGGATGACGGGCGCGACCGCACCGCCACGGTGAGCGCCCCGACGGAGCCGCGCCGTGCCTCCCGGAAGACCACCGCGGCGGTGGCCCGGTGACCGCCGCGACCCTCGCCCGCCCGACCCGCTCCCGCGCAGCCGCGCCGGCCGCGCTCGGCGGGGTCGTCGCGGCGCTCGTGCCGCTCGGTGTGCTCCTCGCACTCGGCGTGTACCCGCTCGTGCTGCTGCTCTCGAACGCGGTGCACGACGACCTCGGCACGTTCGACCTCGCACGCTGGGGCGAGCTGTTCACGAACCCGGTGTTCCTCGACGTCATCTGGACCACGGTGCGGATCGGCGTCACCACGACCGTCGGCTGCGTCGTCCTCGGCACGTTCCTCGCGCTCGTCATCGCCTTCGTGCCGTTCCCCGGCACGGGGTTCGTGGTGGGTGCACTCAACGTCGCGGTGTCCTTCCCGTCCTTCCTCATCACGCTCGCCCTGGTGTTCGTCTGGGGCGACGTCGGGTTCGTGAACGGTGCCCTCGCTGCGATCGGTGTCGGTCCCGTGCACCTGCTCGACGGGCAGTGGGGCGTGGTCCTCGCCGAGATCGTGTACTTCACACCGTTCGTGCTGCGCCCGGTGCTCGGCGCGCTCGAGGGTGTCGACCGTCGACAGCTCGAGGTCGCCGAGTCGCTCGGTGCCGGCTCATGGCGGATCGTCCGCACGGTCGTGCTCCCCGAGGTGCTGCCGGCGATCGCAGCGGGCGGGGCGCTCGTGCTCATGTACTCGCTCAACGAGTTCGGCATCGTGCTCTTCACCGGGGCGAAGGACGTGCAGACCCTGCCGACCCTGGTCTACGGGCAGGCCATCGGGCGCGGCGACTACCAGACCGCGGCGATCGCGGCGGTGGTGAACGTCGCCGTCTCGATCGGGCTGTACCTGCTCGCTCGGCGGGTGCTCCGCGGCTCCGCCGCTGCCCGGTCCCCGCGCCGACGGTCGGGGGTGCGCTGATGCTCGTCCGCAACGTCGCCCTCCGACGCACCGTGCAAGCGGTCGCGATCGCCGTGCTCCTCGTCCTCTTCGCCCTGCCGTTCGTCGCCGTGCTGCTCGGCTCGGTCGCCTCGTCGTGGTCCGGCCCGGTCCCGTCGGGACTGACACTCGGCAACTTCCTCGCGGTGGCGGGCGAGTCCGGCACACTCGGAGCCGCCGGGGCCTCTCTCGTGACGGCTGCCGTCGCCACGGTGGTCGCGATCGTCCTCGCCACCTCGGCCGCGCTCGGCGCCCGGAGCGCACCGCGGCTCCGGACCGTCGTCGACGCCGCGTTCCTGTTGCCCGTCGCCGTCCCCTCGGTGGCGATCGGCCTCGCGATCCTCATCGCGTTCTCGTCCGGACCGGTCCCACTGAACGGCACCGTGTGGATCGTGCTCGTCGCCCACGTCGTGCTCGTCAGCGCGATCGCGCACCAGCCGATCTCCGCCGCGGTCGCCCGGCTCGACCGACGGTACGAGGAGTCCGCCGCCGCGCTCGGGGCCTCGCCTGCCCGGATCCTGCTCACGGTCGTCCTGCCGCAGCTCCGTCCCGCGCTCATCGCCGCCGCCGCACTGTGCACGGCGCTGTCGATGGGCGAGCTCACCGCGGTGATGATGGTCGCCCCGCCGACCTGGCGCACGCTGCCGCTCGAGGTCTTCTCGATGACCAGTCGCGGCATCCACCTGTACGAGGGCGCGGCGCTCGCCGTCGTGCTCATGGGCATCACGCTCGTGGCACTGCTCGGGCTCGGACGGCTCGCTCGCCCTCGCTGACCCCATCTGCCCCACCGTCGACACCGTCCGCACCGACCACCGCACCGATCCCAGGGAGAACCATGTCCATCCTCCGTACCTCGCACCACCGCGCGATCGCCGCCGGGCTGGCCGGCCTCGCCATCGCCTCCGTCCTCGCCGGCTGCTCCGCGACCTCGAGCGCCAGCCCCGCGGCCGACGGCAAGTCCGTCACGCTGTACACCGCGGACGGGCTGAACGACGGCGACTCGTCGTTCTACAAGACCGTGTTCAAGGACTTCAAGGCCGAGACCGGCATCACCGTCAACGTCGTCGAGGCCGGCTCCGGCGAGGTCGTCCAGCGCGCCGCGAAGGAGCAGGCGAACACGCAGGCAGACGTCCTCGTCACCCTGCCGCCGTTCATCCAGCAGGCCGACCAGGACGGGCTGCTCACGAAGTACACGCCGAAGGGCTCGGAGCACGTCGCGGACGACAACAAGGCCGCCGACGGCACCTACACGACGATGGTCGACAACGTCATCGGCTTCATCCGGAACAGCAAGGAGGTCCCGGACGCGCCGACGACGTGGAAGGACCTGCTCGACGCCGAGTACAAGGGCAAGCTGCAGTACTCCACGCCGGGGGTCGCGGGCGACGGCACGGCGATGCTCCTCCTCGCACAGGAGGCACTCGGCAAGCAGGGCGTCGACGACTACATGGAGCAGCTGCAGCAGAACAACGTCGGCCCGTCGGACTCCACCGGCGCGCTCGCGGCGAAGGTCGACAAGGGCGAACTCCTCGTCGCGAACGGCGACGTCCAGATGAACCTCGCACAGCAGGAGTCGATGCCGAACCTCGGGATCTTCTTCCTCGATGGCAAGGACGGCAAGCCGACCACGATGTCCGTGCCCTACGTCGCTGGTCTCGTGAAGGACGCCCCGCACGCGGCGAACGCGAAGAAGCTCCTCGACTACCTGTACTCGGAGAAGGTGCAGGAGGAGACCACCACGGTCGCCGGTGGCCTCCCCGCCCGGGACGACGTCGAGCCGACCGGTGAGAAGGCCGACACGATGGCGAAGTTGCTCGACGGCGTCACCGTCCTCCGCCCGGACTGGGACGGCGTCCTGAAGGACCTCGACGGCACCGTCGATCGCTGGAACAAGGCCACGGGCAGCCTCTGATGCACCGCCCCACCGTCGACGTCCCCGCCCTGTCGGAGTCCGACACCAACCGGAGCGAGCGACGTCGGCGGTGGGACGCGGACCGCTCCCGGACGGACCGCACCCTGCTCGACCGGGACGCCGCCGTGTTCCTGAAACAGTCGGTCTCCACACCGTGCCTGACGTCGATCGTCAGCGCGGAGGGCTCGTGGCTCGTCGGCACCGACGGCACCCGCTACCTCGACCTGCACGGCAACTCGGCGCACCAGATCGGGTACGGCCACCCCCGGTTGGTCGCGGCGCTCCGGGAACAGCTCGCAGCGCTCCCGTTCGTCCCGCGGCGCTTCACCTCGGAGGTGAGCGCCGAGTTCGCCGAGGCACTCGTCCAACACGCCCCCGACGGCCTCGACCGCGTGCTGCTCACCACGGGCGGCTCGGACGCGATCGAGCTCGCGCTGAAGATCGCCCGCGTCGCGACCGGACGGCACAAGACCCTGTCGTTCTGGGATTCGTTCCACGGCGCCGGGTTCGGGGCCTCGAGCGTCGGTGGCGAGCAGCTGTTCCGCAGTGGGCCGCTGTCCCCGCTCCTGCCCGGAGCCGAGCACGTCCCGCCGTTCGGCTGCCACGGCGACCACTTCGGGCCGGGCCACCGGGCCGACGAACCGCACGTGCCCTCCTGCGGGGTCGCCCTCGCCCGACTCGTCGACTACACGCTGCGGGTACAGGGTGACGTCGCCGCGGTCGTCGCCGAGCCCATGCGTGCGGTCCCGACACCCGCGCCACCGGGCTTCTGGCAGGCGGTGCGGGCGAGCTGCGACGCGACCGGCACGCTGCTCGTGTTCGACGAGATCCCCACCGGTCTCGGCCGCACCGGGGCCTTCTCCGCGAGCGAGCACGAGGGCGTCGTGCCCGACCTGCTCGTCTGGGGCAAGGGCCTCGGCGGGGCGGCGGTGCCCGTCGCCGCGGTGCTCGCGCGCGCCGAGCTCGACGTCGCCGGGGACTGGGCGCTCGGGCACTACACGCACGAGAAGAACCCGCTCATGGCCCGGGCGGGTCTCACCACGATGGCCATCATCGACGACGAGCAGCTCGTGGAACGGGCACGTGCGGCCGGAGCCGCATTCGAGGAGGGCCTCCGATCGATCGGCCGCGACCACGACGTGGTCGCCGACGTGCGCGGGCGCGGACTCTTCCTCGGCATGGAGCTGCACGACGCCGACACCGCCGAAGCGGTCCTCTACGCGTGCATGCGGCGAGGCCTGTCGTTCAAGACGACGATGGGGAAGGTCCTGACACTGGCTCCGCCGCTGACCGTCACCGACGACGAACTCACGTTCGCGCTCGAGACGCTCGCCGTGGCGTTCCGCGAAGCGACCGGGTGACGGCCTGGAGGCGCGGGGCGGGGCCGCACCGCGCCTCCAGGCCGTCAGCTGGTCGCGCTAGGCGCGCGACGGGAGCAGGTGGATCGCCTCCATGGCGAGCTCGGCCGCGATCGGGTCCTTCGCCTGCACGGCGGCCTTGAGCTTCTCCAACTCGGGCAGCACCGCGTCGGCGGGGATGAGCTCGGCGAGCTCCGGCACCCGGAGCTTGAACGCGAGTCCGTCGGTGGTGGACTTGCACAGCTGCTCGAGCGAGGAGTTGCCGCAGTGCTCCGCCCAGAGCGCGTAGATGTCGGCGCCGTGCTGCGCGACCTCGCCCTGCTGCTGCTTCTCGATCTGCGCGGCCACCCCGTCGAGGGTCTTCACGACCTTCTTGCGCTGCCCGTCGGTGAAGCGCGGGGTGGCGAGACGCGCGACACCGCCGTAGATCACGCCGAGCGTGCGGTACGCGTCGAGCAGTTCGTCCTTCGTCGGGGCGGCGACCCGGGTGTACCGGTTCGGGGCCATCTCGATCAGGCCCGCGCGGGCGAGCTCGGCGAGGGCTTCGCGGATGGGGGTGCGCGAGACACCCAGCCAGGCGATGAGGTCGTCGTCGTTGAGACGCTCGCCCGGCTCCAGGGTCCCGTCCATGATCGCGTCCCGGATCTTGTCCTGCACGGTGTCGCGGAGGAGCTTCCGCTCGGCGGCGGGCTGCGTCGAAGGAACTGGCATGCGTCCAGCGTGTCACATGCGACGGAACGGGCGCGACAGGCGCGACGGCCACCACGCACGCCGTCCGAGGTCGTACGCCAGGGCGGGGACGAGCAGGGAACGGACGACGATCGTGTCGAGCAGCACGCCGAACGCGACGACGAAGGCGATCTGCACGAGGAACAGGATCGGGATCACCCCGAGCGCCGCGAACGTCGCCGCCAGGACCACGCCCGCCGAGGTGATCACGCCGCCCGTCACGCCGAGCCCCCGGAGGACGCCCTCGCGCGGCCCGTGCCGGAGCGCCTCCTCACGCACGCGGGTCATGAGGAAGATGTTGTAGTCCACGCCCAGTGCCACCAGGAACACGAACGAGTACAGCGGCACGGACGGGTCGGCACCGGGGAAGTGCAACACGTGGTCGAACACGAGCGCGCCGACGCCGAGCGCCGCGGCGAACGAGACGATCACGCTCCCGATGAGGACGAGCGGCGCCACGACGCTCCGGAGCAGGAGCATCAGGATGAGCAGGATGACGACGAGCACGACCGGGATGATGAGGGTGCGGTCACGGATGCCGGTGTCGTCCGTGTCCACCGCGGTCGCGGTCACCCCACCCACGATCGCGTCCGGGTCGACCCGTTCGACGGCCGTACGGAGGTCGCGGACCGTGTGCTCGGCCGAGTCGGAGTCGGCTGGGTCGGACAGCGTGGCCTCGAGCAGGACGTCGCCGCGTGATTCGGTCGGTGCCCAGGCCGCCGCCCCGGCGCTCACACCGGGGCCCGGCAGCGTGGTGGTGCCGGACGGCGAGTCCTTCGACGCCACCGCGACGCTGTCCACGCCGTCCACCGCGGTGATGGCGTCCGCGAGCTCGTCGGTCTTCGACGCGGCACCGATCACCTGCGCGGGGCTGCCCGAACCGCCGGGGAAGTGGTCGGCGAGCACCTGCTGACCGTCACGGGCCTGCGAGTTCCCGAGGACGAGGTCGCTCTGCGGGACACCGTCGGCCTCGAGCCCGACGAGTCCGGTGCCCATCGCGAGCAGCCCCACGGTGCACACGATCCAGACGATCCGGGAGCGCCTGGCCACGAGCCGTCCCACACGTGCCCAGAGCCCGCGGGCGTGCGGGCCCGTGAGGACGGGGTGGGCGCTGCCGTACGCCGGGCGGAGCGGCCAGAACGCCGCGCGCCGGAACGCCAGCAGCAGCGCGGGCAGCAGGCTGAGGGCGGCGAGCAGGCTGAAGGCGATGCCGATGGCCGCGACGGGGCCGAGCGCCTTGTTCGAGTTGAGGTCCGACAGGAGCAGACAGAGCACGCCCACGATGACCGTCCCGCCCGAGGCGAGGATCGGCTCGAGGCTGCCCCGGAGCGCGGTCTTCGTGGCACCCCAGCCGGTGCGGTGGTCGCGCAGCGCCTCGCGGAAGCGTGCCGTGTAGAGGAGCGCGTAGTCCGTCGCGGCGCCGATGACGAGGATCGACAGGATGCCCTGCACCTGGCCGTTCACCGTGACGATGCCGGCCGCGGCGAGCCACCACACGACGAGGATCGACGCGCACAGGGCGAACGTCGCGGTGCCGAGCACGAGGACCGGGAGCAGCGGTGAGCGATAGACGATGACGAGGATCACGAAGACCGCGGCGAGCGCCACCCCGAGCAGCAGGCCGTCGATGCCCGCGAACGCCGCGGTGAGATCGGCGGTGAACCCTGCCGGTCCGGTCACGTACCCCTGCACGCCGGAGGGCAGTGCGTCGTCGACCTCGGCGCGGATCGCGTCGACGGCGTCGCCGGTGTCCGCGTCCTGGGTGAGCGTCGCGACGATCTCGACCGCTTCGCCGTCGTCGCTCGGGATCACCGGACTGACGCCCTGGACGTCACCGCGCCTCCCGAGGTCCCGGGCGAGGGAGCTCGCGGTTTCCTGGTCGGCTTCCGTCAGGCCGGTGTCACGCGACAGCACGACGATCGCCGGCGCCCCGGACGCCTGCCGGAACTCCGACGCCCGTTCCTGCACCTTCGTGGCGTCCGCCGAGGCCGGCAGGAACGAGGTCTGGTCGTTCGTCGACACCTCGGAGATCTTGCCGAAGAAGGGACCGCCGACGGAGGCGATCGCGAGCCAGACCACGATGACGAGCGCGGGGAGGGCGATGCGGAGGAAGCGGGACACGACCGTGAGCGTACGGCAGCGGCGCGGAGAGTCGAATGGTGCCCGATCACCTAGCAGATAATATGTCAGATGCGGTACGCTGGTTCGGTCAGTAGCAGGACCGACCCGACCGCAGGAGCCCCGATGTCCGAGCGCCGAGCCGCCCGTCGAACCGCCGAAGCAGCAGAGTCCGCCGCCGCAGCAGCGCGCGCTCCCCGCGGCGAGCAGCCGAGGAAGCGGAGGCGGCCGTTCCTGGTCGCACTCATCGCGACGCTCGGGTCCCTCGTCGGCATCGCCGCGGTCCTCGCCGTCGTCGCCAGCGTCTTCGTCGGCGGTCTCGCCCGCAGCTACGACGCCGGCAAGGACGTGCTCGAGGACCCCTTCCCCACCGGCTCCCGTCCGGCCGCGTCCGACGGTTCGGAGAACATCCTCCTCGTCGGCTCGGACTCCCGGGCGAACTCCGACCCGGACGGCGACCGCGCTGCCGGCGGTCGTTCGGACACCCTGATGCTCGCCCACGTCCCGGCCGATCGGAAGGCCGTGTACCTCATGTCGATCATGCGCGACTCGTGGGTCGACGTACCGGGCCACGGCGCGGCCAAGATCAACGCAGCGTATTCCTGGGGCGGCGTGCCGCTCACCGTGCAGACCGTGGAGCAGCTCCTCGACGTCCGTGTCGACCACGTCGCCGAGATCGACTTCGCCGGTTTCGACGGCATGACCGATGCCCTCGGCGGCGTGACCGTCCAGTCGTCCCGCGACTTCACCGCACGAGGGGGCGAGCGCTTCACGCAGGGCGCCAACCGGCTCGACGGCGAGCAGGCCCTGGTGTTCGTCCGGGAGCGCTACGCCTTCGCGGACGCCGACCACACCCGTGTGAAGAACCAGCAGGCGTTCATGCGCGGAGTCGCCGACGGGCTCCTGTCGAAGGGCACGATCACGAACCCGGGCCGCATCCAGGACTTCGTCACGGCGACGAGCAAGTACCTCTCCGTGGACGACGGCCTGACCTTCCAGACCCTCGTCGGCCTGGGCTGGTCCCTGCGGGATGTCCGGCCGTCCGATCTGCGGACCTTCACCGTGCCGACCGCGGGCGGCGGGACCTCCCCCGACGGGCAGTCCTACGTCGCACTGAACACGATCGCGGTGCAGTCCCTGTCCCAGGCGCTCCGCTCCGACGACGTGCACGGCTGGCTCGCGGCCAACCCGCAGTAGCCGCAGTAGCCGCAGTAGCCGCAGACGACAGGACGCCCCCGCGACGATGGGTCACGGGGGCGTCCTGATGTCGGATCACCGGGGTGATCAGGCCGGGAGCTGCAGCGTCTGCCCGGCGTACACGAGGTTCGCGTCGTCGATGGTCGACGTGTTCGCGGCCCAGAGCTTGTTCCAGCCGCCGTCGATGTTCAGCTTCGTCGCGATGCTGTCGAGCGTCTCACCCGCGGCGATCTTGTACGTCTTGCCGCTCGTCTTCACCGGGGCGGGCTTGCTCGGTGCCGCCGGGGCCGCCTGCGTCGTGGTCGACGCCGTCGTCTCCGCCGGCGCGGCCTGCTGCGTCGGCGCAGCCTGCTGGGTGGGTGCCGCCTGCTGGGTCGGCGCGGTGGCCGCCGGGGCCGCGGCCTGCGGTGCGGCGCCGGTGGTGCCGCTCAGTCCGAGCTTCGCGGAGCAGGCAGGCCAGGCGCCCCAGCCCTGCGAGGCGAGGACGCGCTCGGCGACGGCGATCTGGGCGGAACGGCTCGCGGACGCGGGGTTGCCGGTGCCGCCGTTCGCCTGCCAGGTGCCGAGGGTGAACTGCAGACCGCCGTAGTAGCCGTTGCCGGTGTTGATGGCCCAGTTGCCGCCGGACTCGCACTGGGCGAGGGCGTCCCAGGTCGAGCCGGATGCTGCGTTCGCGGGGGCTGCGGCGAGGCCGACACCGGTCGCGGCGATTCCGGCGAAGGCGAGGCCGCCGACGATGGTGCGGGTGCGGGAAAGCTTCTTCATGGTTGATTGCTCCACCGGGATCACGCGCCGGGTGCTGACGTGAGCAGAACCGGCCGCCACTGCCCATCCCGACCGATCGCGGTCGTGTTGTGGGGTGCGCCTCCGGGGGCAGTGGTCTCGTGCCGGGGGCGCCTCGGTCGGCCACCATAGGAAACTCTTCACCGTTATCAAACCGAGACAAACGGTTCTACCCGTTGGTGCTATGTCCCCCGGACCGCAACCTGTACGCGCCGATCCCCACGTCGCTGGCGATCGAGGCGTACCCGGGTACGCCTCCTTGGCAATTCCCTGGCAATGACGGTCTGGAGGCACGTGGCGGCGGCGACCAGCGCCTCCCGTCCGCCTCCCGGTCACCCCCGGGACAGGAGCGTGACGGCCTCGAGGTGTCCGGTCTGCGGGAACATGTCGAGCACCCGCGCGCGCCGCAGGCGCAGCGACGGCATGCGGGCGAGGTCCTTCGCCAGCGTCACCGGATTGCAGCTGGAGTAGACCACGTGCCGCACGGCGGACTCCTCGAGCCAGGTCGAGAGCGTCTCGCCGATCCCGCGCCTCGGGGGGTTCACGACGACGAGCTCCGGCACGGTCTCCGACCGGGCGCGGAGCGCGTGCTCCGTCGCGTCGTCCGCGGCGAACCGGACGCCCTCGAGGCCGGCCTCACGCGCGGACTGCTTCGCGGAGCGGATCGCCTCGCGACTGGTCTCGATGCCCGTCACCGCGCGACCCGGCCGCGCGGCGTGCAGGGCGAACCCGCCGACACCGCAGTACAGGTCCCACATCGACGACGGCGACACCTCGTCGATCCACGCCGAGGCCTGCGCGTACAGCTCCGTCGCGACGTGCGTGTTCGTCTGGAAGAAGCTCTGCGGCCGGAGGTGCATCGTGACGTCGCCGAGCCGCATCGACAGCGTCTCCCGCTCGGTGAGCACGATCTCCCGGTCACCCTCGGTCACGGCCTTGTGCTCGGGCAGCAGGTTCGCGGTGACGACGACCGCGTTCGGGAGCGCTGCCCGCAGGACGCCGAGGTGTTCCCGGAGCCGTGGGAGCTGCCCTTCGGAGCGGAGGACGAAGCGCACCATGAGCTCACCGTCGGGAGACTCGGTCACGAGCACGTACTTCAGTTCGCCGCGGCGCGCAGCGACGTCGTACGGGATGAGCCCGGCGTCCGCGATGAAGTCCGCGAGGACCGGCAGCGCGTGCCGGATCCCCGGCGTGCAGATGCCGCAGTGCCGCAGGTCCACGCCGCGCTGGCGGTGGTCGAGGATCCCGACCGTCGGCCGCTGCACGGTCCCACCGACCACCATCTTCGCCTTGTTCCGGTACCCCGACTCCGGGCTGGTGATCGCCGGGAGCCACTCGACGGCGGTGCCCGTGGCGTCGAACGCCGCTTCGCTCGCATCGTGCAGGAGCTCGCGCGTGCGGAGCTCCTTGTCGAGGACCTGGTCGGCGTACGGCTGCCCCATGAGCGTGCAGGAGCGGCACACCCCGCGGTCGAAGTAGTCGCACTGCATGGCCGGCTCAGGATACGGCAGCGTCCCGCGCCGTCGTGACGATCCGGTACACCGACGTCGTGGCGGCGAGGAACAGCGTCGTGCCGTCGTCGCCGCCGAAGCAGAGGTTCGCGACCGTCTCCGGCACCCGGATGTCCCCGAGACGTGCACCCTCGGGGTCGAACACGACGACGCCGCGCTGCGACGAGGACCACACATTGCCGCGCGTATCGACGCGGATCCCGTCGGGTACGCCCTCGCCGGGCTCCAGTCGCGCGAACACCCGTCCGTTCTTCAGCCGCGCCTCGTCGCGGTCGTACGCGCGGATCACCGGTTCCTCGGACGACGAGCTCGCGACGTACAGGACCCGCTCGGCGGGGTCGAACGCCAGCCCGTTCGGTTCGTCGAGGTCGACCGCCACCGGCCGCAGGTCCTCGCCGCCCGGACCGCACCGGAACACCCAGTGGTCGCCGTACTCGCGCTCGCCCGGGTGCCCCTCGCGCGGCTGCGTGATGCCGTAGGCCGGATCGGTGAACCAGACGCTGCCGTCCCGCGCGACGACGACGTCGTTCGGGGAGTTCAGCCGGACACCGTTCCATGCGTCCGCGATCGGCTCGACGACGCCGTCCCGATCCCGCTCGACGCGCCGGAGCCCGTGCGAGCACTGCACCACGCTGCCGTCCCGGTCGAGCGTGCGCCCGTTCGTGAACTCGACGCCCTCGGCGTACGCGTCGACCGAACCGGTGTCCGCGTGCCACTGCAGGATGCGGTCGCCGGGGATGTCGGACCACCGCAGGGTGCGCGACGCGGGGATCCAGCACGGCCCCTCTGTCCAGGTGCTGCCCGTGGCGATCCGCTCGAGGGCGTCGGCGTCCGGGACGAGGTCGGTGAACGGCATGTGCTCTCCTTCGAACAGGCGTTGCCCCAGCGTAGGACGCAGCGTGGGCGTCAGGCCCCGGTGCGGTCGATGATCGTGCCCATCGCCTCGGCCGCGGCGATCGCGTCCCCGCCGGTGATCGCGCGCGCGAGTGCGACGTGCAGGGCCACGTCGTGCACGTCCGGCCCGACGCCGGCGCGGTCGTCGAGCGCCCGCCCCACCACGCGGTGCAGCCGCCCGTACATCGCGTTCCCCGACAGCTCCAGCACGCGTCGGTGCAGCTCTCGATCTGCCTGGAGGAACGCGGCCGCGTCACCGGGACCGGTGGCGGCGGCGAGGCGGTCGGCGGCGGCGAGGAGCGCCTCCGGCCCGTCGGTGCCGGTCGTGTCGGACGCGCGCGGTGCTTCCGACGCACGCACGACGGCGGCTGCTGCCGCGGCGGCGGCCGGCTCGACCGCGCGGCGGAGTGCGCGCAGCTCCGCGAGCGCGACCTCGCGGTCCGGTCCCGCCAGTCGCCAGCCGATCACCCGCGGGTCGAGCACGTCCCATTCGGCCGCGGGGAGCACGCGGAGGCCGACCCGGCGTCCGGCGCTGACGAGGCCGAGGCCGACGAGGACACGGACGGCCTCGCGGACGATGCTGCGGCTGGCCCCGGTGCGGGCCACGAAGCCGTCGATGCTGTCGGCGTGCCCCGTCGGGAGCGTGCCGTCGACGATCGCGGCGCCGAGCCCGTCGAGCACCCGGTCGAAGATCACCGCTGCGAGACCGGCGAGACCACGAGTTCGTCGACGCGCATGTACGACGGCGACCCGAGAACGAACGACACCGTGCGCGCGATGTCCTCCGGCTGGAGCATGACGGCACGGGCAGCTTCGTCCGGAACCGACGGGCGCTGGTCGAGGAAGTCCGTCGCGACGTCGCCCGGGCACAGGTGGGTGGCGCGGACGCCGTGTGGCGCTTCCTGCTGGTTGAGCGTCCTGACGACGGAGCCGAGCGCGGTCTTGCTCGCGGAGTACGCCACGCCGGCGCCCGGCTGGAACGACCACCCGGCGTACGAGGACACGACGACGACCACGCCTCCGGACGCGCGGAGCGACGGGAGCGCGGCGTCGACGACGGTGACGACGGCGGTGAGGTTCGTGTCGACGATCGCACGGAAGGTCGGCAGCGACTGGTCGTCCCACCGGCGCTGCGGGGCGTTGAGTCCGGCGGCGAGCACGAGGCCGTCGAGGCGTCCGTGCCGCTCGAGCAGGGTGTCGTGTGCCGCGGCCACCGCGTCGGGGTCGCCGGCGTCGAGGGGTAGCACGTCCGCCGAGCCGCCGGCGGAGCGGACCGCCGCCGCGACCTCGTCGAGGCGATCCGCCCGTCGGCCGCTGAGGACCACCGTCCAGCCGTCGGCCGCCGCCGAACGGGCGGTCGCGGCACCCATGCCGCTCCCGCCACCGGTGATCCAGAGGACTCGTCGCTCGGTCATGGTGGAATAGTATGCCGAATAGGCACCGATGACGGGAGCGACGATGCACCTCGACCTGACCGACCGCGTGGTCGTCGTGACCGGAGCCGCACGCGGCATCGGCAGGACGATCGCGGCACGATTCCTCGCCGAGGGGTGCAGGGTCGTCGCGCTCGACCTCGCGTTCGACACCGCGGACCCGACCGCGGGCGACGGTTCAGCCATCGTCGAACAGGTCGTCTGCGACGTCGCCGACCCGGCGTCCGTCCGCGCCGCCGTGGACACCGTGGTCGAGCGCCACGGCACGATCGACGTCCTCGTGAACAACGCCGGCATCAACGTCGAGGGGACGGTCGCCGACCTGCGGTGGGACGCCTGGCGCCGCTGCATGGACGTCAACCTCGGCGGGACGTTCCTCATGAGCCAGGCGGTCGCGCCGGTGATGCAGGCCGCGGGCCGGGGCCGGATCATCAACGCGGCCTCGTTCGCGGCGATCGTGCCGAGCGTCGGCAGCGCTGCCTACGCGGCGTCGAAGTCCGCCGTCGTGGCCTTCACCCGGGTGCTCGCCTCGGAGCTCGGACCGTGGGACATCACCGTGAACGCGTACGCGCCGGGGATGGTGCCGACGGCGATGAACGGCTTCGCGACCATGCCGACCGAGGCGCAGGACCGGCTGCTCGACACGCTGTCACTCCGGCGGTGGGAGACGCCCGACGACGTGGCGGACCTGCTCGTCTTCGTGGCGAGTGACGCTGCCGGGTACATCACCGGGACGCTGCTCGACGTTTCGGGCGGCAAGCTGGCGACCCAGATCCCGGCGCGCGCGCACGGACGCTGACGCGACCGTCTGCAGGACGCGCGCCGGCAGGCGGGGACGACCCGCGCCTCCAGGCCTGCACCGCGTTCAGCGCAGCATGCGCTCGAGCAGCACGCGCAGCTCCTGCCGGTCCCCCTCGGACAGGCGGGTCGTCAACGGGAGCATCGCGTCGCGCATCGCGCGCTCGAGGGACCGCGCCAGCTCGAGCCCGGCGTCGGTGATCACGACGTCGACCGCGCGCGCGTCCTCGGCGTTCGGTTCCCGGGCCAGCAGCCCCTTGGCGGACGCGCGCGCCACGAGGCCGGTCATCGTCGACCGTTCGAGCCCGAGCCAGTCCGCCAGGTCGCCGATCCGCAACCGGCGGTCACGCAGGATCGCGAGCACCCGCAGCTGCGTCAGGGACAGCCCGGCATCGGCTGCGATGCCGGTCAACGCGCCCATCGTCCGGAACGCGGTCTCGCCGAGGGAGTCGAGGAGTCGCTCGTCCTCGGTCATCTGCTCCATGCGTCCGATCCTAGTTGACTCGTTTCGTGTTGCGAACTATTTTGTTCGCAACACGAAGCACTTGGAGGACATCATGCACGCAGCGGTCGTCACCGCCCTCGGCCACGCTCCGGTCTGGCAGGAGTTCGAGGAGCCCGTCCCGGCTGACGGCGAGGTCGTCGTCGAGGTCGTCGCCGCCGGACTCCACCCGCGCGTCCGGGCACAGGCCGACGGATCGCACTACACGAGCGAAGGAGCGCTCCCTCTGATCCCCGGCGTCGACGGCGTGGGACGGTTCCCCGACGGGACGCTCCGCTACTTCGCCGTCACGAGCGACACCCGCGGCACGATGGCCGAGCGCGTCGCCGCCGATCCGCGCGCGAGCGTCGTCCTGCCCGAGGACGCCGACCCGGTGGCGGTGGCCGCAGGCGCCAACCCGGTCATGTCGTCCTGGGTCGCGCTCCGCCGACGGATCGCGTTCGAACCCGGCAGCCGGGTGCTCGTCCTCGGTGCGACGGGCGCCTCCGGCCGCGCCGCGGTGCAGGTCGCGAAACACCTCGGCGCCGCGCACGTCGTCGCGAGCGGTCGCGACGCCGTGCGGCTGGCGGCCCTGCCCGACCTCGGCGCGGACCAGGTCGTGTCGCTCGACGACGTCGAGGCGGTCGGCACCGCGGCCGCGGACGTCGACGTCGTCATCGACTACGTCTGGGGCGAGCCGGCCGCGGACGTCATGCGTGCGCTGGTCACGGCCCGATCCGACCGCGGTCGCCGGCTCGACTGGATCGCGATCGGCTCGACCGCCGGCCAGGAGGCGCGGATCCCCTCCGCGGCGCTGCGTGCGTCCGGCCTCACCATCGTCGGCAGCGGCCAGGGCTCGGTCGGTCGGGCCGCGTTCGTAGCGGAGCTGCCGGGCATCGTCGACGCGATCGCGGACGGCTCGATCCGCGTCGACGCGACCGGTGTGCGGATGGCGGCGGTCGACGCGGCATGGGCCGGACAGGTCGGCACACCCGCGGGCAGAGTGGTGCTGGAAGTCTGATCCTCGATCCGCCTCCCTGTCCGTCCACTCAGGGTCTCCACATCCCGCTCTCCGTAGGCTGTGAGGACCCAGTGAGCCGGACTGCAGCCCGACCCCGAGGAGGTGCCCGATGGTCACCGTCCTCGTCGCGTTCGCGGTCGTCGCCCTGATCGTCCCCGCCCTGATCCCCGTCCTCGGCCGCCGCGTCTTCTACGCGGCGGCCCTCGCACCAGCAGCAGCCGCCGTCCTGACCATCGCGCAGACCGGGACGGCGTTGCACGGCGGGGTCACGGAGCGGTTCGGGTGGGTGCCCCAGCTCGACCTCGCGATCGCCCTGCGGATGGACGCCCTGTCGTGGGTCCTCGGGCTCGTGGTGTCCGTGGTCGGCGCACTCGTGCTCGTCTACTGCGCGTCGTACTTCGACCACGACGAGCCCGGACTCGGTCGGTTCGCCGGCGTCCTCACCGCCTTCGCCGGGTCGATGTACGGGCTCGTGGTCGCCGACGACGTCATCGTGCTGTTCGTCCTCTGGGAAGCGACGACGGTCTTCTCCTACCTCCTCATCGGCCACGACGCGGCGAAGCGTGCCAGCCGCGCCGCCGCGATGCAGGCGCTCGTCGTCACCACGGCCGGCGGACTGGCGATGCTCGCGGGACTCGTCGTGCTCTCGGTCACGGCCGGGACGACGTCGCTCTCGGGCATCGTCGCCGACCCGCCCTCGGGCACGATCGTCTCGGTCGCCGTGGTGCTGGTCCTGCTCGGCGCGCTGACGAAGTCCGCGATCGTCCCGTTCCACTTCTGGCTCCCCGCCGCGATGGCCGCGCCGACGCCGGTGAGCGCCTACCTGCACGCCGCTGCGATGGTGAAGGCCGGCATCTACCTCGTCGCTCGACTCGCCCCCGCGTTCGCGCTGCTCGAGGGGTGGCGCGAGACGATCACCGTGCTCGGCGTCGTCGGCATGCTCATCGGCGGGTACCGCGCGCTCCGGCAGACGGACATCAAGCTCCTGCTCGCCTACGGCACCGTCGCGCAGCTCGGGTTCCTCGTGCTCGCCGCCGGGTGGGGAGCGCCCGAGGTCGCCCTCGGCGGGGTGGCTCTGCTCGTGGCGCACGCGGCGTTCAAGTCGACCCTGTTCCTCGTCGTCGGTGCGATCGACCACGTCACCGGGACCCGCGACCTCGCACGGTTGAGCGGGCTCGGACGCCGGATGCCGTGGCTCGCCGCGGTCGCCGCCCTCGCGCTGCTGTCCATGGCCGGCATCCCGCCGACGATCGGCTTCGTCGCGAAAGAGGCAGTGCTCACCGGGTTCATCGACGCGCTGCACGGCCCCGACGCCGGCTGGGCCTGGTCCGCACTCGTGGGCGTGACGGTCGGCTCCGTGCTGACGGTGGCGTACTCGCTCCGCTTCCTGTGGGGTGCGTTCGCCCGGAAGCCGGGGGTAGCCGACACCGAGCCGCACGGTCTGCACGGCCTCGGCACCGTCCCGTCCGTCCTCGCGCTGACCGGACTCGCCCTCGGGATCGGGACACCGCTCGTCGCGCACGGCCTCGAACCCGCGGCGAGCGCCGCCGCCCTCGCCGAAACGGTCCCGCACCTCGCGCTCTGGCACGGGCTCGAGCCGGCGCTCGGCCTCTCCGCCGTGACGCTCGCCGGCGGTCTCGCGCTGTTCGCCGTGCGCCGCCCGGTCGAGGCGCTGCAGCACCGGCTCGCGGGGTTCCCGAGCGCGTCGAGCATCTACCGGCACGTGATGCGCGGACTCGACCGGATCGCGACCGGCCTGACCGCCGGGGTGCAGCGCGGTTCGCTCCCCTACTACCTGACGGTGATCCTGTCGGTGTTCGTCGCCGGAGCGATCGTGAACCTGATCATCGGCGGGCCGTGGGCGTTCCACGTCCGCCTCGCCGACTCGTGGGGGCAGATCCCCGTCGTCATCGTGATGTCGGTCGCCGCGATCGCCGTCCTCACCGCGAAGACCCGGTTCGCGGCCGCGGTCCTGGTCGGGGTGACCGGGTACGGCATGTCGGTCCTGTTCGTCCTGCACGGGGCGGTCGACCTCGCGCTGACCCAGCTCGTGGTCGAGACCGTGACGCTCATCGCGTTCGTGCTCGTCCTGCGCCGGCTCCCCCCGCGGATCGCCACGGCGAACCCGTCGCGGTTCCGGGTCGTCCGGGCGCTGTTCGCCGGGCTGGCCGGGCTGACGCTCGCGGTCGTCGTGGTGGTCGCCGCATCGGCCCGTACCGCCGAGCCGCTCTGGCCGGACCTGCCGGCGCTGACGAGCTCGTTCGGTCACGGCCTCAACGTGGTCAACGTGGCGCTGGTGGACCTGCGCGGCTGGGACACGCTCGGCGAGCTGACGGTCGTGGTGGCTGCCGCGACGGGTGTCGCGAGCCTGATCTTCGTGCACTCGCGAGAGGACACGCTCCCCCGCCTCCGCGACCTCCCGTCCACGGTGACGAGCGACAAGCACCGCCCGGATGGAGAGCCGCGCGCCTGGCTGCCGACGAGCGCCGCGATCCCGACCGGGCGGTCCGCGCTCCTCGACGTGGTCGTGCGACTGCTGTTCCACGGGCTCGTCGTCCTGTCGGTGTACCTGCTGTTCGCCGGGCACAACGCGGCCGGCGGCGGCTTCGCGGGCGGGCTCGTCGCGGGCATCGCCCTCGCGGCCCGGTACCTCGCCGGCGGTCCGGCCGAGCTCGGCGCCGCGGCCCCGGTCCGCGCGGGCCGCCTGCTCGGGCTCGGTGTGGCGACGGCTGCGATCACCGCGCTCGTGCCGATGTTCTTCGGGAAGGACGCCCTGTACTCCGAGTTCTTCGAGGCGACCGTCCCGGTGCTCGGCCACGTGGAGTTCGTCACCGCGACGTTCTTCGACATCGGTGTGTACCTCGTGGTCGTCGGCCTCGTGCTCGACGTCCTCCGCAGCCTCGGGGCCGAGGTCGACCGGCAGCGCCTCGAGGACGCCACCACCCCGAGCCGCGACACGTTCGAGTCCGCCACCCCCGAAGGGAGCGCCACGTGACCGTCACCCTGGTCCTCGTCATCGCCATGGCGGTGCTGTTCTCCTGCGGGGTGTACCTGCTGCTCGAACGCTCGCTGACGCGGATGCTGCTCGGCTTCCTGCTGCTCGGCAACGCGCTGAACCTGCTGCTGCTCGTGATGTCGGGCGCGGCCGGTGCCCCGCCGATCGGCACGTCCTCCGAGGGCATCACGGACCCGCTCCCCCAGGCATTCGCCCTCACCGCCATCGTCATCACCTTCGCGGTCAGCGCGTTCCTGCTGGCGCTCATCCACCGATCCTGGAAGCTGTCCCGCGCCGACGAGGTCGAGGTCGACGAGGCCGACGTCGCGATCGGCCGGGACCGGGACGACGAGGACGACGAGCCGGAGGCCGACTTCGACCCGAAGTCCCCCGAGGACGCCGACGACCCGCACGACCGCATCACCGACAGCGCTCCGGAGGCGACCCGATGACCTGGCTCGTCCCGCTGCTCGTCCTCGTCCCGCTGCTCGGTGCCGCGGGCGCCCTCGACCTCCTCCGCCACCAGAAGCTGCAGCAGGCGATCACCGTCGCGGCGCTCGTGGTCGCCCTGGCCGTCGCCGCGACGCTCCTGGTGCTCGTGGACCGGCACGGCACGATCGTCGTGCAGGTCGGCGGATGGGAGGCCCCGTACGGGATCTCGCTCGTGGTCGACCGCCTGAGCGCGCTGCTCCTCACCGTGAGCGCGAGCGTGCTGCTCATCGTCCTGCTGTTCTCGATCGGGCAGGGACTCGCCGCGGACGACGGCGAAGCGCCGGTGACGATCTTCTACCCGACCTACCTCGTGCTGGCAGCGGGTGTGCTCGACTCGTTCATCGCCGGCGACCTGTTCAACCTCTACGTGGCGTTCGAGATGCTGCTCGTCGCGAGCTACGTGCTCATCACCCTCGGCGGCAGCGAACAGCGCGTCCGGGCGGGCACGACGTACATCGTGACGAGCCTCATCGCGTCGGCGATCTTCCTCGCGGCGATCGGCCTCGTCTACGGCGCGACCGGCACGGTCAACATCGCGCAGATCAGCGAGCGGGTCGCCGGTCTCCCGGAGCACGTCCAGCTGCTGCTCCACACGATGCTGCTCATCGGGTTCGGCATCAAGGCGGCGGTCTTCCCCCTGGCGTTCTGGCTGCCGGACTCGTACCCGACCGCTCCGGCTCCGGTGACGGCGGTCTTCGCGGGCCTGCTGACGAAGGTCGGCATCTACGCGATCATCCGGCTCGAGACGATCATCTTCCCGAGACCGCAGCTCAACACTGTGCTGTTGATCGTGGCGGTGCTGACGATGGTCGTCGGCGTGCTCGGGGCGGTGTCGCAGACGGACGTGAAACGACTGCTGTCCTTCACCCTCATCAGCCACATCGGCTTCATGGTGATGGGCGTCGGCCTGGGGTCGGTCGTGGGCACGGCCGCGGCGGTCTTCTACACCGTGCACCACATCGTCGTGCAGACCACCCTGTTCCTCGTCTCGGGACTGATGGAACGGGTCGGCGGGACGACCTCCACCAGGTCGCTCGGCGGGTTGCTCACGGCCGCACCGCTCCTGGCGGCCCTCTACCTCGTCCCGGCCTTCAACCTCGGCGGCATCCCGCCGTTCTCCGGCTTCATCGGGAAGCTCGGCCTGTTCCGCGCCGCTGCGATCGACGGCTCGCCCCTCGCGTACGTGACGATCGGCGCCGGGGTCGTGACGAGCCTCCTGACCCTCTACGCCCTGATGCGCGTCTGGGACGCCGCGTTCTGGCGGCCGAAGCCGGCCGCCGAGGCGGCGGCACCGCACGCCTCCGTGGCCGAACCGCACGCGCACCTGCGGTCCCCGGAACCCGCGCCGCTCACCGTGTCGGAGGAGACCGGCGAGGCGTTCCACCCGGATGGCTCGGTGACGGTCACCGACGCACCCCACGCGACTCGCGCCTCCCGTCCGACGGCCGCGCAGGAGGGCGTCGGCGAGGCTCCCGCGAAGGTGCGCCTGCCGCGCATGCTCGTCGGCGTGACGACCGTCGCGGTCCTCGGGTCGGTCGCTCTCACGGTCGTAGCCGGACCGCTCTACGGCTACGCGACCCGCGCGGCGGAGTCCCTCGAGTCCCCCGACCGCTACGTGCAGGCCGTGCTCGGAGGCTCGCGATGAGCGCCGACAGCACCCGACGCATCGCGAACGCGCGACGGATCGCCGTCGCCTGGCGGTACGACGTGCCACTCGTCGCCGGACTGACCGTGCTCTGGGCACTGCTCTGGGGATCGTGGACGCCGCTCACCCTGCTGTGCGGCATCGTCGTCGCGCTCCTCGTCACGCAGGCGCTCCCGCTCCCACCGGTACCGCTCTCGGCACGGTTCTCGGTCCCGCACGCCCTCTGGTTCCTCGTGGTGTGGTCCGGCCTCGTGGTCCTGGCGTCCTTCCGGGTCGCCTGGGTCGCCCTGCGCCCGCGCGGGGTCCGCCGAAGCTCGATCGTGCTCGTCCAGCTGCACACCACGTCCGAGATGACGTTCACGCTGGCCACGCTCGCGATCTCGCTCGTGCCCGGGGCGTACGTCGCCGACGTCGACCTCCGCCGACGCCGCGTGCTCCTGCACGTGCTCGACACCGAACGGGTCGAGCAGGTCGACGCCGCGCGACGCGAGGCCCTCGGCATCGAGACGATGGTCATCCGGGCGCTCGGGTCGAAGCAGGACGTCTCCGAACTGTCCGACCCCCTGCCGGAGGTCACACGATGAGCACCGCGGTCGTGGTCATGGCGATCGGGATCGCCCTCGTCCTCGCGCTCCTCGGCGCGACGCTCGCCCTCGCGGTCTTCCGGATCGTGCGCGGGCCGACGATCCTCGACCGGATGATCGGCTCCGACATGGTGCTGACGACCGCGCTCGTGGTGATCGGCGCCGCGATGGTGATCCGGCAGGACCTGACCGGGGTGCCCGTCCTCGTGGTGATCGCCGCGACGAGCGTGTTCGCCACCGTCGCGGTCGCCCGGGCCGTCACCTCGTCGTCCGAGCCGTCCGACGAAGGGCGCGCCGCGACCACGCCGGAGCACGCCACGGAGGAGGAGCGCTCGTGATCGACATCATCCAGGGGTTCATCGACGGTGCCGGGGTCCGCGCGTGGGTCGCCCTCGGGCTCCTGCTCGTCGGGTCGGTGCTGTCGCTCGGCGCGGGGGTGGGGATCGTCCGCTTCCCCGATCCGCTCGTCCGCCTGCACGCCATGTCGAAGCCGCAGGTGCTCGGGTTGGCGTTCGCCCTCGCGGCGATCGTCGTCGCGGTGTGGACGTGGACGGCGCTGTGGGTCGTCCTGCCGATCATGGTGTTCCAGCTGTTCCTCGTGCCGGTGTCCGCACACATGATCGCCCGCGCGGGGCTGCGCTCGAACGACTACCGCCACGAGGACCTGCTCGTCGACGACACCGAGTAGGCGGTTTACATTTCTTATCCAACTTTATGTTTGTGAGATAAAGCGCTCACAACTCGGTAAAGTGCCGTCATGGACAGCCTCAGGAACCCGTACACACCGAACGCAGGCGCAACTCCAGAGATCGTCGCCGGTCGACTCGAGCACACGCGTGCCTTCGAGGTCCTCCTCCAGCGCCTCATGCGTGGTCGAACTGAGCAGTCCATGATCATGACCGGCCTCCGCGGCGTCGGGAAGACGGTCCTCCTCAATGAGTTCGCTGACCTCGGTCGAGCCGCACGCTGGGAGATCGTCGAACTCGAGGCCAGCAAGCACGACGACGGTCAGTTCCGACAGACGATGGCCTCCCTCCTCCGGTCGGCGCTCCTCCAGATGTCCCCGAGGAAGCGATGGGGTGGGCGTGCCCGGCAGGCGGCCGAAGTCCTGACCTCCTTCGGGATGTCGGTCACGCAGAACGGCACCTGGTCAGTGTCCTGGGACGTCGAACCAGCGGAGGGACTCGGGGACCACGGCGATCTCGCGCTGGACCTCACAGACGTGCTCGTTGCCGTGGGACGAGCCGCACAGGACCAAGAGCGCGGTGTCGCGATCCTCGTCGACGAGGTCCAGTTCCTCCGGTCGGCGCAGCTCGAGGCCCTGATCCAGGCGCTCCACAAGACCGTCCAGCGGAAGCTTCCCATCACCTTCGTCGGAGCCGGACTCCCACAGATCGCCGAACTGGCGGGAGACGCCAAGTCCTACGCCGAGCGACTCTTCCGGTTTCCCGAGATCGGCTCGCTCGACGAGGACGACGCGCGGGAGGCTCTGATCCGACCCGCGGAACTCGAAGACGCAACCTACTCCGGCGAAGCCGTCGAACTCGCTCTGGAGATCACGAAGGGATACCCGTACTTCATCCAGGAACTCGGGTACCAGGCGTGGGAGATCGCTCCGGGGCCGCAGATCACGGCGGACGACGTCGATGCAGCACGGGAGGGCTACCTCGCCAAGCTCGACCGTTCGTTCTTCCGAGTCAGGCTCGACCGAGCGACAGCACTCCAGACCGCGTACCTCCGTGCGATGGCGGAGCTCGGGCCGTCCGCGCAGAAGGCCTCCGACGTCGCACGAGTGCTCCGGCGCGAGTCCACGCAGCTCGGCCCCACCCGCGCGGAGCTCATCGACATGGGCCTTCTGTACACGCCCGAGCACGGCTACGCGGCGTTCACCGTGCCGGACTTCGACCAGTTCATGCTGCGTGCCGTCCCGCAGCTGGTCATCCCGGAAGTCCGCCGCCGGCAGCGTCGGGAAACCGACGGAGCCGATGCCTGACTGGAGGCGCGGGGCGGGCCTGCGACGTTCCTCCAGTCCGTCAGGTGGTCACGCGTGGACGCGACGCGACAGGACCAGGTTCGCCACCGCGGCGAGCACGACGACCGCCGCCGACGCGGCGGACAGGAGCATCGCAGCCGACGCACCGTGCTGCTCCGCGACGTCACCGGTGATCGCCGACGCGATCGACTGCCCGACGATCACCGCGGACCCGAGGATCGTCATGGTGGTCGCCGAGCGGCCGACCGGCGAACGGTCCGACCCGAGGCTGTACTGCGCGACCAGGGTCGGGCCGATGCCGACGCCCATGACCGCGAGGACGACCCCCACGGCGACGACCGATCCCGCCTGCGAGAACGCGACCGCGCCCCCGAGCAGGACCACACCGAACACCAGCCAGCGCCAGCCGAGCCCGAATGCACGCGGGAACGCCGCGGAACCGAGGGCGAGTCCGGCGGAGCCGATGCCCATCAGGCCGTAGAGCAGCCCGGCCTGCGACGGCTCGCCGTAGGTCTCCATGAACGCCGTCAGCGAGGTGAGCGTCGAGCCGAAGAACAGGCCGACACCGAGGATCCCGACGACCACGACGACGAGCCGGGGACTGAGGAGTTCCCGGGCGGGCGCCTGCACGAGCTCCTCGTGACGCCCGACCACGAGCTTCCCGGTCGGGTGCAGGGCGAACGCGGTCACGAACACGAACGTCAGGGCCGAGGCTCCCGCGACCGCGACCCACGGCGCGATCGCACTCGCGAGGATCCCGACGAGGAACGGCCCGATGATGAAGACGGTCTCGTCGGCGGCGGACTCGTAGGCCATGGTGCCGCTGAGCACCTTGTCACGACGGGCGGGTGCCATCCGCTGCCCGATGATCGCGACCAGCCGCGTCCGGGACATCGGGGCGACCTGGGGCGCCGACGCACCGATGAAGAACGCCATCGCCAGCACCGCGACGTCGGGCGCGGAACCCTCGACCACGAACGGGAAGAGCCCGAGCAGCACGGCGTTGACCAGGCCGACGGGGACGAGCACGTTCCGCTGGCCGAACCGGTCCGCGGCTGCACCCACCATCGGGCCGAAGACCGCGGCGCCGATGCCGACGGACGCGGAGTTGATCCCGCCGAGCGCGACCGAGTCGCGCGCGGCCACGACGAGGGTGAGCACGCCGACGACCATCATCGCGAAGGGCAACCGCGCGATGAACGCGACGGGGAAGTACCAGCGTCCCGCGTGTGCGACCAGGGACCGGTCGTCGGTCGTCGTGGACGGGGTGGAACTGGTGTGGAGCATGGTGGTGTGCCTTCTCGGCCCGGCCCGCGAGCGGTGGGGCGGACCCATCGGGTGCCGCCGCTGTCCGCCGGGGAGCCGACGGCCGGTAGATACACACTGCGTTTGGTTGTGCGGTCCGAGGGTACCAGCGGTAACGGTTCGTCACCCGGCACCGCCGTCGCGACCGTGCTCCTATCGTGGCGCGCATGGAACAGCGACGCATGGGGCGGACGGGTGCTCCCGTCAGCGCGCTGACCCTCGGGACACGAGCTGTGGCAGCTGTCGCCGAGCGGGACGTCGACGATGCGGTGCGGCTCGTCCACGAGGCGCTCGGACGCGGTGTCACGGCGGTGGACGTGTCGGACGCCGACGGCGCGGGGCTGGCCGAGAGCACCGTCGGGGCCGCGCTCGGGGACCGGCGGGAGGACGTGTTCCTGGCGGTCCGGTTCGGGGACCCGGTCGACCGGGACCCGGCTCACCACGGCAACGGCCGGCGCTGGATGTTCCGCGCGGTCGAACGCAGCCTGGAGCGCCTCGGCACCGACGTCATCGACCTCTACCAGCCGGCGCACCCCGACCCGGCGACGTCCCTCGACGAGACGCTCGACGCCCTGGCGGACCTCGTGTCGCAGGGCAAGATCCGGGCCTTCGGCATCCCGGGGTTCCCGGCCGAGGAACTCGTCGAGGCGCAGTGGCTCGGGTCGGGCGGCAAGAGCGCCACCGCGACGCACGCCCCGTACTCGATCCTCACCCGGACGGCGGAACGCACCACCTTCCCGGTCGCCCGCCGTTTCGGCCTCGGTGTGCTCGCGGCGGCTCCCCTCGCCGGCGGCTGGCTCGCGGGTGCGTACCGGAACGGCACCGAGCAGCCCCGGTCGCCGCGGGTGGCGGAGCAGCCGCACGCGTACGACATCGGCACCCCGGCCAACCGCCGCAAGCTCGAGGTCGCCGACCGGCTCGGCCGGCTCGCGGACGAGGCCGGCCTGACCCTGCTCGAGCTCGCCGTCGGTTTCGCGTCGACACACCCGGACGTGTCCTCGGTGGTGATCGGCCCGCGCACGGTGTCGCACGTCGACGCCTACGCCCAGGCCGCCGAGGTGGCGCTCGACGACGACGTGCTCGACGCGATCGACGCGATCGTCCCGCCCGGGACCCACGTGCTGGAGCGTGACACCGGCGTGACGTTGCCCGGCCTCACGCGCGAGCGGCTCCGCGGACGCGTCCTCGCGCGCTGACCCGGGTCGCACGAAGGGCTCGTCGACCACGGGGTCGACGAGCCCTTCGTCGCGGGTTCAGCGGTAAGCGACAGCGCTCAGCGACGCGTGCGCCACGATGATCGGCAGCGCGAGGACGTGCGGCAGTCGGGCGGCCGCCCGCTCGAGACGACCGAGCACGGCGTCGAGCGCGAGCGGGGAGCGGACGGTGGTCTGCTGCAGGATCGTCGTCATGGCTGGTCCTCCGGGTCGGGAGCCGCCTTTCCGGCTCATGGAATCCAAAATATTGCAGGTCGTATTGCCTGTCAACTGTTATTTCTTCTCCCGATCAGGATTCGAGAAGCGCACCGAGGGTCCCGGCGGCAGGATGAGAACCACACCGACCAGGAGGAATGACCATGGCCACCACGAAGCAGTCCGACGCCGCCTTCACCGAGGAAGAGCGCGCAGCCATGAAGGAGCACGCCGCCGAGGTGAAGCGGGCGCGCAGCACGAAGGGCACGAAGGCCGAGAAGGCTGCAGCCGAGGCAGCGGCCGTCGTCGAGAAGATCGCCGCGATGCCCGAGCCCGACAAGGGCCTCGCGGAGCGCATCCACCGGATCGCCCTCGAGGTCGCGCCCGACCTCGCACCTCGGCTCTGGTACGGCATGCCCGCGTACGCGAAGGACGGCAAGGTCGTGTTCTTCTTCCAGGACGCCGCGAAGTTCAAGGCCCGCTACGCCACGCTCGGCTTCCAGGACCCCGCGCAGCTCGACGACGGGTCGTTCTGGCCGACGTCCTGGGCCGTCACGCCCGAGTTCTCGGAGGCGGACGAGGCGACGGTCGCCGAACTCATCCGCCGCGCGGTCGCCTGAACGGAGTCGGGCGCCGGCCCTGGCCGGGCCCCGGCTCCGGCCCCGGCCCCGGCCGTAGGATCTCGACCATGGTCGAGATCAAGCGCCCGAGCCCGACCGACCTCCTCACCATCGGCGAGGTCGTCGCCCGCACCGGTGTCGCAGCGTCCGCGCTGCACTTCTACGAGCGCAAGGGCCTCATCCACCCGGAGCGCACCGCCGGGGGCACCCGCCTGTACCCGAGGCACGTGGAACGGCGCATCGCGATCATCCAGGTCGCCAAACGGCTCGGCATCCCGCTCAGCGAGGTCGCCGAGCAGTTCGGCACCCTCCCGTCGGACCGGATGCCCTCCCTGCGGGACTGGAACCGTCTGAACGAGCGTTGGCGTGCACGGCTCCGCGCACGGCAGCTCGAACTGGAGCGCCTGCAGGAGGAGATGACGCAGTGCATCGGCTGCGGGTGCGTCTCGCTGAACGCCTGCCTGGTGATGAACCCGGGCGACCAGCTGGGCGCCGAGGGGCACGGTGCGCGGCGGTTGCTGCCGATCGAGGACGAGGTGCCGGAGGGCGTGGGCCGAGACTCGCACTGAGCGACGGTTCTCGCGCTCGCGGGCGCGAGAACGGTCGCCCACGGCGAGACTCGGGGCACCCACCGGGTGACGGCGTCGCCTACCGCGAGACGCGGGCCGCCTCCCCCGGGACCCGGGGCCGCAGGAACGGGATCCGCGGCATGAGCCAGTCGACCCACACCACCCGCACGCCCGGCGCGACCGCAACGGACCACAGGATCGAGGCCGCCGCGTCGGTGGGGTAGTGCACGGCGTCGATCGACACCGCGAAGAACACGCCGACGATGGCCACGACACCGAGCGTCACCGCCAGGTGGTGCCAACGCGAGTCGCGGAGCAGCCAGACGAGGGCGATCACGAACGCCGTGATGTAGACGGTGTGCCCGCTCGGATACCCCGGGTCGGGCTGCACGGCGAACGGGTGCGGGAGCACGCCGACGTCCGGCCTGGCCCGGTGCACGATCTCCTTCACCACCGCCGAGGGCACCCAGGTGATGGCGATCGTGCCGCCGAAGACCAGTGCCGGCCTGAGATCGCGGGCGCGCCACCAGATCACCCCCACGACGACCACCGTGATGCCGATCGCCGGCCCGGGACTGATGACGTGGTAGACCGCGGTGGTGAGCGCTCCGAGCGCCCCGGTGTGCAGGCCGTTGAGGGCCTTCGACAGCCCGAGGTCGACCGTCCCCAGCATGAACCCGACGACCGTGATCACGATGACAGCCGCGACGGCGAGCGTGACGGATGCGAGCGGGTACCGACTCGGATCGAGGATGCCGTTCACGTCGGACTCTCGTCGGTGCGGGCGGAGCGCTGCATCGGACATCCGCCCATCGTCGCAGGTGCACCGCCCTCGCCGGCACCGAGTTCCGTGACGGTCCATCAGAGGTCGCTCAGCGAACGCGGACGAACGGGACAGTGCCGCTCAGGACTCCGCGCCGCCTTCGGCGACGATGTCCGGCGCCGGGTCGAGCGATGCGCGCACCACGGCGGCGAGCGCCGTCACGATCTGGTCGAGACCGAGCGAGGGTCCGTCCCCGGCGATGTCCGGCGTGGCCGGGACGTGCACGAACCCGGCCCGGAAGCCCGCGCGCCCGGCGAGGGACATGAGTTCGTAGAACACCTGGTTGCACGTGAACGTCCCTGCGGTGTTCGAGACCGACGCGGGGACGCCGGCATCGCGGACGTCCCGCACGATCCGCTTGATCGGCAGCCCGCTGAAGGCCGCGGGGGCACCGAACGGGTCGATCGGCTCGTCCACGGGCTGCGCGCCCGCGTTGTCCGGGATACGGGCGTCCATCACGTTGATGGCGAGCCGCTCCGGCGTCACCGCGGCACGTCCGGCCGCGAGGCCCGTCGCGATGACGACCGCGGGCCGGTGTTTCGCGATGGCCGCCGCGAGCCGCGCACGCTCCTCCGCGAAGACGACGGGCAGCTGCTCGACCACGAGGGTCGCCGGCCCGTCCCAGGTCTCGGCGAGCCGCTGAGCGGCGTCCCACGACGGGTTGACCGCGTCACCGCCGAAGGGTTCGAAGGCGGTCAGCAGGACGGTCGGTTCGGTCACGGCAGCCACCGTCCCATCGTACGAAGCGGACGGACGGGAGGCACGGCGCCAGCTGGACCCGCGCCTCCAGTCCGTCGGATGGTCACCATCCCGGAGGCGGCTGCCGGTCGCGTCAGTCGTCGATGTCGAACACGACCACGCGCCTGCTGCCGCCCTGGATGAACGACGCGACGGGCTGGTGCTCCTCGTGCGGGAGGTACGCCTCGAGCGCCGTCCGGTCCCGGAAGCGCACGACGAGCATCCAGTCGAAACCGCCCTCGAGCCCTTCGGTGCTGACACTCTTCCCCGAGCGCACCGAATCCACGCCGTCGATGCGCGGCAGGTGCTCCCGCACGAGCGCGTCGGCGGGCGACGACAGGTCGCTGTCACCGTCCCCGTCCCCGTCCCACTCGACGAGGACCACATGTGTCGTTCCGGTCACGGCTCCTCCTCGTGCGGCCGCCTCGGTCGGACGGTCCCGCTGCGTCGAGCCTAGGTGGACGGAGGCGGCACCGAGCTCGGCCGGCTGTCCGAGCGCCCCGCACCGACGGACAGTGGCACGGAGCGCTCGTTGTGTCGATTCAGCGGTTTCGGCGGCTCCGACGTCGGTGCCGGAGGGTGGTGCCGACGGTGCATCCGCCAGCTCCGGCCGCGAGGGCGACGGCGAACGAACCAGCGACCTGATTGGACGTGCCGAGTGTTGCTGCCGCTACGGCGGCACCAGCGATGACCAAACCGACGGCGACGATGATGGCGAATGCGGGTCTGCTCAGAAGCTTGAACATGGTGCTCCCCTCAGGCGCAGCGCGGCTTCTCGTTGGCGGATCCCGGTCGGGGCCGGCGTCACACGGAGGCGCCGCCGAACACGAGATCGCGGACCTGTGCGGCCGCCCCGAGCGCCACGGCGTCGGAGCCGAGCGTCGACTGGGCCAGGCGGATCGGGGCGCCACTGACCGGGGGCTCCACCGCGATGGCCGCGGTGACGGCCGGCTCGAGCAGGTCCCACGAGCGGGCGATCCCGCCGCCGATGACGACCGTGGTCACGTCGAGGATCCCCGCCGTGAGCAGGGCGGCACGGGCGAGGCCCCATCCCGCGGTCTCGAACACCGCGGCCGCGTCGGGGTCTCCGTTCCGCGCGGCTTCGGCGACCTCGCGGGCCGAGGCCCGCCGGCCGGACCGCTCGGCGTACCGGTCGGCGATGCCGCGCGCCCCGGCGATGGTCTCGAGGTGGCCGACCTGGCCGCAGGTGCACGGGGCGTCGCCGAACCCGGGCACGTGTCCGATCTCCCCCGCGGCGCCCCGGGGCCCGGCGAACAGGGAGCCGCCGAGCACGAGCGCGCCGCCGACACCGGTTCCGAGCGTCATGCCGAGCACGTCGGCCTCCCCTGCGACGGCCCCCGCGGCGACCTCGCCGAGCAGGAACGCGTTCACGTCGTTGTCGAGCGTCGCGGGGACGCCCAGCGCCGAGGTCACCGCGTCCGTGACGCCGTAACCCGCCCAGCCGGTGAACGAGTTGCCGGTGACGAGCACGGTTCCCGTGGTCGCGTCGACCACACCGGCCGCGCCCACCCCGACACCCGTCAAGGAGGCGCGGTGCCGGTCGAGCAGTTCGGTCACCGCGCCGAGGGCCGCCGTGACGATCGCGGTGCCCCCCGCGTGAGCGGGCGTCGGCAGGTCGATGCGGTCGACGACGTCGAGGGTCGGCGTCGCCAGGAGCACCTTGGTGTTCGTCCCACCGACGTCGACACCGGCGACGAGGGCATCGGTCCCCCCGGAGATCACGCGGTCACCGCCGCGAGGGTCGCGAGCCGCTCGGTCCGGCGCTGCCGTTGCACGATCGGATCGGGGACGGGCACCGCGGCGAGCAGGCGCCGGGTGTAGTCGGTCGTGGGGTGCATGAGCGTGGTGTCCGTGGTGCCCTGTTCCTCGACGACGCCCTGGCGCATCACGACGACGCGCTCGGCGAACTGCTGCACGACGGCGAGGTCGTGCGAGACGAAGAGGCACGCGAACCCGAGGTCGCCCTGCAGCTCACGGAGGACCTCGAGCACGGTCTCCTGCACGCTGACGTCGAGCGCGCTGGTCGGTTCGTCGGCGACGAGCAGCCTCGGGGCGAGCACGAGCGCCCGGGCGAGCGAGACGCGCTGCCGCTGCCCGCCGGAGAGCTCCCGGGGCGCACGCGACGCGAGGGCCGTGGGCAGCCGGACGGCGTCGAGCACCTCGTCGATGCGCTTCCGCCGGTCGGCGGAGGACATGCCCCGGCGGTGCACGGCGAGCGGTTCGGCGATGCACTCCGCGACGGACATCCGAGCGTCGAGCGACGCGACGGGGTCCTGCAGAACGACACCGATCCCGGAGCGGAGCGCCCGGCGGTCCCGCCCGCGAGCCGTGCGAAGGTCCGACCCGAACAGGTGCACGCTCCCCGATGTCGGCTTCACGAGACCGAGCGCGACCCGGGCCGCGGTGGACTTGCCCGAGCCGGACTCCCCGACCAGGCCGACGGTCTCGCCGGCGTGCACGGCGATGTCGATGCCGCGCAGGGCGTGGACGGCGCGCGCCCCGCGCCCGAACGTCACCGAGACGTCCCGCAGGTCGACCACCGGGGCCGTGTCGCGCCTCCCGTCCGATGCCGACGTCGTGACCGCAGCCGCAGCCGCAGCCGCCGGCGCACCCGCCACCGCGAGCCGCGGCACCGCCGCGAGCAGGCGCTTCGTGTAGTCGTGCTCCGGCCGGAGCAGGACGTCCTCGACGCTGCCGGTCTCGACGATCTCGCCCTGCAGCATCACCGCGACCCGGTCCGCGAAGTCCGCCACCACGCCCATGTTGTGCGTGACGAGCAGGACGCCCGTGCCGGTGTCCGCCGCCAGGCGACGGAGCAGCTCGAGGATCTCGGCCTGCACCGTCACGTCGAGCGCGGTCGTCGGTTCATCGGCGATGAGGAGCTTCGGCGAGTTCGCGATCGCCATCGCGATGACCACGCGCTGCCGCTGACCGCCGGACAGCTGGAACGGGAACGCCCGTGCCCGCGCGGCCGGCTCGGGGATGCCCACCCGGCCGAGGAGCTCCACGGCGCGGGCCGCGGCGTCCGATGCCGAGACCTCGCCGTGGTTCCGGACGACCTCGGCGATCTGCGCGCCGACGCGGGTGAGCGGGTCGAGGGCGGTCGCGGGCTCCTGGAAGACCATCGAGACGGTCGAGCCGCGCAGCTTCCGGAGCTCGGGCTCGCCCGCGTCGACGACCTCGTGGCCGTCGACGACGGCGCTGCCGGTGGCGGTGGCGTTGCCGGACAGCAGGCCCATCGCGGCGAGCGCGACCGTGGACTTGCCGGAGCCGGACTCCCCGACGAGCGCGAGGGTCTCGCCGGGTTCCACGTGCAGGGACACGCCGCGGACGGCGTCGACGGTGCCGGACTCCGTGCTGAAGGTGACCCCGAGGTCGGTGGTGGTCAGGATGGACATCAACGGCCCCTCACGTCGAAGGCGTCCCGGAGCCCGTCGCCCACGGCGTTGAACGCGCAGACGACGAGGATCACGGCGAGACCCGGCGGCACGATGAGCCACCAGCGTCCCGAGTAGGCGGCGGTGAGTCCCGCCGAGAGCATGCCGCCCCAGTCCGTCGCCGGGGCCTGGACCCCGAGGCCGAGGTACGAGACGTAGGCGACGAGGAGGATCGCGTCGGCGACCTGGAACGTGGCGGCGACGACGATCGTGGAGACCGAGTTCGGCAGCAGGTGTCGACCGATGGCGCGCGCGTGCGAGCCGCCGATCGCGCGCAGGGTCAGGACGTAATCGCGGTTCTTGAGCGTCAGGGTCTCGGCGCGGATGAGGCGGGAGGGCACCAGCCACGACACGAGGCCGAGGATCACGATGAGGCCCCACACGCCCGGGGTCGTGATCGCGGAGATGACCAGCAGGATGAACAGCGCCGGGATGGCGATGCCGGCGTCGACCACGCGCATCATCACCGCGTCGACCCAGCCCCCGACGTACCCGGCGACCGAACCCCACAGCGTGCCCACCACGGTGGCGAGGACGCCCGCCGCGATGCCGACCATGAGCGACACCTTGCCGCCGAACATCAGGCGGCCGAGGACGTCGTGCCCGACCGCGTCGGTGCCGAGCAGGTGTGCGGCGCTCGGTCCGAGGTTCGCCTGGGAGAGCTGCGTGTGCGTCTGGTCCGTCGGGTAGAGGAACGGTCCGACGAAGCAGAACAGCACGATGACGACGATGACGACGAGGCCGATCACCGCGAGGGTGTTGTGGCGGAAGCGGCGGACGGCGAGTCGCCAGCCGGTCGCGGCGACGGGCTGCACCAGGGACGCGGCCCCGGGCGCTTCGGGTGCGAGCTGTGCGGTCATGCGCGGGCTCCCATCACGTCGTTGGTGGACGCGGTATCGATGATCGACGCGGCGGTCATGCGCGGCCTGCCTTCACTCGGGGATCGATCAAGGACTGCGCGACGTCGGCGAGGAGCGTGCCGACGACCGTCGCGATCGAGATGACGAGGACGCACCCGAGCAGGGTCGGATAGTCCGACGACTGCGCGGCGTTCCAGAACAGGAGCCCCATGCCGGGGTAGTTGAACAGCTGCTCGGTGACGAGCGCCCCGCCGAACAGGACCGGCAGGTAGTACCCGAGCATCGCGACCACCGGGGTGAGCGAGTTCCGGAACACGTGCCGACGCAGGATCGTGACGGTCGACGCCCCGCCGGCACGGGCGGTGCGGACGTAGTCCTCCTGCAGGTTCTCGAGCGTCGAGGCCCGCATGTACCGGCTGAACACGGCGATCATCGCGAGGGCGCCGGTGACCACGGGGAGCACGAGCCCGGCGGGGTCCTGGAAGACCTCGGTGAGGGTGTTGCCGCTCGGCGCCTGGGACGGCAGCCACGGCAGCTGCTGGCTGAACACGATGATGAGGACGAGCCCGAGGAAGAACGCGGGCGTGGAGTAGAAGACGAACGCCAGGGCGGTGGCCGCGTAGTCGACCGCGCCGTTGCGTCGGACCGCCTGCCACATCCCGACCGGGATCGCGATGACGAGGCCGAGCACGGCGGACATCCCGGTGAGGACGAGCGTCTTCGGCAGGCGCTCGGCGATGAGCTGCGACACCGGCTCGTTGAGCGTGTAGGAGGTGCCGAGGTCGCCGGTGAGCAGGCGTCCGAGGAACCGGAGGTACTGCACGGGCAGCGGCTGGTCGAGCCCCTGCGACTGGTTGAACGCGGTGATCTGCGCGGGCGTCGCGGAGACCCCGAGGACGCCGCGGGCGGGACCGCCGGGCAGCGCGTGCAGGAGGCAGAACACGACGATCGTGACGATGAGGACCACCGCGAGCGCCTGCAGGACGCGCCTGGTGAGGTAGAGAACTGTGGTCATGCGGCTTCCGATGGTCGGATGGTTGCGTGGGCCGTTCGGGAGGCGCGGTGCGGGGCGGACCCGCACCGCGCCTCCCGAACGTGGGCGCGTCAGCGCCTCACTTGCTCCACTTCCACTGGGCGGGGTGGAAGTTGGCGAGCGAGTCCTGGTCGAACCCGGTCAGCCCCTTCTTGACGACCGAGATCTGGTAGTCCGGCTCGGGCAGCCAGATCACGGGCAGGTCCTTCGCGACGGCGGCGCTGTAGTCCTGCACGGCGGTCGAGTCGGTCGAGGTGGTCGTCGCGTCGATGAGGGCGTCGACCTCCTTGTTCGAGTAGCTCCCGAAGTTCGCCGAACCGCCGGTCGAGAAGAGCGCCTCACCCGTCGGGTAGGCCGGGAAGTACCAGCTGCCCGCGGTACCGAAGAACGAGAGGTCCCAGTCGCAGCTGGCCTCGTCGCTCGTGCAGGTGGGCGTCTGCGAGAGGACACTCGACACGGGCGCCGTCTTGATGGTGAAGCCGATGCCGGTCTTCGCGAGCGAGGACTGGATCGCGCTCATCATGTTGTCGGTGACGGTCGAGCCGGACTGCGAGAGCACCTGCATGGTGAACTTCGTGCCCTCCTTCACGCCCTCGCCGCACTGACTGTCGGACGTGCCCGGGTCAGTGCAGACCATCGTGCCGTTCTTCTCGGTCCAGCCGTGGCTGGTGAGGAGGTCCTTGGCCTTCGAGGTGCTGAACGGGTAGGGGTTCGACTTCTGCACGTCGGAGACGTAGTCGGACTCCTGCGCCTGCGGGATCGGTCCGTAGGCCGACGTTGCGGTGCCGTTGAAGACGACCTTCGACAGGGACTTCTGGTCGATCGACATCTGCACGGCCTGACGGGCGTACAGCTGCTTGAACACGGCGCCCATCGTCGGGTTGTTGAAGTTGTACGGCATGTACGTGATCGCCCACCCGGTCCACGGCTCCACGTCGTAGCCCTTCGAGGTGAAGGACGACTTCTGGTCCATGTCGGTGGCGTTGATGTAGCCGTAGTCGACCTCGCCCGAGCGGACCGCGTTCACCTCGGCGTCGGACGTGGTGAACGGCAGCAGGTTGACCGTCGTGATGGACGGCTTCTCACCGCCGTCGTACTTCTTGTTCGCGGTGAGGGTGACCTTGCCGGCCGTGGTGAAGGACTTGACGCCGTACGGTCCGGAGATCGTCTTCCACAGGTCGTCCGAGGCGTAGTCGGAGATCTTGCCCGCGGCGGTGTTGAGGTACTTCCACACCTGCTTGGCGCCGGCGGTGGTCTCGTCGGCGTCGGACACCTTCGCGTCGGCGCTCGTCTTGTCCCACGCGTGCTGGGGCAGCGGGATGATGTAGCTCAGCTGGTTGGCGAGCATCCAGTCGGAGTTGTACGCCTTGTCGAACGTGATCGTGAAGTGCGTGTCGTCGACGGCCTTGAACGAGGTCCAGTTGTCCGGAGCCTTGCCCTCGGAGTAGGAGCCCCACTGGTCCTTGTTCGCCTTGATCAGGTTGAACCAGAACTCGACGTCGCGGCTCGTGATGGCGTCGCCGTCCGACCAGTGCCGGTCGCCGAGGGTGACGGTGACGCTCTTGCCGTCCTCGGCGAACTTCGCGTCCGTCGCGACGGACCCGGCCTTGTTCCACGCGATCTTGCCGGTGGAGCCGTCGTACGCGACGAGCGGCTCGTACAGCGACTGGGCGATCGAGCCGTTGTTCGTGTTGAGGTGGGCCGCGGTGCCGATCGGCAGGATCCAGTTCGGCGTGAAGTTGGCGGGCAGCGCGTAGTTGATCTCGTCGGACGATCCCTGCGAGGCGTTGCCGCCTCCGGAACAGCCGGCGAGCAGGGCGCTCACGGCGACCACTGCTCCGGTCAGGAGCGCCCAGCGACGGGGCTTGGACATGCGGTGTCTCCTTGTGCGAGGGACTTCGGGGAGGTGGTGCACGCGTGCCGGTCGGCACACGCACAGTCAATGGCCAAACCGATTGGAAAAACAAACATCTCCATGTAAAAACTGCGTTACTGCGGAACGGACGAAAGGGTCGCCGCTGCGTTCCGCCCCGTAGGCTCGCCGCAGATCGGGTCGTCCGGTCCACTTCCGCCCGGATTGGAGAAAGTCGTGCCGGACCTCAGTGCCCGCGTCCTCGAGCTCGTCGCCTCGGGACAGGCCTCCAGCCGGACCGAGATCGCGACCCTGCTCGGTGCCGCGCCCTCGACGGTGTCGCACGTGGTCTCCCAGCTGCTGTCGCACGGACTGCTCGCCGAGGAGGGCACCGACGTCTCCACCGGCGGCCGACCTCGCAAGGTCCTCCGCATCGGTGGTGTCGACGAGTACGCGGTCGCCGCCGACGTCGGCGGAGGGCACGCGCGCATCGGCATCGTGCTGCCCGGAGGCGCGCTCGAGTCGGTCGCGAACGTCCCGTTCGCGCTCTCCGACGGTCCGACCGCGGGGCTCCAGCGGCTGGCTGCGCTGCTCGAGCGGCTCGCCGACGAACGCGGTCGCGACGGACTCCGGGGCGTCGGGCTGAGCCTGCCCGGCCCCGTGGACGTCGAGGCCGGCGTGGTCGACCTGCCGAGCCGGATGCCGGGATGGAACGGGTTCCCCGTGGCCGCCTGGCTCGCCGACCGCTTCGGCCTGCCCGCGATCGTCGACAACGACGCGAACTGCATGGCGGCCGGGGAGCAGACCGTGCAGGACCCGGGGCGACGGCAGACCATCACGATCAAGGCCGGGTCGGCGATCGGCGCCGGGATCGTCATCGACGGACGCCTCTACCGCGGCTCGACGGGGGCCGCCGGGGACATCACCCACGTGCGGATCGACGCCGCCGGGGACACCCCGTGCTCGTGCGGCAACACCGGGTGCCTCGAGACCGTTGCGTCCGGTGCCGCGCTCGTCCGGATCCTCTCCTCCTCGGGAGTGGACGTCACGTCCACCGCCGATGTCGTGCGCCTGGCCTCGGACGCCCACCCGGAGGCCACCCGGGCCGTGCGCCTGGCCGGCCGGTACCTCGGCGAGGTCCTCGCCGCGAACGTGAACTTCTTCAACCCCGATGCCGTGTACCTCGGCGGCATCCTCTCCACCCTCGACCCGTTCATCGCCGCCGTGCGCAGCCAGCTGTACGAGAGCTGCCACCCGCTCATGACGCAGCACCTCGCCATCGAGCCGGTGTCGCTCGGCGCCGACGCGGGCCTCGTCGGTGCCGGCCAGTTCGCGCTGCAGCGGGGCCTCGCCGCCTCGCTCGAGGAACTGTCCGCACCCATCCCCCAGTCCACCACCAGGAACAGGAGCGTCCGTGTCTGACCACGTGTCCGCAGCACCCGCCACCCGCCGTCCGGTCGTCGCGATCGCCGGACTCGCCATCGAGACCTCGACGTTCACGCCGACGCGGACCCACGCACCGGCGTTCCACCCGGACCGCGGCGACGAGGTCGTGGCGCGGTACCCGTTCCTCGGACCGCTGTCGGAGCGTGCGGAGTTCCGCGGGGCGCTCATCGGGCACTCGCTGCCCGGCGGGATCGTCGACCGGGCCTCGTACGAGGAGCTCGCGACCGAGATCGTCTCGCGGCTGCGCGCCATCGTCGAAGCCGAGCCGGTGGACGGGCTCTGGTACGACATCCACGGCGCGATGGTCGTCGAGGGGCTGGACGACGCCGAGGCCGATCTGCTCGGGCGCATCCGCGCCGTGATCGGCCCGGACGTCATCGTGTCCGCCTCGATGGACCTGCACGGCAACGTCACCGCCGAGCTCGCCCACCAGGTCGACCTCGTCACCTGCTACCGGATGGCCCCGCACGAGGACGCCCTCGAGACGAAGGAGCGCGCGGTCCGGAACCTCGTCGACGTGCTCACCACCCGTCCGGTCGGAGCGCAGCGCCCGATCAAGGCGTGGATCCCGATCCCCGTGCTGCTGCCGGGCGAGCAGACCTCGACGCGCATCGAGCCCGCCGCCTCGCTGTACGGGCAGGTACCGCAGGTGGAGCGGACCGAGGGCGTCCTCGACGCCGCGATCTGGGTCGGTTACGCGTGGGCGGACCAGCCCCGCGACCGTGCGGTCACGGTCGTCACCGGGTGGGACCGGGACATGGTGGCCGCCGGCGCCGAACGACTGGCCCGGGCGTTCTGGGACGTCCGGGAGGACTTCGCGTTCGTCGCGCCGACGGGCTCGTTCGACGAGTGTCTCGCCGCCGCGCTCGCTCCCGGCGCCGCCAAGCCGTACTTCATCTCCGACTCCGGCGACAACCCGACCGCTGGCGGCTCCGGCGACATGACGTGGGGCCTGACGCAGGTGCTCGCGCGACCGGAGTTCCGGGACGGCTCCGGCCCGGTCGTGATCTACGCGAGCGTCCCGGGCCCGGCCGCCGTCGCCGCCGCGGTGTCGGCCGGTGTCGGTGCCACCGTGACCGTCACCGCCGGTGCCGAGGTGGACGACATCCACGCCGGCCCCATCACGATGACCGGACGTGTGCACGCGATCAAGCACGGTGACCGCGACGCCGAGACCGAGGTCGTGCTGCAGGTCGGCAGCGTCTACGCGATCCTCACGAAGCTCCGGAAGCCGTACCACCACGAGCACGACTTCACGGACCTCGACCTCGCCCCGCGGGACGCCGACATCGTCATCGTGAAGATCGGGTACCTCGAGCCCGAGCTGTTCGACATGTCCGCCGACTGGATGCTCGCGCTCACACCGGGCGGGGTCGACCAGGACCTCGAGCGGCTCGGGCACCACAGGATCGAGCGGCCGATGTTCCCCTACGATCGAGAGTTCCCCGAGGCCCCGGACCTGACCGCCAGGATCATCCCCGCCTCGGACCAGCCACTCGGAGCCGTTCGATGACCCCTGCCCTCGAGATCGCCGTCACCTCCCCCGCGGGGGCGATCGTCGCGCGTGACGGGGGCGCCGACCGCGTCGAACTGTGCGTCGGCCTCGAGCTCGGCGGGCTCACCCCGTCGCAGGCGCTCGTCGAGATGACGCACGAGACGGGCATCCCCGCACACGCCCTCGTCCGGTGTCGCCCCGGTGGCTTCGTGCACGACCGCGACGAGGTGGAACTCATGGAGCGGGAGATCCGGACCGTCCTCCGCTCCGGAGCGACCGGGGTCGTCGTCGGAGCCCTGCGGGAGGACCGCACCCTCGACCAGGACGCCCTCCGTCGCTTCGTGGACGCCGCCCGCTCGGTCAGCGCCACCGCGGAGATCACCCTGCACCGGGCGATCGACCACGCGGCGGACCCCGTCGCGGCCGTGGGGCCGCTCGAGGCGCTCGGGTTCACCCGCGTCCTGACCTCCGGCGCCGCCCCGACCGCGGTCGCCGGCTCCGGCACCATCGCGCGCATGGTCGAGGCGGCCGGGCACGTGCAGGTCATGGCCGGCGCCGGGGTCACCCCCGCTGACGTCCAGGCGCTCGTCGCGACCGGAGTGGCCGCGGTGCACCTGTCGGCGAAGCGCCCTGCCCCGGACAGCGCCCACGCGGGCGTGCCGATGGGCGGCGCGGACGACGGTTCCGCGCACTTCGTCACCGATGCCGAGGTCGTCCGCGCCGCCCGCACGGCGCTCGACGCACACTGACCGCTCCGCCCCGTCGCCGCACGCGAATCCCCACCGCACCTGCTGAGGATGCGGTGGGGAGCACGGCGAGCCTGCCGTCAGGGGGCCACCCGGAAGAGCCTGGAGTTCGGCAAGATGTGGTCTCGCCACCGGGCCGAGAACTGCATCGCGGGCGTGAAGCAGTTCCGGCACCCCGACGTCGGCGAATTCGAGCTCGCGTTCGAGGTCCTGACACCGCTGGACGACTCGGGACACCGCGTGCTCATGTACACCGCGCCGGAGCACAGCGACGGAGCGGCCGAGCGCCTCGCACTGCGCGGCCGGGACGACGAGACCACGGTCCACGCGACGGCTCGCGTCCAGCGCTGACAGGACGGACTGGAGGCGTGTGGACCGGTCTCAGGCCGGGATCGACGGCCGATCCGCGCGCGCACCGCTGTCGCCCCTGAGTGAGCGCATCAGCGGATTGCTGCACTGTCCCAGAGGGTCCGCACGTAGCGCGCGATACCGCTGAGGAAGGGGCTTGCCACGAGAACGGTAACCGTCAGCATTGTCGTGGCTTGCAGGGAGAGGAACACCTCAAGCCACAGCGGGACGAACGCGCCAATCGCCCATGCCACGGCGAGGATCGCGGCGATCGCCGGAAGTATCCGCAGCTGCCCTTCTGAGCTGCGCCAGGTGATGATCGCGCAGGCCGCGAACCCGAGCGGAACAAGCGCCTGCAACGCGGTCGAAAGCGGGAACCACAGGGTTAGCGCGAGGGCCGGGGACTGAGCCAGCGCGAACCCGACCACGGCCGCTGCAGCGATGCCGCGTGCAAGATCGTCTGTTCGCACAGCGAGTCCCGCGCACACCACCGCCGCAAGCATCACCACTGCGACGATGAACGGTGCTACCCCGGAGCCGAGCAGGTGGAAGCCGGCGAATCCGAGCGTGTTATCCACGGCGAGAATGGTGCTGCCGAGCGCTGCGATCGTGGCGGTGCTCACGGCTGCTGTGCGGGCGATGGCGGGGGTGGACGTGTTCGTCATGGGGTTCCCTCGAGTGGGTTCACGGTGTCGCGGACATGGTCGTATGTGGCCACGCACTTCGCCTTGACGCGGGGGCCAATTGTTGAGAGCGCCGCTATCCACCGCTCGGTGTCCGGTATTTTCCCGATCCGTGTCCGCCCGAGGTCGTCGATTGCTGCGTGCAGCTCGGCGGTGACGCCCGGGAACAGGGTCTCGTACTGCTTCGCCGAACCGCTGCGCTTGCCTGGATGCTTCACGTACCGTTCCCCCTCGCTTGCGACGAAGCGAGCGCAGGTGGTGAGGTAGTCCTGCTCCGCTGTCAGCCTCGCGGGGACACCGAGATCGCTGGCGATCTTCGGTGCATCCTTGGGGACGTTCAACGCGTTGACGACGCCGGGCGGTCCGATGACGTACCAGTTCTGGCCGCGCGCGACTGCGCGCTCGGTATTGATGGTGTCGCTCCAGTCCTCGAGCGTCTGTTGAACCGAGGCCGCGTGAGCGTAGACGCGGACGAAAGTTGAGTCGGCACCGTCGAAACAATCGAATCCTCGCATTGCATCCCAGAACGCGAGGTCATCCAGCCATGCGTCGGCATCTGCGCAAGGCACAGAGCGGCGTAGCTGGTCAGCGATCGACTGCATCGATGTCACGCTGAGCGCCGGCTCGGTCGGACGGGAGCTCGGGTCCGCAGTTGTCGCCGTTCGTGGCTCATCGGGTGCGCAACCCGACAGAATGGCTACGGCGACGCAGCCCGAGGCGATGACCCCGAGGCTGCGTCGCCGCATGCCGTGGCGTGTTACTGCCACTGGACGCCAGCCCACCCGGCGCCGGTGAGGCCCTTCATCTTCTTGGTGCCCGCGACGTTGCCCCACGGAACGTTCTTCGTACGACCCGTGCCGCAATCAAGTGCGGTCCACGTGGGTGCGTGCTTGGAGTTGAAGGACTTCCCCCAGATGCAGGGGTTGGCGTTGCCCTGGTGCTTATACCACTTGTACGTCGCCTGCGCTGATGCATTCCAACCGATCACGCTGCAGCCGTTGAGAGACTCGCTCATGACCGCTACGACCGCGAACGCACGGTCCTTGCAGTCACCCGACAGCGTCCCGGGATCGTCTCCGACAACTACAACCTCGCCGTTGGGGTCGAAACCATCATCGACGACCACATTCGGCGGGATCGAGACTCCCGCGCTGTTATCGCTCGCAGCAGCATTCGCGGGGACGGCTGTGACCAGCGCCGACGCTGCGACAGCGGCCGATACGAGAGCCGCGGAGAGCGCGTTGATCTTCTTCATTTCTCACCTTCGAGTCGCCGGTGACGTTTTACCGGATGCGCACAGCATGCATGATCTCGGCGCGGCCGGCAAGTCGCTTGCTCGGCGGAGATCACCCGAGCTACCGCAACCGCTTTCGATGACGAAGGCATCACCGCCGAGCGCGCCCGACTCGTCGGCTGACCCGCCAGGGCTGCGACCTCACATGAACGGACCGCGACGGGGTCCGCTGCACGGAAAGGTGACATCTGATCTGGCCTGCGCGGGAGGGCGGCCCTGGAAGGACGCACTCGTGCCCGAGCCTTACCGGCGGGAATTCCGCGACGATGTCAGGGAGTTGTCGGGAAACCAGCTGATCGCCATGCTCAGCGCTCGTAGGTGCCCAACTCGTCGGATGGTGCACCAGGATCGTCGACAGCGAAGGACTCCTCGACGTCTGCGACGCTCCAGTCGAGGAGCTTGGCGATGAGCTTGGCGGTGATCTCACCGGCGCGGTACGCATCGAGATGGGCGCTCACTAGGGGCCAACCGGGCCGGGTCTCACCAGCAGATTGAGCCAGCTCAAGGTACTCGGCGGCTTCTCGACGACGAACACCGGGCGGAACGAATGCCCTGCCGGTGATCAGCCAATCGACGCTCCGTCGACCGACATGGGCAACGCGCGCCAGTTCGAGCGACGAGAACCGTCGCCGTCCGGAGAGGGACTTCGACGGCTTGGTGGAGTCGATACCGATCGCTGCGGCGAATTCCGCGCGTCCGAGGCTCGACTCGGCGATCACGGACTCTACGCGCTGTTCCCCTGTCTGATCCACACGACGTGTGTGCGCTGGTTGCGACAATTCCGACTGGTGAGATCCCGCATTTCAGAGCGGGCGGTTGCGATTCGTGACACTCACCGGACCACCTCGGCGTACTGTCCGACCATGCCCGCTCTCATCGACACGTTCACCCTGTCCAACGGCCTGCACATCCCCAAGATCGGCTTCGGCACCTGGCAGATCCCGTCCGGCGGCGACGCCTACGACGCGACGAAGACCGCCCTCGACCTCGGCTACCGGCACATCGACACCGCCCTCGCGTACGGCAACGAGGCGAGCGTCGGCAAGGCCGTCCGGGACAGCGGTGTCCCGCGTGACGAGGTCTTCATCACGACGAAGCTCCCCGCCGAGGTCAAGACCGCGGACGGTGCGCGGTCGGCGTTCGAGGAGTCGAGCCGCAACCTCGACCTCGGCGAGATCGACCTGCACCTCATCCACGCGCCGTGGCCCTGGGGCGACATCGGTTCCGACCACCGCGACGGCAACGTCGAGGTGTGGAAGGTGTTCGAGGAGCTCTACGACGCCGGCCGGACGAAGAGCATCGGCGTCTCGAACTTCGCCGTCGGCGACCTCGAGGACCTGCTCGGCCGGACCGATGTCGTCCCGCACGCGAACCAGATCCGCTGGTTCATCGGCAACACCCAGGACGAGACCACGGCCTTCGACCGGGAGCACGACATCCTCACCGAGGGGTACTCGCCGCTCGCCACCGGCGGCCTGCTCGAGAACGCCGAGATCCGTGACATTGCGGCGAAGTACGACAAGTCCGTCGCGCAGGTCGCGATCCGCTACCTGCTCGAGAAGGACGTCCTGCCACTGCCGAAGTCGACGACGCCGTCGCGCATCGCGGAGAACGCCGACGTGGACTTCGTCCTGTCGGCGGAGGACGTGGCCGCGCTGGACGCGCTGCAGGACACCACCGACTGACGCGACACCCCGGGCCTCGGGAACACGACACCCCGGGCGCCGGTTGCAACGAACGGTGCCGCAGCCAGCGACACGCCAGCCAAGGAGGCCACCATGACCACCACCGAGACCGCCATCCTCGCCGGCGGGTGCTTCTGGGGAGCGCAGCAGCTCCTCCGTCGCCGACCCGGCGTCATCAGCACCCGCGTCGGCTACTCGGGCGGCGACGTCCCGAACGCGACGTACCGCAACCACGGCGACCACGCCGAGGCCGTCGAGATCGTGTTCGACCCGTCGGTGATCTCGTACCGGGACCTGCTGGAGTTCTTCTTCCAGATCCACGACCCGTCGACGAAGGACCGCCAGGGCAACGACATCGGCCGCAGCTACCGTTCGGCGATCTTCTTCACGTCCGACGAGCAGAAGCAGGTCGCCCTCGACACGATCGACGACGTCGACGCCTCGGGCATCTGGCCGGGCAAGGTCGTGACCGAGGTCACCGCCGCGGGCCCGTTCTGGGAGGCCGAGGACGAGCACCAGGACTACCTGGAGAAGAACCCGCACGGGTACACGTGCCACTTCGTGCGCCCGGGCTGGAAGCTCCCCCACCGGGACGACGCGACAGCGTCCGTCTGACGCTCACCCACTGACGGACTGGAGGCGCGGTGCCAGCTGGCGCCGCGCCTCCAGTCCGTCTCGGGGGGGTCTAGGACCAGACGCGCCCCGCGATGTCGACCACGCTGCGGACCTTCGCCCACTGCTCGTCCTCGGACAGCACGTTGCCCTCCTCGGTGGACGCGAACCCGCACTGCGGGCTGAGCGCGAGCTGCCCGAGCGGGGCGAACTCGGCGGCGTCCCGGATGCGCTGCTCGATGACGGCCGGGTCCTCGAGCTCTCCCGTCTTCGAGGTGACGAGGCCGAGCACCACGACCTGGTCGCCCTCGGGCAGGAACCGCAGGGGCTCGAAGCCGCCGGCGCGGTCGCTGTCGTACTCCAGGAAGTACCCGTCGTACCCGGTGTTGCCGAGCAGCTGCTCCGCCACCGGCTCGTACCCGCCGGACGCGATCCACGTCGACCGGAAGTTCCCGCGGCACACGTGCGTGGTGACGACGAGGTCCTCCGGTCGGCCGTCGAGCACTCGGCGGATGATCGACGAGAACCGCTCCGCTATCCCGTCCGTGTCGATCCCGCGCTCGCGGGCCTTCTCCATCTCGACGTCCGAGCAGGCGTACGCCCACGCCGTGTCGTCGAGCTGCAGGTACCGGACGCCGGCGGCGTACAGCGCGGCGATCGCATCGCGGTACGCCTGCACGAGGTCGTCGGTGATCGCGTCACGGTCGGCGTAGTGGTCCGTGCGGATCTGGTCGGCGTCCAGGCGGAAGTCGAACACCGTCGGCGAGGGGATCGTGAACTTCGCGGTCAGTCCGCGCTCGGCGGCCTCGGCCACGACGAACGCGGCGTCCTCGACGAAGGGGTGGTCCGCGGGGAACGACACCGGCCCGGTGACCCGCATGCCCTTCGGCGTGGTGGTCACTCCCTGGAACGCGATGCCGTGGTCGAGCTCGACGACCTCGACGCCGGACAGGCCTCCCCAGAAGTCGAGGTGCCACCAGGCGCGACGGGCCTCGCCGTCCGTGGCGACCTCGAGGCCGGCGGCCTGCTGAGCGTCCATGAGGGCACGCACGGCCTCGTCCTCGACGGCGCGGAGGGCTGCGGCGTCGATGCGGCCCTCGGCGACGGCTGCGCGTGCCTCCTTCACGGCGGTGGGGCGGAGGAAGCTGCCGACGATGTCGGCTCGGAACGGCGGGCGCGGAGACATCCGTCGATGATACCGACGCGGAATCATCTGTTGCCGTTGTGAGGGCGCTGCCGCCAGGGTCGGGCACGCCGGTACGGTGAGCGGATGGGCAAGGTCACGTTGCAGGACGTCGCGGTGCACGCCGGCGTCTCGATGAAGACCGTGTCCAACGTGGTCCGGGGCTACCGGCACGTCAGCGAGCCGATGCGCGACCGCGTGCAGGCCGCGATCGACGAACTGGGCTACCGCCCGAACGTTTCCGGACGCACGCTCGCGACGGGGCGCTCGAACATGCTCGCCTTCGCGTTCCCCGACCTGCGCCGGCCCTACTTCGCCGAGCTCGCGCACGTGTTCTCACGCGTGTGCGCCGAGCGGGGCTACCAGCTCCTGCTCGAGGAGACCGGCGACTCGGCGGAGGGCGAACGCTCCGCGGTCCGCGGGCGAGAGGCCGGAGTCGTCGACGGTGTCGTCATCCACCCGCAGGTTCTGTCTCCCGAGGCCATCGACGCCATCCGGGGCGACACGGCAGTGGTGTTCCTCGGTGAGGACGTCCGGCCGCGGTCGGCCGACCAGGTCGCGATCGACAACGCGGGGGCGGCCGCCGAGGCCGTCGCACACCTCGCGGCCCTCGGGTGCCGACGGATCGGCTTCTTCGGGCACGAGACGGGGCCGGAGTCGAGGACGTCGAGCTTCCGGCTCGACGGGTACCGGGCGGGTCTCGCCGACGCCGGCATCGCGACGGAGTTCCTCGTTCCCCGCGAGGTCGGGGACGCGATCGGCGCGGAGGTCGCCTTCGGCCGTGCGCTCGATGAGGGCCTCGACGTCGACGGCCTGCTCTGCCGGGACGACCTCGCCGCCGTCGGGGTGCTCCGCGCGATGCGCCTCCGCGGGCTCGAAGCACCCCGAGACATCGCCGTCATCGGGTGGGACGCGATCGGTCTCGGATCGAGCCTCGCGCCGAGCCTCACATCCGTCGCCCCCGACACCGTCGCGCTCGCCGAGACCGCGCTCGACCTGTTGGCCGAGCGGATCGACGGCGTCGACCTCCCGGGGCGCTACGTGACCGTCGGGCACCGGCTGCTCGTCGGCGAGAGCGCGCCGTACCCGGACGGCTCGGTGGACTGAGCGGCGCACCTGTGGCCGGTACGGCGCCCGTCACGTCTCACGGCTCGCCGGGGTGCACGCTGCCCAACAGCTCGACGACGACGTCCCGGAGCGAATCCGGCAACCCGACCGTTCCCAGCTCGACGATGCGGTCCGCGCGCGGCACGTCCTTCGACACGACCTCCCACGCCTCGAGCTTCTCCGGGTTGCCCGTCTGCGCTCCCTCGAGGACACCTCGGACCGCTTCCCGCGCGTCGATGCCGACGACCGGAGCGCCGACGAGCGCCAGAACGGCACCCGTCGCGGTCTGGGCCGACAGGTCGACCGAGAAACGGTCGGCGGAACGTGCGTCGAGGTGCTGGCCCTCGGCGGGCGCCGCGAAGAAGGTGATCCGCCACCGTCGGTGTGCCGGGATGGCGTCGAGCGCGCCCTCGGCCGCGTGTACCCGGAACTCGGCACGACGGTGGTCCCACTCCAGCCGTGTCTCGACGGTGTCCGCTTCGGCTCCTTCCCGGTCCTCGACCAGCGTGAACGAACTGGAGGCACCAGGGGCGACGAGCACCTCGAACGCGGCGGGGTTGACCGTGGCGTCGAGCTCGTCGGCGGCGGCGAGGGGCAGGACCCCGCCGTCCCGCAGCAGGACCGGCACGGTGTCGAGGGTGCGGTGCAGATCGACGAACCGGTCACCGGCGTAGACGGTGCCGGTGAACACGTCGGTCCAGGTGCCCGGCGGCAGCCACGCACGCGCGGTTCCGTGCAGCGAGACGGGGTCGCGCGGTTCGACGATCGGCGCGACGAGCAACTCCGACCCGAACGCGTACGTGTTCGGGACCCGGTACGCCTCGTCCCGGCGTGGCTCCAGGTGGTACAGGGGCCGGACCACCGCGGTGCCCGCGGCCGCTCGGTGGTTCATGGTGTGCAGGTAGGGGACCATCCGGTGCCGGAACCGGAGCGCCTCCCCGATCGCCGTACGGGCCTCGGCGGGGAACGCCCACGGCTCCTTGCGGATGAAGGGGTTGTTCGCCGAGTGCAGGCGCATGATGGGGGAGAAGACGCCGAACTGCACCCAGCGTGTGGCGAGTTCGTCGTCGCGGATGCCGCGGGTGTGTCCACCGATGTCGTGGCTCCACCACGGGTAGCCGATGTTCGCGGCGGTCGCGGTGAACTCCGGCTGGAACGCGAGCGAGGCCCACGAGACCACCGCGTCACCGGAGAACCCCACGGCGTACCGGTGGCTCCCGGGGCCGGCGTAGCGCGAGAACGTCATGCCGGCGCCCCCGTCCCGGCCGGAATCGAGCAGGTGGAAGTGGTTGAGGAGCCACAGCGGGTCGACGCCGGGCAGGCTCGTCGTGCGGCCCTGCTGCCAGTCGATCCACCAGAAGTCGACGCCCTGGTCCTCGAGCGGGCGGTGCAGCAGCTCGAAGTACGCCTGCAGGAAGCGCCGGTCGGTCAGGTCGAACGGGATCGACTGCTCGGTCTCGGGGTCCACGCCCATGGCCCGCGCGACCTCGGGGTACGCGTCCTCGAAGGCCCGGACGCCGTCGGCGGGGTGCAGGTTGAGCGTCGTCCGCATGCCCCGGCGGTGCAGTTCTCCGAGGAAGGCGGCCGGGTCGGCGAACAGCGACGGCTCCCAGGAGTACCCGGTCCAGCCGTTGCCGAACCTCGGCGGCACGGAGCCGACACGGTGCCAGTCCATGTCGATGACGGCGACCGAGAACGGCAGGCGTTCCTCGGCGAACCGGTCCATGAGCGCGAGGTAGGAGGTGTCGCTGTAGGGGTGGTACCGGCTCCACCAGTTGCCGAGCGCCCATCGCGGCAGGAGCGACGGCGCTCCGGACACCGCGTGGTAGGCGTGGAGCGCAGCGTCGTAGTCGCGGCCGTAGGCGAAGACCGTGACGTCCCGGCGACCGGGTACCCGCGTGCCGATCCAGCCGTCGTCCTCGAACAGGAAGGACTCGCTGTCGTCGAGCGCGGTGATGCCGTCGCGTGCGAGGATCCCCGACTCGAGCGGCATCCGACCATCGACGTCGTCGAGCGTCCGTCCGGTCCCGCCGAGGTCGCGCGGCTCCTGGCCCCAGCGCCAGCGGTTCGCGTCCCGTCCGATCGTCTCCACGACGAGGCCGCTCGGGGAGAACGGCCGGCCGTCGTACCGCAGGCGCGCCCGGGCCGTGGTGATGACGACGCTGTCGTCGTGGCGACCGTCCCCGGTGTGCTCGACCCGGAACTCCGGCACCGGCAGCCGTCGGCGGATCGCGAACGTCGAGGCGCGGTCCTCGAACGCGCCGTCGTCGCTCCACTCGATCCGGAACGTCCCCTCGTCGAGTACGGTCACCCGCCAGCGCTCGCCGGCCACCACAGCTGCCGGGTCGGCGACCGGGTCGGATCCCGGGTACGGACGGACGGTGGGCAGGGTGGCGGGACTCGTCGTGGTCACGGATGGTGCTCCTAGCTCTTGACCGCACCCTGCGTCACACCGCTGATCACCCAGCGCTGCGCGAACAGGTAGACGATGATCGTCGGCGCCATCGCCATGAGGTACGAGGCGAACGCGACGTTGTAGTTCGTGCCGAACTTGCTCTGGAAGATGTTCTGCACCACCGGCAGGGTCTGCAGCGTCGGGTCCGCGGTGATGAGCGACGGCATCATGAAGTCGTTCCAGGACGCCAGGAAGGCGAAGATGCCGACCGTGGCGTTCATCGGGCCGAGCAGCGGCAGGATGATGCGCCAGAAGATCTGCCAGGTCGACGCGCCGTCGATCCGGGCGCTCTCCTCGAGTTCGACCGGGATCGAGCGGAGGTACGCCGAGTAGAGCAGCACGCTGAACGACAGTTGGAACATGGCGTGCAGGATCCCGACGCCGATCGGGTTGTCGAGCCCCATCTGGGCCGTGAGCTTGATCTGGGGAAGCGCCACGACGGGGAACGGCAGGAACATCGCGGCGAGCAGGTACACGAACGACCAGCGGAAGAAGCGCTTGTGCCAGTTCCGGACGATCGCGTACGAGGCGAACGAGCTGAGCAGCAGCGTGGCCACGACGGTGAGCGCGGCGACCCCGAGCGACACCGAGAACGAGACCGGGAAGCGCGTGAGTTGCCAGGCGTCGGCGAACGAGCCGGGGTTGAACGGGAACGGCAGGGACAGGGCGTTGCCGTCGACGGACTGCTTGCTCGTCTTGAACGCCATCGCGACGGTGACGTACAGCGGGACCAGCACGGTCAGCGAGGCGAGCCCGAGGACCACCGTGAGCGTCCAGTTCGTGCCGCCGAGTCGCCGGTGGCCGCGTCCCGGGCGGCGTGGTCCGCCGGTGGTCACCGCGCGGGTGTCGGTCGGGGGTCGGGTGTCGATGGCGGTCATGCGAGTCGCAGGTTCCTTCCGCGGGTCGCCGCGAGCTGCAGCACGGAGATGAGGACGGTGATGACGAAGAACACGGTCGCGTTCGCCATCTGGTAGGCGTAGTCGCCGCCGGTGAAGCCGCCGAAGATGGTCATGGCGACGCTGCTCGTCGCACTGCCCGGCCCGCCGTTGGTGAGACCGACGATGACGTCGTAGGCGCCGAGGTACCCCTTCACGCCGAGCACCGTGTTGATGACGATGAAGCCGCCGAGCAAGGGGAGCGTGATCGCCCGCAGCTGCTTCCATCCGGTGGCACCGTCGAGGGAGCTCGCCTCGTAGAGCTCCTCCGGGATCGAGGTGAGCCCGGCGGTGTAGATGAGCAGCGCACCGGGCACGGTCTGCCAGGCCGAGACGATCACGATCGCGAGCCACGCCAAGTTCGGGTCACCGAGGATGCTCTGCTCGAGCGGGCCGAACCCGACGCTGGTGGCCAGTGCCGGCACGGTGTTCGAGAACAGGAAGTTGAACACGTAGGCGACGATGATCCCCGAGATCACCATCGGGATCACGAAGATCGACCGCAGACCGGCGGCGAACCGGATGCGCTTCGCCAGTGCGATCGCGAGGGCCAGGGCGATGACCTGCGTCACGATGACGGTGACGACCGCGAAGCCGAGCGTGAACCCGTACGAGCCGACGATCGACGGGTCGGAGACGAGCGCCCGGTAGTTCTCGATCCCGAGGAAGTGCCACGCCCCGAAGCCGAGGTAGTCGGTGAAGCTGTAGAAGATGCCGACGCACGCGGGTGCCACCACGAAGGCGGTGAACAGCACGAGCGCCGGGATGAGGAACAGGTAGTACATGCCCTCGGTCCGGTGGAGGGAGCCCACACGGCGGTGGACTCGGGTCGCCGCGGTCGCCGGGCCGGACGTCGCCGGGTCGGTGTCACGGGACAACGGGGTCTGCATGGTCATGATCGCTCCTGGATCGTCCTGGTCCGGCTCAGACCGTCGCGGAGCGGCCGGCGAGACGCCGCCAGTCCGAGTCGAGCCGCTGCAGCATGGAGGTGAAGTCCCCGCTCCGGATCGCCGACTGCAGGTAGTTGCCGAGCGGGATGGAGGTCGGGATGAAGGTGCCGGCGCCCTGGTAGAACGCCGCGTCGTCCACGTACCGCTGCAGGCCCGCGAGGCGCTCGTCCTGCTGCGGCCGGGCATCCTTCGTGGTCGAGTACGCGAGGTTGTCGCGGTTGTAGGCCTCGATCACCTCGGGTTGCATCAGGAACTCGACGAGGTCCTCGGCCTCGTCGAGGTGCTGCGTCGCCGTGGGGATCCAGAGTCCGAGGTCGATGTTCACGCGAGCCTGGCGGTCGTCCGGATCGTTGGTGACCGGGAGCGCGAAGGTACCGACCTCGAGCTTCTCGTCGACGAGCGCGATCTGCCCGAGTGCCCAGGGACCCTGCAGGTACATCGCCGCCTTGCCCTGGCCGAACGCGAGGTTGCCGTCCGCGTAGGCCCGGGTCGCGTGGTCGGGGTTGAAGAACGACGAGATCGTCTTCGCACGCTCCATCGGGACTGCGAAGTCCTTCTCGAACGAGACCTCTGAGTCCGGACCGACGTCGGTCCCGAGCGCCTTCATCTTCCGGAAGAACGAGCCCGTGTCGACCAGGCTCCCGACCGAGTAGTCGAAGAGCCCTTGCCAGAGCGTCCAGGTGTCGCGGTCCGTGGCGTACACCGGCGTGATCCCGGCCTTCTGCAGTGTCCGGCACACCTCGACGAAGTCGTCCCACGTCGTCGGCACCGGCAGCCCGTGGTCCGCGAAGATCCTCTTGTTGTAGATCACCCCGGCTGCGGCGAGCGAGTACGGCAGGACACTCGTCCGTCCCGGATAGGTGGCGTACTGGTTCGTCAGGCCGTCGATGCTCGGCCGGATCCGCTTCGCCGACGGCAGGTCACCGAGGTCCCGGAGCACGCCGCGAGAGATGTACCGCGCGAGCTCGAGGTTGTCGTTGAAGCAGCCGACGTCGGCCGGTTCCCCGCGGACGAACTGCGGTGCGATCGCCCCGGTGCTGTCGTGCACCACCGACACACCCGCGTGCTGTCGCTCGAACTTCCGGAGCAGATCGTCGAAGTACGCGATCACCTCCTGCTTCTGCTCGTAGAAGCGGATCGTCATCGCGCCACCGGCGGTCGGCCGGGGTGCCGCACACCCCGCGAGCGCCATGGTGCTGAGTGCGACTCCGCCCGCTGCCCCGGCGAGGAACCCGCGTCGGCTCACGGCCGCGAGTGTTCCGGTCCTGCTTCCCACCATCGGGTCTCTCCCTCGTGCGCATCGTCGCGCCCGTCTTGTTTACAGCGCTGTAAACCGGAAGTCAACGTTGTAATCGAGGGAACTCGTCCCTCACCGCCGCCAGGGGAGGTCGACGACGTCGAGGAGCCCGCCCGCTGCCACCCCGTGGTCCGGCACGAACGCGAGGTGATCGGCGGCGACGGCTCCCGAGACGACCGAGGGACCCTGCCGGACCGGGCGCACGCCGTCATCCCCCTCGCACACCGGCACGATCCGGACGCCACCTGTGCCCGCGGTGAACGCCTCCGCGGCCACACGTCGTCGCGGTCGCGGAGGGGCGGCGCCCAGCGCCCCGGCGAGGAGTGGAAGACCGATCACGGTCAGTGCGACGACCGCGGCGAACGGGTTGCCCGGGAGTCCGAGCACCGGAACGCCGTCCACCCGCCGGGCGAGGAGTGCCGGGTGCCCGGGTCGCATCCCCACACCGCGGAACACCACGTGGGCGGACGCAGCGTCGAGCGCGCCAGCGAGGTGATCGCAGGCCCCGTGCCCGGTGGCAGCGGCCGTGACGACGAGGTCGACACCGCCGCCGCTGATGGCCTCCCGGAGTGCTTCGAGGTCGTCGGCGACACGTTCGACGGTGACGACGGCGGCCCCGTTGTCCTGCAACAGGTCCGGGAGCGCGATGCCGAGTGCGTCCCGCACCTGCCCCGGACCCGGCACACCTCGGACGACGAACTCGTCGCCGACGAGCACGACCGCGACGCGCGGCCGGGCGACGACCTCGAACGCGTCGGCCCCGGTGGCGGCGGCAGCAGCGATCACGGCGGGTGTCACGCGAGCGCCCTTCGGAGCGACGATGCTGCCGCTTCGTACCTCGTCGCCGGCCGCCCGGATGTCGGCGCCTGCGGCGGGCGACGTCGGACCGTCCGCCGTGAGCACGCCGTCGCGTACGCGACCCCGTTCCGAACGCAGGACTGCTGTCGCCCCCTCCGGTACCGCTCCGCCGGTCGTGATCACGCGGGCGGAGCCCTCCGTGAGCGAGCCCGGCGGCGCTCCCATGCGGACGGCCCCGTCGACCTGCCACGGACCGTCTCCGGCGACGGCCCACCCGTCCATCGCCGATGCGTCCGTGACGGGCAGCCGGGTTGCGGCGACGACGTCCGCCGCGAGGACCCGTCCGTCGGCCTCGGCGAGTCCGACCGTCTCCACCCGCAGGGCCATGGCGGCTCCGGCGGCCCGGGCCATGCGCCGAGCTTCGCTGAGGACGACCGTCACTCGTGCTCCTCGATGCACCGACCGACGGCGGCGACCGCGTCGGGGAGCGGCATGCCGCGGCCGACGGCGACGCCCACGAGGTAGGCGGTGAGGGGCGCGGCCGGGCGCATCACGCCGTGCGCGGTGTCGCGTGCCAGGTCGAGGACGGCCCCGATGTCGGCGGACGCATCGGGGAGCTCGAGCGCGCCGGTCACGCGGCTGGTCCATCCGTCGAGTTCTGCCGGTTCCGTCAAGGGTTCCTCCATCCGTGCGGCGCGTGGCCGGTCAGACCGCGCCGGGTCGGTGTGCCGATGCGACTCCGAGGGCCGCATCGCGCTGCTGTGGTGTGTCGATGTCGGCGGTGAGCGCACCGGGCAACGGCACGGCCAGGAGCCGCAGTCCCGCCAGGAGGTCACGCATCGACGCGCCGTCCAGACCGCGACGACTTCCGCGCAGCCGCGCGATCGCTGCTGTCAGCGCCGTCGCGCCGTACACGGCGAGCAACGGCTGACGCTGCCCGTCGGGGTCGACGGCGACCCATCCGTCGGCGCTCGCGGTGTCGTGTGGCCCACCACGATGGACGGCAGCGTCCATCGACTCGCGGAGCGCGTCGACGGCGGCGCCGGCAGCGGGCAGGTCGGTGGCGAGGACGACGACGAGCGGGGCCGTCCCGCCGGACGTGCGGAGTGCCTCCAGGCCGGCGGCGAGCGCGGTGACGGGCCCACCGAACGGAGGGTGCTCCCGCGCCCAACGGACGTCGGTCGGGAAGCCGTCGCGGAAGGGGCCGACCACGACCCGGCGCCGCGCGGTCCCGACCGCGTCGAGCGCGTGCGCGAGGAGGACCCTCCCGTCGACCACGAGCATCGCCTTGTCGATGCCCTGCAGTCGGCGGGCGCGGCCCCCCGCGAGGAGGACGGCGTCGATGTCGCTCATCGTCTCGCGGGGACGAGCCGTTCGAGGGCCCATCCGGCGGCGGTGATCAGCAGTACGGCGCCGACCATGTCGAGGAGCTGGAGCGGCTCGCTGAGGATGCCCAGGCTCACGATGAGCGTCGAGGCCCCGGCCGGCGGGTGCGGCAACCTGACGAGTTGGAGCACGACGGTCGTCACCGCGACGGCCACCGCTCCGGCGGCGACGTACCCGACGGTGAGACCGCCGATCGGTGCGGGCGCCGTACCGACGAGCCCGAACGCGACGAAGCAGCCGTAGCCGACGGCGATGGCGACGACGTGGCCGACGACGGTGTTGAGCGGTCGCGACGACGGCTGCCGTGGCGAGGTGAAGAAGAGCATGACGGTCGGCCCGAGACTCGGGAACAGCCACGGTTGCCGTGTCGCGAGCCCCACCGCGCCGGCGAGTACGAGCACGACCAGGCACAGCAGTGCGGCTCGCAGCGCACCGGACAGGCGCGGCTCGTGACCGGTCGTTTCCGGCCCGGGGGCGGCCGCGGTCACGAGGCGACCACGAGTGCTTGCGGCGCCGCCTGCTTCATGCGTGTGCGGAGCCACGACAGCTGCAGCTCCGTCTCGTGCGAGCAGCCGGCGACGACGGCGAGCAGCTCCTCATCGCGGAGGCCCTGGCCCGCTTGGCGGATCATCGTCCACGTGATGTCCACGAGCGACGCCAGCACGTACACGTCCTGCAGGTCTCGGAGGAGCCCCACCGGACCGGACCGGGTGGACGGCAGTGCCTCGGCGTGGAGCCGCTCGGGCTCGTCCTCGGTGTCCGCTTCCCCGTACCGGTCGATGACCGGGCGCAACGCCTCGGCGTGCTGCTCGCACTGTGCGGCGAGCGTGTGGCACAGGTGGAACACGTCCGGTTCCGCGGCGTGCCCCTCGGCGACCTGCCGGAACGACTCGGCGAGCGACTGCTCCGATCGGTGGAGGAGGCCCAGGTAGACGGGGAGCAGCATCATCGTCCTCCCTGGTCCTCGGCCCGCGGGGGATCGGTTGCACGGACACGTTCCTCGACGTCGGCGTCGGGGCCACCGACGGTCGCCGGGACACGGTCGGGACGGGCGGGGCGGGAGGCCGCGGTCGTCGGGGCCGGGGCGGGCCCCTCGGCGTCGGCGACCTTCTCCACGTGCACGGCGGCCACCTTGAACAGGGGCTGCTTCGAGACCGGGTCCCACTCGGTCGCCGTCAACTCGTTCGCCGCGGTCGGGCGTCCGTCCGGCCCGACGTCGCCGCGGTCCCAGTAGCCGTAGTGGAACGGGGCGAAGACCGTGCCCTCGCGGACGTCGCCCACCCTGGCCGGGACGACGATCTCGCCGCGGGGCGACCGCACGCGGACGATGTCGCCCTCCTCGACTCCGAGCCTGGCGGCGTCCGCGACGGCGAGTTCCACCCAGGCGCTCGGCGCCGCCCGGCGGAGCTGGCGCGCCCGTCCGGTCCGTGTCCGGGTGTGGAACTGGTAGACGGTACGGCCGGTCGTGTAGCGCAGGGGGTACTCCTCGCTCGGCTCCTCGTGCGGCGGCTGGTAGACGGCGGGCTTGAGGATCGCCCGCCCGTCGACCCGCATCGCGGAGTAGGCGGTCGGTCCCACGGTCGCGCCGGTGAGCAGGTCGTGCCCGTACGTCTCGGCGTCCGCCATGCCGGTGCGGAACACCCCGTCGGCGTACAGCCGCGCGGTGCCGTCCGGGTGCTCGTCGTTGCACGGCCACGGGATCCCGCTGCCTCCGCGCAGCCGCTCGTAGGTGATCCCGGTGTAGTCGCAGAGCTTCCCGCGCGTGCACTCCTGCCAGGCACGGAACCCGTCCTCCGGTCCGCGCCAATCGAGCAGCGGGGACCCGTCGTTCCGACGGAAGTCCATGCGTCGGGCGTAGTCGAGGAAGATGTCGAGGTCGCTGCGCGCCTCTCCGGGCGGCTCGACCGCCTTGTCCGCCAGGTGCACCGTCCGGTTGACGTTCGTGAAGGCGCCCTGTTTCTCGCCCCACCCGGCGGCGGGCAGGACGACGTCGGCCAGCATCGCCGTCTCGGTCATGTAGAGGTCCTGCACCACGAGGAACAGACCCTCGGCCGCGAGGACGTCCCGGATCCGGCTCGACTGCGGCATCGACACCGCCGGGTTCGTCGCGGACACCCAGAGGAACTCGATGCTCCCCTGCTCGACGTACCGGAAGATCTGCATGGCGTGCGTGGGAGGTGACCAGTGCGGGATCCGGTCGACGTCGACGCCCCACAGCTCGGCGAGTTCGGCGACGTGGTCCGGGTTCTCCCAGTTCCGGAACCCCGGGAGGTCCCCGTCGGCGCCGGTCTCTCGGGTGTTCTGCGCCGTCGGTTGCCCGTTCATCTGCAGGATGCCGCAGCCCGGCCGCCCGAGCATGCCGCGGAGCAGGTGCAGGTTGTTCACCTGGCACGACGCCGCCGTGGCCTGCGACGCCTGGTAGAACCCCTGCAGCACCGTGGACAGCACCCGCTCGCTCGTGCCGATGATCCGGGCCGCACGGCGCACGTCGTCGGCGTCCACACCACAGGTCTCCGCGACCGCTTCCGGGGTCCACTGCTCGACGGCCTCGCGGAGCTCGTCGACGCCGACCGTGTGGGCACCGACGTAGTCCTCGTCCACCCAGCCGTTGTGGAACAGCTCGCGCACCAGTCCGTTCACGAGGGCCAGGTTCGTGCCGGGGCGGACCGGCAGGTGCACGTCGGCGTGGCGCGCGACCTCGGTCTCCCGGGGGTCGACGCAGACGACGAGCGGACGGTCGGGACCGGCGAGGCGGTCGAGGACCCGCATCCAGAGCACCGTCTGCGTCTCGGCCATGTTGTGCCCGTAGAGCACGATCGCGTCGCAGGAGTCGATGTCCTCGTAGGTGCCGGGCTGTCCGTCGGAGCCGAAGCTCTCCTTCATCGCGGCGGCGGCGGTGGCCGTGCACAGCCGGGTGTTGCCGTCCATGTGCGGCGTGCCGAGCCCCGCCTTCCCGATGATGCCGAGCGCGTAGTACTCCTCGAGGTAGAGCTGCCCGCTCGTGTAGAACCCGTGCGTCAGCGGCCCCTTCTCGTCCAGGAGCTGGCGGCTGCGCGTGACGATCCGGTCCATCGCGGTGTCCCAGTCGGTCTCGACGAGCGCGCCGTCGACCCGGATCAGGGGACGGGTGAGCCGGTCCTCGCCCTGCATGCCCTGCCACGACCCGAACAGGCCCTTCGGTCCGAGCCGGCCGTGGTTCACGACGTCCGCCGTGCGCCCGCGGACGCCGACCATGCGACCGTCCTGCACTGCGATGTCACAGGCGCAGCCGTTGCTGCACAGGGTGCACGCGGACTGCACCCACCGGTCCACATCGGACTCCGCGACACCGTCCGCGAGCTTCTGGTCGAGGCGGACGGGCCACAGCGCATCGCGCCCGAACGGTGTCCTGGTTCCCCAGACGTCGGCGATCCTGTCGGGCATGCGTGGCCTCCCGTGCCTCGTTGCAGCCGCACCCTACGCCGCTGTCGGCGGACGGCGTTCCAGGCGGCTCGACGTCGGCCTCCTAGGGCGCGATGAGTCCCCCGTCGAGCCCGCGAACGCCCGCTGCCCACGCGTCGTGCCCGGACAGCTCCGCCGGGTACGCCGCAGCGGCCCGCTCGTCGATGTCGATCCCGAACCCCGGCGCCTCGTTCGGCGTGAGCCAGCCCTGCTCGATGGAGAGCGTGCCGGGGAACACCTCGTGCACGGCGTCCGGGTAGACGTGCCCCTCCTGGATCCCGAAGGCGGGACTGGTGACGTCCACGGCGACGTTGGCCGCCGCAGCGACGGGCGACGTGTCCCCGGGCGCGTGCCACGCCGTCCGGACCCCGGAGAACTCGGCGAGCGTCGCGATCTTCCGCGCCGCCGTCAAGCCGCCGATCGCGGAGATGTGCGACCGGATGAGGTCGACCCCACGCCCGGTGACGAGCCGTGCCGCGTCCTGCAGCGAGGTCGTCAGCTCCCCGACGGCGATCGGGACCGGTGAGGCTTCGCGGACCTCGGGCAGGTGGTCCCAGTCCTCGGGCGCGACGACGTCCTCGAGGAAGAACGGCCGGTACGGCTCGAGGGCGCGTGCGAGGACGACGGCCTGCTTCGGTGTGAGCCGCGAGTGCACGTCGTGCAGGAACTCGGGTTCGTCCCCGAAGCGTTCCCGCGCCGCCCGGAACAACTCGACCGTGTTCCGGTGGTACTCCCCCTGCCGCCAGCCGAGCGGGTACGGGGCGCCGGGGTGCGGGTCGAGCGATCGGGGGGCGGTGCCGTACGTGCCGATGGCGTTCTGCCCGACCTGCAGTCGCACGTGCCGCCAGCCGGCCTCGAGGAACGCCTCCGCCTGGTCGAGCGTCTCGTCGATCGTCCGGCCGCCCGCGTGGATGTACGTGTCCGCCGCGGCCCGCACCCTGCCGCCGAGCAGCTCGTGCACGGGCAGGCCCGCGCGCTTGCCGGCGATGTCCCACAGCGCCATGTCGAGGCCGGAGATCGCGTTGTTCGTCACGGGTCCCTCGCGCCAGTACCCGGAGAACCGGGCGAGCCGGACGAGGTCCTCGATGTCGCCGGGGTACCGGCCGACAACGAGCCGGGCGAGGTGCTCCTCGACGAACGACACGACAGAGTGCCACCGCTGCGTGTAGGTCGCGCACCCGAGCCCGTAGAGCCCGTCGACGTTCGTGTCCACACGCACGACCACGAGCGCGATGCCCTCGGGTGCGGTGGTGATCGCGCGGACCCCGGTGATCCGGACGCCGTCGCCCGTGGGCCACGGCTGTTCGAGGGTCTCGGGACGGGGGACGGCGGTGGCGATGGTCATGGAGGACTCCCGGTATGCTCGACGTTGAACAAGCGCTTGCTCACTGCTTCGAGCATGCAGCGTTCCGGGGGCGAGGTCAACCAGTACGATCAACCGAACCGGCGGAAGGACGTGGGGTGCCCAAGGCAGTGACCCTCAGCGACGTTGCACGGGAAGCAGGCGTCGACCTGTCCACCGCGTCACGCGTGCTCCGTGGTACCGGTCGCGTCTCCGCCACCACCCGCCAGCGGATCCTCGACGCCGCCGACCGCCTCGACTTCCGGCCGAACGCGCAGGCGCAGTTCCTCGCCACGGGCATCAGCAAGACCGTCGGTGTCCTCACGATCAACGGGTACGGGACCTTCACGCTGCCCGTCCTGGCCGGACTCACCAGCACCCTCGGGCAGCAGGACGTCGCGACGCTGCTCTACGACGTGCGTGAGGACCCGGAGATCCTGCAGGAGAGCGTCAAGAAGTTCCGCGCCCGACAGATCGACGGACTGCTCGTCCTCGGCGACGGCCTGCAGGCGCCGCTGCACTCGGTGACCGCGAACCTGCAGGTGCCGGTCGTCTACGCGTTCGCCACGTCGGACTCGCCGGACGACTCGTGCTTCATGCCCGACGGCGAGATGGCCGGCCGCATCGCCGCCGAACACCTGCTCGCACTCGGGCGTCGGCGCATCGCCACCGTCACCGCGGCCGACGACATCGCCGCCGCCGACCGGACCCGCGGGCTCGTGGAGACGATCCGGTCCGCCGGGGGCTCGCTCGCACTCGACCAGCCGCTCGAGCGGGACTGGACGAGACTCTGGGGAGCGGAGGCGGCCGAACGGATCGCCGACCGGATCGACGAGGTCGACGCGGTGTTCTGCGGCAACGACCAGATCGCGCTGGGGATCCTCGGCGTGCTCCGCGCGCGCGGGATCCGGGTGCCCGAGGACGTCGCCCTGGTCGGGTACGACAACTGGGAGGGCATGGTCGGTCAGGGGAACAACCTGCTCACCACGGTCGACCCGCGATTGAGCGAGATCGGCGCGGCAGCGGCGCGGGCGCTCGTCCACGCGATCGACGGATCCGCAGCTCCCGGAGCACACCACGAGCCGTGCGAGCTCGTCACCGGCGAGTCGACACTCGGTGTCGGTGCGGCGGGACCACGGGACGCCACCACGTACCGCTGATCGCGGGGAACGGAACCGCCTGTCGGACGGGAGGCACGGGGCGGCCCCGCCACGCGCCTCCCGAACCGTGCGGTGCAGTTCCACCGACCACCGGTCCCCACTCCGCGAAGGCACCGTCCGGCGCGGCCCAGACCGGCGAACCCGGCGCCAACGCGCCGGCGACCGCCGCCGCGCGCACCGCGTCCTCGTCCACCTCGATCCCGAGACCGGGCCCGGTGAGCCGCTCCACGAAACCGTCCCGCACGGCGAGCACGTCGGGGTTCCGCAGCAGCTCGGCACCGGTGCCGGCCCCGTACTGGGGCATCACCACCATCTCCTGCGCGAGCACGTTCGGCAGCGCCAGGTCCAGTTGCAGACACGCGGCCAGGGCGACCGGTCCCAGCGGACAGTGCGGCGCGACGAGCACGTCGTAGGACTCGGCCATCGTCCCGATCCGGAAGCACTCCGTGATCCCGCCCGCGTGCGACAGGTCCGGCTGCGCGACCGCGATGCCCTGCTCGAGCACCGGCCGGAACTCCTCGCGCGAGTACAGGCGCTCACCGGTCGCGATCGGGATCGTCGTCGAGCGGACGACGTCGCCGATCCGCGCCGAGTGCTCCGGACGCAACGGCTCCTCGACGAACACCGGTGCCACGCCGTCGAGGCGGGCGAGCAGCCTGCGCGAGTTCGCCACCGATGACCGGCCGTGCAGGTCGATCGCGATGTCGACGTCCGCACCCACCGCGTCGCGGAGCTCCTCGAGGTCCCGCACGGCGCGGTCCACCGCCGACGGGCGGTCGATCGGATCCAGCCGGCCGGGCGGGGCGCACTTCACCATCGTGAACCCGTCCGCCACGAGCCGCCGCGCCCGTTCCGGCGACCCGAACCGGTCGTCCGCGCTCGCGTGGGCGTACACCCGCACCCGGTCACGGGTCGCACCACCGAGCAGCTCGTGGACGGGGACGCCCAGCCATCGGCCCTTCAGGTCCCAGAGCGCCTGGTCCACACCCGCCACGGCGGACGCGAGCACCGCCCCGCCGCGGTAGAAGCCGCCCCGCGCGAGGACCTGCCACAGGTGCGTGATCCGCAGCGGGTCCGCGCCGACGAGGTGCTCGGCCATCCGCGCGACCGCGGCCGCCGTGGTGCGGGCCCAGTTCTCCAGCACCGGTTCGCCCCAGCCGACCACTCCCTCGTCCGTGCCGATCCGGACCAGTGCACGGCGGTTGGAGAGGACGAACGTCTCGACGGTCGTGATCCTCATGCGACCTCGGCGGGCGACGGATCCGTCTCGAGCGTGTGCTCGGGCCGGAAGCCGAGGAGCAGCTCCGCCCGGCTCGTGTCGACGGCCGCCGCCCGGCCCGGCAGCGGGGAGCGGATCGGCACACCCGGTGCCCACCGTGCCAGGAGTTCCTCGGTCGGCCCGGGCAGGAGCGTGTCCGGCGCCGCGAGCCCCACGACGTGCGCACCCTCGATCGGTGCGACGAGTGCGGCGTGCACGGCCCGGGCGGCGTCCCGGACGTCGAGGTACGACCATCCCTCGCGCACCGTCGCACCGGGGTCGCGGGCGGCGTGCGCCGCGGCCGCCACGAGCGTCTCGTGGTCCTTCACCAACGGGAACCGGAACGCGACGACGTCGATCCCCCACATCCGGTGCGCGGTCCTCGCCGACGACTCGTCCACGGACTTCGACAGCGAGTACGGATCGCCGAGGTCGACGGGCAGGTCCTCGTCGATCGGGTAGTACGCCGGCAGGACCCGGCGCGGGTTGAAGGGCACGCCCGACGCGTTCACGCTGGACGCGATCACCGCTCGGCGGATGCCGCGCGCCCCCGCTTCGGAGAGCACCGCGAAGGTCGCCGTCACGTTCGTGCTGAACACCTCCCACGGCGGACCGAGCGTCGGGTGCGGGATCGCCGCGAGGTGCACGACGGCGTCGGCGTCCTCGAGCGCCGCCCCCACCGCGGCCGGGTCGGTCGCGTCCGCGCGGACGTGCCGGTCCGCCTCCGCGGGGAGCACACCGTGCCGGTCGAGTGCCGTGACCGCGATGCCGTGTGACGCCAGGTGCGCGGTGGTCACTGCGCCGATGCCGCCGGAGGCCCCGGTGACCAGGACCCGCCGCGGGACGATCGGCGCCGTCATCCCTTCACCCCGCCGGACATGCCCACCCCGCGCAGGAACTGACGCTGGAACGCCAGGAACAGGATCACCGGGACGATGAGTGCGAGGAACAGCGCCGCCATCTGGACGCTCAGCTGCGACTGCTTCGTCACGGCCGGCAGCGCCACCGAGATCGGCTGCAGCTCGGGGTCCTGCAGGACGAGCAGCGGCCAGAGGAAGTCCTTCCACGAGGACATCACGGTGAGCAGGGCGACCACGCCGATGATCGGCCGGGACAGCGGCAGCACCACGGACCACAGCACCCGGTACGGTCCGGCCCCGTCGATCCTGGCCGCCTCGAACAGGTCGCGCGGGACCCCGTCGAAGAACCGCTTCACCACGAGGATGTTGAACGCGTTCGCCGCACCGGGGAGCCAGACCGCCAGGTAGTTGTCCATCAGGCTGCCGCCCGTGACCGGCAGGTGCACGATCGTCAGGTAGAGCGGGACGAGCACGACGATGCCGGGCACGAACAGCGTCGCGAGGATCCCGCCGGACACGATCGGCCCCCACTTCGGCTGCAGCACGCTGAGGACGTACGCGATGCTGACGGTCACGACGAGCGAGATCACCAGCTGGCCACCGGCGACCACCGCGGTCGTGCCGAGGTAGTGACCGATCCGGGCGTTCGTCCACGCCTGCCAGAGGTTGCCCCACTGCACGCCGGACGGGAAGAACGCAAAGGGCTGCCGGAGGATGTCCTGCGACGTCGAGAACGACGACTTGAGGAGCCAGAGCAGCGGACCGAGCCCGGACACGACCAGGCCGACGAGGATGAGCACCTGCACGCTCAGCAGCGTCCGGCGTACGGCCGGTCGCTTGCGGTCAGCGTCGGAGATGACGCTGCGTTCGGGCTGCTCGACCTCGCGCGGTCGGCGGCGCCACGGGAGCCGGCGCGACCGGGGGCCGTCACCGTCGCCCGGACCGCCGATGCCGAGCAGGCCGTCCGGGGGTGCCGTCGCGAGCGGGGGTTCGGATGCGGCGCCCGAGGGCACCACCGGGGTCGTCGTGGCCATCAGTCGGTCCCCCACTTCCGGGTCAGCCATTGGTACGCGAACGAGAACAGCGCGAGGACCACCGCCAGCAGCACGCTGAGCGCGGTCGCGGCGCCGTAGTCGCTGTTCACGAAGGCGTAGTCGTAGATCATGAGCAGGACGGTCAGGGTCGAGTTCTGCGGACCGCCGCCGGTGAAGATGTACGGCTCGGTGAAGATCTGCATCGTGCCGATGATCTGGAGCAGCAGCATGATGAGGATGACGCCACGCATCTGCGGCAGCGTGATGTGCCAGATCCGCGACCAGATGCCGGAGCCGTCGAGTTCGGCGGCCTCGTAGAGTTCCGTCCGGACGCCGGCGAGCGCGGCGAGGTAGATGATCACGGCAGTGCCCGCGGACGCCCAGGTCGTCTCGAGCACGATCGACGGGACCGCGCTGTGCACGGAGTTCAGCCAGGGCCAGGGCCCGACGCCGAACCAGCCGAGCACGGTGTTGAACGTCCCCGAGCTGCCGGGGTCGTAGAAGGTCTTCCAGAGCAGGATCGACACGACCGGCGGCACGACCACCGGCAGGTAGGCCAGTGCGCTGAACACCCAGCTGCGCTTCCGGACCTCGGCGATGAACACCGCCAGCAGGATCGGCAGCGGGAACCCGAACACGAACGCCAGGAACGCGTACCAGAGCGTGTTGACGATCGCGCGGGGCAGCAGCGGGTCGGCGAGCACGTAGGTGAAGTTGCCGAGGCCGACCCAGATGGACGGGCCGACCATGTTCGTCTTCTCGAAGCTCATCACGACCGCGCGGACGATCGGGCCCCACGCGAAGTAGAGGAACACGAGGAACGCGGGCAGCGCGAGGACGACCGCCGCGGGACCGCCGCGCGAGCGCCAGCGGGAGAACGATGCACGCCGGCGGACCGGCGGCGTGGCCGCCCGCGCGGTGGCGGGTGCCGGGGATGACGTCGTCGTCATGAGGACCTCCATCGGACCGGTGCGGACGGGGCGGCGCTCGCCGCCCCGTCCACGTGGGTCACTCGATCAGCGCGTCAGCTTGGCGTCGACGGCCGTCTTGGCCTTCGACAGCTCGGCAGCCGGGTCGAAGGACTTCTCGGTGAGCGCCGCCTGCATCACGGTGTCGAGCGCGGCGTACACCTCCTGCGCGTCGTTCGACGGTTCGGGGATGATCGGGATGGACGACTGCGTCTTCACGTACGCGGCGAAGTTCTCCTGGGGCACGTTGATCTCGTCCTTGATCCAGGTGTTGTACTGGTCGTAGGTCGAGGAGTTCACCACGCTCAGCGCCGGGACGCCGACCGGGTTGCCCGAAGCGGCCGTCGCCTTCGCGACCGTCACCGCCGCCGACTTGCTCTGGTACTGGCGCAGGTAGTGGAAGGCGATCCACTTCACGGCGGCCGTCTTCTGTGCGTCGTCCACCTTCGGGCTCACCATCTGGATGGAGCCGCCGGTCAGGGTGCCCTGGTCCTTCGACGAGCCGGGGCCCATCGGCATGCCACCCACACCGAACGACTTCGGGTCCATGCCGTCGTTCTGGACCGCGGTGTTGTACGCGTCCGGTGCCGCCGGCATCATCGCGACCTTGCCCGCGGCGAAGTCCTTGTACAGCGTGTCCTGCGTGTACAGCGAGTTCGGCGCGACGGAGCCGTCCTGGAACTTCATCTCGTTGACGGTCTTGAGGGCTTCCTCGGACTTCGCGTTGTCGAACACGGCCTTCTTGCCGTTCTCGCTCTCGACGCGGCCGCCGTAGCTGTAGGACATCGCCGTGAACATCCAACCGCCCTGGTTCTGCGAGGCGAACTGCGCGTACCCGGACACGCCGGTGGCGTCCTTGATCTTCTTCGCGTCGGTGCGGACCTCGTCCCACGTCGTCGGCGGCTTGTCCGGGTCCAGCCCGGCCTTCGTGAAGAGGTCGCGGTTGTAGACGAGTCCGATCGAGTAGGCGGTCGTCGGGACGGCGTAGACATGGCCGTTGTCGTCCGACACGAGCTTCTTCGTCGAGGCGCCCATGATCTTGCCGACCCCGGTCGACTTGAGGGTGTCCGTGAGGTCCGCCGCCTGCTTGTTGGCGATGAGGGACTTCGCCTCGGTGAACGCGACGGAGAGCACGTCCGGGAGACTGCCGCCGGCGAGCTGGGCGTCGAACGTCGTCGCGTCCCACGTGACCGTCTTCGGCTGCAGCGTGATGTTCGGGTTGGCCTTCTCGAACGCTGCGATGTCGGCGTTGTACTGCGCGAGCGCCGCCTTCTGGTCCTTGGTGGGGCGGTCGCCGACCGTGATGGTGACCTTCTGGTCCGACGCGGCCTGGCCGCCGGACGAGCACGCCGCGAGGCCGGCGGCCAGCACCGCGACGGTGCCGATGGCGGCCGCGGTCCGGAGAGCGGTTCTCTTCATTGAGAACTCCTTCGTCATCGTGTGTTGCGCCCGGTGTCCGGAGTTGGACAAGCGCTTGTTCAAAGAATGCGACGCGAGTGCCGACTTGTCAATCACCCGAGCCGTTCCGTTCCGTTCTGCGGGATCACTTGTGCGCGTTCGCGGGGTCACGCGTCTGGGTTGACGGGGTCACGCGTCTGCGTTCCGCCGGATCGCGCGTCTGCGTTCCGGCGGATCACGCGTCTGCGTTCCGCCGGATCACGCGTCGAGCACGAAGCCGCGGAAGAGGCCCGAGTCCTTGCCGTTCCCGATGCCCGAGGCCCACTCGATGTAGCCCTTGCGTCCGGCACCGTCGTTGTCGTTCACGACCATGGAGAAGCTGACGAGCCCGCCGGACGGGTCGATGCCGAGGTCGTCCCAGGACATCCCCGCCTCGTAGCAACATGCCCTCACCCCGCATGCGGTACAGCCGAGCGGCTGGTAGCCCCTCGGCCGTCCTGCTCGCGGATCGGACTCCACCCCCGTTCGGGGGTCTTGGACTTGTGTCTCCTTTCAGGGTTACGCTCAGCAGCACAGCACTCCAGCTGTAGGCGGTTTCACCAACTGCCGAACGCGGTCTCACCAACCGCAGGATCAGGATCAGGAGCGAAGCCACATGAGGCTCGGAGTACTCGCGCGCGCCCGGAAAGACCCAGCGGCGCCGACACCAACCCGTTGGAACGGCAGGACACAGGGCATCGCGGTCATCACCGCAGCGCTCCTGGGAGCCGGCGGCAGCGTCCTCGCAGCCGCACCGGCCACAGCGGCACCTGCCGCATCGACCAGTGTGGGCCGCTTCCTCAGCGGATCCGCGCTCGGCATCGACCTCGACGACATCCTCACCGTGACCCCCGCGGACGCGGTCAACACCGGTGGCGCGACGGTCACGGACATGCACCCGCTGGACGTCACCGCGCTCAACGCCGTCAACGTGAACATCGGCGACGGGCTGAACCTCCTCGGCGACAACGGCATCCTCACGTTGGGTGCGGCGAACCAGTACGCGCAGGCGAACCCGGACGGCAGCTCCCTGGCGGCGTCCGGCGCGGTCACGAACACCGGCGGCATCGGCGTCGGCGGCCAGGACGGCGTCCCACAGGCCAACGCCAGACTCGACCTGTCCGGCCTGATCGGCTCCGACGCCGCGGGAGCACTCGCCGACCTGCAGGTCGAGGTCGGCGCGGTGTCGGCGACGGCTGCGCAGGCGGCAGGTCCGGACGGGGCGCAGACCGGTGACTACGGCATCGAAGGGCTCGACATGACCCTGACGAGCCCGGCGCTCGGCGACACGGTCACGGGACTCCGCACCACACTGAACGGACTGCAGCCGACCGTCGACAACCTGCAGACCCTGCTCCAGGTCCTCGGCCCGTTGGTGGAGGTGTCCGGGATCCCGAACCTGACGAGCGTGCTCGACTCGGCGACGAACGTCACGAGCGCCGACGGATCGATCACCGCGAACCTGCAGACCGGTGCGATCACGATCGACGTCGCGGCGGTGCTCACCAACGCGGGCCTCGACCTCAACGACCTGCCGGCGAACACCCAGCTGCTGCCGTACATCACGGACGCGCTCACGACGCAGCTCCTGCCCGCGATCACTGCTGCGCTCCAGGGCGTCGTGTCACAACTCACCACGTCACTGCAGAACCTCACGGTCACACTCGCCGGGCTACCGGTGGACGCCGGGGAGGTCCTGCCGATCGTCAACCCGGTCCTCGAGCAGGTCGTCGCTCCGATCAACGACGTGATCGACGGACTCGGTTCGACCGTCATCACGCCACTCGCTGACGCGCTGACCGACGTCGTCTCGCTGCAGGGCAACGTGCAGGAGACGAGCGCAGGTGTCTTCACGCAACGGGCGCTCCGCGTCGGCCTGCTGCCCAACGCCGAGACACCGGCTGCGGTGGTCAACCTGGCGTCGGCCTCGGTCGGGCCGAACGCCGGCCCGCTCGCGGCACCGACCGCGACCGCGCTGACTCCCGACAACGGGCCGGCCTCGGGCGGCACGACGGTGACCGTGACCGGTACCGGGTTCACCGACGACTCGACCGTCTCGGTCGACGGTTCCGACCCCATCACACCCGACAGCGTCTCCGACGACGGCACCTCGCTGACGTTCACCACCCCGGCCCACGCAACCGGTGACGTGGACGTCACGGTCACGACCGCCGCGGGCACCTCGGATCCGCTGACCTACACGTACACCCCCGCTCCGGCGGAGGCACCGACGGCGACCGCCCTGGACCCGGACAACGGTCCGACCGGTGGCGGCACGACGGTCACCGTGACGGGCACCGGGTTCACGGACGACGCCACCGTGTCGGTCGACGGTTCCGACCCCATCACTCCGGACAGCATCTCCGAGGACGGCACGGAGCTCACCTTCACCACCCCTGCGCACGTGGCCGGTGACGTGGACGTGACGGTGACCACCGGGGCGGGTACCTCGGAGCCCCTGTCCTTCACGTACAACCCTGCTCCCGCCGGAGCTCCGACGCTCGAAGCTCTGGACCCCGACAACGGGCCGGCGTCCGGCGGCACGACGGTCACGGTGACCGGTACCGGCTTCACCGACCAGTCGACCGTCTCGGTCGACGGTTCCGACCCGATCACACCGGACAGCGTGTCGGAGGACGGCACGACGCTGACGTTCACCACGCCCGCGCACGCCGCCGGCGAGGTCCCGGTGACCGTCACGAACGGCGACGCCACCTCGGCACCGCTGACCTACACCTACGACGCCGCGGTGCCGACGGTCACGGCGATCGACCCGGACAACGGTCCGGCCGAGGGCGGCACGACGGTGACCCTGACCGGTACGGGCTTCACGGACGACGCCACGGTGTCGGTCGACGGGTCGGACCCGATCACGCCCGACAGTGTTTCCGACGACGGCACGACGCTCACCTTCACCACACCGCCGCACACTGCTGGCGACGTGGACGTGACGGTGACCACGGGCGCCGGTTCGTCCGATCCGGTGACCTTCACGTACGACGAGCCGGCCGCAGGAGCACCGACCCTCGAGTCCCTGGACCCCGACAACGGGCCGGCCGCGGGTGGCACGACGGTGACCGTCACGGGAACCGGGTTCACCGACGACTCGACCGTCTCGGTCGACGGTTCCGACCCCATCGCACCGGACAGCGTGTCCGAGGACGGCACGACGTTGACGTTCACCACGCCCGCGCACGCCGCCGGCGAGGTCCCAGTGACCGTCACGAACGGCGACGTCACCTCGGCACCGCTGGCGTTCAGGTACGACGCCGCACCCGCCGGGGTGCCCACGCTGACCGCGCTCGACCCCGACAACGGGCCGGCCGCGGGCGGCACGACGGTGACCGTGACCGGTACCGGGTTCACCGACGACTCGACGGTGTCGGTCGACGGTTCGGACCCGATCACGCCGGACAGCGTCTCTGCGGACGGGATGTCCCTCACGTTCACGACGCCCGCGCATGCTGCGGGCGCGGTCACGGTCACGGTGACGACGGCAGGCGGCACCTCGGATCCGCTGACGTACACGTACAACAGCGTTGCGGCTCCGGAGCCCCCGGTCATCACGTCGCCGGAGGACGGCGGCACAGTCACGACCGGCACCCCGCAGATCTCCGGGACCGGTGAGCCCGGTGCGACCGTCACGATCCGCATCGGTGACACGATCGTGTGCACGGCGGTGGTCGCGCCGAACGGCACGTGGACCTGCACGCCGCTAGTCGCGCTGGGCGATGGCACCTACACGATCACGGCGACGCAGGCCGGCGACGGCGGCGAGTCGGACCTGTCCGACCCGGTGACCTTCACCGTCGCGCTGGCGACCGCTGCAGTCAACGGCAACGGCAACGGCTACGGGTCAGGGACGGACCGCGCGCTCGCCTACACCGGTTCGGACACTGCGCCGATGATCGCGATCGCACTGCTGCTCCTGCTCGGAGGCGCCGGCCTGACGGTCGTGCGTCGTCGCCACCGCCGCGGTTGACGATCCACATCCGCTGACGCACCACGGCTGCGGGTGACGCAGGAAGAGCGCCCGTCGGGATCCGTCCCGACGGGCGCTCTTCCTGCCGCCGTCCCTTCTTCCGAGACAGAACCAGAACGATCCGGCCGGCTTCCGCACGGGCAGACTGGCTGAGAAGAGGCGAATGGGTGACGGCCAGTGGCGGCCGTTGCTCGCCCGATCCAAGGAGGAGCACGATGAAGGCACTGCGTTACGTCGAGGTCGGGAAAGCCCCGGTCGTCGTCGACATCCCGATCCCCACTCCCGGGCCCGGCCAGGTGTTGGTCAAGGTCACAGCCGCCGGGGTGTGCCACTCGGACGACTACGTGATGGGTCTGCCCGAGAAGGACTACCTCGAGCAGCAGTACCCGCTCCCCCTCACCCTCGGCCACGAGGGGGTCGGTGTGGTGCACGAGCTCGGCGAGGGCGCGGCCACCGCGTTGAAGGTCGGTGACGCGGTCGCCGTCTACGGGCCCTGGGGCTGCGGCTACTGCCACAACTGCTCCCAGGGCCGCGAGAACTACTGCACCAACGCGGTCGAGCTCGGCATCCGACCGCCGGGCCTCGGCAGCCAGGGGTCGATGGCCGAGTACATGCTCGTCGACGACCCCCGCCACCTCGTTCCCCTCGGCGACCTCGACCCGGTCCAGAACGTCGCGCTCACCGACGCCGGCCTCACCCCGTACCACGCGATCAAGCAGAGCCTGCCGAAACTCGGCGCCGGCACCTACGCCGTCGTCATCGGCACCGGCGGTCTCGGGCACGTCGGCATCCAGATCCTGAAGGCCGTTTCGGGTGCAACGGTCATCGCTCTCGACGTGAACGAGGAGAAGTTGGCACTCGCCAAGGAGGTGGGCGCTGACATCACGATCATCAGCGACAGCGACGCTGCCGCGAAGATCATGGATGCCACGCACGGCCTCGGCGCCAACGCAGTGTTCGACTTCGTCGGGGCGAAACCCACCATTCCCCTCGCCCTCTCCGTCGCCGCGATCGAAGCCGACGTGACGATCGTCGGCATCGGCGGAGGCACCGCGGAGTTCGGCTTCGGAAGCATCAACTACGACGCGGCCGTCCGCATCCCCTACTGGGGATACCGCAACGAACTCATCGAAGTCCTCGACCTCGCCCGCGCCGGAAAGGTCGGTGTCGAGATCCAGCGGTATTCACTCGACGAGAGCCCCAAGGCCTACGCCGACCTGAAGGAAGGCACCATCCGCGGCCGAGCAGTCATCGTCCCCGAGAGCACCGAACGGTCGGGCCGCTGACCCTCAGCAACGTCTTCCCGCCGCCCCGACCAGCATGTTCGAGGGCTGTGGTGATGTCGCACAGCGGGACAGTGGACGCGATGTCTGTGTGGAGGACGCCGCCGCGGATGAGGGCGAAGGCCCGGTCGAACCGTCGCCGGAGCAGCGTGGGGTCGCCGTCGTGGACGAGTGCTCGCAGGTGCAGGAAACGCAGCGCCACGCGTGGGCGAAGCCGGGTCGTGTCGATCGGCTCGCCGGAGAGGAGCCCGTAGCTGACGAGGAGTCTCACGCGGGCCAGGGTCTCCATGACCACGGCGGCGTGATCGCCGCCGACCGCGTCGAACACGACCTGCGCATCAGCGGCCGCCGACCCGAGCCGAAGCCGCCAGTCCTCGGCATCGGACCGGACGATCGCGGACCACAGCTCCGGTCGGCGCACCCGGCTCCGGCTGCTGCGCACGACCCCGACAGCAGGTGTTCCGACCTCGGCGAGCAGTGCCGCGAAGTGATCGGCGATCGTCGAGGAAGCGGCCGTCACGACGACTGGCCGACGGTCCGTGACGAACTGCTCGACGGCGGTGATCGCGGTCAGTGGATTGACGAAGGACGTCGCCGCCTGATCGAGTGGAATGTCCGCAGGCACCGCGATGCAGTCGCCGACGGCGACGTCCCGGACGCTGGACCACGACCCGGCGCTCCGGACGGGCACGACACGGGATCCGAGCCGCAGGCCGGCATCTCCATCTGCCTCGACGACCTCGCCGACCCCTTCGAAGCCCGGGCGGAACGGGAACACCGTGCGCGAGTACGTGCCAGCGATCGTGATCAGGTCCGAGGGGTTGATCGGTGCCGCCAGCATCCGCAGGCGGACCGACCCGGGTGCCCGGGGAGGGAGCAGCACCGGTTCGACCCGGGTGACGAGGTGCGCGGCACCCGGTCGGGTCGCGACCGCTGCCAAGGCCGTTTCCATCACCACATCCTGCAGTACGACAGCGTCGCCCCCGGCGATGAAGAAAACCCCCGCTGACGCGGGGGTTTTCCGTGGCGGTACCGGTGGGATTTGAACCCACGGTGGAGTTGCCCCCACACATGTTTTCGAGACATGATCCTTCGGCCGCTCGGACACGGTACCGGGAAGGAGTTTACACGATCCGGGAGGCGCGACACACCACCGCCCCTCGGCTCGCCCTCCACAGGGGGCCGGTCGAGAACGCTCATCCACGGCTCAGCAGCGCGTGACCTCACACCGAAGGAGTCCGCGTACCCTCCACCGCATGAGATCCCGCACCCTCATCGCTCTGCTCTCGTCGGTCCTCGGCGGGTTGGCGGTCCTCGGCGGCGCCGCGTTCGGCGCGCGGGCGGGCGTCCGCGGTCAACGCGCCGCTGCCCGGCGGGTCGTCGACCTGCTCCCCGTCCACGCGGACTGGTGGCGGGAGCGCCTGCAGCACGAGGGGCAGATCACCTACCTCGCGATCGGCGATTCGGCGGCGCAGGGCGTCGGTGCGACGGAACCGCACCGCGGCTACGTGGGGCTGCTCGCGCGGCGGATCAGGCACCGCTCCCGCACGTCGGTGCGGGTCGTGAACCTCAGCGTCTCCGGCTCGACGACGTGGGGTGCTCGGAAGGACCAACTCCCGAAGCTGCGGAACTACTCGCCCGACATCTGCACGGTGTCGATCGGGGCGAACGACATCGCCGACTTCCACCCGGACAAGTTCGAGCGGAACATCCGTGAGATCTACGGCGCGGTTCCGTCGCACGCGATCGTGGCCGAGCTCCCGTGCATGTTCGTGCCGGATCGGGAACGCAAGGTCGCGGTGGCGAACGAGATCGTGCACCGGGTGGCGGACGAGTTCGGTCTGACGGTGGCGCCGCTGCACACGATCACGAAGCGGGTCGGGCTGCGCAGGACGTTCTTCAACAGCTACGGGGACCTGTTCCACCCGAACGACCGCGGCTACGAGATCTGGGCGAGCGCCTTCGAGCCGGCGGTCGACGCCCGGGTGGACGTCGTCGCGGCGATCCGGCACTACCTCTCCGCGCGTGAGGCCGAGGACCTCGGGGCGGGTGCGGCAGCGGTGGCGACGGCGCGTGCCGAGCAGGACACCGAGGGCGCTGAGGCGCTGGAGCACGCCGACCGACCGGGTCGCATGGACCGCCTGCGACAGCGCATGACCGGCTCCGTCACGCTCCCTGACCCGCCCACCGACGAGCCGGGTGCCCGCAGGGGCGATGTCGGCGGCACGGCCTAACCTGACGGTCATGGCGCGCGCTCAGTCCCTCTTCCGCTGCACGGAGTGCGGCTGGACCAGCATCAAGTGGGTCGGGCGCTGCGGCGAGTGCCAGTCGTGGGGCACCGTGGAAGACTCGTCGGCCGCGACGGCCAGTGCGCGGGGCACGACGGCGGTCGCCGTCGCGGGCAACCGCGTGGCGCGTCCCATCACCGAAGCGCGCGGGACGTCGGTCCAGCGCTGGCAGACCGGCATCGGCGAGTTCGACCGGGTCCTCGGTGGCGGTGTCGTCCCGGGCGCCGCGGTCCTGCTGTCCGGCGAGCCCGGTGTCGGCAAGTCGACGCTCCTGCTCGAGGTCGCGTCGCGTGCGGCCGCGTCCGGCAAGCGGGTCCTCTACGTCAGTGCCGAGGAATCGGTCGACCAGGTCCGGCTCCGTGCCGAGCGCACCGGGGCGATGCACGACGACCTCTACCTGGCGAGCGAGGTCGACCTCGGCGTCATCCTCGGTCAGATCGACAAGGTGCGACCGGACCTCCTGATCGCGGATTCCGTGCAGACGATCTCGTCGAGTTCGGTCGACGGCATCGCGGGTGGCACGTCCCAGGTGCGCGAGGTCGCGTCGACGCTCATCCGTGTCGCGAAGGACCGCGCGCTCCCCGTGCTCATCGTGGGCCACGTGACGAAGGACGGCACCATCGCCGGCCCTCGGCTGCTCGAGCACCTCGTCGACGTCGTGTGTCACTTCGAGGGGGATCGTCAGACCGCGCTCCGGTTCGTCCGGGCGTTGAAGAACCGCTTCGGTCCCACCGACGAGGTCGGGTGCTTCGACATGGCCGGGGACGGCATCCACGAGGTCCCGGACCCCAGTGGTCTGTTCATGTCGAAGAACGGCGCACCGGTGTCGGGCACGTGCGTGACCGTCGCGCTCGAGGGGCGTCGGGCGCTCCCGGTCGAGGTGCAGGCCCTCGTCGTGCCGAGTTCGGCGCCACAGCCCCGCCGCGTGGTGAACGGCGTCGACGCGTCCCGCGTGGCGATGCTCCTCGCCGTGCTCGAGCGCCGAGCCGGCCTGAAGCTGTCCGACGCCGATGTCTACGTCTCCACGGTCGGTGGCATGAAGCTCACCGAACCGGGTGCGGACCTCGCGATCGCCCTGGCGCTGGCGAGCGCCGCACGGGACCGTCCGTACCCGCACACGCTCGCCGCCGTGGGTGAGATCAGCCTCGCCGGCGAGATCCGCCCGACCACGGGCACGAAGCAGCGCGCGACCGAGGCAGCACGGCTGGGGTTCACGACCGTGCTCGGGGCGGACGCGCAGCACCTCCGCGAAGCGCTCCGGGTCGCGTTCTCCCTGGCTGCCAGCGAGCGGGAACGGGAGCTCGACCGCGCGTTCTGATCCGGGCCGCGCGCGAACCACGCACGCGAGTCATGCGCGCGAACCGCGCGGGAGAACCGCGAGTGGCGCCAGGCGCGGCATCAGGCGCGCAGTGCGGCGAGCAGATCCTCGGGCGTGGCCTGCATCGTGTGCGGGCCGGCGATGTCGAAGAACACACCCTCGAGCGAGTCGAGGTGCGCCGCGAGGAACTCCTCGAGCCTCGGACCGTCGTAGACCATGACCTGCCGGATCTTCTCGTCCGGCACCATCGCGGTGTACGCATCGGCCGACGAGAACAGCAGCAGGATGCGCTTGTCCGAGCCCTCGCGCCCGAACACCCGCACCTGCATGTCCCTCTTGCCGGTGACGAGCCGCGGGACGATCACGATGTCGTTGCGGAGCGCGAACGCCACCGCGGCGACGTCCTGCTTCGCGAGGGCTTCCTCGAGCTGTTCGCTCCGGAAACGCTGTTCCTTGTCTGCCATCACCGCCTAGTCCACCAGATTCATGGCCGTTCGGCGACTTCGGCTCTTCCCTTGTCGCCGAGAGGCGCTAGATTGGTACCAACCGCTTCGGCGGGAGTCCATCGTTCTTCCGGTGCCCAGCACCTCGAGCGCCATCGGTCACTGGCCTTCCCCGGCCGCCTGGCCCCGAACCCGTTCCGCCGGTCCATGCCCGCGGGACGCATCGATCTGACGACATCCGTTGGTGGATCGGCGGCAGCGAATGCCGCTTCGCAAGGCAGTCGACAGCAGATGTCGACTGGCAAGAAAGTAAGGAAACGCCTCTCATGGCTTCAACTGGGACCGTCAAGTGGTTCAACAACGAAAAGGGCTTCGGCTTCATCGCGCCGGACGACGGCAGCGCTGACGTCTTCGCCCACTTCTCCGCGATCGCCGGCAACGGCTACAAGTCGCTCGAGGAGAACCAGAAGGTGGAGTTCGACATCACCGAGGGCCGCAAGGGCCCGCAGGCGGAGAACATCACCGTCATCGGCTGATCTCCTTCAGCTCGAACGGGCCCGTCGTCCTCTGGACGGCGGGCCCGTTCTGCATCTCGGGTACACGACGAGCGAGCGCTGCTCGGTGGCTACTCGAGGATGAACTGCACCGAGTCCTTCGCCTCGATGTTCCCCACCGCCACCTGGAGGTGGTAGCTCGCTCCCCCACCGGTCACCGACGGCCGTGACGAGTCGCACGTGGACGTCGACGAACGTGTCCGGTCCCATGCGATCGCGGGCGTGGTCAGGGTCTGACCGGCCTTGATCGTGACGTCCTGGTTGGTGCCGCCGGTCTGGCAGTCCTTCGACGACCAGTACTGCTCCTCGCCGGAGCTGATGGTGAGCACCTGCTGCGACGACCCGAGGTCCATGTGGCACGAGTTCGACCCCGTGTTCTTGATCGACATCGCGATCTTCGGGTCTTCGGTGGGTCCGTACGAGGTCTTGTCGACGACGGGGGTGAGCTGGATCTGGTCCTTCGAGCACGTGGAACCGTCCGCAGCCGCAGCAGAGGACGATGACGCGGACGCGGACGGTGTCACCCGAGCAGGATCGGACGCAGACGCGCCGGACCCGCCGGATCCGCCGGACGCACGGGTCGCACCGGACGACGACGCGGACGCCGCAGCCCCGGGTTCCGCCGACGTCGCCCCGCCCCGCCCGACGACGATCAGCACCACGACGATCACGATGAGCAGGAGCACCCCGACCACCGTGGCGCGACGACGCCAGTAGACGCCCGGCTTCTCGGGCCCGACGGGGTGACGGAACGACGACATGCGCACAGGGTAGACAACGCTCCGGGCCGAGCGGGGCAACCCCGCCGAGCAGGACCCGAAAGCGTCAGAGGATCTTCAGCATGCGGGTGTTGCCGAGCGTGTTCGGCTTGACACGGGCGAGGTCGAGGAACTCCGCGACCCCTTCGTCCGACGACCGCACGAGTTCGGCGTAGACCTCGGGCGACACGACGCTCTCGCCGATCTCGAGGTACCCGTGCTTCGTGAAGAAGTCGACCTCGAACGTGAGGCAGAAGATCCGCGCGACGCCGAGCTCCCGCGCGTCGTGCTCCAGCGCCTCGAGCATCCGGTGGCCGACGCGCTTGTGGATCCAGTCGGCGTCGAGTGCGAGGGTACGGACCTCGGCGATGTCGTCCCAGAAGACGGCGAGGGCGCCGCAGCCGATCGGGAACCCGTCGGGCCCCTCGGCGATCCGGAACTGCTGGATCGAGCCGTAGAGCGCGACGTTCTCCTTGCCGAGCAGGATCCGGCGGTCGACGTACGGCGAGATGAGCCGCTGGATGTGGGGGACGTCGGATGCGAGCGCGGGACGCACGAGGATGCCGTGCTCGTCCCGTTCGTGGAACGCGTGCTTCCCGTGCTCAGTCATCTCCTCCACCCTAGTGCGACCGGGGGACGGTGCCCTGGGTGGCGTCCAGGCGCATCCGCCTACCGTCCGGAGGGCACGGAGCACGGCAGGTGCACACGATGCACGAAGCACGAGACGACAAGGAGGAGCAGCATGCCCCAGATCATCGAGACCGTCGACGTCACCGTTCCCGTCCGACAGGCCTACGACCAGTGGACCCGGTTCGAGGAGTTCCCCCTCTTCCTCGACGAGGTCGAGAAGATCGTCCAGGTCGACGACACCACCACCGACTGGACCGTGAAGGTCGCCGGTCAGGAGCGCGAGTTCCGGGCCGTCATCACCGAGCAGCACCCGGACGAGCGCGTCGCCTGGACGGTCAAGGACGGCGAGACCGAGCACGCGGGTGTCGTGACGTTCCACAAGCTCTCGGAGACCGAGACGCGCGTCACCGCGCAGATCGACTGGGCACCGTCGGGCATCCTCGAGAAGCTCGGTTCGGCGGTCGGCGTCGGTGGCCACGCCGTGAAGAAGGACCTGCAGAACTACAAGGAGCGGGTCGAGGCGGCCCCGACCGACGCCGGCTGGCGCGGTGAGGTGCAGGACGGGCAGCCGGTGACGCAGACGCCGAACACACCGGACACGACCCACGGCACGGGCTCGGGACGCCACGCGCAGCAGGGCTCCCTGGCGGATCTCAACGACGAGACAGCGGGCCACGCGTTCGACCAGACCAACGGCATGGCCGACGGTCTCGCCGGCGATTCCGACGGCACCGCCGACAGCGACGCGACGAGCGTCGCGGAGCGCGACGACCGCCTGTAGACGCACGAACACGACGAACGGGAGGCGCGGTGCCAGCTGGCACCGCGCCTCCCGTTCGTTCTCCGGCTGGGTCCTAGGACTCGATCTCGCCCTGCGGAGCATCCGCGGAATCGACCGCCGCGGCACCGGCGAGGACCTCCTCGCGACCCGGCTGACGCCCGGTCTCGAACTGGAACGCGCCGTCCGCGAAGTCGACCTTCACGTGATCGCCGGCGTTGAGCTCACCCTGCAGGATGTGCTCGGACAGCTGGTCCTCGACCTCGTGCTGCATCGCGCGGCGGAGCGGGCGCGCACCGAGCGCCGGGTCGAACCCGACCTTGATGAGCTGCTCCTTGGCGGCGAGCGTCAGCTCCACCGTCATGTCGCGGTCGAGCAGGCGGTCCGACAGACGCTTCACGAACAGGTCCACGATCTGCAGCAGCTCCGGCTGCGACAGCTGCGGGAACACGATCGTGTCGTCGACGCGGTTGAGGAACTCGGGCTTGAAGTGCTTCTTGAGCTCCTCGTTCACCTTCGCGCGCATGCGGTCGTAGCCGACACCGGAGTCACCCTCGACCTGGAAGCCCACCGGGCCACCGGCGATGCCCTGCGAACCGAGGTTCGTGGTCATGATGATGACGGTGTTCTTGAAGTCGACGACGCGGCCCTGACCGTCGGTCAGGCGACCCTCTTCGAGGACCTGCAGCAGCGAGTTGAAGATGTCCGGGTGAGCCTTCTCGATCTCGTCGAAGAGGACCACGGAGAACGGCTTGCGGCGCACCTTCTCGGTGAGCTGGCCGCCCTCCTCGAACCCGACGAACCCGGGAGGGGCACCGAAGAGTCGCGAGACCGTGTGCTTCTCACCGAACTCCGACATGTCGAGGGAGATCAGTGCGCCCTCGTCGTCGAACAGGAACTCCGCGAGCGCCTTGGCGAGCTCGGTCTTCCCGACGCCCGTGGGGCCGGCGAAGATGAACGAGCCCGAGGGGCGGTTCGGGTCCTTCAGTCCGGCGCGGGTGCGGCGGATGGTCTTCGAGAGGGCCGAGATGGCCTCTTCCTGACCGATGACGCGCTCGTGCAGGGCCTTCTCCATGAAGACGAGACGCGAGGTCTCCTCTTCCGTGAGCTTGAACACCGGGATGCCCGTGGCCTGCGCCAGGACCTCGGCGATGATGCCCTCGTCGACGGTGCCGGACGCGGCGACGTCACCGGCACGCCACTGCTTCTCGAGACGGAGACGCTCGCCGAGGAGCTTCTTCTCCTCGTCGCGGAGCGATGCGGCCTTCTCGAAGTCCTGCTCCTCGATCGCGGCTTCCTTCGACCCGCGGACCGTCGAGATCTTCTCGTCGAACTCGCGGAGCTCCGGCGGCGCCGACAGGATCGACAGACGCAGGCGAGCGCCGGCCTCGTCGATCAGGTCGATGGCCTTGTCCGGCAGGAAGCGGTCCTGCACGTAGCGGTCCGCGAGGTTCGCCGCGGCGACGATCGCACCGTCGGTGATGGACACCTTGTGGAACGCCTCGTACTTGTCGCGGAGGCCCTTGAGGATGTTGATCGCGTGCGGCAGCGACGGCTCGTTGACCTGCACCGGCTGGAAGCGACGCTCGAGTGCGGCGTCCTTCTCGAAGTGCTTGCGGTACTCGTCGAGCGTGGTGGCGCCGATGGTCTGGAGCTCACCACGGGCGAGGAGCGGCTTGAGGATCGACGCGGCGTCGATCGCGCCCTCGGCAGCACCCGCACCGACGAGCGTGTGGATCTCGTCGATGAAGACGATGATGTCGCCGCGGGTCCGGATCTCCTTCGTGACCTTCTTGAGGCGCTCCTCGAAGTCACCGCGGTAGCGGGACCCGGCGATGAGCGACCCGAGGTCGAGCGAGTAGAGCTGCTTGTCCTTCAGCGTCTCGGGGACGTCGCCCTTGACGATCGCCTGGGCGAGGCCCTCGACGACCGCGGTCTTGCCGACGCCGGGCTCACCGATCAGGACGGGGTTGTTCTTGGAGCGACGGGAGAGGATCTGCATGACCCGCTCCATCTCCTTCTCGCGCCCGATGACCGGGTCGAGCTTGGCGTCGCGCGCGGCCTGGGTGAGGTTCCGACCGAACTGGTCGAGGACCTGCGAACCCTGCTGGGCGTTCTGCTGCGTCTCGCCGCCGACGGCGACGGCTTCCTTGCCCTGGTAGCCGGACAGGAGCTGGATGACCTGCTGGCGGACGCGGTTGAGGTCGGCGCCGAGCTTGACGAGCACCTGGGCGGCGACGCCCTCGCCCTCGCGGATGAGGCCGAGGAGGATGTGCTCGATGCCGATGTAGTTGTGGCCGAGCTGCAGCGCCTCGCGCAGGGACAGCTCGAGCACCTTCTTGGCGCGCGGCGTGAACGGGATGTGCCCGGTCGGCTGCTGCTGGCCCTGCCCGATGATGTCCTGGACCTGCTCGCGGACGGCATCGAGCGAGATGCCGAGCGACTCCAGCGCCTTCGCGGCGACGCCCTCGCCCTCGTGGATGAGGCCGAGGAGGATGTGCTCGGTGCCGATGTAGTTGTGGTTGAGCATCTTCGCTTCTTCTTGAGCGAGGACGACAACACGACGGGCTCGGTCGGTGAATCTCTCGAACATGTGCTCTCCCTTGCCGGGCTCGTGGAAGTCCGGTGACGTACATCGAGAGTAACCAGCGCTCCCCCGGTGGTCTGCCCCTGTTCGCCGTGGGCGTGACCCCGTTGCGCCGGGGGGATCCCGGGTGCGACGGGTACGATCCGTGCATGGAGCAGCCCGTCGTCGGCCTCGTCGTCCACCCGACCAAGAACGTCCAGGAGTCCGTGGACACCCTGGGTCGCTGGAACGCGTCCGGCCGCGGCGAGCTCATCGCCCGGCGTGCCGATGCGCAACGGCTCGGGAGCACGATCGACGTCGTCGCCGAGGACGAGTTCACCGAGCGGGTCGACCTCGTCGTGGCGCTCGGCGGGGACGGCACGATGCTCGGCGCGATGCGGCTCGTGGCCAGGCGCCCCGTGCCGGTGCTCGGTGTCAACTACGGCAACGTCGGGTTCCTCGTCGAGATCGAGCCGCCCGAGCTCGAGTCCGCCCTCGAACGGCTGTCCGCCGGCGACTACCAGCTCGAACCGCACCACGCACTCGAGGCGCGGCTGTTCTGGAGCGGGGCACGGACGGACTACCTCGCGTTCAACGACCTGACGATCGTGCGACGGCCCGGCGCCGGCCAGGTGTCGGCGGACCTCAGCGTCGGCGGGCTCGGGTACGGGTACTACCGCGCGGACGCCATCGTCGCCGCGACCCCGGCCGGGTCCACGGCGTACAACTACGCCGCCGGCGGCCCGGTGCTCTCCCCCGCGCTGTCCGGCTCCGTGGTGACGCCGGTCGCGCCGATGGCGGGGATCGACCGCTCCGTGGTGCTCGCCGCGCGCGAGCGCTACCGGTTCGACATCGCGGAGGGGACCCGGAGCGCCGCACTCGAGGTCGACGGACTCGTCGTCGGCGAGGTGGCCACGGGCGCACAGCTCGACGTCCGCCTGCGGAAGGACGCCGGCAGCGTGGTGCGCCTCGACGCCGAGCGGCACGGACGGACTGGCCGGGTGAAGCTCAGCCTGCTCGACCTGCCGGTGCGCCCGGACCAGCTCATCGAGCTCATCCCGCAGGACCTCAGGCAGCGGCTCGGGCGCGAGGTGGAGGAGTGAGAGGAACGCGAGGAGTGAGACGTGAATGGCCCGCCCAGGCAGATGCCTGAGCGGGCCTTCCCATCACCCCACCGGACCGCCTTCCCACAGGACGGCCCGGTTCCCCGTGCCGACGCTCACGCGTCGGCCGAAGCCCGCTGACCTCAGTCGGTCAGGTACAGCTGCATGTCCTGCGAGACCGCCTTGGCGAAGAGGCGGAGCTTGGCGCGGGACTCCACACGGCTGACCGCCTGGCGGGTCGTGTGGACGATCTTCGAGATCTCGTCGAGGGTCATCGGCTTGTCGTCGTCGAGGCCGTAGCGCATGCGGATCACGTTCGCCTCGTCGCTCGGGAGCTCGGCGACGATGGAACGGATGTCGCGGTGCAGCAGCGTCGTCTCGGTGAGCTCGTTCGGGGACGCGGCGTCCTCGTCCTCGATGAAGTCGCCGAGCTCGCTGTCGTCCGAGTCGCCGACGACCGTGTGGATCGACACCGGCTCGTGCGAGCGGCCCTTCAGGTCGACGAGTTCCTCGACGCTCATGCTGAGCTCCGCCGCGACCTCGTCGGGCATCGGCGCGCGGCCGAGGTCGACGGTGAGGTCGCGCTCGGTGCGGGAGATCTTGTTGATCAGCTCGACCGTGTGCACGGGGATGCGGATCGTGCGGGCCTTGTCGGCCAGACCGCGGGAGATCGCCTGGCGGATCCACCAGGTGGCGTACGTGGAGAACTTGTAGCCCTGGGTGAAGTCGAACTTCTCGACCGCACGGACCAGGCCGAGGTTGCCTTCCTGGATGACGTCCATGAACGGTAGCCCGCGCTGCGAGTAGCGCTTGGCGATGCTCACGACGAGGCGCAGGTTCGAGGTGATCATGCGCTCCTTGGCTCGCTCGCCGTCGCGGACGAGCCAGCGGAGTTCGCGCTGCAGGGTCTTCGGGAGGCCCTTCTCGGTGTTGAGCTTCTCTTCCGCGAAGAGTCCCACCTCGATGCGACGGGCGATCTCGGCCTCTTCCTCGGCGGTGAGGAGCGAGAGCCGGCCGATGTGCCGGAGGTAGTCGCCGACCTGGTCGACCGAGGCGCCGCGGACACCCGCGAGCTGCTCGTCGGCTTCGACCTCGGTGTCGAGCGTGGTGGTCTCGACCGCGACCGGGGTCTTCACGGCTGCGGCCTTCCTGGTGCGGCGCGCGGTGGTGCCAGTGGTCGTCGTCTTCGGTGCTGCGGTTGCGATCGTCATGGTGACTCTCCCTGCGTTCGACGGTGATGGCCTCGTTTGGGGGGTGTGATGAGTAAAGCGGTCGCGAGGTGTACCCCACAAACCGATCGGATCGATTCCCAGGCTTCTCCGTGCTTCGTCATCAGAACCGTCCCCCACGGGGTACAGCCCATCATCAGTCTGGTCCCCCAACTGGCCGGGGTTCAAGGGGATGACGTGATGTTTCCGCCGTTGCGTCGGTGTTTCTTGCTCGTTTCCGACGATGTACCCCGGTTCCTCGCGCCGAGTGGACACGAAAAAGGGGTACGTCGATCCGGATCGTTGCGATCCGGTCGTCGTACCCCGAAAACCGAACGGATGGGGGTCACCAGGAGGGTTCGAGCCACCCCTCGCGACGCTTGGAGACCTCGAGATCGGCGTCGCGGTCGAACTCGTCGTACTCGCTCTCGATGTCGCCGACGAGGCTGCGGCCGGTGAAGACGCGGCCGCGGACAGCGGAGACCGCGTGCCGGCCGGTGAAGAACTGCGTGATGGACATGCGGACGATGTTCACCCCGTGACGCGACCTCCGGGTGAACGTCCGGTGACGGGGTCCGGACGCTCAGACGTCGATGTCGTCCTCGTCGCCGTCCGGCCACACGGCGTCGTCGCGTGCGGGATCTGCGACGGCGGGGTGCCCGAAAGCGTCCTCGGGGTCGAGGTCCGCGAGGTCGGCCGACGCGAGGGCGCCAGCGGAGCCGGGGTCGTCAGCGGAGCCGGGCGCGTCAGGCGAGCCGACGGCGTCTGCGGGTTCCGGGGTCGCGCACATGCACCGCAGGCTCGCACCGTGCGGTGAACGCACGGTGAAGCGCGGCGGATGGGTGGGACTACTCGGCGGACGCCGGTGCGGGCGCGGCCACGCCGTGTTCACGCTCGAAGCGGGCGCGCTCCTCCGCCTCGACCCGGGCGTAGGCAGCGCGCTCGGTGCGGTCGGCCCGCATGATGGCACGCATCACGAACCAGAAGATGAGGCCGACGACGACGGTCGGCGTCAGGGCGAAGATGATCCCGGTCACGACTCCATGCGGCACCGGAGCATCGTACCCCGCCCGGCAGGGAGCTACTTCACCAGCGGGAAGAGGATCGTCTCGCGGATACCGAGCCCGGTGATCGCCATGAGCAGGCGGTCGATGCCCATGCCCATGCCACCCGAGGGCGGCATCGCGTGCTCGAGCGCCCGCAGGAACTCCTCGTCGACGCGCATCGCCTCCGGGTCGCCCCCGGCCGCGAGCCGCGCCTGGTCGACGAACCGCTCGCGCTGCACGACCGGGTCGACGAGCTCGGAGTACGCCGTCGCGAGTTCGAAGCCACGGACGTAGAGGTCCCACTTCTCGACGATGCCCGGGCGCGTGCGGTGTTCGCGGGTCAGCGGTGAGGTGTCGACCGGGAAGTTCATCACGAACGTCGGGCGGTCGAGCGAGTCGATGACGAAGTGCTCCCAGAGCTCCTCGACGTACTTGCCGTGGGTGGCGTGCGAGACCTCGACACCCTGGGACGCGGCGAGCGCCTGCAGTTCCGCCAACGGCGTCGAGGGCGTGATCTCCCGACCGGCCGCCTCGGACAAGGAGCCGTACATGTCGATGCGCGGCCACTCGCCGCCGAGGTCGTACGTGGTGCCGTCGGCCAGGGTGACCTCGAGCGCGCCGCCCGTCACCGCGCGGGCGGCGTTCTGGACGAGTTCCTGCGTGAGGTCGGCCATCTGCTCGTAGTTCCCGTACGCCTGGTACGCCTCGAGCATGGCGAACTCGGGCGAGTGGGTGGAGTCGGCGCCCTCGTTGCGGAAGTTCCGGTTCACCTCGAACACGCGGTCGATGCCGCCGACGACGGCGCGCTTGAGGAAGAGCTCCGGCGCGATGCGGAGGTACAGCTCGGTGTCGAACGCGTTCGAGTGCGTCACGAACGGCCGTGCCGAGGCGCCGCCGTGCTGGGTCTGCAGCATCGGGGTCTCGACCTCGAGGTAGTCGTGCGACGCGAACGTCTGTCGCAGCGAGGCCATCACGGCGGCACGGGCACGGACCGTCGCGCGGGCGTCCTCGCGCACGATGAGGTCGAGGTAGCGCTGGCGGACCCGCGTCTCCTCGTTGAGCTCGTTGTGGAGGTTCGGCAGTGGCAGGATCGCCTTCGCCGCGATCGCCCAGTCGTCGACCATGATCGACAGCTCGCCGCGCCGCGAGGAGATCACCCGCCCGTGCACGAACACGTGGTCGCCGAGGTCGACGAACTCCTTCCAGCGCGCCAGCGACTCCTCGCCCACCTCGGCGAGGGAGACCATCGCCTGGATGCGGGAGCCGTCGCCGGACTGCAGCGAGGCGAAGCAGAGCTTGCCGGTGTTGCGCGAGAACACGATGCGGCCGGCGACGCCGACCACGTCCTGCGTCTCCTCGCCCGTTTCCAGGTGCTCGTACTGCGAACGCACCGCCGGGATCGTGGTGGTGATCGGCAGCTCGGCCGGGTACGCCTCGATCCCCGACTCCAGGAGCTTCGCCCGCTTGTCGAGCCGGACCTGTCGCTGCTCGCTGGTCTCCTCGGCGGACAGGGCGTCTGCGGCGGCGGTCTCTTCGCTCATTGCTGGTGCGGCTCCGATGGGGTCGTGGGGGTCCCCGAAATCGTACAGCGCCGCCCGCCTACAGCGTCGCCTGCCCGTCGGCAGCGGCGAGCGCGTTGTCGACCGCCGACCGCACCAGTGCCCCGAGGACCCGCCCGGGGTGCTCCACCCCGATCCCCTCGAGCGTGCCGGCGGACTGGTCCACGATCGCGGTCGAGAAGCTCACCGCGGCACGGACGGCATCGGCGTACGCGGGCCGGTCCTGCTCGTCGACCACGAACGGCTCAGCGCCCATCTCCACGACGAGCGCCTGGGCGATCGGGAGCACGGGCGCCGGGGCGGTCACGGCGCAGTACGCGTCACGGAGCCGGACGAGGTCGACGCTCGTGCCGGTGAACGCCATCGCCGGGTGGATCGCGAGCGGGATCGCCCCGGCCGCCATGGCCGGTGCGAGGACGCCGACGCCGTGGTCCGGGCTCGTGTGCACGACGAGCTGACCCGGCTGCCAGATCCCCGCGTCGGCGAGCCCCTGCACGAGGTCGGCGAGCTGGTCGTCCGGCACCGCGAGCAGCACCAGCTCGCTCCGCTCGACGAGGTCCGGCGTCTCCAGGACGGGGGCGCCGGGCAGCATCGCCTCGGCACGGTCGCGCCCGGCGTCGGAGACGGCGGTCACCCCGACGACGGCGTGCTCCGCGTTCGCGAGCGCCGCGCCGAGGACGGGTCCGACGCGTCCGGCACCGAGGACGCCGACGCCCAGCCGTCCCGCCCTCATCGTGCGGCTCCCGGTGGCGGGACCTCGCCCCAGGGGCCGGGAGGCGCGGCATCGGTCCGGTGCGCACCCTGCGGACCGGACGGGGTCGCGTCGGAGGCGGTGGGGGCGGTGGTGTCGACCGCCTGCGGGACCGCAGCGTCCCCACCGGCGCCGAGCCGGGCCTCCCGTTCGCGCCACCGATGGGACGTGTCCGCCGCAGCCGCCTCGACGGCGCGTTCCGCGGTGTCCGACCACAGCCGCTGCGCGTCCTGTGCGTCCAGGGCGCCGACACGGGCGGCCACCGGACCCTGCACGGTCTGCACGTGCACGGAAGCCAGCCGGAGCGCGCGCTCGAGCGGCCCCTGCGACACCTTCACGCTCTGCACGCGGGGCAGCGGGACGATGACCAGCGACCGCCAGACGGCTCCGAGCCGGAGCAGGACGGCGCCCTGGACGAAGCGGTAGCCGTTGCGGCGGAACGAGAACGGCCGCAGCCAGGCGCCCCGTCGCGGGGAGTGCACGAAGCCGCCGCGGTCGCCCGTCGTCGTGAGACTGTCGTCGACGACGTTCACGGCCTCGGACGAGCCCTCGCGGAGCTGCTCCTGCGACGCCGAGGGACCGGCGACCGCGGTGCCGACGAGGCCGGGCAGGATGATGTCGAGGACCTCCCGGACGTCGGCCGCGGTGCCCACGGGCAGCACGATCGACGAGACCTGCTGGTTGTTCGACGCGCCGTTGCCCGCGTTCGTCGCACGGTTGATCCGGACGTCCCACCAGCCGAAGGGACGCCAGAGCAGCGGCTGCGCGACGCTCACGGCGTGGATGCGCCCGGGCGGCAGGGTCTCGTTCGAGGTCGACACCAGCCCGAACCCGATCCGGATGCCGTCCCGGGTCTCGGCGATCGTGTACTGCAGCGAGCGGGAGAACTTCCGGACGTAGTAGCCGCCCGCGCCGATGACGGCGGGGAACAGGCCGAACAGGATCCCGTACTCGCCGGTGACCGCGACGCTGACGATCATGGCGGCGACGGCCAGCACGATGAACACCGTGGTGCCGGAGAGCAGCATCGACGCGATGAGCCGGCCGGGATGCACCTTCACGACGCGGGTGGCGCGCACCGCTGCGGGGTCGAGCTCGGGCGAGAAGATCTCGTCCACGCGGTCCTGCAGCACACCGTTCGACGCCCGCGCCGGATCGTGCCGTCGGTCGTCGTCCTTCGCCCCGGACGCGAGCACGAGGATGCGCTGCCGGAGGTCGTCCGCCGCCCGCACACCGAGGTACGCGAGCTGCACGTTCGCGTCGTTGCCCGCCTGCGCGATCTCGAGCTTCGCCGTGCCGAAGATCCGCGGGACCAGCGGCCGCGAGATGTTGATGCCCTGGATGCGGTCGAGCCGTGCCTTGCGGTTCGTGCGGAACAGGACGCCCGAGCGGACCTCCACGATCTCGCCCGTCACGCGGAACTCGTGCATGCGCCAGGAGAGGGTGAAGAGACCCAGGAGCACCAGGAGGATGACAGCCACGCCGAGGAGCACCCAGCCGACCACGCCGTGCTCGTACACGTAGCGCACCGGGTCGCCGTCGTCCTGCCGGCCGCCGCCCCCGGGGATGAAGAGCTCGACGACCTGGTCCCGGAGGCTGTTCACCACGTAGCCGAGGATCACGATGAGGAAGATGCCGCCCTTGAGCAGCGGTGTCAGCGGGTGCATGCGGTGCCACTCGCCGTCGGTGAGCGGCGCAGCGGCGGCCGCGTCGCCGCGGGAGGGCGGCGCGGGCGGCAGCGGCCCTGGTCGGAACGTCATCCGGCGCCCCTACAGTCCGGCGCGGCGCGACTCGGCGAGCTCGACGAGCCGGTCGCGCAACTCGTCGGCGTCGGCGAACGGGATGCCCGGGATCCGGACGTTGGTCGAGGCGGCGGCCGTCACGAACTTCAGCTCGCTCATGCCGAGCACCCGGTCGAGCGGTCCGCGGTTCACGTCGACGAGCTGCATGCGGCCGTACGGCACGGCCGTGAACCGCTGCCACATCAGGCCCCGTCGCAGCACCAGGTCGTCGTCGCGCAGGGCGTACCCGATCGCCCGGACGCGGCGAGGCGTCAGCGCCGCGGTGATCACCGCGACGACGAACACGACGATCGCGATCAAGGTCCACACGATGCCGGCCGGCCGCTCGAATCCGCCGCTGACGACGCCGATGAGGACGCAGCCGGCAGTCACCACGACCCCGATGACGATCGTCGTGATGAGCTCCGTCCAGACGAGCTTCGGCGACACCCGGGTCCAGGTGGTGCCCGTCAGGCCGAGGCCGGGCTCGTCGAGTCGTTCGCGCGGCATCGCGGGCCTCCTGCAGTCTGGTGGGTGCGCCTGGGTCAGTGTGCCTGCGTCGTGCCGCCCCGGGGGAGGTCGTCGTCGTCATCGTCGCCCGGAGGCACCACGCACATCCGTTCGGCGACGAGTGCGCACACCGTCAGCACGAGCCCACCCCCGACCGCCACGACGTTCGGCAGGGTCGAGCCTAGCGAAGGGAGGGCCGAGCGGGTCAGGAGGTACACGACCAGCCCGAGCGCGAAGCCCCCGAAGAGCGCGCCGCAGATGCTCGACGCCTTCGCCAGCACGACCACGCGGGTCGCGTAGAGCGGGTCGACGGGGCGCTGGCGTCCCGTGCCGTCACGCGCGTGGCGCCGGATGGGCCGTGCCATCAGGACGACCGCGATGCCGATGAAGGCGAGGGTGATGCCGAGCGGCGTCGCGAGGAACAGCGTGGGCGCCTGGCGCGAGGCGAGCACGGCGTCGAGGGCGAAACCGGCGACGGCGGCCACGACAGCGACGCTGACGAGGGTGGAGGCTCGGGTCGGCTTCACGGGAGTGCCTCCGGCACGTCGAAGAGGCGCGGCTCGTCGACACGCTCGGTGTCGTCGCCGAGCGCGGCCAGCAGCTCGGCGACGGGCCCGGCGCCCGGCAGCACGGCGTCCGGGTCGGCGTCGGCCCACGGCGCGAGCACGAACGTCCGTTCCCCGGCGCGCGGGTGCGGCACGGTGAGGCTCGTCGTGCCGATGGTCAGGTCGTCGTACGCCACCAGGTCGAGGTCGAGCGTGCGGTCGCCCCAGCGGACCTCGCGCGTGCGACCGTGCGTGTCCTCGATGCCGTGCAGGGCGTCCAGGAGCTCCTGCGGTTCGAGCTCGGTGTCGACGACCACGACGGCGTTGCGGTACCGCGGCTTCGTCGTGTCCGGGCCGTCGAGCGTGAGGGCGACCGACTCGACCTCGCGGCTGGACGCCACCGGACGGACCCCGGGCAGCGCTGCGATCGCGGCCGCGGCGGCGCGCAGGGTGCTGCCGCGGTCGCCGAGGTTGGCGCCGAGGGCGATGACGGCGCGGCTCACTCTTCTTCCTCGTCGCGGTCCGCAGGCAGGACGCCGCCGCGGGTGCGCCGGATCGTGATCGAGACGTCGTCGAACGGCACGGTGATGGGCGCCTGCGGCTTGTGCACGGTGACCTCGGTCGCCAGGGCCGCACGGTGGGTGAGCACCGCGGCGGCGATGCGCTCGGCGAGGGTCTCGATGAGGTCCACCGGGTCGCGTTCGATCTCGGCGACGACCTGCTCGGCGAGCACGCCGTAGTGCACGGTGTGCTCCAGGTCGTCACTGCCGGACGCGGCGCGGGCGTCCACCTCGACCGCGACGTCGACCACGAAGTCCTGGCCCTCGGCGCGCTCGTGGTCGAAGACGCCGTGGTGGCCGCGCGCGCGGACACCGGTCAGACGGATGGTGTCCCTCACGATCGAGCTGCCCTCCAGGCGTCCCAGACGTCGAGCACGGCACGGGTCGGTGCCGGGTCGTGCACGCGTACACCCCACGCCCCGCGTTCGGCGGAGAGCAGGCTGATGGCGGCGGTGGCGAGGTCGCGGTCCTTCGGCGGCGCACCGGCAGCGCTGCCGACCCCGTCCAGGAAGCGTTTACGTGATGCGGCGACGAGCACCGGCAGCCCGATGGACGCGAAGCGCTCGTACCCGGCCAGGATCTCCCAGTTCTGCACGCCCTGCTTCGCGAACCCGAGCCCGGGGTCGATCACGATCTGCTCCTGACGCACGCCCAGGACGATGAGTTCGGCGACGCGCATCTCGACCTCGCGCCGGACCTCGTCGACGGCGTGCACGTACTCGGCGTTCCGGTACATCCGGTCGCTGTGCCCGCGCCAGTGCATCACCACGAAGCCGGCGCCCGTGTCCTTGACGACCCGGGCCATGTCGGGGTCGGCGAGGCCGCCCGAGACGTCGTTCACGATCGCGGCGCCGAGCTCCACCGCGCGTTCCGCGGTGGCGGCGTTCATGGTGTCGACGCTGACCGGGACGCCCTCGCCGACGAGCTGCTGCACGACCGGCAGGACGCGCCGCTGCTCGACCTCGACCGGCACGCGGTCGGCTCCCGGGCGGGTGGACTCCCCGCCGATGTCGACGATGTCCGCGCCCGCGGCGACGAGCTCCCGCGCGTGCTGCACGGCGGCGTCGTACGCCTGGTGGAGGCCGCCGTCGCTGAACGAGTCGGGCGTGACGTTGAGGATGCCCATCACCCGGGTGCGATCGTCGACCGGCGTTCCGCGGTCGCGGTCCCGCCGCCGGCCGGTCACGATCTCCGGCACCGGTGCTGGTGCCCGGAGGTCGATCGCGACCGTCGGCGGCTCGGCTGCTGCTGCCCGCGCCTGGCTCACCTCGGCGAGCCGACGCGACCGTCTCGTCGGCAGGTCGGTCATGCCGGCCTACGCGGGGGCGATACCCGGGTTGCCGAAGGGACGGCGACGGGGCTTCGACGACTCGTGGTCGGGCTGCTCGGACGCGGTGGAGGCGGCCTTGCCGGGCACCTCGATCGCGGGCAGGTTGCTCACCGGTCGCTTGTCGCTCGACAACCACTGCGGGCGCTCCGGCAGCTTGCGGACGTCCTTGAAGATCTCCACGAGCTCCGGCGCGTCGAGCGTCTCCTTCTCGAGGAGCTCACCGGCCAGGCGGTCGAGGATGTCGCGGTTGTCGTTGAGCACCTGGTAGGCCTCGTCGTGGGCTGCTTCGAGCAGGGCGCGGGTCTCGGCGTCGACCGTCTCGGCGATGTTCTCCGAGTAGTCGCGACCGCTCCCGCCGCTCATGTCGCGTCCAACGAACGGTTCGCTCGAACCCGAGCCGAGCTTGACGGAGCCCACCGCACGGCTCATGCCGTACTCGGTGACCATCTTCCGCGCGGTGCCGGTGGCCTTCTCGATGTCGTTCGACGCACCCGTGGTCGGGTCGTGGAAGACGATCTCCTCTGCGACGCGCCCGCCCATGGCGTAGGTGAGCTGGTCGAGCAGCTCGTTGCGGGTGACGGAGTACTTGTCCTCCAGCGGGAGCACCATCGTGTAGCCGAGGGCCCGGCCGCGCGGCAGGATCGTGATCTTCGTGACCGGGTCGGTGTGGCGCATCGCAGCAGCCGCCAGCGCGTGCCCGCCCTCGTGGTACGCCGTGATGAGGCGCTCCTGGTCGGACATGATCCGGGTACGGCGCTGGGGACCGGCCATGACGCGGTCGACCGCCTCGTCCAGGGCACGGTTGTCGATGAGCTGCGCGTTCGAACGGGCCGTCAGGAGCGCGGCCTCGTTGAGGACGTTCGCGAGGTCGGCACCGGTGAACCCGGGCGTCTTGCGGGCGAGGAGCTCGAGGTCGACGCTCGCGGCGAGCGGCTTGCCCTTCGCGTGCACCTCGAGGATCTGCTTGCGGCCCTGCAGGCTCGGGGCATCGACACCGATCTGACGGTCGAACCGGCCCGGGCGCAGGAGCGCGGGGTCGAGCACGTCGGGACGGTTCGTCGCCGCGATGAGGATGACGTTCGTCTTGCCGTCGAAGCCGTCCATCTCGACGAGGAGCTGGTTCAGCGTCTGCTCGCGCTCGTCGTTGCCGCCACCGATGCCGGCACCGCGGTGACGACCCACGGCGTCGATCTCGTCGATGAAGACGATCGCGGGCGAGTTCTGCTTCGCCTGCTCGAACAGGTCACGGACGCGGCTGGCACCGACACCGACGAACATCTCGACGAAGTCCGAACCGGAGATCGAGTAGAACGGCACACCCGCCTCGCCGGCGACGGCTCGGGCGAGCAGCGTCTTGCCGGTGCCGGGGGGACCGTACAGCAGCACGCCCTTCGGGATCTTCGCGCCGACGGCCTGGAACTTCGCCGGCTCCTTGAGGAACTCCTTGATCTCCTGGAGCTCCTCGATCGCCTCGTCCGCACCGGCGACGTCGGCGAAGGAGACCTGCGGGTTCTCCTTGTTGTTCATCTTCGCCCGGGACTTGCCGAACTGCATGACCTTCGAACCGCCGCCCTGGGCGCTCGACAGCAGGAACCAGAACACGGCGCCGATGATGAGGAACGGCAGGATGATGCCGAGCAGCGACATGAACCAGCTCGACTGCTGGACCGTGTCGTTGTAGCCCTTCGGCAGGTTCGCATCGTTGACGGCCTTGACGACCTCTTCACCGCGCGGCGTCGAGTAGTAGAACTGCTCGTGCGCGTTGCCGTCCTTCAGGGTGAGGTCGACCCGCTGTTCGGTGGAGTTGATCACCACCGAGGAGACCTTGCCGTCGGAGAGCTGCTCGAGGCCCTTCTGCGTGTCGATCTGCTGCGTGCCGGACTGGCTGATCACGGCCCAGCCGATCCAGATCCCCACGATCGCGATCAGCACGTAGATGTACGGCCCGCGAAGGATGCGCTTGAAGTCCATGTGATCCGGGCAGAGCGCCCGACACCTTTCTCTGCCGAAGTTGCGTGCTGATCAGCATACGGCCGCGATTCTGTGGCGAGAATGGGTGTCCTCTGCGGGCGAACTCACTCCGACGAACCTGCCGGTCGTCCGCGGGGCGGGCCGATCCGGCCGGCCCGCCCCGCACGGCTCACGCCGTCGCGGTGTACGGCGAGAACGCGGCGTCGGTCACGGCGCGGAACTCGATCGATTCGCTGGCCGAGCCGAGCCGGTGCTCCTGCGAGAACGTGAACAGCTGCGTCGCGTCGTACATGGTGTTGCTGGACGTCCAGCTCCAGCGGCCGCTCTGCTCATCCGCCGTCACCTTCTCGCCGTACACGCCGGCGCCCCACCCCGCGATGGTGATCTCCGCGCCCGGGGTCGCGACACCCTCCACGGTCAGGCGCTTGCCGCGAACGTACGTCGCCTCGGACTCCACTTCCAGCGGCGTCAGCGCCTCCTCGGCGACCGCGGCGAACTCGATCGGCGCGCTGTCCGAACCGGTCTCGTGCTCCTGCGCGAATGTGAACAGCTGCGTGGCGTCGAACATCGTGTTGCTCGACGTCCACGACCATCGGCCGTCTCGCTCGTCGGCGCGCACCTTCTCGCCGTACACACCGGCGCTCCACCCGGTGATCGTGACCTCGGCACCCGGGGTCGCGACTCCCTGGACCGTCAGTCGCTCGCCGCGCTGGTAGGTCGCCTCCGACCGCACCTCGATCGGGGTGAACCGGTCGTCGGGCAGCGGGACGATCCCGTCCGCGTCGCGCACCTCGAGCAGCACCGACCGGCTCCGGCTCTCGTCCTGGACCGCACCCTCGACGGCGAGGTCGATCGTGTGGCGACCGGCGGCCAGGCCGTCCTCGAACGTGTACGCGAACGATCCGTCCGCTGCGACCGGGACGGTGGCCGTCTCGTGGTCCGGGAGTCCGAGGCCGATCACGATCTCGTCGACGTCCACGCCGTGCACGACACCGGCGAGGTCGAACGCGGTGTCCTCGGTCGGACTGAGGTCGGAGGTGACCTCGATGACGGATCCGGACCGCGTCGTCTGGGACACCGCGGACGGTTCGGAGGCGACGGCCGGAGCTGCCAGCGCGGCGGTCCCGAACGTCAGGCCGAAGCCGAGGACAGCGATCCCGCAGACGCGGACGGACTTGGTGAAGGCTCCCATCGGAGCTCCTTTCGATCGGTTGATCGAACGGTAGCCCGGTGGGTATTTCAGATACTGGTCGCGAGTCCTACGAGTAGACGTGCGGAGCGAGCACGCCGACACCGCGCAGGTTGCGGTAGCGCTCGTCGTAGTCCAGGCCGTACCCGACCACGAACTCGTCGGGGATGTCGAAGCCCACGTACTTCACGTCGACCTCGACCTTGGCGGCCTCGGGCTTGCGCAGCAGCGCGACGATCTCGACGCTGGCGGCCCCGCGGGACTCGAGGTTCTGCCTGAGCCACGACAGCGTCAGGCCGGAGTCGATGATGTCCTCGACGATGAGCACGTCCCGCCCGTGCAGGTCGGTGTCGAGGTCCTTGAGGATCCGGACGACGCCGGACGACTTCGTGCCGGAGCCGTACGACGACACCGCCATCCAGTCCATGCGGGCCTGCATCTTGAGGTGGCGCGAGAAGTCGGCCATCACCATGACGGCCCCCTTGAGGACGCCGACGAGGAGCGGATCGCGCCCCGCGTAGTCGGCGTCGACCACCGCGGCGAGCTCGGCGAGCTTCTCGTCGATCTGCTCGGGGGTGAAGAGCACTTCGGACAGGTCTGCCTGGACGTCGGAGAGTTCCACCACCACAGACTAACCGGCGCTGAACGCCAGCCGGTCCCCCGACCGTGACGCCCGCACGCCGGGCAGGTCGATCGGCCCCTGTCCGCTCCAGTCGGTGACGAGCCGGCACACCTCGAGCGTCTGCACACGGGACAGTGTCACGCCGAACTCGCTCTCCACGGCGAGGCGGACGAGTCGCTGTCGGAGCGCGGGCGGGTTGGCCGCGAGCCCCCGGACCGACAGCGAGATGCCCGCCTCGGAGTGCTCGGCGAGGTCCTCGGCCATCTCCTCGGCGAAGTGGTCGAGTGCGGCGGAGTCCTCGCGCAACTGGTCGGCGGTCCGCGCGAGCGCCTCGGGCACCCCCGCGCCGAGCTCCCGCTCGAGCACCGGCATGAGGCTGTTGCGGACCCGGACGCGCGCGAACGCCGGGTCGTCGTTCTGCGGGTCGTCCCACGGCGCGAGCCCCGCTGCGACGCACGCCTGCCTCGTCGTGTGCCGCCGGAGGCCGAGCAGCGGCCGCCCGTACGCGGGACCGGCCTCACGACGCGTCAGCGGCGCCATCCCGGAGAGCGAGTCCGGCCCGCTCCCGCGGGCGAGGCCCAGCAGGACGGACTCGGCCTGGTCGTCGAGCGTGTGCCCGAACAGCACGAGCGGTGACCCCGTCTCGGACGCGACCTCGGCGAGGGACGCGTGTCGCGCCTCCCGTGCGGCCCCTTCGGGACCACCCGCTGAACCGACGGCGACCCGACGGATCGTCACCGGCGCGAGTCCCAGCTCCGATGCCTGCCTGGAGGCGCGGCTCGCCACCGCCTCGGAACCCGCCTGGAGCGCGTGGTCCACGATCACCGCGCCGACCCGCAGTTCCTGCTTCGGCGCCTCGAACGCGGTGGCGGCGGCCAGCGCGAGCGAGTCCGGTCCGCCGCTCAGCGCGACGAGCACGAGGTCGCCGGTCCCCACGAGCGCCTCGTCGAGGGCCGTCGAGAGCAGCACCCGGACCGCGCGCCTGGTGTCGGCGACCGCTGGATCCAGCCGGGGACGCGGAGTGTTCACCCGGTAACGTTAGCCGCGCTTTCGGATACACCGACAGCCCGATTCACCGAAGAGACCAGGAGCGCAACATGGCCGCGTACGACGTCGTCGTCGAGATCCCCAAGGGCAGCCGCAACAAGTACGAGGTGGACCACGAGACCGGGCGCGTCTACCTCGACCGCGTGCTGTTCACGTCGTTCGTCTACCCGACCGACTACGGCTTCTTCGAGAAGACCCTCGCGGACGACGGCGACCCCGTGGACGCGCTGCTGCTCCTCGAGTACCCGACGTTCCCCGGCGTGGGCGTCAAGGTCCGCCCGGTCGGCGTCTTCAAGATGAGCGACGAGGCGGGCAACGACGCGAAGGTCCTCGTGGTCCCCGCGAAGGACCCGCGCTGGCAGCACATCCAGGACATCTCGGACGTGGACGAGCAGACGAAGTCCGAGATCGCGCACTTCTTCGAGCGCTACAAGGACCTCGAGCCGAACAAGTGGGTCAAGGCCGAGGGCTGGGGCGACGCCGCCGAGGCCGAGGCGATCGTGCAGGCCGGTCAGGCCGCGTACGTGCCCGGCTCGCACTGACGCTTCCGCACGACGAACGGCGCCCGCTCTCCTGGTGGAGGGCGGGCGCCGTTGTCGTTCTCACCGGCTACAGGGAGCCGCTCGGGCGGGCGACGTAGGGCAGCAGCTGGCTCGGGGTCCAGACGGCGCGCTCGACGACACCGACACCCGGTTTGGCGGCCTCGACCATCATCCCGTTCCCGGTGTAGATCGAGTCATGGTAACCACCCGAGGCGGTTCCGTTCGACGAGTAGAAGAGGATGTCGCCCGGCTGCCGCTGCGAGAGCGGGACGAGACGACCGATGGACTGGAAGTGGTTGTACTGCCACACCACGTTGTGACCGCCGGTGGCGATGCCCTGCGAGCTGTACGCCATCATCACGAGCCCGGAGCAGTCCCACTGGTCCGGGCCGGCGCCGCCGAAGACGTAGGGTTCGCCGATCTGGGCTCGGGCGTAGGCGATGGCGCCGGCGGCCTTCGAGGGGGTGCTCGGCGCGGTCGGGGTCGTGGGGGTGGTGACCGGCGTGCTCGGCTTCGCCGGAGTGCTCGGGGTGAGCGCCTTCGCGGGAGTGCTCGGCGTGCTCGGCTTGGCCGCGGTGCTGGGCGTGCTCGACTTCGCCGGCGTGCTCGCGCTCGGCTTGCTCGGCGTGGTCGACGCGCCTCCGCCGGAGCTCGACTTCGTCGGGCTCGTCGTCCCGCTGGTGCCGTCGTCGCTGCCGGTCGTCGAGGTCTTCGAGGCGAGCTCCGCCTCGGCCTGCTTCGCCTGCTGGGCGTTCCAGTAGGCGGTCTCGGTGGCGACGCTCGTGCCCTTGAGGTACGCGAGCTGCTGGAGGACCTCGTCCTGCTGGTCCTGCTCCTTCTGGACCCGGGCCTGCGCCGACGCGGCGGTGGCGTTCGCGTCGTCGAGGGCCCGCTTCGTGGCCTCGGTGGCCTTCGCGAGGGCCTTCGTCGCGGAGGACTGCTGCGCGGCGATCGCGTCGACGGTGTTCTGGTCCGCCTGGGCCTCGGCGAGCACGGTGGCCGAGCGCTCGGACAGGTGCGACATCGTGCCGACGCGGTAGAGCAGGTCCTTCGAGTCCTGGGCGTCGATGAGCATCGTCGTCGAGAGGTCCCCGCCGCCGGTGCGCGACAGCTCGACCACGAGCCCCGCGACCTGCTGCGCGGAGTCGTCCGCCTTGCTCTTCGCCCGCTTCGCCTGCGCGCTGAGGTCGTCGAGCGTGGCCTGCGCGTCCTGCTGCTGCGACGACGCGAGGGCGTACGTCTGCCCGGCCTGGAGCTCCGTGACCTGTGCCCGGTCGGCCGCGTCCTGCAGGGTCTGCAGCCGGCTGCTCAGCTCGTCGACGGTCGACTGCGCCTGGGCGGTGTCCGCCTTCGCCGCTCGCACGTCGTCCCAGCTCGGGGCGGACGGTGCCGCCTGTGCGGGGCCGGCGATCACGACGGAGAGACCGATCCCGAGGACGGCCATCACCGCGATCCCGCAGGAGAGGGTGCGAGCGGACTGCTTCATGACGTGGTCAACGCCTCCCGGCGGCGCATGTGCTCATACCGAGATCCCCCGCGCTGCCATGAAGGGGACCGGGTCGACGGCGGAGCCGTTGATCCGGGTCTCGAAGTGGAGGTGGCACCCGGTCGACCAGCCGGTCGAACCGATCTTCGCGATCTGCTGCCCGGCGCTGACGTGCTGGCCGACGGACACGAGGATGCCGCCGTCGACGATGTGCCCGTAGGCGGTGGAGATCCCGCCGCCGTTGTCGAGCACGACCTCGTTGCCGTAGCCGCCGCCGTTCGCCGCGAACGTCACCGTGCCGGAGTGGGCGGCGTAGATCGGGGCGTAGCAGGCGGGAGCGAGGTCCACGCCGGCGTGCAGTGCGTAGTTCTTCGTGTACGGGTCGAGCCGGTAGCCGTAGGGGCTCGTCTGGTACCCGCCGGACGGGCGCACCCAGCCGGAGGAGTTCGGCGAACCCCCGCCGGAACCGCCCTGGCTCGTCGCCGCGGCCTTGGCGGCCGCCGCCGCGAGGGCCGCCTGCCGTGCCTTCTCGACCTGCACGCCCTTGTTGTACCGCGCCTCGACGTTCGCCTCGCTCGTCGTGAGGAGCGTGAGCTGCGCCTCGAGCCGTGCCTGGTTGTCGCTCTGCGCGTCGACGGCCGACTGTGCCTCGTCGGCCGCGTTCTGGGCGGCCTGCATCTTCTGCTGCGCGGCATCGGCGAGCTTGCCGAGGGCGTCCTTGGCGAGGTCGGCCTTGTCGGCGAGTCCCTGGGCGATGCCCCGGTCCTGCGTCGCCTGCGAGTAGATGCCGTCGGCCTGCTCGCTGAGCTTCGACATGGCGCCCAGCTCGTACAGCAGGTCACCGGACTTCGAGGGGTGCGTGAGGATGTCGGTCGTCACGTCGTTCGCGCTCGCCCGGCCGAGCTGGGCCGCGAGCTGACCGGCCTGCTCCTCGGATGCGGCAGCGGTCTTCTCGGCGTCGTCCGCCTGCGACTGCAGCTTCTGCTGGGTGAGCGTCGCGTCGTCGTACTTCGTCTGCGCGGTCTGGTACGCCGTGCCCGCGGCCTCGGCGGACTTCTTCGCCGCGTTCGCCTTCGTGGTCAGGCCCGCGATGAGCGCCTTGATCTCCGTGACCTTGGCCTGCTGCGCCGACTTCGAGGCCTTCGCCTTCTCGACATCCGACCAGCTCGGGTACGACGCGGCGCTGGCCGACGTCGCCGGGGCGAGGGCCGCGAGGGTGCCGACGGTGAGCGCGACGGCGACCGCGGCGGCGATCAAGCGGCGGCGGGGACGGGGGCGGAGTGACAGCGATGGTGAGGTCGACATGTATCTCGATTTCGTAACAGCGCGGCAAGGCTCACGCACGTAACACTGTTAACAAATGCAACAGTAACAACAGGTGTCGACCCCGCACACCCCCTCGCACGAGGGGTACGGGACCGACGACGATGGTCGCATCCGATCATCGACAGCACGAATCGGGGCCTGGTGCCCCACGGTGAGTGAAGACCTGCGTGCCCCCGTCAGCCCCGCGACACGCCGGGGATACCGCCCTGGCGGCGCTCGATTTGTGAAACCCGCAGGGCATCCGTATGCTTGTCCATCGGTAGCGCGAAGCACCGCTTGCGGCCCTATCGTTTAGTGGCCTAGGACACCGCCCTTTCACGGCGGCAGCACGGGTTCGAATCCCGTTGGGGTCACTCCGCGTGAGTGAGCGAGCAAGCAGAGCAACACCACACAACAAAACATGGCCCTGTAGCGCAGTTGGTTAGCGTGCCGCCCTGTCACGGCGGAGGTCGCGGGTTCAAGTCCCGTCAGGGTCGCCACGGCTGGATAGCTCAGTTGGTAGAGCGTTCGACTGAAAATCGAAAGGTCCACGGATCGATGCCGTGTCCAGCCACGGTGAAGAGCCCCTCACGAGAGTGAGGGGCTCTTTTGCGTCCCGCCCGCCCGTCCCGCGGGCCCGGCGGCCGCCCGCCGTCGGCCCGCAAGACACCGGTGTTCGTGCACTGCACCGCGGGATGCGCGTGTTCGACGCACGAACACCGGTGTCTTGCTGAGGGGTCAGGCCTCGCGGGTCTTCGGGCTGCTGTCGTTCGTCTTCGCGGGATCGCGCTCCACGACCGAGCCGAGGGCGTCGTCGATGCGGGACATGAGCTCCGCGGGGATCGACACCCCGGCAGCGCCGGCGTTGTCGTGGACCTGCTCCGGCCGCGAGGCGCCGATGATCGCGGACGCCACGTTCTCGTTCTGCAGGACCCACGCCACCGCGAGCTGCGCCATCGACAGGTTCAGTTCTTCCGCGATCGGCTTGAGGTCCTGCACGGCGGACAGCACCTCGTCGTTCATGAACCGCTGGATCATCTTCGCGCCGCCCTTGTCGTCCGTGGCGCGCGAGCCCTCGGGCAGCGGCTGACCGGGCTGGTACTTCCCCGTCAGGACACCCTGCGCGATCGGCGACCAGACGATCTGCGAGATGCCCAGCTCCTCGGACGTCGGGACGACCTCGCCCTCGATGACTCGCCAGAGCGCGGAGTACTGCGGCTGGTTCGAGATGAGCTGCACGCCGAGGTCCTCCGCGAGGGCGTGACCGGCGCGGAGCTGCTCCGCCGTCCACTCGGAGACGCCGATGTAGAGCGCCTTCCCCTGGCGGACGACGTCGGCGAACGCCGTCATCGTCTCCTCGAGCGGGGTCTCGTAGTCGAACCGGTGCGCCTGGTAGAGGTCGACGTAGTCGGTCTGCAGGCGTTCCAACGAGCCGTTGATCGACTCGAGGATGTGCTTGCGCGACAAGCCGGTGTCGTTGTGGCCCTTCGGTCCGGTCGGCCCGAACACCTTCGTGGCGATCTCGAGCGACTGACGCCGCTCCCCCTTCAGCGCTTCGCCGAGGACCGTCTCGGCACCGGTGTTCGCGTAGACGTCAGCGGTGTCGAACGTCGAGATGCCGACGTCGAGCGCTGCCCGCACGCAGGCGATCGCGGCGTCGTTCTCGACCTGGGAGGCGTGGGTGAGCCAGTTGCCGTAGGTGATCTCGGAGACCTTGAGTCCCGAGTTGCCGAGGTAGCGGTACTCCATGTGCGTGTCACTCCTGTCGTTGCCGCGTCGGTGCGGCTCGGTCGTGACGGTACGCGGGGTCGGCGGTGCAGGATCGAGGGAGTGCGGTGCAGTGGTGCGCCGCCGGGAGCGAAGGAGCATCCATGTCGGGACCGAGCGTGCTGTTCATCGGCGGCAGCGGGGTCATCAGCGCCGCCTGCGTCCGCGAAGCCGTCGAACAGGGGGTCGACGTGACGGTGCTCAACCGGGGCACCACCGGGGGCAGGCCGATCCCGGAGAGCGTGACGCGCCTCCAGGCCGACGTCTCGGACCGCAGCGCACTGGCGGACGTCCTCGGCGACCGCCGGTTCGACGTCGTCGTCAACTGGATCGCCTTCACACCGGACCAGGTGCAGGCCGACGTCGAGTTCTTCGCCGGGCGGACCCGGCAGTACGTCTTCATCTCGTCGGCCTCGGCGTACCAGACCCCGGCCACGCATCTGCCGATCACCGAGTCGACGCCGCTGAAGAACCCGTACTGGCAGTACTCGCGCGACAAGATCGCCTGCGAGGAACTCCTGATGACGGCGTACCGGGAGCAGGACTTCCCGGTGACGATCGTGCGGCCGTCGCACACCTACGACGAGACGAAGCTGCCGCTCACCGGCGGGTGGACGGCGGTTGGCCGGATGCGCGCGGGGAAGCCGATCATCATCACCGGCGACGGGTCCTCGCTCTGGACGATCACGCACAGCCGCGACTTCGCGGTCGGGTTCACCGGGCTGCTCGACCGCGCCGAGGCAATCGGCGAGGCGTTCACGATCACGAGCGACGAGGCGCCGACGTGGAACGCCATCGCGCAGGAGATCGCCGCGGCCGCCGGCGTCGAGGACCTGCAGATCGTGCACGTCCCGGCGGACGCGATCGCGGCCGTCGATGCGGACTGGGGTGCCGCGCTGCTCGGCGACAAGGCGAACAGCTCGGTGTTCGACAACAGCAAGGTGCGGTCGCTCGTGCCCTGGTACCGGGCGCGGACACCGTACCGGCAGGGTGTGCGGGAGGTGATCGCCTGGTACGAGTCACACCCGGAGGCGCAGGTGGTCGACGAGCGCCTGGACGCCCTGATGGACGAGCTGGCGGAGCGCTGGCAGGTCTGAGCCGGGCGGGGCCGGGCCGGGCGCCGCCGGGCCCCGCCGGGCGGAGCCGGACCCCGCCGGGTGCAAGACACCGGTGTTCGCGCTCCGCACCGCGGGATGCGGGGGTTCGACGCGCGAACACCGGTGTTTTGCGGATCAGGCGCTGCGGGCGTGCAGGACGTCGCCGAGGGCGCCGATCGCGAGTCGGATCTCGTCGTCGGTCACGACGAGCGGCGGCGCGAACCGGATCGTCGACCCGTGGGTGTCCTTCACGAGCACCCCGCGGTCGGCCAGGTCCTGCGAGATCTGCTTGCCGGTGCCGAGCGCGGGGTCGATGTCGATCCCGGCCCAGAGACCCGCGACACGGTGCGCCACGACACCCTGCCCGACGAGGTCGTCGAGGAGTCCGCGCAACAGCGGTTCGCCGTCGAGCGCCCGCCGCTGGAACGTGCCCTCGCCGAGCATCGCCACGACCTCGGAACCGACGGCCGCCGCGAGCGGGTTGCCCCCGAACGTGGAGCCGTGCTCGCCGGGGCGCAGGACCCCGAGGACCTCGCGGGAGCCGACGACCGCCGACACCGGGACGATCCCTCCGCCGAGCGCCTTGCCGAGCGTGATGAGGTCGGGGCGGACACCCACCCGCGAGACCGCCAGGGTGTGCCCGGTCCGCCCGAGTCCGGACTGGATCTCATCGGCGACGAACAGCGCACCGAACTCGTCGCAGACGTCACGGACGGCGGGCAGGTACGACGCCGGTGGGATGACGACACCGCCCTCGCCCTGGATCGGCTCGAGCAGCACGGCGACGACGGTCTCGTCCATCGCCTCGCGCAGGGCGTCGGCGTCGCCGTACGGCACCGTCCGGAACCCGGGCGTGTACGGCCCGAAGTCGTCGTGCGCCGCCGGGTCGTCCGAGAACGACACGATCGTGGTGGTGCGTCCGTGGAAGTTCCCGAACGCGACGATGATCGTCGCCTGCCCCGCCGGGACCCCCTTCACCCGGTAGCCCCAGGCGCGCGACACCTTGATCGCGGACTCGACGGCCTCGGCCCCGGTGTTCATCGGGAGGACCATGTCCGTTCCCGTGAGCGAGGCGAGCCCGGCCGCGAACGGCCCGAGCTGGTCGTTGACGAAGGCCCGCGAGGTCAGCGTGACCCGGTCGAGCTGGGCCCGGGCCGCCGCGAGCAACCGCGGGTTGCCGTGCCCGAAGTTGACCGCCGAGTACGCGGCGAGGCCGTCCAGGTACGTCCGACCGTCGACGTCGGTGACGGTCGCCCCGGAGCCCGACGCGATGACGACCGGCAGCGGGCTGTAGTTGTGGGCGAGCGAGCGCTCCTCGACGGCGAGCGCTGCGGCCGTGTTGGTGCCCAGCGCCGTCGACATCAGGAGACCCCGAGCGACCGTGCGACGGACGTACCGGTGCCGACCGGGTGCAGGTCGAGCGTGCAGCACTTCACGCCGCCGCCGCCCAGCAGGAGCTCGGACAGGTCGACACCGATCGGGTTGTAGCCCTTCTCCTTGAGCTGCTCCGCGAAGGTGGTCGCGCGGGAGGCGATCACGACGTTGTACCCGTCGGAGTAGGAGTTCAGGCCGAGGATCGCGGCGTCCTCCTCGGTGGCGATGATCGCGTCGGGGAAGCGCTCGCGCAGGATGGCCAGCGAGGGCTCGTCGAAGGCGCTCTCGAGGTAGGCGATGTTGCTCGTTCCGTCAGCGGCGGGCTCGGGGTCGAGCACGGCGATCGCGGTGTCGAGGTGGTAGAAGTTCGGGTTGATCAGCTTGAGCGTGACGACCTCGCGCCCATAGATCCTGGCGAGCTCCTCGTGCGAGGTGCTGTCCGAACGGAAGCCGGTGCCCGCGAAGATCGTGTCGCCGACCAGCAGGAAGTCGCCCTCGCCCTCGTTCGTCTCCTCGGGCTCCGCGACGGTCAGGCCGGCGGAACGGAACCAGTCCATGTACGCCGGACCCTCGGGCTGGCGTTCGGGGTACTGGAACTTGGCGCCGTACGCGACACCGTCGAGCACGAAGCCGCCGTTGGCCGCGTAGACCATGTCCGGCAGGCCCTCGACCGGCTCGATGTACTGGATGTCGAAGCCGAGCTGCTCGTAGACGTCGACGAGCGACTGCCACTGCTGGACTGCCTTCGACGTGTCGGTCGGGTCCTCGGGGTGCATCCACGGGTTGATCCGGTAGCTGACCGTGTAGTGCGTCGGCTTGCACATGAGGATCGAGCGCTTCGTGGCCGTACGGGCCGGCGCGGTGAGTGAATCGGGTGCGGTGTTCGACATCAGTCCTCCTGGAGGGACCGGGGCCCGAGCCTGCCAGGAACCACCACGGGGAAGAGCTCCGGCGAGATGCAGGCTCACTCGCCGCAGCGGACCAGGTCGACGCCACGACGATCCTCGCACAGACTTCGTGCTTTCAGGTGGTGGCTTCCCTGCGGATGGCGTCGAGTCCCGCGCGGTAGGTGGTCACGTCGAACTCGGGGAACCGCGTCCGGAACGCGGAGGAGTCGAACCGGTTGTCGTGCGCGTAGCGCGGGAGCAGCTCCCGGAGCTCGCGCACCTGTGCGGAGACGACACCAGCCGCGGTCAGCGCCCAGCGGGGAGTGACGGTGTACTCGCCGTCGCGGCCGAACGTCTCGCTCGCCGTGGTGACGAACTCCCGGTAGGTCGGCCGGTCCTCGTCGACGGGCAGGTGCCAGGTCTGCCCGTAGGCGTCCGGCGTGTTCCCGAGGACTGCGAGTGCTCGGCTGGCGTCCGGGGTCCAGATCAGCGTGCGGAGCCGGTCGTCCCGGACCGGTACGCGGGGCTTCTTGCCGGCCTTGAGGCGGTCGATGATCAGGGTGTTCGTGATGCTCTGCGTCCGTCCGGGTCCGTAGAACTCCGGCGCCCGACCGATGAGGACCGGGATCTCCCCCCGTGCCATCTCGTCGAGCACCATGGACGCCATCGCCGCTCGGACCCTGCCCTTCGGGCCGACCGGCTCGAACGGGGTCTGCTCGGTCTGGAGACGATCGTCCTGCGGGTACATGTAGGTGTTGTCGAAGTACGCGAACTTCGCACCGGCGGTCCGGGCAGCATCCAGGGCGTTCTGCAGCATCGCGGGGAACTGCTGCTCCCAGAGCTTCGTGTTCGCCGGCAGGCCCGCGGTGAAGTAGACGATGCTGCTGCCGTCGACCGCGGCGGCGGTCTGCCGTGCATCGAGGAGATCGGCCCGCGCCAGAGTGTCGGAGTCGTTGACCCTGCGCGGGTTGCGGCTCACGAGCCGCACGTCGGCCCCGTACTCCCGGTCGAGCTCCCGCGCGAGCTCGACCGCGATCTGTCCGTTCGCTCCCAGTACCGTCTGCATGCTCGACGCTCACCCTTCGGTATGTTTACACTGCTCACACAAGGGTAGGAGGTCATGTTGACAGTGTCAACATCAGCGGATCGGTACCACCACGGAGATCTTCGAGCAGCGCTCCTCGCCGCAGCCGTCGAGACCCTCGAGGCCGGCGAGACGTTCTCCCTGCGCGCGGTCGCCCGGCGTGCGGGCGTCTCCGCCACCGCGCCGTACCGCCATTTCCCGGACCGTCGAGCACTCGATTCCGCCGTGGCGGTCGCGGGCTTCCAGGATCTCCGCTCCGACCTCGTCGACGCACTGGGCGCCCTGCCGGGTTCGTCCGCGCCCGTCGAGGTGATCGCCACGCTCGGGACGGCCTACGTCGAGTTCGCGCTGCGCCGACCGGCGGTGTTCCGCCTCATGTTCGGCAACGAGTGCGACGACGCCGACAGTGAGCGCGTGCAGGCCGCCGAGGAGTTGCACGACCTGCTGCACCGGGTCCTCGAGCGCCTGTTCCCCGGCACCGCGGTGTCGGACTTGTCGACCGCACTGTGGAGCACGGCGCACGGCCTGGCGTTCCTCCACCTGGACGGCAAGCTCCGCCCCGAGCCCCTGAGCGAGGTCACCGACCGGGTACGCGCATCGGTGGTCGCGATCTTCGGCCTCGGTGCTGCCGCTGCGGCGTCACCGGCTCACGAGTAGTCACCCATCCGCACGACGGACACCAGCCCAGGAGCCACACCATGCCCAAGCGCATCCTCCACGTCGTCACCAACGTCGGCCAGTACGACGACCCGTCCCACCCCACCGGTCTGTGGCTGTCGGAACTCACCCATGCCTGGGACGTGTTCCGACGGCACGGCTTCGAGCAGACGATCGTCAGCCCGCAGGGCGGCGCATCACCGCTGGAACCGCGGTCGCTGCGGTTCCCCACCTACGACAGGACCGCGAAGGTCTGGCGCGCCGACCCCGCCCGAATGGCACTGCTGGAGCACACCGCCAGCCCGGACCAGATCGACTCCGCCGAGTACGACGCCATCTCCTTCACCGGCGGCCACGCGGTCATGTACGACTTCCCCGACAGCGAGGGCCTGCAACGCATCACCCGGGAGATCTGGGAACGCGGCGGCATCGTCTCCTCCGTCTGCCACGGCTACTGCGGGCTCCTCAACACCACCCTCTCCGACGGGTCCCTCCTCGTCGCCGGCCGCCGCGTCACCGGATTCGCCTGGCAGGAAGAAGTCCTCGCACGCGTCGACAAGCTGGTGCCCTACAACGCCGAGGAAGCGATGAAGAGCCGCGGGGCCCGGTACGAGAAGGCCACGCTCCCGTTCGTCTCCCACGCCGTCGTCGACGGCAACCTCGTCACCGGCCAGAACCCCGGCTCCGCGAAGGAAACCGCCGAGAAGGTCGCCGCGCTCCTGGAGGCCCGGCCCGAGTGATCACGGCGAGGACTGGCACCCGTTCGGGTGACGCACGTTTCGTGCGTGGAAGCCACCGGCCGTGCAACAAGTCCGCGTAGCATGGGTTCAATGGATTCGCTCGACCACCGCATCCTCGACCAGCTCCGGGAGAACGCCCGCGCCGGCTACGGCGACATCGGGTCCGTGGTCGGACTCTCGGCCTCCGCCGTGAAGCGCCGCGTCGACCGGCTCGTCGGTGACGGGGTCATCCAGGGGTTCACGATCAAGGTCGACCCGGCCGTCGAGGACCGCGGCACCGAGGCGTGGGTGGAGCTCTACTGCCGCGGCACGGTCTCCCCCGACGAACTCCGCTCCCTGCTCGACACCGTGCCCGAGGTCATCGACGCCGGCACCGTCACCGGCAGCGCGGACGCCGTGGTGCACATGCGCTCGAAGGACCTGTCGGCACTCGAGGAAGCGCTCGACAGGGTCCGTCTGGCACCCCAGGTGGACCACACCCGGTCGGCGATCGTGCTCTCCAAGCTCGTCAGTCGCGAGACCGCGTAACGTCCCACGCATGGGACGGAAGACGACAGCCTGGAGGCGCGGCGTGCCTCCAGGACGGTCCGTGACGGCCCGTCACCTGGTCACCGCTGCGTCCGCCGCGTACCTCGCGAACTGCCTGTGGGGCACGGCCGTGGCCGTGCGCCTCATCCGCACGAAGAAGCTCCGGGTCGTGCACCACGGCCTGTTCGTCGTGACCGCCGCGGTCACCGGCGTCGCCGCGTCCACACCCGTGTGGACGCGGGACCGGTCCGCGCTGTTCCTGCTGCCCGCGCTCGTGCCGTTGGCGGTGGCTCCACGCACGAACCCGCGGTCCGGAGCACACTGGAGAGTCGCGGTCGCCGCCGCACCGTCCTACCTGGGGGCGATGCTCGCGAGGCGTTGACCGCGACGACGAGACACGAGGGAAGCAGTGGAGCTCTTCGAAGCGATCCGACGGCGGCGCACGACCAACGGGGCGTTCCTGCCCGACCCGGTCTCCGAGGAGCACCAGCGGCTGCTCATGGAGCTCGCCGGACGGGCGCCGTCGCAGCTCAACAGCCAGCCGTGGCGGTTCGTCCTGGTCGAGGAGCGCCCGACGATCGAACGGGTCGCCGAGATCAGCGGCTCGTCGATGACCCGGACGATGGCCGAGGGGACGTTCTTCGAGCGGTACAAGCCGTACTTCCGGTTCTCGCCGGCCGAGATGGACCAGCGGCGCGACGGGATGCTGTTCGACAAGCTCCCCAGACCGCTCAAGCCCTTCACGAAGCAGGTGTTCACCAAGCGCGGGCAGCTCCTCATGAACACGCTGCGGGTGCCGCAGACGCTCGGCGAGGAGAACCGGAAGCTCGTGGCCGGATCGCCGCTGCTGCTCGGGGTGATGCTCGACCGGCACGAGTACCGGAAGGAGGAGCTGTCCGGCTTCTACTCCGTGTTCAGCATGGGAGCCGCGATGGAGAACATCTGGCTCGCCACCACGGAGCTCGGGCTCGGCATCCAGTTCGTGTCGTTCCCGATGGAGACCCCTGGCGCATGGGAGGAGATCGAGGGTCTGCTGCGGGTGCCGGAGTCGCTCGAGCTGATGGCCGTGTACCGCATCGGGTACCTGCCGCCCGAGCGCCGGCGTCCCGCGATCGACTGGACCTCGAGCGAGCGGAAGCGGCCGTCGCAGTACGTGTTCCGCGGGACCTGCGACACGCCGCAGCAGGGATGGGACGACGCGCCGGTGGCCGGCGCTGCCGCTGGGACCGCACCGACGGGGACTGGGTAGCCTCCGAGGAGTGACACGAGCATCGCAGCAGGACGTCCGCCGCCGCGCCGGGTGGCTCCCCGCCGACCAGGAAGGGCTCGAGGCCTGGCTCCGGGGACGACGGGAACGCATCGCCGACCGTGACCCGGACCGCGTCCTGCACCCGGCGGTCGCCGCCTTCCGCGACCTCGTCGACGGCGACCCCGTCCTGCGCATGCACGCGAACGAGATGGTCGCGCAGGTCCCCTCCGGCCGCGAGTACCAGGAGCGACACGTCGAGAGCTTCGACGAGCTGCTGGTCCTGATCGACGAGGTCGTCACCACCGCGCCCGAGTACAGCGAGGACCAGATGGTGATGACGCCGCTCGACGGCGTGCTCGACTGGACGAAGGCGACGCCGGCGGGCTTCGCGTTCTACCGGGACCCTCGGGTGAACGACGCGCTGCGCGGGGTCCTCGACGCGTGGAGCCACTTCCTGTCGAGCGGGAAGTCGCTCGCGGTCCTCACCGACGCGCCCTCCGGGTGGCGGAGCGACGCCGCGCGCCGAGCCGTGGGGATGGACCAGTTCCTGCACGACCCGGACGACGAGCACTGGGGCTTCGCGTCCTGGAACGACTTCTTCACGCGGCACTTCCGCGACGGCGAGCGTCCGGTCGCGTCCGCCGACGACACGGCCGTGATCGTCAGCCCCTGCGAAGCGACGCCGTACCGGATCGCGAGCCGGGTGCACCGACGGGACGAGTTCTGGGCGAAGGCGGAGCCGTACTCGGTCGAGGAGCTGCTCGCCGGCGACGAGTCCGTCGACGCCTTCGTGGACGGCACCGTGTGGCAGGCGTTCCTGAGCGCCCTCGACTACCACCGCTGGCACAGCCCGGTGGCCGGACGGATCGTCCGCGCCTGGGTCCAGCCGGGGACGTACTTCTCCGAGGCCGACGCGCAGGGCAGCGACGCGGCGGAACCGACGCTGTCCCAGGGGTACCTGGCGCACGTGGCGACGCGGGCGGTGTTCGTGATCGACGCGGACGACCCGGCGATCGGGCTCGTCGCGGTCGTGTTCATCGGCATGTCCGACGTGTCCTCGTGCGTGATCGGCGAAGGGCTGGGGGCCGGGGCGCGGGTCGGCAAGGGCGACGAGCTCGGGTACTTCCAGTTCGGCGGCTCGACGGTCTGCGTGCTGTTCGGGCCGGGTGTCGTCGAGTCGTTCTCCCTCGAGGCGGTCCCGCAGGCGCCGGACGAGGAGCCGACGCCCCTGCATGTGCGGGCGCACCTGGCCACGGCCCGTCGGAGCGAGGAGCAGCCCGGCTGAGCGGTCCCCGCATCGGTGGCGGCGGGACCGGGTTCAGTCGCGCGGCGCCCGCGCCGCCCGGCGGAACTGCACGAGGGCCACGACGATCGAGAGCACGACGAGCACACCGCCGGCACCGACCCAGACGGGTGCCCGGTGCCCCGGCACCTCGGCCACGGTGAGCCCCAGGACCACGAGCACCAGGCACGTCGACGCCACCACGACCGATGCCCACGCGACGACGAGACGGTCCAGCCGCGGCACCTCCCGGGGCGAACCGGAACATCTGCAGGACGCCCCCGAGCGCTCCGGTCGCGACGCCGATCGACGCTCCCAGCGCAAGGCTCGCGAGCGCGACGACGACCGCGGTCGTCACCCCCGTCACGACCCGGGCGACGTGGAACCGCCATGACGCGGCGAGGGTCTGTTCCTCGTACGCCCACCGCCCCGTGACCAGGAGCGTGATCGCACCGGCGGCGACGACCACGCCCGCGGCGACGCCGACGACGAGTGCCAGCCGACCGCCGAACAGCACGCCTGCGACGACGAAGAGCACCGCCAGGGCGAAGGCGAGCGCCGGGAGCGTCCAGACCTCGCGCCGCCGGGTCGGGGTCTGCAGGATCCAGCCGGGCGGCGGTGTCGGCATCGCCGCGCCCTCCTCTCGGGTCTCCACGGCTCCATCATGCTCGTCGGGCGGTCCAGGGGCGCGCCCCCGGGTCGGCGGGCAGTGTCGGGGGTCGGCGGTACCGTCCGGCGCATGAGCACGACCTACTACGTCGCATCCTCCCTCGACGGATTCGTCGCGGCGCCCGGTGACGACCTCGACTGGCTGCTGCGCTTCGGGTTCGAGCCGTTCCAGGAGCACTACGACCGGTTCTTCGCCGGCGTCGGCGCGATCGTCATGGGCTCGACCACGTACGAGTGGCTGCTCGCCCACGAGGACACGTGGGCGTACCCGGACCTGCCGACGTGGGTGTTCACGTCGCGCGAGCTCCCTGTGCCCGACGGAGCCGAGGTGCACTTCGTCTCCGGTGCTGTCGCGGAGCACCAGGCGGTCGTCGAGCGTGCCGCCGGTGAGCGCGACGTGTGGGTCGTCGGCGGCGGCCTGCTCGCGGCGCAGTACCAGCAGGCGGGTCTGCTCGACGAGCTCCGCGTCACGGTGATGCCGGTCGCGCTCGGGGCCGGCGCACCCCTGCTGCCGGTGGCCGCCCCGACGCCGGTGTTCGAACTGGTGGGGACGACGCCCTTCGCCGGCGGAGCGGTCGAGCTGCACTACCGTTCGACCGGCTCACGGGACTGACACCCACCGTCAGCCGGGTAGCGTCCGCGTCATGAGCGATCACGAACAGACCGAGCCCGTCATGGACGGTGCCACGGACGCCACGAACCACGAGAAGCTGCACGGCCTCATCGAGCAGGTCGACGAGGACCACCGTGGCGAAGGGGCCGGCGCCATGGCCGACGAGCTGCGCGACCGGATGGACGAGACGGGGGTCGAGGACGAGGAAGCCGGGGACGTCGAGGACTGACCGCAGAAGGGCACGGCCGGCGAAGCGCTGCTCAGGCGACGGCCGCGCGGAACGTGCGCAGCGCCTCCAGGTCGGCGGTGTCGAGACCCGATCGCTCGACGAACCGGTCCACGTCCAAGCCGTCGACCACCGCGCGGAACGCGTCCTCCACCGTGGTGCCGTGCTCCGCGCACAGCGCCTCGATCCTGTCCTCGTTCGCCGGGACGCCGATCGACGCCAGCAGAGCCGGGGCGTTGCCGACCGTGGCGAGGTAGTCGGCGACGATCGCCTCGGGTTCGACCCCGGCGATCGTGAGCAGCGCCAGGGCGACGATGCCCGTGCGGTCCCGGCCGCCGGCGCAGTGGAACAGGACACCGCCGGGTTCGGCGCGGGCGATCGCCCGGAGCGCTTCGCCGGTGCGTTCGGGCAACTCGGCGAGGTGTGGGCCGTAGTAGAGCGGGGTGCCGACGAGACCGGTCTCCCAGTACGCCTCCCAGAAGGACGGCGCCACGTCGAGACCGTCGTGGTCGACCACGACGGTCGTGAGCCACTCCGGACGGACCCCGGTGTCCCTCGCGGTCTCGGACGGAGCGCGCAGGTCGACGACCGTGCGGATGCCCGCGTCGTGCAGCGCGTCCCATCCCGCGGCCGTCAGGCGGTCCACGCCCTCCGAACGGAACACCCGACCGGTCGGGGTCGTCGAGCCGTTCCGGAGCCGCAGGCCACCGAGGTCACGTCCGTTGTACAGACCGTCGGCGCGGAGTGTGCGCTCGTCGCGGGCGTCAGACATGCAGTTCCGAGAAGTCCGGGTCGAGGTCGCCGAAGCGGTGCGCCGTGATCGACACCGACTGTTCCCGCAGGAAGGGCAGCATCTCGATGATCCCGGCCTCGACCACGGGGCCGTCGTGGATGGCGACGTCGACGCTCGCACCGAGCGCTTCCTCGAGCGCGAGGGGATCGCCCCCGATCAGGCGGATCCGGGCACCCGGGCCACCGAACGCCGTGTGCGCCGGACGGTCCTGCCCCTGCGACAGCACTTCCTCGAGCGCGTCCTGCGGTTCGTCGTCGCCGGAGGACCACTCCTGCCGGAACACGTCCCCGGAGGCCGCACGGCGGAGGAACTCCTCGTCCGACTCGACCAGGTGGTCGACGACGTGGAGCGGCGAACGGCTGGACGCCAGCAGCTGCGTGAGGGGTCCGGGCAGCGGCCGGGCGCTGCTCAGCAGGAGGTGCGCGCGGGCAGCGGTCGCGGCGACGAGCACGCGGACGAGGTCACCCGTCCAGGCACCCTCGGCCTGGCGGACGATCACGGACTGCGGTCGCCAGCGCAGCACGTTCCGCTGGACCACGAGTCCCGAAGGGTCGTGCGAGACACCGAACTCGGCCTCCCGCGCGCGGACGTCGCTCAGCGCACCGGCACGGACCTGGTCGAACTCCTCGAAGGACAACCCGCTGCGGGCGGCCTCGATCACGGCGGTCACCCGCGGCGGCAACCCGTGCAACTGGATGCTCTTGTGGACGGTCCGGGGCAGCGGTTCCCATCGACCGAGCGTCGCGACGTACATCGGGCCACCGGCCTTCGTGCCGGTACCGACGGCCGAGCGCTTCCAACCACCGAACGGCTGGCGGCGGACGATCGCGCCCGTGATGCCCCGGTTGACGTACAGGTTGCCGGCCTGGACCCCGGCGATCCAGTCGGCGACCTCGTCGGCGTCGAGCGAGTGGATGCCGGCGGTCAGGCCGTAGTCGGTGCCGTTCTGGATCGCGAGCGCCTGGTCGAGGGTCTCGGCGCGCGTGATGCCGAGCACCGGACCGAAGTACTCGGTCTGGTGGAAGTCGCTCCCGGGACGGACGCCGTCGCGGATGCCCGGGGACCACAGTCGGCCGGAGTCGTCGAGCGGCACCGGCTGCACGAGCCAGGACTCCCCCGGGCCGAGCTCGGTCAGGCCGGCGCGGAGCTTGCCCTGCGGCTCGGTGATCACCGGACCCATCTGCGCCGTCGGGTCGTCCGGCCAGGCCACCCGGAGTGTGCGGGTCGCGTCGACGAGCTGTCGGCGGAACCGTTCGCTCTCGCCCACCGACCCGACCAGGATCACCAGCGACGCCGCAGAGCACTTCTGGCCGGCGTGCCCGAACGCGGACTGGACGATGTCCTGCACGGCGAGGTCCAGGTCGGCGCTGGGCGTGACGACGATCGCGTTCTTGCCGCTCGTCTCCGCCGTCAGGGGCAGGCCGGCGCGCCACCAGCGGAAGGAGCGGGCCGTGTCGGCCGAGCCGGTGAGGATGATGCGGTCGACGGCCGGGTGCGCGATGAGGTCGCGGCCGAGCTCGTTCTCGTCGAGGTCGACGAGCTGGAGCAGGGAGTGCGGGACCCCGGCGTCCCAGAGCACGTCGGCGAGCAGTGCACCGCAGCGCTTCGCCTCCGGAGCGGGCTTGAGGACGACCCCGCTGCCCGCCGCGAGCGCCGCCAGCACGCCGCCGGCGGGGATCGCCACGGGGAAGTTCCAGGGCGGCACCACGACGGTCAGGCGCGGCGGCACGTACCGGGCGCCGTCGCCGTCGAGCGTGGCCAGACGCCGGGCGCTCTCGGCGTAGTGGTGCGCGGAGTCGATCGCCTCGCTGACCTCGGTGTCCGCCTCGCCCAGGGTCTTGCCGGTCTCCGCCGCCATCACCTCGATGAGGTCGGCGCGACGGGTCTCGAGTTCGTGGGCGATGAGGTCGAGGAGTTCGGCGCGGTCGGACGGGTCCTGACGCCCCCAGTTCACGCCGGCCTGAGCGGTGCGGGCGACGATGCGTTCCAGCGTCGAGCGGTCGGAGACCTTCGCCCCCCGGATCGTCTGCGCACCGAGCTGCGAGCGTGGCACCCGGCGGAGGACGTCCAGCGCCCACGAGCGGTTCGCGGCGATCGCGGGGTCGGTGTCGGGGACGTTCTCGAAGCCGTCCCGGTGCGCGGGCTCCCCGGTCGGTCGCCGGCGGTCCTGCGTCCGGTGCGTCGGGGGCACGGGGTCGTCGAGCGCGTCGATCGAGGCGAGCCACCGCCCGCGCTCCCGCTCGAACACGCTCTCGTCGTGGTCGATGTCGGCCGCGCTCGCGATGAAGTTCTCGGGGCTGGCGCTCTCCTGCAGGCGTCGGGCGAGGTACGCGATGGCGGAGTCGAACTGGTCGGGCTGCACGACGGGCGTGTAGAGGAGGACCTGCCCGACGTCGGCACGGACGGCGTCGGCGTGCGTGGAGGCCATGCCGAGCAGCATCTCGACGTCGACCCCGTCGGTGACCCCGCGGCGCCGGGCCAGGGTCCATGCGGTCGCGAGGTCGAACAGGTTGTGGCCCGCGACCCCGATCCGCACCGCGTCGATCCGCTCCGGCGTGAGAGCGCTGTCGAGCATCCGGAGGTACGCGGTGTCGGTCTCGCGCTTGGAGTCCCAGGTGGCGAGCGGCCACTCGTGCAGGATCGCGTCGACCCGCTCCATCGCGAGGTTCGCACCCTTGACGAGTCGGACCTTGATCGGCGCGCCGCCACGGGCCCGCCGCTGCGTCGCCCAGTCCGTGAGATCGTCCAACGCGCCGGCGGCGTCGGGCAGGTAGGCCTGCAGGACGATGCCGGCTTCGAGCCCGAGGAACTCGTCGCGGTCGAGGAGGGCCCGGAAGACGGCGAGGGAGACGTCGAGGTCGCGGTACTCCTCCATGTCGAGGTTGATGAACTTCGCCCGGCCACCGGTGCCCGCGGACGCAGCGAGCCGGTACAGCGGCACGAGTCGGTCCACCACCCGCTCGACGGTCTGGTCGAACGCCCACATCGACATCTGCGGGACGACCGAGCTCACCTTGATCGACACGTAGTCCACGTCGTCCCGCGCGAGCAGGTCCATGGTCCCCTGCAGTCGCCGATCGCTCTCCGCGCTGCCGAGCACCGCCTCGCCGAGCAGGTTCACGTTCAGCCGGGTGCCCGGACCGCCGACCTTCGCCAGCGCCGGCCCGAGCTTCGCCGGGGTGGCGTCGATGACGAGGTGACCGGTCATCCGGCGCAGGATCCGGCGCGCGGTGGGGACGACCGCCCACGGCGCCATGGTGGCGAAACCGCCGCCGAGCGTCACCGCGCCGCGGAGGTACCAGGCGAGGAACTCGGGGACGTCGTGGCTGACCTTCTCGAGGTTCTGCGCCGCGACGCGTGGGTCCTCGGGGCGGATGACCTTGTCCACGAACCCGCGCGTGAAGTCGAGACCGTGCTCGTCGCGGAGGACGTCGGCCAACCGGGCGGCACCAGCGTCCGGCTTCGCCCCGGCGGACGCCGCCAGCCACCGCCGCACGAGTGCGACGGCGTCGTCGGTGCAGTCCTGCAGTCGGGCGCTCGGCATGCACCGATCGTATGCCGGACCACCGACCGCACCTCGGAGCGGGCCGAGTGCGTCCTCTGAGTCATCCGGACGGATGATCGTGGCGGCGATCGGACCGGAGGTCGATACGCTGGCGCCATGTCGAACGAGGGGGCCGCGGGCCATGACTGGGCCACGTGGGACGCGTACCACGACGTCTGGCGGCGGCTCGACCGGGCGCTCGACCAGGCCGTGCAGCAGGGGGCCGGGATCTCGATCCCGGAGTTCGAGATCCTCATCGCACTCCACCGTGACCCGGAGCACCGGCTGCGGGTGCGCGACATCGCGTCGGGCATCGGGTGGGAGAAGTCGCGCGTCAGCCACCAGGTGACGCGCATGGTCGCGCGCGGCCTGGTCGAGCGCGCGGACTGCCCGACCGACGGCCGCGGCAGTTGGGTGGTGATGACCCCGGACGGCCGTCGCGCGGTGCTCGCCGGTGTCCGTGCGCACACCGGCGCGCTCGAGCACCTGTTCTGGAGGCCCGTGGGGACCGACGCCGAGGCGCTGCGGTCCGTCAGCGCTCGCCTCGACGCGGCGATCGGCCCCGACCCCGAGATCGCGGCCGAGGCCGACGACCACTGACCGGATCACCCGGTCCGGCCACCGCCGGTCAGAGCGCGACCGACGCCAGGGCCCGCCGCTCTCCGTGCAGCCGGACCTCGACCGATGCGATCGAGGCGAGCGGCACGTCCGTCGCTGCGGCGAGCCCCTCGGCCCGACGGCCGGAGGCGCTCCACGACGCCACGGTCGCGTCGGTGCCGTCCTTCCGCACCACCACGAGGTCGTACAGGACGGCGCTGCCCGTGCCCCAGTCCCGGCCGCCGTACTCGCAGCCCCAGTCGAACCGGGTCCCCCACGCCGTGCCGGTGACGTCGAGGTCGACCGTGAGGCCTGAGCCCGACGACATCGCGTAGCGCTCCGCGGCCCGCGGCACCGACGACGCGACGGGCGGAACGGACGGCGAGACCGGGGCGTCCGCGCCGGTCCCCACCGCGACCCCGCCGAGCACGGCTGCGACGACCGCGAGCCCCGCGGTGGCCGCGACCAGGACCCGGCGAC